>JANNGD010000214.1:0-62381 GCA_031380515.1 Ferruginibacter sp. | reverse complement strand
TGCACAAAAAAGTAAAACAATAAAAGCCCAAACAGGGAAAATAAAAAAAATCCCTAAATCGGATAGGATTGATTTGGCAATGCAACAGGAATTCGAATTGACCAAAGACCCAGCCACTAATAAGGTTCCAAGGGAACGATTGAACCTGGCAAGAAACTTTCAATTACAGAAATTTGCTGATCAGCAAATGCTTAGAGCAGCTCCAGGCTACCAATGGCAAGAGCGAGGCCCCAATAATGTAGGTGGCCGCACAAGAGCGTTACTATATGATAAAAATGACGTTACCAACAAAAAAGTTTGGGCGGGAAGTGTAGGTGGTGGATTATGGTTTTGTAATGATATAACGCTTGCAGTGCCTGTTTGGAATAAGGTAAATGATTTGGCCCCCAATTTAGCAGTTACCACGATTGCACAACACCCCACTACACCTTTAGTAATGTATTACGGTACTGGAGAGGGTTGGTTTAATGCCGATGCAATACAAGGACTAGGTATATATAAAAGTACTAACGGAGGAGCTACTTGGACTCAACTTTTATCAACTACTACCAGCACATTTAATTTTGTTCAAAAGATAATGGTTGGTACCAATGGAAATGTGTATGCTTGTACCAGAAATGCAGGCGTGCAAAGAAGTACCGATGGCGGTGCTACCTGGACTACAGTTTTATCTACTGGAATTGGTGGAGGAAGTAATACACGAGCTGCAGATATTGAAATAAATTCTACGGGCAATTTATTCGCAAGTTTGGGTATTTTTTCTACCGGTCAAATTTTTAGATCTGCCGATTTTGGAGCTACCTGGACCAACATAACGCCGGCAGGAACCTGGCAGAGAATAGAACTAGCTACATGCCCAAGTAATACAAATAGGGTTTATGCGCTATTACAAGGTACTGGAAATGGTATTGGAGGGTTAAGAAGAACGGATAATGCCAATGCCGTAGCACCAACTTGGACAGCATTGGGAACCCCATCATGGTGCGATCAAGGATCTGCAAGTACTGATTTTACTCGTACTCAATGTTGGTATGATTTAATTGCGCAAGTTGATCCACTGAATGATGCTACTGTTTATATTGGTGGAGTAGATGTTTTAAAATCTACCAATTCCGGCACCAGTTGGACACAGGTAACCCAGTGGGCAAGCGGTTGTACTACTTTGCCAGTTGTACATGCAGATATACATGCTATTACTTTTAAGCCTGGCTCTAGTAGCGAACTTTTGGTAGGTTGCGATGGTGGTATTTATAGAACCATTAATACTGGCACTGCATTTTCTACAAGAAATAATGGATATAACGTAACACAATTTTATGCCTCGGCAATAAACCCTACCGTTACTAATAATTTTTTAGCTGGGGCTCAGGATAACGGTACGCAGCGTTTTACAACAGCAGGTATAAACGCTACAACAATGGCTACCGGAGGTGATGGCGCATTTTGCCATATTGACCAAGATAATCAACTTAACCAGATATCTTCTTACGTGTTTAATAATTACTTTACAAATACAACGGGCGGTACAGGCGCTTGGACGCAAAGATTCTTTGGCAATTTTGGCCAATTTATTAATCCCACGGACTATGATAATACCGCAAATATCTTATATGGTGCTAGTAATAATAGTCAATATTTTAGGTCTGCATTTCCACTTACAGCTTCCACAAATATAACTATAGCAGCCTTTGGCGCTGCAGTAAAAGTAACTCATGTTATGATTTCTAACACTGTTGCCAATAGGGTTTATTTTGGCCTTGCAGACGGAAAAATTGTTCGTGTAAATAATGCAAATGGTACACCGGTAGCTGCAGATATTAAGGTTTTAAGACCTGCAGGAGGTGGATCTATTTCGTGTATTGCTTTAGACCCTAATAGTGCTACAGAGGATAGGATAATAGCAACCTATAGCAATTATGGAGTAACCAATGTATTCTTGACGCTTGATGCAAATGCAGCAGCAGTACCTACTTGGTCATCGAGAGAAGGCGATTTACCTGATATGCCCGTACGATGGGCCATGTTCGACCCTCGTAATAGCAACTGGGTATTGCTTGCCACCGAATTGGGCGTATGGAGCACCGATGATATCACCATTTTAGCCACCGATTGGGAACCTACCAATAATAATTTTGCAAACGTAAGGGTCGATCAGTTTCAATTTAGGGCTTCGGATAAATTAATAGCTGCTGCAACACATGGCAGAGGTTTATACACAACAAATGTACCTGCCGATTTATTTATTAAAGATGACCCAGCGGATGTAGCAATTGAGCCCAACCCATTAGCTAGTGGTGTATTTTGGAATTCACCAGATATCTGGGTATGCAATACAGGTTTTGGTGCCACTTGCCTAGTACATTCAAATCCTATCGGTAGTAATCCAAATACAATTCGCATAAGGGTAAACAATAGAGGTTCTCAAACATCTAATGGTACGGAAAAATTAAAAGTATATTGGGCCAAAGCGTCAACTGGATTAGGTTGGCCAGATGCTTGGACAGGCGTATCTCCATTTGTGTGTACCCCGCCTAAACCTACTGGCGCATTTATAGGAACAATAAATATTCCCGCTGGTATTGTAGGTGGTGGTTCACAAATCCTTTCCATTAATTGGACTCCACCAGATCCTTCTGATTATAATTGTTTTGGTGCAGATAAATCACATTTCTGTATATTGGCCCGCATTGAGACAGAAACTACCGCTCCTTTTGGTATGACTTTTCCTGAAACAACTGATTTATGGCTAAATACAAAAAACAACAACAATATAGCTTGGAAAAATGTTTCTATTACGGATTTAAACCCAGCGGGACCAGGCATACCACCTCCACCAGTGGTAGGTCAACTCAATACAACCGTATTATTGGCTGGAGAGAAATACTCTGCTAAAAATGGTTTGAATACCGCTATTAAATTTTTAGTACCTCAAGCGGAAATAAATAACAATATACTCAACTACGCAGCTGTACATATCGACTTAGGCCAATTCTATGCAAATTGGAAGGCCAATGGTATGAGGGGAGCTGGATTTGTTATAGAAACGCTAAGAGTACCTGTATATATTAATCAAACAGAATATACATTTGTTACAAAAGATTTGTTGAGAATCATTAAACCAGATGCTTATATAGATGGGGTAGATTTAGACCCAGGAACTATTGGGCCAATAGGTGTAATGATAACCCAAACTGTAAATTATCCTTTCAGAGATGCTTTACATCTAGATGTAGTACAAAATCTTGGGGGCAATATTAAAGAAATAGTAGGCGGTGAAACCTTTAAATTTGTGCTGATGGAGACTGCACCAGTGGTAGCCCGATCCATATTTACTGATGTGAATGCTGTTGCCGAAAATAATTTAAAGATGAATATTACAGTTGACCCTTCAAACAAAATGATAAAAGCCAATGAAACAGAAGATTTTAACAGTAAATATTTTATAGAAGTATGGGATGCAAATGGAAGACAAATGCTAAACAAAACCATATCAGGCAATGTAGAAATTAATGGAACCGGTTGGGCAAGTGGAATATATGTAGTACGCATATTAAACACATCCAATAGAAAAATTGTTGTAAAAAGAATACAATTATAAAAACCTTTGAGGTATGTTATAATTGAAATCGGAACACTTGTTAATTAGTATAAAGTAAGAAGCTGCCCTTAAGAAATTAGGGCGGCTTTTTATATGGCAATACTATAAATTTATTTTTGTTTGTGCGCTCTTTAATAACACAAATTCATATTAGAATTTACGCTTTAATTATCTGTATATTTGAATGTATAATCATATAGTTATGAAAAAGTTTAGCGTAATATTTGCCATTCTATTCTCAAATTACCTAATTGCGCAAAACCTACAAAGTACTTACCAGCAATTGGCTAGTGTAAATAAAGAATGGGAATTGCAAAAAGATGTAAGCGCAACTTTAAAAAATGCTGAAGCAAAACCATTGTCAGAGCAACAACTCGAGCAATTTCATTTGCAACAAACAGAATTATTATTGCGTAGCAGAGATATTTCCCATTTATCTCCTGCGTTAAAAAAACAACGTGCAAAAAACTTGGATATTTTATATAGCTATTGGCAAAAAGGATTGTTTCCTGTAAATGATATGCATGAAGGAAGGCAGCCTTATTTTATAGATAAATACAATACTTATTGTGCGGTGGGTTATTTGATACAACAAACAGGTGCAGATGATGTAGCAAAAGAAATAGCTGCAACACAAAATTATAGTTACTTAGAAGATATTACACATCCTAAGTTAATGAATTGGGTAGCACATTCAGGTTTAAGTTTGGAAGAGTTGGCACTGATTCAGCTTCCGTATTTTGGACAAGCTCCTTGCTATGCAACAGAAATGCATTATAATAATACAGGTACAGATGTAAATGAGTATATAGAGGTAAGGCAAACTTTTACAAATATAGTCCCCGCTACAATGTTATCTTTTGATAAAATTTTGTTTTACGATCAAGTAGGTACATTATACAAAACACTGGATATATCTCAAATGCAAACACAAGGATCTGGAGGTGCAGGCTTCTTGTATTACTATGGTTTTCCTGCAAATGAAAATTTTGCTGATATTGGTTATTTCGAAATTGTAAATAGTGTTCCAACCAACAAAGTATTGGCAAAATACAGCTACAATCAAAATACGGTTACACATGAAAGATTGATCAATGATTTTTACGAAGCTGCCAATCCAACTTATATTAGCTATAATTTTGCTGTTGGAGAAAATGAAAGTACATTGGTTGGTAATTCGCTTTCCTTTTGTGGAAGTTTCCCTCCCACTACTTCTACTGGCCTAGGCAATTGGCGATTGCTATCGTCCACATCATCTCAAGCCATTGTTAACGCTTGCATGCTGGTACCTATTGTGTTGTCAAAATTTGAGTACAGTTTACAAAATAACAATGTAAAATTATTCTGGGAAACAGCTAATGAATACAAAAGTGATTATTACGAAATAGAAAGAAGTATAGATGCTACCAAATTCGAAAAAATCGGGCTAGTAAAAGCTGCTGGAAACAGTGCAAATACAAGCCAGTATGTCTTTGTAGACAATGAACCAAATTACTTAAATCATTATCGATTAAAACAGGTAGAACTTGATGGTAAAATAACTTATTCGAAAATACTGTTTGTAAAAGTACCGCAAGCAAATCCTGTAAAAGTAATGGTAAATCCTGTTGTAAATAATATTCAATTACAGTTGGGTTTTGAAGTATCTAAGGTAAAAATTATTGATATTTTTGATTTAATGGGTAGAAAAGTAAAATCGTTTTCTGGGTTAATTAATTTTCAAAATTTAGATGTAGCTACTATTTCATCGGGAAAATATATATTGGAACTACATACGAGTGATAGCCAAATGTATAGCACCCAATTTGTAAAAATAAATTAGCTTGTGTTTACATGAGTTTGCTCCGCCCAATAGATAACTATTTTCTTCAGCACGAAGAACCAACCAAAAGCTGCTTGCAATTTTTGCGTGAGCATATCTTACAATTAGATAAAAACATAACCGAAACCTGGAAATATGCAGCGCCATTTTACAACATTAATGGTAAGCGCTTTTGTTATTTGTGGGTTCATAAAAAATACAAGCAACCGTATATTGGCATTATAAAAGGGCAATTGATATACCACCCAGATTTATTGCAAGAAAAAAGAGTAAGTATGAAAATATTATTGGTAGATCCCGAAAAAGATATTCCACTTAAAAAGATTGATAAAATACTAAAAGAAGTATTGGCCCTCTACATATAGCGCAATAAATATAGAAATAAACCTTTTGGATACCTGTAAAGTGAAAAACAAGGATTATATTCGCTAATGTTTTTTTTAATCATGTAAAATTCATTTTATGAAGTATATAACACTTTGTTTTCTCATTTGCACAAGCATGGTTGCTTGTAATGAAAATTTGCCAGACAAAGATTTATCAATTGTTCCTGATAAAAAGCCAACTGAAATATCCAATGCTCAAACCGAAAATACTACTGTATCAACTACTTCGGTAGATAACAATCTAGCAAAGCAAATAAATTTACAACCAAATGGAGGTTTATCGCAAACAGCTCCAACTATGCCACAAAATGCAGTTACTCCAAATGCGGTTCCTGCTAATAATCCTCCTCATGGGCAGCCAGGGCATGTATGCGAAACACCAACAACAACTAATACAACTCAAAGTATACAACCCCAGAAAAATATTGCGCCGCAAATAGCATCTCCAGTAATTGCCAATAATGCAATAAAACCAGCCGTAGCACCTGCAACTGGAAAAGGCTTAAACCCTGCGCATGGTCAGCCAGGGCATAGATGTGATATTTCGGTGGGTGCACCTCTCAATTCTACCCCACAAAAAACGCCAGCACCCGCTAACGTAGTAGCAAATGAAACTACTCCCCAAGTTATTGCAGCCCCAGCACAAATAAATTCAGAAACACCAGCATCAGCTATTGTAAACCCAGTTCCTGTGTCAAATGCAAAAGGAAATACTGGTAAAATAAACCCTGCACATGGCCAGCCTGGGCATGATTGCAAGGTTGCAGTAGGGCAACCATTACCCCAAAAATAAATGTGCTGTCTCTTGTAATGGTATTAACTATGGTATTAAATTTCACATCGCTCAATAGCGGCAGTAATGGCAATTGCTATTATGTAGGTAACGATACAGAGGCTGTGTTGATAGATGCGGGCTTGAGTTGTAGAGAAACTGAAAGAAGGATGACAAGGCTCGGCTTGAGCATGAAAAAAGTGAGGGCCATTTTTGTGAGCCACGAGCATATAGACCATGTACGTGGGCTTGCGGGGCTAGCAGATAAGTATGCCATGCCTGTATATGTAACACCCGCTACACAAAAAGGTTGTTATCATTTAAAAAGTGAACATACAACTTCATTCAAGGCATATGAGCCTGTAAATATAGGCACACTAATTATTACAGCCTTTCCTAAATTTCATGATGCGGCAGATCCCCACAGCTTTATCATTACTTGCAATGAAATAACGGTGGGTGTGTTTACAGATATAGGAAAACCTTGCGAACATTTAATTAGTCATTTTAAAAAATGTAATGTTGCATTTTTAGAAGCCAATTATGATACCGATATGTTGGCAAATGGAAAGTATCCTTCTTTTTTAAAACAAAGAATAAGTGGAGGTGAAGGACATCTAAGCAATGCAGAAGCGTTGAAAGTTTTTGTAAACCATAAACCGGCATTTATGAGCCATTTGTTCTTGTCGCATTTATCCAAGGATAATAACGACCCTATCTTAGCTCAACAACTTTTTGAGAAAGTAGCAGGACATACAAAGATAATGGTAGCGAGTAGGTTTGGGGAAATGCCTTTACAGTTTATTCACAATAATTACAAAGAATTAAAAATGAACAAAAAAATATTAACAGAAAATTATACACAACTCTGTTTCTTTTAAGATCAATACCAAATATCTTGTTACTCTATAATTTACCATAATAGGTATGAAAAAAAAATTACTCGCTTTTACCTTTATCATTTTTGTGTACAATAGCTTTGCTCAACTTCCTGAGGACCTACTAGACAACGTTAGGCAAAACTATACGAATGAAAAAATTTATTTCCACTACGATAAACAGCATTATTTAGCTGGGGAAACGGTATGGTTTAAAGCATATTTAATGCAAGGATTTCTTCCGGCAACAACCAGCACTTCTATAAAAGTAACCTTGCATAATGATGAAGCGAAATTAATAGACAGCAAAATACTGCCTATTGTAAGCGGCACTTTGGCAATTGGGACTTTTGTTTTACCTGCTACATTAAAGTCAGGCTCTTACAATATTATTGCACATACAGCTCAAATGAAAAATTTTGGTTCAGAAAATTTTTATACCAATTCCTTCAATATATACAATCCTGCTTCACCAAAAGTTACAGATCAAGGTAAGGATTCTGTTTCTATTTACTTTTTACCAGAGGGCGGAAATATGATTGCCGGTATACCCAACCATGTGGCATTTAAATGTGCTGACAAATGGGGATACCCACAAGAAGTTTCAGGAATAATTACTGACACCCAAGGCAACAAAATAATAACTTTTAATAGTTCACATGACGGAATGGGAATTGTTGAGTTTACTCCACAATTTGGAGAGAAATACATGGCAAGTTGTAGCATTGCAAATGGCATCATAAGAAATATGGTACTACCCAGTGTACAACAAGAGGGTGTAAAACTTCACATTGAAAGAAGGGATGGGAAAATATTTTTTGAAATTGATAAATCCACCGTAACGAACGAAAGATTGATGCCAGAATACCTTTTGGGAGTAGAAGAAAATAGTATCGCTTTAAAAGCACCTCTAAATGGCAGTAGTACAAAAATAACAGGCGCATTGCCATTGCAAAACTTAGAGACAGGCATACTTCAACTTACCGTATTTAACAAAAGGCACCAACCCTTAGCTGAGCGTATCGTATTTATAAACAAGGAAGATTACAGTATCAATGCCAATTTTAAAATTGATACAATTAATTTATCGGCAAGGCAAAAAAATGAATTCTCCTTTATCCTACCAGATACCATAAAAGGTAGTTATTCTGTCGCAGTAACTGATAGGGGCCAATACGAAATGAATAATAAGAATACCGAAAATATCTTTTCACGGTTTTTAATTACAAACCAATTAAAAGGTTACATATACAATACAGCATACTACTTAGAGACAAACGATGAAATACACAAACAAAACCTCGATTTGGTAATGCTTACCAGTGGCTGGCGTAGATATAGCTGGGATGAAATTTTAAATAATAAATTACCCAAAAACAGTTATAGTGAAAATAGTTTTATAACAATTGATGGAATTGTAAAAAATAAAACCACTGGGGCAATGATGGGGAATACGGAAATTACAGCAATCATAAAAACAAAAAAAGAGGAAGTTGAGCCTATGGAATTTGTAAATGTCCGAAGCAAAGATGATGGTAGTTTTAGTCTGCCTTCCCTTCTTTTTCAAGATACTGCGAAAATTTCCTTTATGAACAGTGTCCCTACGGCAGACCCATTAAAATTTGAATTAAAGCCAATTTTATTGCAAACCAGCCTTAGTGTAAATGATTATAAATCTAAAGCCTCAAAATATGAAGCCCCTGCCGATGAACTCATGGCACTTTTAAATAAAGACACCGGTACTTTTGAAAATGGTATCACTCTAAATACGATCTTTTTAACATCATTTTCAAAAAAAACGGCTTTAAAAACAGAAGAAAAGTACGCAACCACTACTTTTGGTGGAATTGCAAATACTACATTGGACTTTATAAAAAACCCTCCTCCATCAGCCGGATTAAATATTTTAGAATATTTAAAAAGCAGGTTGCCTGGAGTAAATATCTCAGGAAAACCTGGAAGTTATTCAATAACATTACGAACAATAATTAATCTTACTGGGGGTGTCCCAAATGTGACTGTATTCATTGATGGCGTACCTGCTGATCCAGAACAAGCTTCCACTTATTCCTTAAATGATATAGCATTGGTGCAACTCTATTCGACAAGTGCAAGAGCAGGCATTGGGGGGGCATTGGTTTTATATACCAAAAAACAAAGTGATAGAGAAGGTAAAGTGTCAATAGATAAGGGGGAGATGTTTTTAATAGAGGGCTTTAGTCCAGTAAAAGAATTCTACTCGCCAAACTATTTGCTGCCTCAAGATGCCTCCATTTTAAAAGATAAAAGAACTACTCTTTATTGGAATCCTTATTTGACCTCAGATGGAAAAAGCAATAAAGTCAGTTTTTCTTTTTATAATTCAGACGTTGCGAAAAAGTTCAACATCATAATTGAGGGATTAACCAAAGACGGTAAATTTTTACACATCGAAAGAGTGGTAGAGTAGCTAATTAATTTTTTTAAATACCTAATGAGCATTGTAAAAAATAAAAAACAAGTTTTAACAAAACATACAGTAATCCAAACATGTTTATTTTAACATTGCGCTTACCTTCATTGCTTCCAAAAAGCTAACAATCAATATATGAAAGTACTTTCACTCTTATTTACCATATGCTTATTTTACAAAACTAATGCACAAACCCCCGAGCAATTATTAGAAAAAATAAATTCCAATTATACTACAGAAAAAATATACATTCAATACGACAAATCAAATTATATAGCAGGAGAAACAATTTGGTTTAAAGCCTATTTAATGGAGGGCTTTATGCCTTCAATAAAAAGTACTGTTATAGGTATAGAACTTTTAAACGAGTCAGGAGTAATTATTGACAAGAAAGTATTACCAATAGTAGGCAGTGCGGCAATTGGAGAGTTTACTATACCAAAGAGTTTGCCTCAGGGTAGTTATACTGTAAAAGCTTTTACACAACATTTAATGAATTTTGGATCAGAAAGATTTTATTACCAAAAAATTAATATTTATAACCCTACAACGCCTGCCAATACCCTGAGTGAACCAGCTGTTTTTTCAGTTTACTTTTTTGCAGAAGGGGGGAATATTATTGCCAATACAAAAAATACCATCGCATTTAAATGCACTGATAAATTTGGTAACCCACAAAACGTATCAGGTAATATTATAGATTCAAAAAACAATGAAATACTTTCTTTTACCAGTTCACATAATGGCATGGGTAAATTTGAATTTACACCAAAACCAGGAGAAAAATATTTTGCAGATTGTATGATGGGTTCAACTCAGAAAAAGATGAAAGCGCTTCCTGATATACTTCCAGAAGGGATTGTGTTGAATTTAAAAATGAAAGACGGTAAAACTACTTTCAATATAGACGCTTCTACAATTGTAAACGAAAACTTAAAGCCCTCCTATATTTTAGGGGTGCAAGAAAATCAAATTGCATTTAAAGTTCCTTTTCAATCTGTAGACAAAAACATTTTTGGGCTTATCCCTACTGAAAATTTGCCAACGGGCATCTTACAGGTAACGGTTTTCAATAAAGAGAACAAACCACTTGCTGAACGATTGTTGTTTATATATTCTGGCGACTATATTCCCAACAGCAGCTTTAAATCGGAAAATGTAAACTTAACTAGTCATATGAAAAATACATTTTCATTTGCCTTAGATGATACATTAAATGGAACTTTTGCAGTTTCAGTTACAGATGGAAATTTGGAGAAAAGTAAAGAAGATAATATTGTTTCTAGGTTTTTACTAACCGATGATATTAAAGGACTGGTGTATGATCCTACTTATTATTTTGAAGCAAAAGATTATATACATGAACAAAACTTAGATTTAGTTATGCTTACCAATGGTTGGAGGCGATATAGTTGGGATGAAATATTTACAAATCGTTTTCCAAAAATGGATTTTAAAGACCCTGGATTTATAACGCTAAATGCTGTTGCATTAGATCCTACTTTTAAGAAACCCATCTTAAATACCGAGTTGACCGTTTTTGTAAAAACAAAAGATAAGCCCTTGGATTTGCTCATGACTTCTACAGATTCTGTTGGGCGCATTTCTTTGTCTGGAATGATGTTTGAAGATTCTGCCAAACTGAATTTTTTAAACAAAGGAGGTAAAAAACAAAAAGTATATTTACAAATAACGTCACTCCCTACACGTGATTTATTTAATACGGCTAACACTGCTATTCCCCCAATCTATTTCAATAAGCCAAGCGAGCAATACCAAGAAAAGATAAAAGAAGTTTTTCTATTTAATCAGAATCCGAACAGTAATGGAATTTTATTAGATGAAATAAAAATATTAACCAAGGCAAAAAGCGAAAAAGAAAAGTTTGAAAAAAAGTATACCACAGGAAGACTTGGAAATATGGCAAACAAAGAGTTGGATTTTCTTAGCGACCCACCAAAATCTTCGTTGAATATATTTGACTATTTAAAAAGCAGACTCAATGGCGTAAATATTACTGGAGGACCATTAAACTATTCTATTGTTTATAGAAATGCAAGAAGTTTACTTGGAGGTCCCATCCAAATGAGTGTTTTTTTAGACGAAGCCCAAGTAGATGCTAGCTTTATTTCTACCATGAAAGTATCTGATATTGCCATGGTAAAGGTTTTTGCAAATGGTCTTTCCCCTACATCTGGCGGCACACTGGCCCTCTATACAAAAAGAGATGTTGGAAACGGCCCAAACAGCATGTTGGCAAATACGATTGAAGAAACTATTGAAGGGTTTTCGCCTACAAAAGAATTTTTTTCTCCAGATTATGCAGTGGGAAAAGAGAATGATGTAAAAATGGATGAGCGTACAACACTTTACTGGAACCCTTATTTAAATACAGATTCGGAAAATAATAAAATAAGCTTTTCATTTTACAACGCTGATAAAGTAAAGAAATTTAGGATTATAATAGAAGGAATATTGGAGGATGGTAAATTATTGCATATTGAAAAAATGATAGAGTAGTTTTCTTTGAGGAATGACAATCTCCTTTATGTAATCTTACAAAAATTAGCTATTGTTTTTTGGGTAATGACTATTGCAAAAATGCTACAACTAATTTATTTTATATTCTCTAACATTCCTACAACACCTTCCTTTTTCAAAATCAAATACCCCAGCCTGTCATTGCTTATTCCTTTTTTCAAAAGATAGCTAAAGTTTAATTGATCGCTTTCAACAGATGTTTCAAAATAATTAAATATTATATTGGGATGCTTTTTTAATTCATCACCAATTTCGTATAAGTGTGTGGAGAGTATAAATATAGAATTCCTAATTTTCAATAAACCTTCAATCACTGCAGCACTGCATTTCATAGCGTCTTGCACATTGGTACCTTTAAACAATTCATCAATAAGGATAAGCCATTTTTTACCATTGCTTACTTTTTGTATGGTTGCTTTAATACGTTGTACTTCATTAAAAAAATAACTCTCCCCTTTTGCAATATTATCTATCACATTTATATTGCTAAGTAACCCATCAAAAAAGCTAAGCTGCATTTTTGATGCTGGCACCCCCATACCTATATGTGCTATATACACTGCGGTGCCACATGCTTTTATAAAAGTGCTCTTACCTGCCATGTTTGCCCCAGTAAGAAAAAGGAAATTTGTTGTTGGGTTTAGTTCAACATTGTACGAAACTGGATGTTCCAACATGATATGATACAAATCTTTTGCTTCCAAACAAGGCATATCAGACTCTATAAAATTTGGCATGGCAAGATTGTATTTTTCTACCGCCAAAGCCATTCCATACCATGCATCTAGCTTACCAAAAATTTGGAGCAACGATAGCATATTCAATTTAAAATTGTATAAGATAAAATGTGCCAGCGTCAGCATTTGTCCCGAAGTTAATTCCGATGCCCTATTAAGTTCACCAACGAGATCTAAGTTAGGTTTTGCTAATATTCTTTTTGCTTCGTCTAATTGTTTTTGTAAGAGTGGAGGCGTATCATCATTGGAAAAATCATGTACCAATTGCTTCATTCCTTTTATAAAATCAAAACAATGTCTTATTGAATATTTTACCAAAGAGAAATCGTGACCATGTAATAATTTATAGCTAAATGCGTCTATAGATGAGGGTCTGGCGGGTATTGCATCTATTTGTGCTTCAAAAAAACGCTCTACAACCATTATTGTACCATTGCTAATAATATGCGGCCATTTTGCTTTATTATTTTTTATAGTAATAATTGTTTGCTGCACATTCTTTACACTTGCCGCATCTGCCAATGGATTTAATAAATTTTTTCGCAATTGTTCTTTTCCTATGCTCGTAGTTGTAAAATTTATTTTATTAAAAACAGAGAACTCATCATCTTTATCAAAAATTACAAGGTCGGCAAGGGTTGTTTTGTCTATTTCCATAGGTTAGTAATGAGTATTGAGTATTGAGATTTTAGTATTGAGCATTGATACCTCCTCAATTAGTTTCTTTGTTTCTTGATTGTATTTTTTTAACTTAATTACCTTTAAAATTTTATACTACTTAAAAGTAGCTTGATTTTGAAAAACACATCTCAATACTTAATACTATGTACTATTTTCTTTCAAATTCCAACCGCTTTCCAACATTAGATGCATTTACTACTCCATTTTCATAAGCCATATGGCCACTTACCATTGTTTTTTCTATGGTTGCATTAAAATTAACGCCATCAAGCGGGCTCCATCCGCATTTGTATAGTATATTATTTGTAGAAACTTTATACGGCTTATTTAAGTCCACCATTACCAAATCTGCAAAATATCCTTCTTTGATATATCCCCGCTCTTTTATTTGAAAACAATCTGCCACAGCATGGCTCATTTTTTCTGCTATTTTTTCTAGCGATATTTTTCCTTCTTTATGATAATGCAACATCAGTTGTAGGGGATGTTGCACTAGAGGCAAACCAGCGTGTGCTTGCTCATAAGGTCCTTCTTTTTCCGACAATAAATGTGGCGCATGGTCGGTTGCTATTACATCTAATCGGTCATCTAACAATGCTTCCCATAAAGCTGCTTTGTTATGAGGTGCTTTTAAAGCAGGGTTGCATTTTATTTTATAACCAAGTCTTTCATAATCATCTGCCGTAAAATGTAAATGATGCACACATACTTCTGCTGTTATTCTCTTATCTTTTAGTGGCAACATATTTCCAAAAAGTTGTAATTCCCTTTGGGTAGAAATATGCAAAATATGCAATCTGGTATTGTATTTTTTTGCAAATTGTATAGCTGTTAAGGAAGATTCGTAACAAGCTTCTTCATTTCGTATTAGTGGATGGTCAGCTGGTTCTAGATTTGGTTTTACCCCTCTTATTTTTTCGTAATTACCTTTTATTATTCTTTCGTCTTCGCAATGGGTGGCGATAAGTATTTCACATTCGCTAAAAATTTTATCGAGTGTAGTGTGCCTATCTACTAGCATATTACCCGTGCTGCTTCCCATAAATATTTTCAAGCCACAAATGGTATTTTTAAAATCATTTACACGAAGTGCTTCCACAGCGTTGTCATTACTTACCCCCATAAAGAATGAGTAGTTGGCTACTGAGTTATATGAGGCAATTTTATATTTATCTTCCAATAAATTTATAGTAAGTGCATTTGGTATGGTATTGGGCATTTCCATAAAAGAAGTTACACCACCAGCAACAGCTGCCTTACTTTCGGTAGTTATATCTGCCTTGTGTGTAAGGCCTGGTTCACGAAAATGTACTTGATCATCTATAACCCCAGGAAAAAGATGTTTATTTTCTCCATTTATTTCAATAATATTGCCATTAACATCTATAATATTTTCAATTTTTTCGATGCGCTCACCTATAACCAAAACATCTTTACTTTCAATTTTTCCTTCATTTACTACAAGTATGTTCTTAAAAAGATACTTTTGCATACACTTTCACGTTAGTATTAAAATTAAATATAAAACACAATGCAAATTATGAAAAGCTTAATTAAACTACTTGTTTTTATTTGCCCTGTTAGTGCTTTAGCCCAATCTACTTATTTAAACCAAGGTTCTAATGATGCTTACTTCATAGATAGAATGGAAATAAAGCAGCAGAAAAATACAGATCTTAATTTTTCTACTTTGCGCCCATTTAATAGAAAGTTTATTGTGAGAGAAGCTACTTTTTTAGATAGTGCACGTATGGGATATAAAGATTCTACTGGTATAGATAAGTATAAAGAATGGACTGATCTTGACCTTTCAGATGTAGATGAATATAATTTGCAGCGGTTATTGATGAATAATAGCGAATGGGTTACAACGCCGAAAGAGGATTTTATTAGTAAAAAACCTTTGTTCAAATCTTTCTATAAGACAAAAACAAATATGCTAGAGGTAAATACAAAAGACTTTTTTTTAGTTGTAAATCCTGTATTACAAATACATCAAGCTATAGAACCTGGTTATGACCAAGGCATTTTCTTAAACTCGAGGGGTGTTAGTGTACGAGGACTTATTGCAAAAAAAGTTGGCTTTTCATCTTGGTTTACAGAAAACCAAGAAAGAGGCCCGCAGTTTTTTCAACAACAAGTAAATGGTTTTCGTGCTGTGCCAGGTGTGGGCTTTTACAAGTCGTTTAAAAAAACGGGTGTTGATTATTTTGATGCAAGAGGGTATGTAACTTTTAATGCAGCAAAGTTTATTGACTTTCAACTGGGATACGATAAGAATTTTATTGGCAATGGCTATAGAAGTTTATTCCTCAGCGATTGGGGAAACAGTTATTTATTTGCCAAGATAAATACCAAATTTTGGAAATTCAATTACCAGAATATTTTTATGGAACTGATGCCCCAGTTTACAAAAAAAGGCGATACCCTATTAGACAGAAAGTATGCAGCCATGCATCATTTGAGTATGAATGTAACCAAGTGGTTAAACATTGGTTTATTTGAAGGAGTGGTTTTTGGCAGAAAAAATAATTTCGATTTTCAATACCTAAACCCCATTATTTTTTACAGGCATATAGAAGGAACGGTTGGTAGTCCAGACAATGCACTTGCTGGGTTAGACTTTAAAGCAAATGTTGCACATAGGATTCAATTATATGGGCAATTTATGTTAGATGAATTTATTCTTTCAGCAGTAAAAAACACCCCTAAAAGTTGGGTAAATAAATTCGGTATACAGGCAGGATTTAAATATGTAGATGCTTTTGGTATAAAGAATCTAGATCTTCAAGGAGAAATGAATAGGGTAAGGCCATTTACTTATTCTCATAATGATACTATTTCAAATTACACGCATTACAACCAACCACTGGCCCATCCTTTGGGGTCAAATTTTCAAGAATTTATTGCCTTTGCCCATTACCAACCTGCACCAAAATGGACAATAGATGCTAGGGCAATTTATTTTTATCAAGGACTGGATAGTTCGGGTTTAAATTTTGGCGGGAATATTTTTAAAAACTATTCCACTAGAGCAAATCAAGGACTAGATGTCTATTCTGTAGGCAATGGTGCAAAAGCCACTTGTTTCAACGGAACAATACAAGTTTCTTATGAGTTGAGACCAAACTTATTTTTAGACGCCTCTTTACAAAACAGGTTGTATAAGATAGAAAATCAGACCGGACAAAGCAATACAACGCTGGTAACTGCCGGTATAAGATTAAACATGTTTAAAAGGCAATACGACTTTTAATGTTTGATTAACAAGATTTTAATTATAAAAGACAAGTACACAATGCTTGTCTTTTTTTGTATATATAAATGAATATAATTGGATAGTGATTTTACTGTAATTAAAAAACTTAAGATACTGTTAAGAAAAAAAGCGTAAATTGACAATGTTCATTTATTTAGCCCCAAAAATAAATTGTATGTCATTAAAACAAATAGACCACGGCTCCAAAGAGTACCTGCAAATGGTGAATCTTAGGGATACCGTGCTACGCAGACCCCTTGGACTTACATACAGCCACGATGAATTGATGAGCGAAAAAGATGATATTCTTATTGTGAGTATAGATGACGGGCAAATGCTCGGTTGTTGTATACTTACACAACTAGACAGTGAAACAATACGTTTGCGCCAAATGGCTGTAGCCAATAAATTGCATGGAAAAGGTATTGGTGCATCTATTATGGGTTTTGCAGAAAATATTGCAAGGGATAAAGGTTATAGCTATATTAGTATGCATGCAAGAAATACTGCCATTGGCTTTTACGAAAAGTTTGGGTACAGAACAAAAGGCGAGGAGTTTATAGAAGTAAACGTACCGCATCATATAATGGAAAAACCTTTGAAGCAAAGTTGATCCAATTTTCACACTCAATACAAATAAGCATTAGTTCAAAAAAATTATGCGCTATGTGCATAGGTGCAGGTGGCAGCAATTGTCCGGCCTTAGTCGCTGTTCCGTATGTGTATACAAGCATATGCGCCTTTGGGCGCATGCCTGCATACACATACATCGCTCCCTCCGCCGCAGCGTGTGGGCATAATTGCAATATTCAGCCTTTACCGAAGCAAGTAAATACCGCTTCTTCCTAGCTGTTTTTATAAACGCAAGGTATTACCCATTAAAAATTCAACATTAAATTTGCATCTGGGCTATTATCCAGATATGCAGAAGCCTCTGTTATAGTGCAAACGCCAGGATAATCCCCTTCGTGCATACCCATGTCTTCTATTAGCTGAAAATGCAGATGTGGTGGCCAATCTCCATTTTCACTGGGGTTACCAAAATGAGCAAATATTTCACCTCTTGTTATAAATTTTCCTATGCGCATGTTTTCTAAATCGGCTAAAGCAACATGTCCATACAAAGTATAAAAGGCAGTAGTATCTAAATTGTGTTGAAGAATAATGGTAGCTCCATAGTCTCCAAAATTATCATTATAAGCAAAACTATGTACCATGCCTCCCATGGGTGCATGTACAGGTGTGCCAGCGGCTCCCCATATATCTACTCCAAGGTGAAGTGTACGTGCTTGCTCGCCCGCAAAGAGTTTGCTACGGCTATAAAGTGTACGATTTTCGTTGTACCCACCAATGCCAAAATGGGCATTTTCTTTTTGCAATTTATTGTTTAACCAGTCAGAAAATTTTGTAGTATCTGCAATTAGATCTTTGCTTATTTCGCTATTAGCCGATGTAAAATCAAATGGTATCATGCGTTCTTTTTCCTTATCAATATCTATGATAGGGTGAAAAGTAGGTTTGTGTTTTTTAAGAACGGAGGTAAGGTTGTGGTTCATAAATGTAAGGTAGCATATTTTTTTGCAGAGAAGAATTTTTGCCGGAAAGTAGGTGATGCGTTTTTTACCTTTTTACCGCCTTTCCGACTTACCGGCTATACCAATAATTGCAGGAAGGTTTGTTTTGCAGCCTAAAATTGGGTAGCTACAAATTGCACGAATTTCACAACTAAAGAAAATCTATTCGTGAAAATTCGTACAATTAGTGGTAAAAAACTAAATCACCACATTTATCATCCTTCCTTTTACAAAAATAAATTTCTTCAGCTCTTTTCCTTCCAGCCATTTTAGAATTACTTCGTTGGAAAGTACCGCCTGTTTTGCTTCTTCTTCGGTAGCTTCTGTAGGTAAATTGATAGCGCTGCGCATTTTACCATTTATAGAAACAGGGTATTCTTTGGTAGCTTCTACCAAGTATTTTTCTTCCAATGTTGGATAAGTAGCATCAAGTATAGAACCTTCGTTACCCAATGCATGCCACAACTCTTCTGCAATATGTGGCGCATAAGGAGAAAGCAAAATAAGCACTGCCGATAAAATTTCTTTTTTATAACATTTAGCATCGGCCAGTTCATTTACCGAAATCATAAATGCTGCTACGGCTGTGTTATAAGAAAAGTTTTCGGTGTCTTGTTCTATTTTTTTAATGGTTTTGTGTAATATTTTATACTCCGCATCAGTTGGTTTTTCATCCACCCATTTGGCCTCTCCCCTGCCCCTCTCCACAGGAGACGGAACAGCGGAGATATCAGCGAAGAATAACCTCCACAATTTTTTTAAGAACCTATGTACCCCTTCAATACCTTTTGTATCCCAAGGTTTGCTTTGCTCTACAGGGCCAAGGAACATTTCGTACATACGGAAGGTGTCGGCGCCGTATTTGTTACACAACTCATCAGGGTTAACAGTGTTGTATTTTGATTTGGACATTTTTTCTACTTCTGCTTCACAAAGAAATTTACTATCACTTTCATAAATAAATTCTGCAGAATAATTTTCATTATTTCTCCATTCTCTAAATTGATTAATATCAAGCTCATTGCCATTAACAAAGTTTACATCTACCCTTGTTTTGTACAAAGAAATTTCAAATATGTCCATACTTAAATTCATTTTCACTAAAACTTCTTTAGCTTTCTCTTTCAAAAATTTTATAGCTTCCAAATCACCATCATTAACTTTATCTGCGAAATTCTTTGAAATAAAAATATTAATTAATTTTTTTGAGTCTACATCATCACCAACTAATAGATTCCACGCAAGCTTATAAACAAACCTACTGCTCCCCTGTATCATCCCCTGATTCACCAATTTCTTAAATGGTTCTTCAAAACCAATATAACCTAGGTCATACAATACTTTTGTCCACATGCGACTGTACAACAAATGCCCTACAGCATGCTCGGTACCGCCCACATATACATCTACTTGGTTCCAATAATCGCTGGCTTTTCTAACGCAAAAAGTTTCGGTATTTGTTGGGTCCATATACCTCAAAAAATACCAAGATGAACCTGCATAACCGGGCATTGTACTCGTTTCACGGCGCAAGGAGACCTCACCCCCGCCTCTCCGAGGGAGAGGAGCTTGCGCACTCTTGGCATTTTCTGCCAACTCTTCTAATCTTTCAGCTATGGTTTTTTTTACATAGTTTATGTCATTTAGAACTTGTTCGTTTGTAAATCGTATAATATCAAACCCAAATTCTTTTAACCAATTTTCTCTTGCTTTATCATAAACAATTTGCTCTTCATTATCATGATAACCACCATCAATTTCAACAATCAATTTTCTCTCTAAACATACAAAATCTGGAATAAAACCAGCAATAGGATGTTGCCTTCTAAATTTATTATCATTAATATTTCTGTTGCGAACAAGTTGCCAAATTTTATCTTCTGCCTCAGTTAAGTTTTTTCGATTTTGTTTTGCAAACTCAAAGGTTTTTCTCCATTCCTCATAAGAGCTATTCATATAGCCCCAAGTTTGCAAATCTTCGCTTTTATCTTCGCTAGGTTCTTGCAGTTCCCTCTCCTTTGGAGAGGGGTTAGGGGTAAAGTTAACCCAATCGGTCATGTTAGCTAATGGCCCTTCTCCTTCTGGCCCTGGGCCATATTTTTCTGCATAAGGTAATTCGAGTGGCAAATCGGTTTCTGCTAATGCAATGGCAGTTTCATCTTGCCATACAATTGGGAAAGGTTCTCCCCAATAACGCTGCCTACTAAAGCCTGCATCCCTCATGCGATAATTCACTTTTCTTTTGCCGATACCTAGTTCTTCTATTTTATTTATAGCTACAGCAATGGCATCTTTCATAAGCATACCATTTAAAAAATCGGAGTTTTGCAAAGTAGCTTCTTTGGTAGGATTGGCATCTTCGCCATTGTAATGCTCACCAATAATGTTTGTAATGGGAATACTAAAATGTTTTGCAAAGGCAAAATCTCGTTGGTCGCCACATGGCACAGCCATAATAGCACCCGTACCATAGCCTGCAAGCACATACTCTGCAATCCATACGGGTATTGGCTTTCCATTGAAAGGATTTGTAGCATAAGCACCCGTAAAGCAACCCGTAATTTGTTTTACTTCGCTCATGCGCTCTCGATCGCTGCGGCTTTTTACATAAGTTAAGTATTCTTCGATTTTTTCTTTTTCGGAATCGGTTGTTATTTGGTTAACTAAAGTATGCTCTGGCGCTAGCACAAGAAAATCTACGCCAAAAATTGTATCTGGTCTAGTTGTATAAACGTTGATTGCCAATTGCCCACTGCCCACTGCAAACTGCATCTCTGCTCCTTCCGAACGCCCTATCCAATTCCGCTGCATTTCCTTCATAGGTTCGCTGAACTGCACTGTTTCCAGGCCTTGTAGCAATCTATCGGCATAGGCAGTAATACGCAAATACCATTGGCGCATTTTCTTTTTTACTACTGGGTGACCACCACGTTCGCTCACGCCATTTACCACTTCATCGTTGGCCAATACGGTTCCTAATGCCTCACACCAATTTACTTCGCCAAAGGAGGAGAAAGCCAAGCGGCGATTCATTAATATTGCTTCTTGCTCGGCTTTGGAGTATGCGTTCCATTGTGCAGCAGTAAAATTTTTATTGCCTTGGGTTTTATATTTTTCTATAAGATCTGCAATGGGCCTGGCTTTTTGCTGTATATGGCAGAAATAAGAATTAAATAAGTCTAAAAATATTTTTTGTGTCCATTTGTAATAAGATGGATCGCTGGTGCGCACTTCTCTGCTCCAATCGTAGCAGAAACCAATTTTATCCAACTGCGCTTTAAAGGTTTCAATATTTTTTTCGGTGGTTACAGCCGGGTGTTGCCCTGTTTCTAATGCATATTGCTCTGCTGGCAATCCAAAACTATCGAACCCCATAGGATGTAGTACATTAAAGCCTTTTAGCCTTTTGTACCTACTATAAATATCGCTGGCTATATAACCTAAAGGATGACCCACATGCAAGCCTGCGCCGCTTGGATAAGGAAACATATCCAACACATAATACTTTGGCTTGGGAGATTCGTTGCTTACTTTGTAGGCATTGGAGTCTTTCCATTGCTGTTGCCATTTTTGTTCTATTTCTCTAAAATTATATTCCATTTTTTTATTTCACGCAAAAACGCAAAGTTTTGTTTCACGCAAGGCTTGCAAAGGACCAAGGGCGCAAAGGGTTTTTAATTAATAATTTATTTTGAGTTTAAAGAAAAATTGCTATTTCGTGAGAGCGTGAGGGATAGTAGCGAAAATCCTTTTTTGTTGCCTTTGAACAAAAAAGATTGTAGCGGATAGCCCGACCCCTTGCGATAGCTTGGGGGCACGCCCCCATTTTTCTCAAAAAACTTTTAACAAATTAATATGCAGCGTTATTGGTTTTCTTAAAATATATTTGAATACCAAACGGCTGAATACCATCAAAAATAAACTAAACATTACAAAATCCTTATTTTTGTCTTATTTCAGTGAATAAATAATCACTAACCGCAGAATAATAAAGATATGTCGCAATTTGGAAAAGCATCGAGCAAAAGAGGAAAACCTAGTTATATTTATGCCATAGTAGGTGTAGCACTGGTATTATTTCTGTTTGGTATTGTGGGCTGGTTCTTTTTAAATATTCGCAAAACTGGCGATTATTTTAAGGAAAGTATTCAAGTATCTGCTTATCTCAATCCAGACGCTGGTAAAAAAGTAATAGATAGTGCTACAAACTATATAGCATCGCTACCATCTATAAAATCTGTAAAGTATGTGAGTAAAGCAATGGCTATAAAAGCCTATGAAAACGAGGCTGATACTACCTGGAGATCTTTCATAAAAGCCAACCCATTACCAGCTAGCATTGATTATTTTGTAAAAGCCAATTATGTAGAATCCGATAGTTTGAACAAAATAGCCTCACGTATTCAGGAAATGTATCCTGGCTTGGTTTCGGAGTTTAAATTCCCACAAGAAATGGTTGCAAAAGTGGGCAGCTTTGCAAAAACAGTCGTTTTTGGGTTTTTAATAGCAGCAATTTTACTTACCATTTTGGTAATATTTTCAATAGACAATACAATAAGGCTTGCTATGTATAGCAATCGATTTTTGATAAAAACAATGCAAATGGTAGGGGCTACAAGGTTTTTTATTGCCAAACCAATAAACATTCGTGCAATCATAAATGGCCTTATAGCATCGCTAATTGCTATTGCGCTGTTGCTTTTATTTATTTTTCTGTTAGAGTCTTTTGGGCCACCAGAAATAAAAATACTAAGAGATAATAAAAATATGGTACTCCTTTTCCTAACAATGATTATCTTAGGTATAACTATAAACCTTGTAAGCACCCATAGAGCAGTTATAAAATACCTGAAATTAAAATTGGATGACCTTTATTAGTACAAAAAATATAAATTGCACTCCTAATAATAATTTATGCTTAAAGAGAACAAAGTTTCGACCAAACCCAATAACAATTTATTTAGTAAGGAAAACTATATATGGATGCTGGCTGGCTTGGCAGTAATTGCACTTGGCTTTATTTTAATGTCTGGCGGCAAGAGTGCAGATCCAAAAGTTTTTGACAAGGATTCTGTATACAGCACTACTCGAATTACCATAGCTCCATTGCTCATTATTATCGGATTTATTTTAGAGATAGTGGGTATAATGAAGAAACCAAAAACAGTTGGCAGCTAGCAGTTTGCAGTTTGCAATTGACAGTTTGCAGTTGGCAGTTTGCAATGCGCTGGGAGTTTTATACTTTCTGCGCATTTTTATTTGATACCTTTTAAAAGATCTAAAGATTTTGCAAATAATTTACTTGTGGTATCTATCACTTATTTTTTATATATAAAACAACTAAATGAATTTTTTCGAATCGATTGTAATTGCAGTGGTAGAAGGGCTTACCGAATTTTTACCTGTATCGTCTACTGGTCACATGATTATTACTGAGCGTTTGCTTCATGTGCAAGAAACAGATTTTGTAAAGGTATTTACCGTAGTCATTCAGCTAGGCGCCATACTTTCAGTGATTGTGCTGTATTGGAAAAAGTTTTTTGATTTTAGCAAATGGCAATTTTATCTAAAATTAATAATTGGGGTAGTACCTGCTTTATTGCTTGGGTTTTTATTCTCTAAAAGGATAGATATTTTATTGGATAGTGCCACTACTGTAGCCGTTGCCTTATTAATAGGTGGCATCATACTTTTATTTATTGATAAAGTTTTTACGAACCCTACCATACACAGTGAAACAGAAATAAAGGCTAAAAATGCTTTTATGATAGGCGTATGGCAATGCTTGGCCATGATACCTGGCACAAGCCGCAGTGCAGCATCTATTATTGGTGGAATGCAACAGGGGCTTACCCGAAGCGAAGCTGCAGAATTTTCTTTTTTTCTTGCCGTACCCACCATGCTAGCAGCCACCGTTTATAAACTCTTAAAATATTATAAAGAGGCGGGAGGGTTTTCTGCTGAGGAAATAAAACTACTAGCTGTTGGAAATGTTGTTGCATTTATTGTTGCCATTATAGCCATTAAATTCTTTATAAACTTTGTAAAAAAATATGGTTTCAAAGTATGGGGTATTTATAGAATTGTTTTAGGACTGTTATTGTTGTTGTTGATTTGGATGGGTTTTATTAAAGGATAAGTTTGGTGTTTGTTTGGTGTTTGTGGTTTGTGGGTAGCACCTATTAAATTGTGCGTAGATTTGTTTTGTGTACTTTTTAGTTTGTAACTTAAATAAAGATTACCATTGCTGTTCCAACAATAATTATTATTTTACTTTTTTAATTATTACCATGCAAACTGCTTCTAAAAAAGTTATTAATGGATGGGCCATGTTTGATTGGGCTAATTCTGTTTACAATTTAGTTATTACTTCCACCATTTTTCCTGCGTATTACGAATCTATAACTGCAGAGCGAACAGAAGGCGGTACATCTTACGTACGTTTTCTTGGTAGAGAATTTGTAAATACATCATTGTATAATTACACTTTGGCATTTGCACTTTTAATTGTAGCTATAATATTACCATTACTTACTTCTATTGCCGATTACA
The DNA here is from genome assembly GCA_031380515.1 of Ferruginibacter sp. Taxonomy (GTDB): domain Bacteria; phylum Bacteroidota; class Bacteroidia; order Chitinophagales; family Chitinophagaceae; genus Ferruginibacter. The sequence goes on along the minus strand of JANNGD010000214.1, from coordinate 37,129 downwards.
GGGGAAATAAAAAAAGTTTTATGGCTTTCTTTTTCACCCTAGGAAGCATTGCTTGTGCATCGCTTTATTTTTTTAATAGTAGCCATACTTTATGGCTGGGCATATCTTGTATGATAATTGCCTGTGTTTGTTTTTGGAGCAGTTATGTTTTTAGTAACTCCTTTTTGCCTGAGATAGCAGCCCCAGAAGATAGAGACCGAGTAAGTGCCAAGGGCTTTTCATATGGTTATGTAGGGAGTGTTATTTTGCAATTAATTTGCTTTGTATTTGTTATGAAATATGAATGGTTTGGTATTTCACAAGCTGAAGGCTCAAGAATTTCCTTTTTATTGGTGGGTATTTGGTGGCTAAGTTTTGGCTATTTTTCCTTATCGAGATTACCTAAACCAATTGCCGCCGGCCTTGCCACTTCAAATAAAAATATTATTGCTGGTGGTTATAAAGAATTAATAAAAGTTTGGTTTCAAATAAAAAATATGCCTGTTATAAAAAGATACCTAGGCTCTTTTTTCTTTTACAATATGGGTGTACAAACTGTTATGCTAGCTGCCACACTTTATGGCAAAAGCGAACTTGAAATTCCTGTTCCAAATCTGATAATTGCTATTTTGCTTATTCAATTGGTAGCTATTCCAGGTGCATTTTTTATTAGCAAGCTTTCTGGCATTGTGGGCAATTTTAAAGCATTAATGGTTGTAATATTTTTTTGGATATTGCTTTGTATTGCCGCTTATTTTGTTCCTAAACATGCCATTGTTCAATTTTATATTTTAGGCGCTTGCGTTGGTTTTGTTATGGGAGGTATTCAATCGCTGAGCAGAAGTACTTACAGCAAGCTAATGCCAGAAACAAAAGATACCGCTTCTTTTTTTAGTTTTTATGATGTTACAGAAAAAGTGGCTGTTGTAATTGGTATGTTAAGTTTTGGATACATAACAGAAATTACGGGTTCTCAAAGGTTATCTGTATTGGCATTAATGATTTTTTTTATTATAGGATTGGTAATTTTATATAGTGCTTTAAAAAAACAACAAGCAGAAGTAAAATCAAATGAGACTCTATTGAATGGTTAATGCTAACCTAGCTATTCATTGACCATACTACATCAAGGCAGTAAGTTTTCATAGATGCATCCGCTTTTTCATATATAGAGAAAAACATTTAACAAAAAGGAACACATGAAATTATTTAGCATAAATACTGGTTATTTTAAACTAGATGGTGGCGCCATGTTTGGCGTAGTACCAAAAAGTATTTGGAACAAAATAAATACCGCAGATGAAAACAACATGTGCAGTTGGGCATTGCGTTGTTTGCTTATACAAGATGATGAAAGACTTATCTTAGTAGATACTGGCATGGGCAACAAGCAAGATGAAAAATTCTTTGGACATTATTATTTACATGGGGATGATACGTTGGAAAAATCTTTGGCTACACATGGTTTTACAAAAGATGATATTACAGATGTAATTCTTACACATTTGCACTTTGACCATTGCGGTGGTGCCATAATAAAAGAGGGAGAGCAGTTCGTTCCTGCATTTAAAAATGCTACTTATTGGAGCAATGAAAGACATTGGAAATGGGCTATCGAACCCAATGATAGGGAGAAAGCATCCTTTCTTAAAGAAAATATTTTACCTATATTAGAAAGCGGCAAATTAAAATTTATAGAAAAGAGTGCCAATGAGTTTCCGCCAAACATTATGATACGCCAAGTGTTTGGCCACACAGAAGCCATGATGCTACCACAAGTGACATATAAAGGAAAAAGCATTTTATATATGGCAGATTTATTACCCTCTGCTGGTCATATTCCTTTGCCCTATGTAATGGCTTATGATATGTTTCCGCTTACTACTTTAAACGAAAAAAAATCTTTCCTTACAGAAGCATTCGAAAATGATTACGTTTTATTTTTTGAACATGACCCACAAATTGAATGCTGTACATTGCAAATGACAGATAAAGGAATAAGATTGAAAGATAGTTTTAAACTGAGCGATTTGTAAATAGCCGTGCTTTCAATTTAAAAAAAATAATAAAATGGGGTGTAAAAATATTTTACGCCCCATTTCGATTTTATTTCAAAAAAATTATCGGAAAGATCTTAATGAAGTTAACGGGTAGCGTAATCCTGAATAGGCCATCATATCTACTTTTATTGATCCAACAGAGATGGGGCTTTCTACTCGAAGTATAAGATGATTGGGATCATCACTTACCCAAGCTGTCATTTTTTCGCCGCCAGTAAAAAGGGTGCCTTTTATAAGTAGTGGCTTAAACTTTATTGCATTAAATTTCCCGTATTGTGTTTTTATTTTTTCTTTACCCATATAACGTATGTACAAATGATAAATCTCATCATCTAAAAACATATCAAAAGGTATTTTGTCTCCTACTTTGTATTTATCCCAGTCTATATTTCTAGCATAATACATGGCACTTACCACATCTTGCATACAATCGGTAATTTTAAAGACACCATTGGTGCTCACAGCTGTGTTTGCTGTTTGGTTAAAAGTTACATTGTTGTAAATTTTATAACCCCCTTCGTCTACATTTCTAAGGAATTTGTAGGGCGATAAGGTTTCTACATCTACATAACTTTCATACCGGTCTCTAACTTGAAAAAACTTATCAAAAAAAGGATAGGTTTTTCCTTCACCAACACAATGATAAACTGGTTTTCCATTAAAACGCTCAAGTGTAGTAGTAAAAGAAGCTTCTCCTGCACCTATATATGCTCCCATGGCGTTGTAAAAAACTTTCATTATTACTTTTTCACCTGCCTGAAATGCCGTGTTCTTTATGCCGCAAAATTCGCCTTTCTGCGCATATGAAAATGAAACCACCAATGAAAGTAAGGTAACAAGGTAAATACGTTTTGTAAAATTTATCATTTTTCTTTTAAAATTTTAATTCCTAAAATAAGCAAGCTTCCCACTATTGCCGGCACTACAAGGTTAATTATAAAAATACCCAAGCCCGCAGCTTGTATTCCCAAGAAATTATTGCTGTATAACTGCAAAATTTCTAAACTAGCTGCTGCACGAATGGGCAATTCTGCAAATCCAATTGTAGGCGCCATTGCCATTACCAAATAAAATATTGATAATAACTTAAAACAAACAAAGAAACTAATTTGCACTTGCATTACATGCAAGAGTAAAATATACTGCAAAATAAATACCGAGTATCTTAAAAAAGATAAAAATAAAATTCTTAACAATTGTTTACGTGAAAATGTATTTAACAAAACGATATGCGGTATAAACTTTTTTAAGAATCCTACCCTACTTAAGAATTTTACAACCAATCCTACTCGTAGGTATAAGAGGATAAGAAAAATAGCAGCACTTAGGCTTAAATACAACAATATATCTGCTGTATAAGCAGGTAATGATTTAAAAAGCAATAAATCGGTACTAAAAAAACGTAGGGATACTAAAGCAACAAAACCCATTAAAATGGTAATAAAAAGTTGGCTGATACTGCCTAAAATAGTCAATGGTATTGCATCCAACCGCTTTTCGTCACTTACATACAAAATACGCCCACCATATTCTCCAACACGGTTTGGTGTAAGCATGGTAATACTAAAACCAGCCAACACACTTTTATATGCATTTATAAAGCTGATTTTCTCCAGCGGCTTTAGCTGTATTTGCCATTTTAGTGCTTCAATTCCCCAATTTACAAAAACAAGTAAGCACGCAAGCAAAAGTAATGGCGACTGTAAACTTAGTTTTATTTGCAGCCAACGATTGGCTAGATCTGGCTGGTGAGTAATTTGTTTATACAAACTCCATGATACAAAGACGAAGATAATTGGCCCCAAAAACCAATTGAATAATATTTTGATACTTTTGTGCAAGTAATTTTTTTTTGGTAAAAATAGGATACCATTTTGCAAAAGACAACAAAAATAATTTTAGGTATAGATCCAGGCACAGTAGTTATGGGTTACGGATTGATAGCAGTAAAAGCAAATAGCATCCATTTAGTAGATATGGGCGTACTAAAACTATCTACAAAAATTGATGCGTATGAGCGTTTACAACACATTCACCATAAAGTTGCCGAAATTATCTTATTACACAAACCGTCTAGTTTTGCCATTGAAGCGCCTTTCTTCGGCAAGAATGTACAGAGTATGTTAAAATTAGGAAGAGCACAAGGCGTAGCTATTGCAGCTGCTATCCAAGCTGGACTAACTGTAACCGAATATTCTCCAAAAAAAGTAAAACAATCTATTACTGGAAATGGCAATGCAGACAAATTACAAGTTTTAAAAATGTTGCAAACTATTTTAAAATTTGAGTATGAACCAAAAACACATGATGCATCTGATGCTTTGGCCGTAGCAGTTTGCCACCATTACCAAGAAAGCAATGTTTTATTTTCTGGTATTGCAGGTAAAAATGATTGGAAAAGTTTTATTGCGAAAAATCCTCAAAGAGTAAAATAGAACAGAAAGCATTTTCTAGCCTAAAAAAATTTAACCTATATTCTCTAGAATCATTTCTTGAATGACAATCATTTCTGCTGGGGTAAATGTCATCTTCTCTCTGGTAAAATTAAGGTCATCTGCGTTGTTCATGGGCACTAAATGCATATGTGCGTGTGGCACTTCCAATCCAATAACGCTTATACCACATCGTTTACAATCAAAGGTTTTTTCCAAAGCAGTAGCTATTGGTTTTGAAAACAACAATATTTCACTCAAAATATCTTCGGGCAAATCAAACATTTTATCTATCTCTATTTTTGGCACCACCAATACATGCCCTTTTACGAGTGGAAACACATCTAAAAAAGCGAGAAAGTGGTCGTTTTCCTTTATTTTATAACAGGGTATTTCACCTGTTATAATTTTTGAAAATATAGTCATAATAAAAAAATTTGTATAAAAAACCCGTTCAAGTGAGGTATAAAGCTTTGTACAATCACCAATTTATTTTATATAGAAATTTTAATTACTTTAAATTTTAAGATGCCAGCTGGCACCGTAACTTCTGCTATTTCGCCTTCTATTTTACCCAATAAACCTTTGCCAATTGGAGAGGTTACAGATATTTTACCCGCTTTTAGGTCTGCTTCATTTTCTGAAACAATTTGATACGTTACTTCTTTTTTAGTACCCTCATTAAATAAAGTAACCTTTGTAAGAATACTTACTCTACTAGTATCAATGGTACTTTCATCTAGTATTCTAGCGGTAGAGATTATATCTTCTAAGTGTTTCATTTTTGCTTCAAGCATCCCCTGAGCCTCCTTTGCCGCATCATATTCAGCATTTTCTTTAAGATCGCCCTTTTCCCTTGCTTCTGCTATTGCTGCGCTGGCTGCAGGTCTATCAATGCTTTTCATGCGTTGTAAGTCCGCCTGCATTTTGTCGAAATTTTCTTGAGTTACATAATTGGTATCTGCCATAAAAACTTTTTAGCGTTTTACAAAAAAAATACAACGCTCCTTATGTGGGGAGCGTTGTAGGTATTACAAATATAAGGAAACTGTTTTAAAATAATAAGGAAAATTATAGCATTTTTAATGCCATTAACTTACTAATTATCACTTCGCTCATCTTCAAAAATGCCTCATTGCTGTATCCAGCTATATGAGGTGTTATCAATACATTTTCATTTGAAGTCAAAAAATCAAACTGTACTTTTTGCAATGGAGAGAGCGTTTCTAGTTTTTCGTTTTCAAGTACGTCTAAAGCTACTCCTTTTATCTTATGCTCTTTTAAGGCGCTTATTAATGCGCCCGTTTCAATTACATTTCCTCTGGAGGTGTTTATTAAAAATGGAGTGTTTTTTAATTTATCAAAAAAGGAATCATCTACCATATACTTAGTTTCACTACTTAGTGGTACATGAAAACTAATAACATCTGCGTATTTACATATTTGATCTAAAGACGCTTCCCTAATAAATGTACCACCAAAACCTGTTTTGTATTTATCGTATGCCAGCATGGTAACATTAAAAGAGGAGAGTAATTTTGCCAGGGATTCTCCGGTGTTTCCATACCCAATTATCCCAATAGTTTTACCATTTATTTCCGTTCCACGATTTTCGTCTCTTATCCATCTACCCACTTTTACTTCTGCTGCACTTTTTACTATTCTGTTCATCATGGTTAGTAACATACCCAAAGCGTGTTCAGCCACTGCATTTCTGTTTCCTTCTGGGCTACTTATACAATGTATGTTTTTTATACTTGCATATTCAGTGTCTATCAATTCCATCCCGCTGCCTAACCTTCCTATCCACTTCAGTTTTGGAGCCCTATCTAGTAAAACTTTGTCAATCTTTAGTCTAGTAGTTACAACCAATCCTTCTACTTGAGGCATTTTTTCAATAAGGTCTTCATAAGCAATATCAGGCATATAAAGTACTTCATAGCCTTTTTTTTGAAAGGTTTCAATAAGGTACAGATGGGCTTTTGCGGTTATAAGTATCATATTATAAAAAAGCTGTAACGCTTATTTCTACATTTACATTTTTGGGCAATCCTTTTACAGCTACCGTTTCTCTTGCAGGAGCATCTGTAATAAAATACTTACCATAAATTTCATTTACTTCGTTAAACAATGCCATGTCCGATAAAAAAATGGTTGTTTTGACAATATGCTCAAATCCTGCATTTGCGGCACTCAATATTGCTGATATATTTTTCATTACTTGCTCTGTCTCTGCTGCAATAGTATCATTCAAAATATTACCAGTAGCAGGATCTATTGCAATCTGACCAGATACAAATAATAAATTCCCAGCCTTTACGGCTTGGCTATATGGACCAATAGGCGCAGGAGCATTATCCGTTTTAATAATTTCTTTACTCATCTATATTTATTTTTAGAGTACAAATATATCTTCTTAGCACGTATTTTTGCTGAAAATAAAACGATGAAGATTGTAGTACTGGCAACAGAAGAGCATTGGATTTTTTTAAAAAATTTAAATACCGAAATTATTTGGCAGCGGGCAAATTCAATAGAAGCATTTCTAGCGGAAAAGGGTGCTGATGCCTACTTTGATTTGTTATCTACTAAGGTTGTAGATTACAGCGTTATAAACGCTCCCTTATTTATAAACGCTGTTACAAAAACCCTTAAAGAATTAGATGCTACCAAAAATACAATCAGGATAAATGCTTGGAATGGATTTTTGGAAAAAAATGTGTGGGAAATAGCTGGCAGTGTGACTATGGACGTGGTAAGCGTATTAAAAAAATTAAATAAAAAATATATTGTAGTAGCCGATGAGCCTGGATTTGTAAGTGCTAGAATAATAGCAATGATTATAAACGAAGCCTATTTTGCTAAAGGCGAAAATGTGAGCTCCGAGAATGAAATTGATATTGCAATGCGTCTAGGAACAAATTATCCCTATGGGCCATTTGAATGGGGCAAAAAAATTGGTCTTAAAAATATTTATACTTTACTTTCTTCTTTAGGTGCCAAAGAAGAGCGTTATAAGCCCGCACCAGCATTGAAAAATGAAATTGAAAATACTTTATGAGTTTAATTTTGAATATTGATTCTTCTTTAGAAACCGCCTCAGTTGGTATTTCAAGCGATGGTAAAATGCTTGATTATTTAGAAAATACTATACAAAAAGAGCATGCGTTTTTTTTGCATGTAGCTATTAAACAGATTTTGGAAAAACTACATCTTAAAGCAAATGCACTCGATGCAATTGCCGTAACAATTGGGCCAGGTTCTTATACAGGGTTGCGTGTGGGGCTTGCCGCTGCCAAAGGGATATGTTATGCACTTAATAAACCCTTAATTACTGTAGGTACTTTAGAAGTAATGGCAACATCTGCGATTATGGAGTTGCCTCAAGCAGATGAATTTCTTTATTGTCCAATGATTGATGCCAGAAGAATGGAGGTTTTTACCGCCATATATGACTCAAATCTACAGGAAATAAAAGCACCTTCTGCATTGATATTAACTCCGCAATCCTTTTCTGAGATTGATAAGAGAAAAAATATGTACTATTTTGGAAGCGGAATGGAGAAATGGAAAAACTTTAACAAAAACGAAAATTCCTTTTATGTTTATATAAAAAATTTATACAATGCCTTGAGTGCTATATCATATCAAAAATTTTTACATGCCCAATTTGCAAACACCTCTTATACACAGCCCCTATATGTAAAGGAATTTTATAACCCTTGAGTCCATGTTGCAACATCTTTTTATTTTAAAAGCGTTGTAATATGTAAAATAATGTATATTTTTGCATTATAATTTAATTGTTCAAGAACTTAAAATCCCCCGAAAACACATGATTGCAACCCCAGAATTGCAGATTAAATCTGCCCCTGAATCTAAAGCAAGTGTATTAAAGATTAATTATCACAACTTAAAGAAAGGAGCCCTTGTATTAAGAGCACTTAACCACAAGTTGAGACAACAGATTCTTTCACTTATAGAAACAGAGAAAAAAATCACAGTAACAGAAATTTATGTGCGTATGCGTTTGGAGCAATCCGTTGCTTCTCAGCATTTAGCTATTTTGCGTAGAGCAGGAATAGTATCCACACAGCGTGATGGAAAATTTATTTACTATACAGTAAATTACACTCGTATAGATCAAATTACTGATGTTACTGAAAGTTTAGTAGCTTAGTTTTAAGCAACAAAGCATTTAGAGCGAATGAGCAATCATTCGCTCTTTTTTTTATTGTAAATTGCAGAAAAATAAATTCCAGCATGTTTATAAAACAATTATATACAAATTGCCTTAGCGAAGCAGCATACTACATTGAGAGTAACGGGGAATCAGCTATTATAGACCCTTTAAGAGATATTGACATATATATTAATCTAGCAAAAGAAAGAAAGACGACCATCAAGTATATTTTTGAAACTCATTTTCATGCAGATTTTGTAAGTGGACATATTGATCTAAGTAAAAAAACTGGTGCGCCTATTATTTTTGGGCCTGGGGCTACAACCAGTTTTAAAATTGAAAATGCAACTGACGGTAAAGAATACCCATTGGGAAGCATTTCGTTAAAAGCAATACATACACCTGGGCATACGCTAGAAAGTACTTGCTTTTTACTGCAAGATGAAGATAAAAAAGCACATGCAATTTTTACTGGGGATACATTGTTTGTAGGAGATGTAGGTAGACCTGACCTTAGTAGTGGAAACTTAAGTAGTGAAGAACTCGCAGGTATAATGTACGATTCTTTAACACAAAAAATAATGCCATTGTCCGATGATGTTATTGTATATCCCGCACATGGACCTGGGAGCAGTTGTGGTAAAAGCCTTGGGCCAAATACATTTAGCACTATAGGAGAAGAAAAGAAATCAAATCATGCATTGCAACCTCAAAGTAAAGATGACTTTATACAATCTGTAACTATTGGCCTTGCCAATGCACCTGTTTATTTCCCCATAAATGCAGCCATTAACCAACGAGGATATGATGGTATAGAAAATGTAAAAAGTAGAGGGTCTGTAAAATTATCGCTGGATGCTTTTAAAGAACTTTCGAAAAATGAAGCCATTATTTTGGACACAAGACCTGCAATAGAATTTACAGAAGGGTTTATTCCTTCATCCTTGTTTATTGGTTTAGAGGGAAGGTTTGCAGAATGGGCTGGCGGTCTATTACCCTTTAATAAAAAAATTATTTTGGTAACAGCTTTAGGGCAAGAAGAAGAAACTATTGTGCGTCTTGCTAGGGTTGGATTTGACAAAATGAGTGGTTATCTTGAAGGTGGATTTGACACTTGGAAAAATGCCGGAGAAAAAATTGATATGATTGTAGATGTAGAGCCCGATGAATTGATAATGGATATACCACACGACCCAAACATTACCATTGTAGATGTACGCCGAGAAACCGAATATGCGGATGGACATTTGGAGGAAGCTTCGAATTTGCCATTAAGCGACATGACAGATATAACTTTATTAGCTCAGTTTGAAGAAAGTGAAAACATTTATGTGCATTGCGCCGGAGGTTATAGAAGTGTAATTGCACTTTCAATTTTAAAGAGAGAAGGCATTCATAATGTAAGAAATGTATTGGGAGGCTGGGCAAAAATTAAAGAGGAAAAAGGAATCAACATTAAAAAAGAACCTGGTGTTTTAAATTAAATATATAAGAAAAGGGTTTCAAAAATTGAAACCCTTTTCTTATTAAAATATAGTTGCTATTTTTTTAAAACGGCGACTCATCATCAAATTGTCCATCGTTCATTTTGCTTCCTTTTTGTATATACATACTAGCCCCATCGCTACCTCCTCCACTTTGTACAGGCTTCCAACTACCGCCACCAAGATTAGGATTAAAGTCATCTCCTCCTTCTTCTTCTACAAACTTTTGTATATGCAACAATGCTTTTAGTTTAATGGTATCTAGGCTACCATTTCTATGCTTTGCAATTTTTACATACGTTTCACCTTTATTACTTTCGCCCATTTCGTTGGTGGTTACATCATAATAATCTGGACGGTATAAAAACATTACCATATCAGCATCTTGCTCTATCGCACCAGATTCTCTCAAATCACTCAACTGGGGTATTTTATTACCTTCCTTTCTTTTTTCTACTTCACGACTAAGTTGCGAAAGTGCAATTATAGGCACTTGTAGCTCTTTTGCCAGCCCTTTTAAATCTCTCGAAATTTTACTAATCTCTTGCTCTCGATTGCTATTTCTATCTGCACTACCACTCATCAATTGCAAATAATCTATTATAATAATTCCAATATTATGTTTGTTTTTTAAACGCCTACATTTTGCACGCAATTCAAAAATATTTAATGCTGCGGAGTCATCTATAAATATAGGTGCTTTACTAAGCCTATCAATTCCTTTTTTATACAATTGTTTCATCTCATGTTCTTCCAATTTTCCACGAGCAATTTTTTCTAACCATATTTCACTTTCGGCACTTAATATTCTTTGTACCAATTGGCTACTACTCATCTCTAAACTGAAGAAGCCGACAGCAGTAGGTTTTGTAGGATGCAATGCGGCAGTACGTGCAAGGTTTAACGCAAAGGCTGTTTTACCAACAGATGGCCTTGCTGCAAGGATAATTAAATCGGTAGGTTGCCAACCATACGTAAGTTTATCGAGTGATGGAAAACCAGTAGGCACACCTGTCATTTCATCTTGCCTGTTGCGCATATCCTCAATGCGGTTAATGGTTTTTACCAATACGGTTTCTATATCATCAAAATTTTTGCGAAGGTGATTGTTTGTAATTTCGAATAATTTTGTTTCTGCCATATCTAGCATATCAAAAACGTCGGTACTGTCTTCGTATGCTTCTCCAATAATTTCTCCACTTATTCTAATAAGCTCTCTCTGTATAAATTTTTGAAGAACAATTCTAGCGTGCGCTTCAATATTAGCTGACGAAACAACTGAATTGGTAAGTTTAGAAATGGCATATGGACCACCAACTATTTCTAATTTTTCCCTAAATTTTAATTCCTCTACCACCGTAAGCATATCTATCGGCAAACTTTTTATTGCCAAGCTCTGCATAGCTTTATAAACTTCTTGATGTGCGTCTAAGTAAAAACATTCTGGTTTTAATATTTCAACAACGGTATCAAAAGCTGATTTTTCTAACATGATAGCACCCAGAATGGCTTCTTCCAATTCTTTTGCTTGTGGGGGTATTTTGCCAAACATTAGACTATTGTTTTCTAAAATTGGCTTACGTCTTACTTTGTCTTTATTAAAATTCTTTAACTCCATCTTTAAAATCTCCCTATTTCTAAATTGTTATTGTGTTGGTTTGGATTTGCAGGAAATTTACTACGTATATTTCTTGCAGGGCAGCTAAGATAAAGGCAAACTGTAAATAATTAGGTAATATTAAATTAACATTGCCCTGTTATTAACTAGTTTTTTATATTTATCCACTGCTCGTTCACAAACAAAGGTAGTTTATGCACTGCTTGTACACAAGTTAATTCACATCTATCTTTCAATGTTCATTTGCTATTTCAAGTATTTATACACAAATTACAAAAGAAAAAAAATGTTCTTTTGCACGTGGAAATGTTTTTTGTAGGCAAAATAAAGTCTAAAAATATGTAGATTTTTCGTACGAGAATAGGGCAAAAATCCAACTTTTTCGCCCACGGCAAAATTACTATCTTCGCAACTTAACTTTTACACAAAAAAATGATTATTTCTTACAATTGGCTTAGTGAATACATACCCGTTACAATAGATACCGAAAGATTGAGTAAAATATTGACATCTATTGGGCTAGAAGTGGAGAGCCTTCATAAATACGAATCTTTGAAGGGAGGTTTAGAGGGAATGGTAGTAGGCGAAGTACTTACTTGCGAAAAACACCCGGATGCAGATAAACTTAAAATTACTACTGTAAATATAGGCCAAGCAGATTCTTTGCAAATTGTATGTGGTGCTGAAAATGTAGCCGCAGGCCAAAAAGTAATTGTGGCAACGGTAGGTAGTACATTGTATCCTTCAAAGGGTGATTCATTCCAAATAAAAAAGGCAAAAATAAGAGGAATAGAAAGTGTTGGAATGATATGTGCCGAAGATGAAATTGGACTTGGAGAAAGCCATGCAGGTATTATGGTATTAAAAAATGATCTATTACCTGGTACAAAAGCATCAGAAGTTTTTGAAACATACAGCGACTATATTTTTGAAATAGGCCTAACACCCAACCGCATGGATGCCATGAGCCACTTAGGTGTAGCAAGAGATGTATGTGCCTATTTGTGGCACCACGATAAAAAAGAAATGAGGGCTATATCTCCATTTAAAAATGGATTTAAATCAGACAACAATGAACTTCCCATAGCAGTATCTATAGAAAATACACATGGCTGCAAACGCTACGCCGGCTTGAGCATTAGCAATATAAAAGTTGCAGAAAGCCCTATTTGGCTACAAGATAAATTGAAAGCTATTGGACTAAGGCCTATCAATAATATTGTAGATATTACCAATTTTATTTTGCATGAAACGGGGCAACCCCTGCATGCTTTTGATGCGGCCAAAATAAAAGGAAATAGTATTATTGTAAAGAATGCTATAGAGGGCGCTATATTTAAAACGCTTGATGGAACCGATAGGAAATTATTTTCTACAGATTTGATGATTACTAATGGGGAAGAGGATATGTGTATTGCAGGCGTATATGGCGGTGCAGCAAGCGGCGTAACCACGGACACAGTAAATATTTTCCTAGAAAGCGCTTGGTTTCACAATGAAGTGATTAGGATAACCTCTCTAAAACATGGATTGCGTACAGATGCTGCTACTCGTTTTGAAAAAGGCGTAGACATCAGTAACACAGTAAATGTTTTGAAGAGAGCTGCGTTAATGATTAAAGAAATAGCAGGTGGCGAAATAAGCAGCGATATTATTGATGTATATCCAACGCCTGCAGAAAAGACTGCTGTGGCTTTAAAGTACCATTATCTAAAAAAACTAAGTGGCAAAAATTACCACACCGACACAATCAAATATATTTTAACTGCCCTTGGTTTTGTAATTCAAAAAGAATGTATAGATGAGATATGGGTGAATGTACCATTTAGTAAAACAGATATTTCTATAGCCGCAGATATAGTAGAAGAAATAATGCGTATAGATGGGCTAGATAACATTGAAATTCCGACAACCATTTCCATTGCGCCATCTGCTGATAATGATGATGGTAAAGGTTTATTGCAAGAAAAAATGGCAAATTACTTAACAGGTAATGGTTTCAGTGAAATATTTACAAACAGTATTACCAATAGTAAATATTATAACGAAGCTGTTTTAAGCAGCACAGTGAAGATGATAAATAGCTTGAGTGCAGATTTAGATGTAATGCGTCCATCGCTTCTTCAAACAGGTCTAGAAGTTATTGCATACAATTTAAACAGAAAAAATACCGACCTCAAATTGTATGAATTCGGTAAAATATATAACACAGGTGGGGTAGGCAATTATACAGAAAAAACACAACTAAGCATTTATACCTGTGGTTCTGTAAGAGAAGGGGGCTGGCAACAAAAAGACAACAAAGCAGATTTCTATTATCTTAAAGGCTTGTGTGAAAAATTATTTATGTTAGCTGGTTTAAAAAATATTACCATATCTGTTACTGATAATAAAGAGGTAAATTTTGGAATAAACATTTCTGCTAATAAAATAAATATTGCAACTGTAGGCAGCATATCACAAAGCATATTGAAACAATTTGGGATAAAAGAAGAGGTGTTTTTTGCTGACATAGCTTGGGATGAAGTGATTGCTTTGCAACAAAAAAATAAAATCATCTACAGAGAAGTATCAAAATTTCCGGCAGTGCAAAGAGACCTTGCATTGATATTAGATAAAAATATTTCTTATGCCGAAGTAGAAAATGTCATAAAAGAAAATAAAGTTTCCGCCTTAAAAAGCACAAAACTTTTCGATATTTTTGAAAGTGAGAAATTAGGAAAAGACAAACGTTCTATGGCCGTAAACTTTACCTTTAGCGACGATACGAAGACTTTAGAGGATGGCGATACGGAAGCGATGATGCATAAAATAATTACTTCATTGGAAAAAAATTTAAACGCAACTATTAGAAAATAATAATTGGCAGAACTAAGCATCCATATAAAACAGGTAAACACAAAACTGCAACGCTTATTAAAGCAGTATGGAATTTTGCAATCGGAGAATGAACAATTAAAAAAACATGTTGCAATATTACAAGAAAAAGACAATGAGCAAAATGAACAAATAGCAACTTTGAGGCAAGAGCAATTAATCTTAAAAGCTTCTATAGATAAAATGGATGCTCAGGAGAAAAAAGAATTGGAACAAAAAATAAATGGCTATATAAAAAATATAGATAAATGTATTTCCTTACTCAGTCATAAACACAATGTAGAATGAGTGAATTGATTCCTATAAATATTGTAATTGGCGATAGAACTTACCGCATAAAAACCACTGAAAGCGATGAGGAAATAATTCGCAAAACAGTGAAGATGATAAATGACAAGATTGTGGAATTTAAAACACAATTTGCCGGAAAGGATATGCAAGATTATATTGCCATGGTAATTATTTGGTATGCCACCCAAAATGCAGGAGGCCAAGGAAATAGTATGCTCAATACCGAAATGGCAGATGCATTGATAAAAATGGAGTATCAATTGGATAGTGTATTAGATAACAAATAAAATTATTTGTCGGTAACAGTTTATTGCAAATCACTCATCAAATTCTCTATTTCTATTTCTTCCAATATTTTTCTGGTAGGCTTGTTATCTAACTTGTTCCATTTAATTAGTCTTATAAAACCATTGGCTATTTCTATTCCCGTAATATCACCATCGGCATAACAGCAGCAGCCTGTATTAAAATAACTAGGCTTTACATGTGCCGGTTCTTTGCCAGGGATATAATTTGAAGGGTGGTCATAATATTTGCCTGTAGCAAACACTGGGCAATGTGTATGCCCTGTAACCAATATTAAATTCTTTTTACGGCCACTCCACTCACTCATCATAATATTGTGTTCATTGCGCATAGAAAAATCTTTGCTTGGTGTATTAATGTTGATATCGAGAAATCGCTGTAAGGGCAGCCACAAATGCGCTACAAGCCAAGTGCTAAAGCCATTGTTATCGCTCATCGTATCGCCCTGGTGCCCATGGGTAAAAAACACATTTAATACTCCCAAACTTGTTTTTAGTTTTAATACAATGCCTTCATACACATTCAATGGCATTGTAAAGTAATTTCTTAATAATAAAAAAACATCCGGTTGGTTTTTCCAAATTAAATCATGATTACCAAAAGTTTTATAAAACCTATCTGGCTGAAAAGCAGCTTCTGCTGCTAAAGCAACTTTGTTTAACGGCAATATTTTATCTGCTCCAAATTTCCATAGCTCTTCACTATCGCCAAGGTTTATGAAAGAAAAACCATTTTCATTATAGTAATTTAATGCCGCTAGGTAATTCGGCTCATTGGTTTTAAAATCATCGGCTGCGCTTCTATCTCCTTTGTGTTGGTCACTAAAAATGATAAACTTTGCGCTAAGTAAATCAGGTGCCAAAAACTTTACTTTGCTGTCTTTTTCTTTTGTAGCTCGAGCGTATAATTTGGAAAGCGAATTGAAAACTATTTTTCTTTTAGGTGCCGAAGAGAATTTATTTGCCAACCACAATAGTGGACGCTTGAGCAAATATCGGAGCAAGCGTTTCACTATTTAACAGTTTTTGGCTGTACAAAATACTTTCCAATTACAGGCAATTTCATAAATTCTTTGTGCTCCACAATAGTTATAAAACGGCAATACAGCAATAGTAAAAAAGCTGCAAGCCCAAAACTAAAATAGCTATTTGTAATAAAATGTGTTATTCCTTTATGAATAAAAAATATGGCAACTACAATTACAATATAGGCAACTAGTTTTTTCCAAGCATATGGAATACGGTAATGTTTTTGCCCCCAAATAAAAGATACAGTCATCATGGTGCCGTAGCAAAAGAATGTAGCCCAAGCACAAGCCATAAGCCCATAGTGAGGAATAAAAATATAATTTATTAAAACAGATAATGCAGATCCAATTAGGGTTATCCATACCCCATAAATTGTTTTATCACTAAGTTTGTACCAAACCGTGAGGTTATAATAAATACCTAAAAAAATATTGGCTAATAGCAATATGGGCACGATAGGCAATCCTTCCCTATACTGGGGTCCAATAAAGTATTTCCAAATAGACATAAATAAGCTTACTGCAAGAAAAGCAACAGAAAGAATAATTACAAAAAATTTCATTACCCTTGCATATATTTTTTGCGGATTGCCAGCCTCGGCTTGCTTAAAGAAAAATGGCTCTGCACTCATTTTAAAAGCCTGTACAAATAAAGTTATTAGAATAGCAAGCTTTGCACAAGCATTAAAAACGCCTACTTGGGCTTCCCTAAATACTTCATTGCCTGGTAGCCACCATCGAAGCATTATCCTATTCATGGTATCATTTATAACACCTCCCATACCTACTAAAATCAATGGCATGGCGTATACCATCATTTGCTTCCATAGCTGTTTATTAAACTTAAATCGTATTTGCAAAATTTCTCTAGCTAGAAAAAGTAATGTAATGATAGATTGTACAAGATTTGCAAAAACTACATACGTAACTACATTTACAGAAGGATCATAAATAAGAGACACCCAATTGTCTTTTGTATAATTTTTTGGGCAATATTTTACAAAAAAATAGGTCAGCGCAATGTTTGCTACAATGCCTATTATTTTAGCAGCAGCATATTTTACAGGTCTTCCATCTTGCCTAAGTTTTGCAAAGGGTATAGCAGCAAGTGTATCTACAGCAATAATTAAAATCATTAACTTAATGATAGTAGGAAATGCTTCTAGCCCTATACTTTGCCCCAATAAATGTTTATTGGCCCATAGTACAATTGTGAACAATAAGGTAGACACAAATAATGAAAGAGCAGCAGTACTATAAATATTTTTGTTGTTTTCTTTGTTACCTGCAAAACGAAAATAAGCAGTTTCGAAGCCATAAGTAAAAATCACATTAAAGATCGGTATCAAAGAATAAATCAAACCAATTTTACCAAAATCGCTTTTTTCGGCTAAATTATAAGTGAGAAAAGGTGTAAGTAAATAGTTTAAAAATCGTGCTATAATCGTGCTTCCTCCATACCACAATGTTTCTCCGGCTAATTTTTTTATGCTGCTCAATGAATAATTATTTTTTTCAAAAGTAATGAATTGGTTTGTAGGAATTCGCCTGTAGCAAATTCTTTTGCTGTACTCGCCTGTAGGAACCCGCCTGTGGCGGGTTCTACGTAGGTACTCGCCACAGGCGAGTACCTACTTGTAGCAACCTGCCTGTGGCGGGGTTCTCTGCTGTACTCGCCACAGGCGAGTACCTACAACAAGCGAGTACCTACAGACGAGTACCTACGGAGCATATCTTTTATTTTTTGTAAAACTAGTATCCGTCAAAGTATATAAAAACATTTCCAATTGCTTTTTTTCTCTATCTGTTAATATTAGTTTCCGCTTCAGCAATGGATCAAGATTATTGAGTGCAGTATCTAATCTAGTATAATGAGCTATTACTTTATCCAATACATTCAATTGCCCATCATGCATATATGGCAGTGTAAGTCCCACATTTCGCAATGTGGGCACCTTAAACTTTAAGGAATCCTTATTGTCAAAAGAAATTCCTTGCCTTCCCACATCTTTAAATCGGTTAAGTGTTATACCGTTGTTTCTAAAACTATTATCCGTAAAAAGTGGTTCTATGTGGCAAGTATTACAATTTGCCTTAAAAATTTCGTACCCCTTTTCTTCGGGCAAAATAAATTTGTCTTCCCCCCTTTTTACTTTGTCGTACTTGCTATTGGCACTTACAAGGCTTCCTACAAATTGTGTAAATGCTTTTAGCATTCGCTCTGAGGTAATATTTGCATCGCCAAATGCCAATTTAAACATACGACGATAACTTGTATCTGCTTTTATTTTCATCAAAACAGTATCTAATTTTTCCCCCATTTCATTTGTAGCACTTAAGGGCGAAAGTGGTTGGTTTTCTAAATGATTGATTCCACCATCCCAATGCCATTCCTTCATCCAAGCTAGGTTAATAAGTGCTGGTGCATTTCGGTTACTAAAACTATTGAATACCCCGTGGCTTAAATCGTGGTCGTATGTAGCAAAAGCCGCAAATTGTTGATGACAACTTGCACAACTTACTTCGCCGTCTTTACTTAATCTGGCATCATAAAATAATTTTTTACCCAATTGAAACCCTTCCTCAGTCAATTTATTTTTTGCAAAAATATTAGTAGCCGGTTTGGGAAACCCTTTTGGAATAATGAAAGCAATAGGCGTTGGCACCTGCATTTTTTTGCTTGCACCAATCAATAAAAGCGATACAGCAATAAATAATGAAAGAAATATGGTAATCCTTATCTTCAATTTTTTATAGAAAAGATTTTTGTAAAATTATCGGCTGCTTTTTTTGCCAATACACCAGGCGCTGCAATAACGGGATTTTCCGCAATACGGATTTCGTTTATCCCTTTCCAATATTCATCTAGGTTTAATTGAACAATCAATGAATTTTTGTTCATAAAATATTTCTCATCTATAGGGATAAATATTTTTCTCATTGTTTTATATGCGCCTTTATAACCGCCAATATGTTGTTCTATTCTATTATTATCAGCTTTGGATGAATCTGATTTCCCTTCTAACTTAAACATTATATAACCATTGTTCCATGTCCAAAACATATCGTTGAGAGGGTCTAATGTGCCGGTTTGAGCACCACTGCAATTTAAAGCGCTATCCACACCTAATAGAAAAGAAATGCCTTTTATTTTTCTTCCAACTCTTTTTATAATTGAATCGCCTTTCGATGCATCTATTAAATATACTTTTTTATCTATTTCTGATACTGCTTTTGTAATAAAGCAAATATTACTCACATAATATTTTAATTTAGTTATTGTATATTTTTCTTCAAAAATATTGCTATAAACACAATCATTTAATACAATTTTTTTTCCATTAGCTATATTTTCAAAGTATAGGGCAATTTTTTTTTGCCCAGAACAATTAATAGAACAGAAAATAATTCCCCATAATAAAAAATGCTTACTCATTTCCCGATATTTTTTTTCGTCCTTGCTTTATTTCGGCAGTTTTCTTTTTAGTTTCTAGTCTTCTTGCAATTACCGCTTTGGGAATTTTGGTAGGTTTCCTTTTCTTAGGAATAATCAATGCTTTTGTTACGAAAGCAATGATTTTTTTAATAACCTCAGCCTTGTTTGCAAGTTGGGTACGATGGGCTTGGCTTTTTACCAGCAGACTTCCATCCGCATTTATCTTATTGGAAAGTTTTTCAATTAATAACTTTTTTTCGTCTGTATTAAAATATTCGGTTGATTCTACGTGCCAATATCCCTCTACCATGGTTTCCACCTTGTTCACATTTTGCCCCCCTTTGCCACCACTGCGAGCCGTTTTAAATTTAATTTCGTTTGTAAAATCTGGTGTCATATCCTTCAAAATTACTCAATATTGGTAGGAAAACGGGCTATCTATATTATTTGTATGGTTAATATTTCGATAATAAGAAAAAAACAAGCATTTTTGCATGAAACGAGCGCAGTTTTATGTTGAACAATATTTATCAATCACTTACTGAAAGAAAAAGGCTAAGCAAAAAATCGTTTGCTGTTCTTATTGACCCCGATAAGGTTAATGATAATAGTGTGGAAGACCTAATAAAGCGCTCACTTGATGCCAAAGTAGATTACTTTTTAGTAGGCGGAAGCTTGGTTATTTCTAGTTATTTAGATGACTGCGTTCAACTCATCAAACGCAGTTGTACAATTCCTGTTATACTTTTTCCTGGTAGTCCATCGCAAGTAAGTAAATATGCCGATGCCCTTTTATATTTAAGCCTAATAAGCGGGCGCAATCCTGAATTGCTAATAGGGCAACATGTAGTATCTGCGCCGGTGGTAAAGAAAAGTGGCTTAGAAATAATGCCTACGGGATATATGGTTATTGATGGAGGAGCACCTACAACTGTTTCTTACATTAGTAATGCATCTCCTCTTCCTTCCGATAAAAATGAAATTGCCATGTGTACAGCTATGGCTGGAGAAATGCTTGGTATGAAATTAATTTATATGGATGCGGGCAGTGGTGCCAAACGTGCCATTTCAGAATCAATGATACAAAAAGTATCGAGTTGTATTGATGTACCACTTATTATTGGAGGAGGTATAACTACAGCTGAAAAAGCTTACCTAAACTGTAAAGCAGGGGCCGATGTGATTGTGGTAGGAAATGCCATAGAAAAAGATGCGAACCTTATAAAAGAGATTGCTGCAGCGGTGCACAGTGTACCCGTAAAAACAACACAATCAAATTAATTAATTTTCTCTACCCTACTCGGTGTATCCTTCCCACTAATAATTGTTTTACTACTTAGTGCTATTGCTTTTATTACTTCGGCCATATTATCCATATCTAAAGAAGATACTTCATCGGACAATTTGTGGTAGTTGGGTTCATTATCCATTTTAGAAGTAGATATCGTATGCGCAGGTACACCAAGCGCAGCAAGGGTTGCATTATCGCTTCTGTAAAATAAATTTTCCTTTGGGTAAGGGTCAGGCTCAAAACGAAACGCAGTTCCTTCTAAATTTTTTTGTAATATTTTTCCAAAATCTGACTTTTCAAAACCAGTAATATAAGCGCTGTTTTTACCCCATTTGCTTTCCGTGCCTATCATTTCTATATTAAACATGGCCACGACTTTATTTGCATCTATATTTTTTGAAAAATATTGGGAACCAAAGCCACCAATTTCTTCGGCGGTAAATGCTACAAACACTAAGGTTCGTTCATTGCTTTTTTGTTTAGCGAAATAATTTGCAAGCATGATTACACTTGTAGTTCCTGCGGCATCATCATTGGCCCCATTGTAAATAGAATCGCCAGCAGCGTTGGGTTTACCCACGCCTAAATGATCATAATGGCTCGAGAAAACCACCATTTCATCTTTTTTACTTTTACCTGGCAGCACTGCTACTACATTGGTAAAATTTATTTCGGTTATACGGTGCTGCACCTCAATATCGTAAGTATCGTGGGTATTGCTTAAAACAAAAACAACCGAATAATTTGTTTTTAAACCATCACGTTTAAATCGCTTTAGTTTAAAAAAATCTTTTTTAAAAGCTGTATTTACAAACACAACCTGGTTTTTCATTTCACTTAAAATACTTTGTGCTTGCAAGAATAAATTATCGTTGCTGTCAATGATTACTATTTTAAAATCAGACCTTTCATTAATTTTTACCAAAGAATCGGTAGTGATAGCAATTATATTGGATGCTTCTACTTTTAATCTATCTACACTAACATCTGCAGCAATAAATTTTGTGCGAATATTTGTAAACGATTGTTTAAAAGTTTGCAATCCATTGAGAGTTTTTAGCCCTGCTTTTTTAAATTCCTCACTTATAAAATCAGCCGCTTTATCTATTTCTGGAGTGCCCGTTTTACGACCACGCATTTCATCTGAAGCCAAAAAACTTTCAATTCTTAATGCCTCGGTAGCACTAAAATATTTATCCGCTTGCTGGGCAAATGATATAGTACCAGATGAAATTGAAACAAAAAAAAGCATTAAATATTTAAAAGACATACCAGAATTGATTTATTGAATAAAATCATTAAAAAAAGCCCAAAACTATTAAAAGAAAAACGAACCTAAGAAGAGAGCTTAAGAACACCAAACAATAAACACCAAACAGTTTATAAACTCATCATCTCTTTAAACTTAACCGCTTGCCTTCTACTCACTTCTATTTTTTCACCGCCTCTCAAGTCAAGCATTAAACCCCCATTGAAAAAAGGCTCTACTTTTTCTATCATGCGAAGGTTAATGATATGTTTTCTGTTGGCTCTAAAAAACACCCTTTCGTCCAATCTTTCTTCTAGTGCATTGAGCGATTTTAATATGAGTGGCTTGTTTGTACCAAAGAAAACTTTTGCATAATTACCTACACTTTCAAATAATCTAACTTCACCCAATTTTACAAACCAACAACGCTCTCCATCTTTTACAAAAACCTGGTCATTCTCACCAAGCATACCCCTATTCGAACCAACAAGTGACGCTGCCATTTCTTTTTCTTCTGCTTGTTGCAATTTGAAAATAGCATCTTTTAGCCGTTTCGGTTCTATCGGCTTCATTAAATAATCCAATGCATTTACCTCAAAGGCTTTTAAAGCAAATTCGTCGTAAGCTGTTGTAAAAATTACATGTGGCGCTCTATCCAATTCTTGTAACATATCAAAACCTGTTTTACCCGGCATCTGTATATCAAGAAAAATAAGATCGGGCATTAGGCTTTCAATCTTTTCTATCCCTTCTTTTGCATTTGCAGCTTCTCCAATTATATCAATCTCAGAAAAATCTACTAGCAGTTTTTTCAGTTCATTTCTTGCAAGCCTTTCATCGTCAATAATAAGTGCTTTATACATTTTTTTAAATTTTATACTTTTTATATCTTATTAAGAATTTCTTTTACGGGCATTACTATTTTTGATTCAACCATATTGCCAGCCTTCTCTTCAATTTCAAAATGTGCCTTATCATGGTAAAGTAAATTTAACCTATCCTGCGTTCCTTTTATGCCAAAACCCGCCGAATCGCCCTTTTTCAATGGTGAAAGATTACCTGTGTTTTGTACTATAATTTCGTGGCGGTTTTCTTTAAAATAAGAACGAATTATGATTGTACCCCCATTTACATCTTTGCTTATTCCGTGTTTTATAGCATTCTCTACTAGGTTTTGTAACATCATTGGTGGAATAGGTTGGGAAAGTGTATCTGGATCAATTTGCATTTCTATTTTAAGCCTTTCTTCAAATCGCATGTGTTCTAGTGCAAGGTAATCTTGTACAATATCTAATTCTTGTTCAAGAGGTACTGTTTCCATTTTCTCAGCTTGCAAACTACTCCTCAAAATATTACTCAATTCAGTAATGGCTGTTCGTGCACGAGATGGATTTTCATCAACCAATGCCCTAATGCTATTCAAAGCATTAAAAATAAAGTGCGGATTTATATGAGATTTAATTGTTTTTAATTCCAGTGATTTTACCAATCCTTCTAATCTAAGTTTATCCAATTCATTGTTCCTATTTCTATCTACATAATGCCAAACAAGGTAAATAAGTAGCCATATGGAAACTAAAATAAAAGAGAAGAACAATCCACCAAAATTTCTACCTTTTCGTTGCTCCTCAAATTGCCAATTATTATTCCTATCTCTATACCAACTTGTAGATTTCTTTATTTTTAAAAAGGCTTTGTATTTTGTGGAATCTAGTACATTATCCTTTTCATAATTGTAGTAACCAGCTATATTCAAATCCCTTTCCATCGAAATTGCCTTTTCTTTTCGTTCATTTTTTTCAAAATCGTCAAAAGTATTGGGCAATAATTTTTCAAAAAAATAAACACTATAAAAGCTAGCCAAAGAAATGATGGCAGTTGCTAAAAAAAACATTAAGAAAACTTTCTCCGAAGAAAAGTTTATCCATTTGAGTTTTTTTAAGAAAAGCCTAAGTAGATGGGTGAAAAAAACAAAAGAAAAAAATTCTAAAAAGAGGCTAAGAAAAAAAAGATTACGTTTAGCATCCGGCGTTAAGTAAGTTTCTGGGGCATACCTGTAAGCAATGAACAAGTTAATCATTACGAGCCCGCCCCAACCTAAAAATTGGCATAACCAATATCTTGTTTGTCTTTTCATACTAGGCAAATGTATATTTTGATGTAATTTATATGCCTTTTTAATGGTATTAATGGTAAATATTGCTGTTGAGAGGTATTAAAGAAATAATTACCACGCTGTTAATATCATCTTTTTACTTAATATTGTAATGATTTCAACAATTTTTACACTTAAATCATCCCCTTATGTCAACATTTAATCTACTTGATATGGCTAAAAGCTATTTCAGTAACGAACTTCTTAGTAAAGCAAGCACACACCTTGATGAGAGCGAAAGCGGTATTTCTAAAGTCATAAGCGCTGCAATCCCTTCCCTTGTAGGAACAATTTCAGATAAAGCTTCAACACATGATGGTGCTGCTACTGTTTTAAAAATGGCTACAGATCAAAACGATTCTGGCATCCTTGATTCGCTAGGCGGTTTTTTTAACAGCGATAGCAACAGTGATCTTTTAAGCAAGGGAAGTGGGATATTAGGCTCTTTATTTGGTAATGGTGGTCAAAGTAATATGCTTACAACTTTAATTTCTAGCTTTGCTGGCGTTAAAGGCTCGTCGGTTGGTACTATATTAAGTATGGCAGCTCCTGCTTTACTTGGTATGATTGGAAAGTATACCACTGAAAATAACGTTTCTGCAAGTAGTTTAGGTTCGTTGCTTAGCAGCCAAAAAGATGCAGCAATGAAAATGCTTCCTGCAGGTTTTAGTTTGCCTTCTTTAGCTGGAGGTGGTAGCAATGCAGCTAGTGCTGTAACAGTTGCTGCTACTAGCGCATACAACAATGTAGAAGAAAAAGCTTCTAGTGGTATTAAATGGCTTTTGCCATTGATACTTCTTGCAGGATTGGCTGTTGCATCTTATTATTTTTTCCAAGAAGGTTGTACCAAACCCGATAATACTGCAACAACAGAAGAAAACAAAGTACCTACAACAACAGAATCTGCTCCAAATACAAATACAGCGGTAGAGGAGCCAAAAATAACTATAGATTCTCTTACAGGTGTTGTAAATTATGATTTGGGTACATTAGGCGATCTAGAATTGCCTGGTGGCATAAAATTAACTGGAGTAGCAGCCAATGGATTTGAAAACACTTTGGTTAATTTTTTAAAGAATGGCACTATTGATACAGTAAATAAAAAGGCTAATTGGTTTAATATTCATGACGTGCAATTTGTATCTGGCAAAACTGATTATGCTACTCCAAAAGCTATGGCACAAATAAAAAATATTGCTGCTATTTTAAAAGCATATCCTACTGCTGTATTAAAAATTGGAGGCTATACCGATATTACGGGCGATGCAGCTAAAAACAAAGCGTTATCACAAAGTAGAGCCAATAAATTAATGAAAGACATTATTGCCAATGGTGCTGGAGCTGCACAAATTAAAGAGGCCGTTGGTTATGGCTCTGAATTTGCTGTAGCAAAAGCTGGCGACAAAGAAGGTATGGCTAGAGATAGAAGAACCGCCGCCAAAGTATCTTCCAAATAAACATTTTAATTTTTAATTATTTCCCTCAAGGTTTCCTTGGGGGATTTTTAATTTAACGCTACAAATGCACGAAAATTTTATTTTATATTTTAATCGTGCATTCGTGGTTAATTATTCTTCAAAAAACATTGGTGGCAATTAAATTGTTTATTTTTACAGTATGGCAAACCCCAATTTAAATACAGATTCAAATAAACAAAGTGCAGCCGACAAAGAATTTGAAAACAACATACGACCAAGTGAAATAGCCCAATTTGCAGGGCAACCTCAAACCATTGACAATCTTCGCATTTTTATTAAAGCTGCAAAACTTCGTGGAGAAGCGTTAGATCATATTTTATTTCATGGCCCTCCTGGATTAGGGAAAACTACACTCAGTAGAATTGTTGCCAATGAATTAAACGTAAATATTAAGGAAACTAGTGGGCCCGTAATAGAAAAACCAGGTGATCTGGCAGGCTTGCTCACAAACCTAGAAACCAACGATGTATTATTTATTGATGAAATACATAGGCTCAGCAATGTAGTAGAAGAGTACTTGTATGCTGCCATGGAAGATTATCGAATAGATATTATGATAGATAGTGGTCCTGCTGCAAGAAGTATTCAAATAGATATCAACCCTTTTACACTAATTGGAGCTACTACCCGAAGTGGATTGCTTACCTCTCCTTTACTTTCCCGTTTTGGGATAAAAAGTAGGCTTGAATATTATGACGCCGCAACGTTGACAAATATTTTATTACGAAGCGCAGGCATTTTAAATTCTAAAATAACAAGCGATGCCGCGGCTGAAATTGCGGGTAGAAGCCGAGGTACACCTCGTATAGCCAATGGTCTATTGCGCCGAGTTAGAGATTTTGCTCAAGTTCTCGGAAATGGTATTATAGATATGAATATTACCGAACATGCGTTAAATGCATTGAATGTAGATGCTTACGGATTAGATGAAATGGATAATAGGATATTGAGTACCATCATTGATAAATTTAAAGGAGGGCCAGTAGGTATTACAACAATAGCAACTGCGGTAGGCGAAGAGCCTGGCACACTCGAGGAGGTATATGAACCTTTTTTGATAAAGGAAGGTTTTATTATGCGTACTGCTAGAGGAAGGGAAGTTACAGAAAAAGCCTACAAACATTTGGGAAGAACTCCCAGAACGAACATGGGAGACGGAATGTTGTTTTCTTAAAATTATGCTGCGATTGCCTTATTAAGGTTGTATTGTTACTGGTGTACCCACCGGAATGTAACTATATAAATCTGACATTTCAGAATATTTAACAGACACACACCCATCCGTCCAGTTGTAAAAATTATCTATTGTCCATTCTTCTTCTTTTCTTGTAGCATGTATTGCAATACCATTGCCTATACGTGCATTCGCAGGTATGAGTCCTTTTATTTTCCTTTCTCTAAACCTGCGATAACTTTCCTCATTGGGATAATCTAATAAAAGCTCTTGCCCCCATTTATTATTAATCTTTTTCATAATTACTTTAAATGAGCCAGTTGGTGTTCTTTTATCTCCTTCTCGCATTTTATCGCCAAGATCTTTACTGCCAAAAACGATGGGATAAGTTGCATACCACCCTTCTTCATCAAACACTTTCAATTCATAATCTCTTTTAGAAACAATAATATAATACGGATTTGTACCATTTACGAGGTGAAAAGATTTTTTTGCCTGCCTTTTCTTTAAAGACCGAAAAGTATTATCTGCAGGCGCAAAAGCTGAGAAAGCTACTAAAAATAGTATAGCTGAAAGTAAAAGACTAAAAGGGTTTTTCATTTTTGATATTTTACAAGTCTTACGATTAAAGCCATTTTTAATTACAATACGAATTGGAATATTAGACGTTAAAAATACAGAATTGTAAAACACCAATTTGTTATAAAAATTGTAATTGGGGAAAAGTTTATAAAAAAGCCCCACTTTCAACAAAAAAGTAGGGCGCAAAATCGCATTTTAAATATAATTACCAATTACTGAATCTAATCCCAATATTGTAAGGACGCAGATCAAAGCTTTTTTCAAAAATAGATTTAGGGCTATAGGATCCATACAATCTTACAGAACCAAGGCCCAGCTCTCCAATGTAGCTCAATTTAAAACGCTCCATATTATAGTCTCCCTTGTTTTTTTGTTTGCCACGCTCGTTGCTCCGTTGCTTGTTTCGTTGGCTGTACAAATAGCCAGCACTTACACCAAAACTAGCACTAAGGATAGGTCTGCCAGGTTTACGGTTGGTTGCAAAATTTAACATAACAGGCACAGTTAAATAATCTGCAGCAAGCTTGTTTTTGGAGAATGCTATTGTATCTCTAAAAACGAAAGGAGCATTTGCTATAACGCCACCCACAGAGTAAGGAACTGGCCCACCCTCTTTAAAGCTTATTGGAGAACGAAAATGATAATTATTGAGTTCTAATCCCAGGCCATATTTAAGGTTTATATTCCTTTTTACCAACGCATATTTTTGCATAAAAAACCAAATATTCACATTAATACTTTTACCCCCACGTGGCTTTAAATCATCGGCTGAGAATGGATTTGCACCTGGTTTATTTACTACAAAACTACCCGTATTTGCATAGTTGGTTTTATCTGTCCAATTTGCGAAACCCAAATCAAATACAGCATAATTGGTGCTCTTACGGTTGTTTTTCTTTTTAAAATCAATATCAGCCATTACGGTTGTTGAATCGTTTTTAGGTGTTTTTACACGCCTCTTTATGATAAGAATATTACCAACACGAATGGTGTCATTATTCTTCTTTACGCTCATGGAGTCATTGGGGGTTGGTTGCTGCGCAAAAGTTGTTGAAGCTAGTGCACAAAGTGCTGCTAAAAAGTAAAGCCTTTTCATTTGTCTAATTTTATGTTTATAATTATTGATTATTTAGCCGCTATCTCAAAGCCAGCTATTTGTAAGCTACTTGCTGTTTTTATATTTGCTGTACGTTCAACAAATCTTTTTACTTTTCTAAAGAAACCACCTGCTTTAGATCTTTTTATATCATCCTCATCCATGTACAAAATCTTATTTTCGCTTCTTTCAATTTCAGTAATGGACAATGCCTGTTTGTATGTATTTTCCAATGGTACAATATTATTATCTACTACAGCTAACTTGGGTTTTTCTATATTTCTTATTCCTGCTATTTGCTGATTAGATAAATCTTTAGTAATCCTCTCAGGAACGTCTAAACTAGGTTGCACTTTTTTTACTAAAACAAGCTGTTCTTGTTTTTCAACTATATTATTTTCTTTAGATACCGACAAGTTTGTAGGAGAAATTTTATTATGTATTGCTAAAGCATTTTTATTATTGTTTGATTGCTTTCTATCGCCATCAATCTCTTCTACAACTGCCAACTTTTTATTTACAATTTCATTTTCTGGTTGTTTTGCCATTGCATTATCTACATCATTGTTTGCTAGAGCGTTTTTACTTTTTACTTTTGGCTCAATAACTATTTCTGATACAATATTATTCTTCTTGTTAAATACTTTTTCTCCAAAAAACAATGCAAACCCAATCAAAATAGCCGCAGCAGCCCATCTTGCAAACCTATACGCAACCACATTATATCTTTCTTTTTTATATAGCAAATGTTTGTGTTCAAATACAATAGTTTCATTTGCATCTAATTTTGTATTTAGCAAAACACCATATTCAATATTTACATCTACATTTGTTGAAAGCAATGCATTCACTGATTCCAATTCTTTTACAGCAAGTTCATCATCAAGCTTTAAAAGCAATTTCTCTTGTAATGAGCTATCAAAAATTATTTCTTTATATAGAAAACTTTTATCAGTAAATAAAATTTCTTCTGCAGGAAGTACCGTAGCTTTTATTAAATCAAGCTCTATCCTCAAATCTTCATTTTCTGCTATAAAGTCTTCTACCGCTTTGCGTTCATCTACACGCAACTCTCCATCTGCATAAAGCAGAAAAAAGTCTTCGTAATTATTTCGGTTGATGAGCATTTTTATCTACTTTTTTCTTTTTAAATAACATTTTCAACTTTTACAATATATTCTCGCAATTGTAATCTAGCCCTATGCAAGTAAACTTTTACTTGACTTTCATTTAATCCGGTAATTTCCCCAATTTCAGCATAATTATACCCTTCATAATCTTTCAACATTACAAGGCTCCTTTCTTTCTCACTTAACTTGCTTAAGGCTTCCTGCAAAATTCGTTTTGAATTATGTTGTTGGTGATTGCTCCCCATCGCTGTTTCGCCAAAATCATCTTTAAGTACTATTCGTTTGTTTTTACGAATATGATCTATCATTGAATTATAAGCCACTGTAAACAAAAAACTTTTGCATTTCAAATTATCTACTTGCAACCTATTAACCCACATTTTTTCGAAAGCTACCTGAACTACATCCTTAGCATCTTCTTCATTCCGAAGGTTTTTAAGGATAAAACGATATACATTATCTGCATATAATTTTACACATTCGTTATAGTCTCTTTCTGTCATGAAGTAGTTAATAATCTTAAGAAATAAAGTTACATCAAATTGATTGTTTATAGCTTAACGCAAGTAGGCAATAAAAAGTTACAGCTCAGAAAAAAATATATAGAATAATTAAATATTATTTAGAATCAGATAATTAAGCGCATTTTTGCAAACAGGATTACAAAAAATGAATAGAAAAGCTGCAATAGGGTTTATTTTTTTTACGATAGTTATAGATGTTACTGGCCTGGGGCTTATTATACCTGTACTACCAAAACTTATAGAAGAACTAATACATGGCTCTGTAAGTGATGCTGCAAAATGGGGCGGTTGGCTTACGGCCACCTATGCTGGTATGCAATTTATATTCTCCCCCATTCTTGGCGGGCTTAGCGACAAATTTGGGAGAAGGCCAATATTACTATTCGCTTTATTTGGCTTAGCAATAGATTATTTGTTTTTATCTTTTGCCCCTACCATTGGGTTGTTATTTGTTGGTAGAGCTATAGCCGGTGTTGGTGGTGCAAGTATTACTACTGCCACTGCATATATTGCAGATATTAGTAACAAAGAAAACAGGGCACAAAATTTTGGAATGATTGGCGCTGCCTTTGGCATTGGGTTTGTTGTGGGCCCTCTCTTAGGGGGGCTGCTTGGTTCTTTTGGCGCTCGTATTCCTTTTATGGTAGCTGCCGGTTTAAGCTTAATAAATTTCTTATATGGATATTTTATATTACCAGAATCATTAAGCAAAGAAAATAGAAGGTCGTTTAATTTTAAAACTGTTATTCCCTTTTTGTCTTTAATAAAATTAAAAAAATATCCTAATATTGGCGGATTAATACTTTCGTTTTTTCTTATTTATATTGCCTCACATGCCGTACAAAGCAATTGGGGATTTTTTGGAATGGAAAAATTACATTGGAATGAAAAAATGATTGGAATTTCCCTAGCTGTTGTAGGAATTTTGGTGGGCTTGGTACAAGGGTTACTCATAAGGGTAATAAATCCAAAAATAGGCAATGAAAAAAGTGTTTATTATGGATTACTATTGTATGCCTTTGGGCTCATCCTTTTCGCCGTTGCATCGCAAACTTGGATGATGTTTTTATTTCTTATACCCTACTGCTTGGGTGGTATTTGTGGCCCAGCTTTACAATCCATTATTTCCGGCAGTGTGCCTGCAAACGAACAAGGAGAACTTCAGGGTGCACTCACTAGTTTAATAAGCATTACATCTATTATTGGGCCATTGCTTATGACGGGGTTGTTCTCTTATTTTACTGGACCTAAAGCTCCATTTCATTTTTCAGGTGCAGCATTTGCTTTGGGTTCTGTACTTATTTTAGTCAGTGTATTTGTAGCTTATAAAACTTTACATAAACCCGTAAAACAAACATTATAAATTGTAGAAATACATTTTATGCCTCAATCCACACGCCGCTATCTTTCAATAAATTTATCAATTCATCTACTGCTATTTCGCTGTTAATATTTTTCTTTACTACTTCTTTGCCTCTATATAAAGTTATCTTACCCACACCACTACCTACATAACCAAAATCAGCATCCGCCATTTCGCCTGGGCCATTTACGATACAGCCCATCACCGCTATTTTTAATCCTTTTAAATGATTGGTTACGTTTCTAATTTTAGAAGTTGTTTCTTGCAAATCAAACAATGTTCTTCCACAGCTAGGGCAACTTATATATTCTGTTTTAGAAATACGAGTGCGCACTGCTTGCAATATTGAAAAGGAGGTGTTGTTTAAGAATTGGTGGTTGTTATTGGTAGCTAAATAAGTTCTACCACTCACTTTATCATTCACCATATTGGCAGGGTCATTTATTAGCCAAATTCCATCTCCCATACCATCCAATAAAAGACCTCCTGCCGTAGCACTAAATGCTATCAATTGTGCATCAATATTGGTTTGCATGCTTTCTACAGCAATCACAATAGGGCAATTTATTTTTTGTTTCATCAACTCATTTATAAAAAAACGCATTTGCTGAAGTGCATTTTTCTTACTCGAATAAATACACAATACTACGGCTTGGTCTTCTTGTATTTTTTTTATCAATACAGCATTATCATCATCCACACAAACCGAAATGAAATTTAAAATTGTATGTTTTTTTGTTGCTGCTAAAAATTCGTATGCTGTAAATAATGGAAAACATTTGCGCTCATCTGTTATCGCATCTTGCCATATTTTATAATTGCAAACTGTATTCAAGGTACCTGGCAATGCAAAATCAATCAACTTATCTGCTGTATAAATATAATCAGCAGCAGCATCCGCTATATTCCATTTATCCGATGCAGCATCATATCTGTATCCAATCACATCTAAATCTGCCGCAGCAATATTTTTAGCCATCATAAAATCTGCCATCACAATCGGCACATTTTTTCCCCCTATATTATTTACTGCATGGGTAGTTCTTCTTGTATATTCAAAAGGAGTGTAAGCCAACTGCCCATTGCCCACTGACAACTGCCCATTGCCCACTGCTAACTGCCCACTGTCTTCCGCATACCGCTCTACCAAATCTTTGCAAACAGGAATCTCAAATTCTGGATCTTCTGTAAGGCTTACTCGTATCGTATCTCCAATGCCATCTTCCATTAAACTTCCAATACCAATGGCAGATTTTATTCTTCCATCTTCCCCATCGCCTGCTTCTGTAACGCCTAGGTGCAATGGATAACATTCACCAAACTCCTCTTGCATGTGTACAATAAGCAACCTATATGCTTGTACCATTACAAGCGGATTACTACTCTTCATGCTCAAAATGATGTTGTGATAATCTTCGCCACGAGCAATACGAAGAAACTCCATAGCACTCTCTACCATTCCTATGGCCGTATCGCCATACCTGCTCATTATACGATCGCTTAAGCTACCATGGTTTGTACCTATGCGCATGGCTGTGCCATGTTCTTTGCAAATAAGTACTAAGGGGGTAAAACGCTCTTTTATTCTATCTATTTCTTCTGCATATTCTGCATCGGTATAGTCAATTTGTTCAAACTTTTTTTTATCTACATAATTACCTGGGTTCACCCTCACTTTCTCTACAATTTTTGCGGCTATTTCTGCGGCATTGGGCGTAAAATGAATATCGGCTACGAGCGGTACAAAATATCCACGCTTATGCAATTCGTCTTTTATATGTTGCAAATTTTCTGCTTCGTTTCTAGATGGGGCTGTTATGCGCACCAGCTCTGCACCAGCTTCTATACAACGTATTGTTTGTGCCACGGTTGCCTCCGTATCCATTGTATCGGTTGTGGTCATTGTTTGTATACGCACAGGGTTATCACCACCAATAAGCAGGTTGCCAACTTTTACTTCTCTTGTTTTTAAACGCTTGTAAGTAAAAAGCGATTCACAGTAAAATTTCATTTGAAAAATATTAAATATCTGTTGCGAAGATACGACAGCATGCCACATTACCAATCCTTTTCGGGCCTATTAGGCGAAGCAGCATTTACTTTGTGTAGTTTGTCTTGTAGTTCTTTTTCTTTCTGCAAAAGTGCTTGTAATTTTTGCTCAGCGTCTTTTTTAGAAATATTACTAGGCTGTGGTTTTGGTTCGTCTTTTTTATCTTGCTTGTCTTTTTTGTCGTCCTTTTTATCCTGCTTATCTTTTTGCTTTTCTTGCTGTTGTTTTTTTAAAGCTATTTGCAAATTATGCCTTGCGTCTTCATTTGTAGGGTCTTGTTTTAAGGCATTTTTGTAAGCGTTTATACACTCCTCCAATTTTTTATTATTTTGAAACACTACAGCTTTGTTATAAGATGCATTGCTCTTTTCAACTGGTTTTGTTGCTATGATTTCTGCCTTCTCATAAGCCTGTACTGCCGCTTCCTTTTTATCTGATTTGTACAATGCGTTACCTAAATTATACTGCGCTGTTATATTCTTTTCATTCTTCTTGGTAGCTGCTTCATAATTTTTTACCGCCGTTGGGTAATCTGCTTTTTTATAGGCATCGTTTCCCTTTTTTATAACTTCATTTTCCTTTTGCGCCAGGGCAGAAAATGAAAAACACAAAAACAATAAAGTAGCAGCCACCTTTATTTTCTTAATGCCGTTTCTTTTTACCTCACTTATAAACAATTCTACCATAAGAAACAACAAGGAAATACCCAACAAATACTGAAACCAACTTTTATAATTTGCCATTGAGTCATCGGTAACATTTCGCCTATCCAATGTAGAAAGTTCTTTGTATAAAGCAGCAACTACTGCATCGGAATTTGTATACAATTGATATTGGCCATTGCCTTTTGCAGCAATATCTACCAGCGCTTGTTCATTTAATTTTGTTATAACAGTATTGCCTTGGTTGTCTTTTTTTTCTTCATTGGTAGTTTCATCAATAATGGTGCTTCCTTGTGGTGAACCAATTCCCACAGTATTTATAACGACACCTTCTTTTGCCATTTGTTCTGCAATGTTTAAGGCATTTTCATCGTGGTCTTCGCCATCACTTATAAGTACCACAGCTTTGTACTTTTTTTCTTTTGCATTAAATGAAGCAAAGCACATTTTCAATGCATCGCCTATCACCGTTCCTTGTGTGGGTACTGTTTCTGGCGTAGCAGCATTTAGGTACATTTTAGTAGCAGAATGATCTGCCGTAAGTGGCATCTGTAAATAAGCTTTACCTGCAAATACAACAATCCCAATCCTATCATTGCTCAATTTATCTATCAATTTATTAAGCAACTGTTTTGCCCTTTCCAATCTATTGGGTTGTATATCTTTTGCCAGCATACTTTTGCTTACATCTATTGCTATCATTACATCTATACCATTCTTACTTATTTTTTCTGCACCTACTTTTGTGCGCAAGTTTGCAAGGCTTACAAGCAACAATGCCATTGCAAAAAAAACCAAAAAAAACTTTTTATGAAAAGAGGAAGTAGCATAATGAGCCGTAAGTTCCTTTACCAATGCCTCATCACCAATATTTTTAAATGCCTTTTTTTTCTTATACAACGCATAAAAATATATTGCCACTATTATGGGCAATAAAAATAAAAACCAAAGTAAATTTTTATATTCAAAAGGGAACGTCATCAGGCATGCAAATTAATCAATCCCTATGCGGCATCTGTTAAAAAAACAATAAAGCTTTATCTTTTTCCTTCAAAGAAACCATAATGTTTTAAAATATCTTTTGTAATACCAATGCGAATCGGTTTCATATCAATATCCCTGTCATTCGATTTTACCAATGTAGCAAAGAAATATACATGCCTGTTTTCTTCTATCCATCCTACAAGCCAACCTATTGCATGGTTAGATTCATCAAAACCCCAACCTGTTTTGTAGCTAAGTTTATAAGCCGTATTGTCTTCTTGCAACATTACATCTCTTACTTGTTGTTGTGCACTTTTTCTAAATGGTAGCTGATCAAAATATAGGCGCTTCAGTAAACCCAATTGTTCATCTGGCGATATTTTTAAAACATTGTTCAACCAAAAACTATCTATAGGGCCACTTATTTTTTTATTACCGTACGAAATGCTGTCTATCCAAAGCTTCATTGTATCTGCTCCTATTCGCCTTGCCACTTCTTGATAATATGGTACAGCACTTACTTTAAAAGCCTCTTTCATGGTTAAATCTTTATTCCAATCTTCGTTCACTCTTTTTACCCCATCCCATTTTATAACCATGTTTTCATCGGTTATCTTTCCTGTTTCCAATCCTATAAGTGAGTTTACTATCTTAAAAGTAGATGCCGGTGTTACTCTAGTAGTATCCATTGCCATGTTGTAAACTGTAATAGAACCGTTACTATTGTCCATCATCGTAAAGCACCCCTCTACTTTTCTTTCATCAAAATATTTTTGCAGGTCGTTATCTATTTTTGCTTTCTTTAAAGCACAAGAGGTAAACAAAAATGTTGTAATTATTGCTAAAAAAAAGATACGATAAATTTTCATTAATTTTTTATTGAGTACTCTTAAAAGAATTTTATTTTTTATTTTTTTTATATTCGGCAGTAGCCTCTAGTGCTTCGTAAAATTGCTCACCAAATTTTCTAATAAGCGGCTCTTTTAAAAATTTATACACCGGCACTTTTAATTTTTTCCCCAATGAACAGGCTGCTTTACAATGGTCTTCCCTTGGTTCGTAATTTGCAAACTCAGTAACACCGTCCTTGCTTTTCTTTACAATTACAGGAAACAAATGGCAACTTATAGGCTTTTTCCAACTTGTTTTACCGTCTAAATAAGCCTGTTCTATACCACATTTTACAATTCCATTTTCATCAAAAATACCATATACGCATATTTTACTGTTTATGGTTGGCGTTACCCAGCCAAATTCGTTGTCGTGCACATACCTGCCCTGTTTGTTTATTTCATCGATGCCTTCTTTTCGCAGATAAGGAAGTACCGCTTCAAAAACCTCATCTACCATTTTCAGTTCTTTATTATCCAAAGGTGCACCTGCATCTCCATCTACACAGCAGGCACCCTTGCAACTTGTAAGGTCGCATACAAATTGATCGTTTATTATTTGATCACTCAATAAAACATTGTCAATAGCTATCATTACTGCAAAAATACGAGTAAAAGCTTAAGGCGTTAAAAGCAACTTATATAAAATGTTCTAAAAATGCATTTAGGGGCGCTGGTCATGTACAATAAAGCAGCAATTGTTCGGGCTTAGTCACTGTTCCGTGGCGCGGTGTTTTTATTATCGCCACTGTGGAAAAAAAAAAAAAACGCACAACGCAACCCCCCCCCCCCCGCGTGTGGAGGAAAA
>JANNGD010000163.1:0-15869 GCA_031380515.1 Ferruginibacter sp. | reverse complement strand
CATCTAAACGTTTGTCTCCAGTCATACCTTTAAAATTTGCCATAAAACTTAATGGCGATATATTAACTTCCATTTTTTTTCAAATATCCTATTTTAAAACTAAATAACTTGTGTGTACAGGGTAGCTGCCGGCAGGCAGGGGTTCGTTTCGAAATTTTGCAATAATTTTTTTAGTGCGTACTTGCGAAAACCCCGTCGAGACAAAATTGATAATTAGAAAATGTTAGTACCCCGTTCTTACCCCTTGTTGTGTACCTTTGATTCTTCTATAAATATTTTGTATGGAAAAGTATCAAGAAGATGCAAGTGCACAATTATCAGCTTGGCAAAAAGAGATGACTCGCCGCCCATCTATATTAAATAAATTGGCAAAAAAACTACAAACAAAGATTAACAACTGGATACCAGAGAAAATACATAAAGCAATAACAAGCACTATTAAGCAGATGATTCGGGGCGTTTTATTTGGCGCCAAATATACTACTGCTACACCCATGCTAGCCCAATCGTTGGAAGTAAAAGAAACAGCGGTTTTAAAAAGCATAAAGGCATATAAAAATACTGCAGCCATAGAAGGTGGAATTACTGGTGCTGGTGGGCTGCTACTTGGTTTGGCAGATTTTCCTATTTTAATTGGCATTAAAATAAAACTATTGTTTGACATTGCTTCAATGTACGGGTATGATGTACAAGATTATAAAGAGCGGGTTTATATATTGCATGTATTTGAATTAGCGTTTTCTAGCCACTCACATAGGAAGGAAATTTATCTAAAAATGCAGGATTGGGATGAGTATAGTAAAACGCTTCCCGATGACATTGACCAGTTTGAGTGGCGAAATTTTCAACAAGAATACAGGGATTATATTGACCTTGCAAAGATGGCTCAACTAGTTCCAATTATAGGTGCACCGGTTGGAGTAATAGTTAATTATCGTTTAATACAAAAATTAGGTATTACCGCAATGAATTCTTATCGTATGAGACTATTGAAATAATAATTTCAAATAAATCTTTTACCGATATCCTCATAGCAAGCTTTATCGTATTTATGCAAAAGTGTTACACAAAAGCATACCTAACTTTCAAAAAAACCGTAGCCCCTACTCGCTCCTATAAAAGCTGAAAAAAATTCTACTGCTGAGCTTAGCCCGCATAGGAGCGGCACCGAATCCCGTGTTAGCAAACAAGGCGAGGAACGAGCCGTAGTTTTGCGTTACACGGGATCAGGTACAGCGTATAGGCGGATACAACTGTTTGGCGATGTACCACCGCCCACGCTCCTCTTGTACATTTTTGTATCGTTATGAAAAAGATAATGGTTACTTTCATAAACTATACACTAACTAAAATCATATTGGTTTATGATTCTTTTTTTAGTAGAATAATTTATATAGCATTTAATTTGCAATACCAAACAAACAATATATGATTCATCCTTTCAATTATGTATCTCCCAAAGAAGCGTTTTCAATTATACAAAGTGGCATGCGGGTTTTTGTACATGGAAGCGTGTGTACACCTACTTACATGCTACACGAACTTGCAAAAGAAAGCCCTCGCTTAAAAGATGTAGAACTCGTTTCTATTACTCTAAAGGGAGAGATAGAAGTAGAAAAACCCGAATACCAACAATCCTTTCACATAAATTCCTTGTTCGTATCTGCTCCCATAAGAGCAGCGGTGGCAGAAGGCAGGGCCGATTTTGTACCAGTATTTTTAAGCGATATCCCAGATCTTTTTAAAAACAAAATACTACCACTCGATGTTGCCATAGTGCAAGTTTCGCCGCCTGACAAACATGGGTATTGCTCCTTAGGGCTATCGGTAGATATTGCTCGGGCTGCGGTAGATAGTAGCAAACAAATCATAGCAATGATAAACCCGAGCATGCCACGAACGCATGGAGATGGTATGATACATACAGATCGTTTTACAAAAATGGTATTGCATGATTCGCCCATAATTGAAGAAAGTTATGCAGATAAAATAGGCAAAACAGAAATGATTATTGGTAAAAATATTGCCAACCTGATAGAAGATGGAAGTACATTGCAAATGGGTATTGGTACTATACCCGATGCAGCACTTATGTTCTTAACAGGTCATAAAAATTTGGGCATACACACAGAAATGCTGAGTGATGGTATCATTAATTTAGTAGAGAGCGATGTAATAAATAATAAATGCAAAGCCATACACCCAAACAAAAGTGTTACTTCTTTTGCAATAGGCAGTAAAAAATTATACGATTACTTGAATGATAATCCTGCGTTTGCTTTTTTGGATATTGATTATGTAAACGACCCGCATGTAATTAGGCGCAACCCAAAAGTAATTGCCATAAACAGTGCCATAGAAGTAGACCTTACCGGGCAGGTTTGTGCAGATAGTATTGGCGAATTGCAGTTTAGCGGCATAGGTGGGCAAATGGATTTTATGCGTGGTGCTGCACTTAGCAATGGCGGCAAACCCATTATAGCGTTGAATAGTAGAACAAATAAAGGAGTTGCCAGAATAGTGCCACACTTAAAAGAAGGTGCAGGTGTGGTAACCACAAGAGGGCATGTGCATTATGTAGTAACCGAATATGGAGTAGCTTTTTTGTTTGGAAAAAATTTGAGGCAACGTGCAAAATTATTAATAGATATTGCCCACCCCGATGACAGGGAAAATTTACTTAAGTATTGTTTTGAGCGGTTTAAGATATTTGTGAAGGATTAAGATTTTGCTTGCATTAAGCATTTCTATCACTATTGGTTCTTTATGTAATTTTCACCGCAGAGAAAATGAGAAAACAGCGTTTACGCTGAGAAAAGAGATTCACTGCGTAACCTCTTTGAACTCCAGCTCTCTGCGGTGAATAAAAGAAAATAAACTCAAACAGTTTATAAATTAAGAACTCTTATCATGGTACCTTGTACTACCCTTAATTTTTCATCTTTGCAACCGCAAGTATATTCGTAGCTGTTACTATCTATTACTTTAGAAAGAATGGTCGTAGAAATACCTCCATTGAATTTTCTATGGGATTTACTGTTTGTCCATATTTGTTTTAACTCATATTCACAATCCCTTTTCCATTTAATTTTAAAAACAGATTTTACCGTTGTTTTTTCGTTGTATTCTATTTGCTGCCTTTTTTTACGTGTTACCAACACTTTGTTTTGTAAAGAATCGAGGTAGTAAAATTTACCTTGGTGAAAGTTTAAGCAAGTGAGGTTGTTGGTAGTTTGAGCAATTGAATGAACGGTAAAAAAAAACATTCCAATTAGAACAATAAAATATTTCATGGTGTTTTTTGTGCTAAAGATAAACAGGCAATTTAAATGAAGGAAACCGTTCAACATTTATTATGTCCATATTCGGAAATTAATAAAAAGTCTAAATTATTTTTTCCATTCTCCAAGTACCGCCGCAAGTGTAATATTGTGCATTTCCATTTTCATCAATAAAAGATCCAGATATATCCCATCCGCCTTTAAAATATTGTTTACCATTAAACCAATTTTTACGAAGTTTTGCCTCATACTGTATCCCTGCAGATGGTTCGAAAGGATTTGTCGTTAATGTGTTTTCCTCGTCCAAGATAACTGCACAGGGATATCTCTTTATGAAATGTATTTTATCATATCTATAAGTTCCTTCAATCGTTGCTGCTTTTAGCAGCAGCTCTTTTGTTATATCATCCTCACAAGTTCCTATAATAAAGCCGTCTTCCGATGATAAATTAAGAATAAACGAAAGTATTTTATTTCTATATTCTTTTGGATAAGTGTTGTCATATTTAACTTTTCCTATCCATTTTCCATCTATTGAAATAATTGGCATAATAAGCTTATTCAAAAATTTGTAATCAATTCAAGTTTAAAGTTAGTTGTCTTTCCATTTTTCTTATACTCTTCAATAATCGACATTGAATTCTTACAGTCTCACTCTTTCATAGTTCGAAATAATATATTTTTATTTCAAATATTTTATTCAAACTTTACTTATTAAACGCCCCAAAATGCCACAACACCCCGGCAGGGTCGTGCAAAAAAAATTCTTTTCCCCAATCCTCCTTTCTTATCGGGATAAGCCTTACGTTTTCATATTTATGTTGTAATCCAAGATTACTTAAATCATTCCAATATTGATCTACATCCTCTACTTCTAAAAAAATCATGGTATTATTTACCCAATCTTTTACATAAGCATCTTGCAGGTAAAAACCCATATTGTCTTGTACATTAAAATAAGACATATTTGCTGAAAGGACAGATTCTTGAAAACCCAAATCTCTGTAAAAGTTTCGGGATATTTCAAAATCTTTGGCGCCAATAAATGCCCTGAGAGATTTTGCTTGATGTTGCATGGTATTAATTTCTTGTGTTGAATAGTTTGCTTAAAAATACCCATTTTTATGGACCCGGTGTTTTAATACTCAATGCTCCCGATGGGCATTTTGCCACCGCATCCATTATTTCGGCGGTGGTTGCATGCTCCAATTGTATCCAAGGCTGTGCATTGGGTTTAAAAACGGATGAAAGATTTTTTACACAATTGCCCGAATGACTGCATTTGCCGGATTGCCAAACAACCGTTATATCTCCGTTTGAATATTCTTTTTTAAGATTTTGCTTATCCATCATTTTTGTTTTAAAGTACGTCTTTAAATTCTTTTACCTTATCGAAAACAGCTTTTGCAAATTTACAGTAAGGAATTATCCTTATTCCTTTTTGCCTAGCAAAGTTAACCGCTTTAGAAACCATTTCTTCGCCAATTCCTTTACCCGCCAATGTATCATCTATTTCGGTATGGCCAATGATAATACCAACTGATCCTATCCACGTATAAGTCATTTCGGCCAATGTCTTATTATCTTGTTGTACATAAAACATTCCATTTTTGCCATCGTCATTTTGTTGAATATCCATCATAAATATTTAAAAAAGAAAATTTGGTTCAAAATACTTTTGCTCTAGCAATTACAATGCTGTGTATTTCTTTTTCTGTGGCAGATCTATTGTACACTACTTTGAATACTTGTATGTCATCAAATTTATTTTCCTTCAATTGTTTTGTAAGCGCTGCTAAATTATAAAAATAAAAATAAGTCCTATCACCCGTGCTGGCTATTTTAAAACCCGACTCACTTGGCTCGCCTTCAACAAAACTAATATAAATCAATCCATTTTCTTCTAATAAATGGTAACAGTCATTTATAAATTTTGCACAATCTGCTGGCGATAAATAAGGCAAACAAAAGCCACAAACAATTCCATCATACTTCGTTTTCAATTCATCTATTTGCCTGCAATCCATTACAGAAAATGTTGCTGTAGGATTATTTTCTTTTGCTAATACAACCATATTGGGTGCAATATCTATTCCAAATACATCAAAGTCTGGCCGCTTGCCCAACAAATATTTTGTAATATTCCCCGGGCCACAACCAATTTCTAAAATCTTTGCATGGGGTTTTATGATTGAATTACAAATAAGGTCGTAGGATTCGTTGTACAAATCCAGATTCATAAACTTTTCTTGGTAGAGGGAAGCAACTTTATTCCATGTTTGCTGTGTTTCCTCATAGTTGTTCATGATTGGCTTTGGTTTCATTTTTGATAAGATTCATTAATTCCCTTGAAATAAACGCAGCAACTTACAGCTTTTTATAAGAAATAACCTTAATCTGTTCTGCATTGAATAAATAAAAAGTTCATTTTTATATTAAAATCCTTAGAGCAGGCTTTGTCTTATATTTATGTTAAGATTTGAATAGATTTTTTAACAGCTTTTGGTAAACATTTGCAAATTTATTCTATGGAATTTGCCTTTTTGCTCAATAAAGCGATTGTTTGAATCTAAATCCTTTGTAAAACACGATTCAAATCCCACTATCTCTAACGGTTTTGGACTGACTTAAAGGGGTTTTGTTGCACGGTTCTTTTGAGTTTTTGCCATTTTTCCTTGCACTTTTATTTTTCCAATTTAAACAAAATACGGCACAGGTTTGAATTTGATTATAAATTAGCAGCCACAATCTATGTAAGATTACGTTACTATAGATAATAACCTTTACTTTTGATTAAATTTGACCTACCAAAATGCAAAAAAAAGTAAAATTATTCTGTTTCATCTTAATGTTTGTATCTCAAGTTAACGCACAGTACGATACCACAATAATTATTATACCTAACATCACACTAAGTTCAGTTTATTATCATCAGCAAAATTATGTTACACCAACAAAATTGATTTTTCCAAATCTAACATCGGTTACTGGAATTGTTTATTTTCAAGATAATGTAAATTTGGTAAGTGTAGATTTTCCGGTTTTACAAAACACATCTTCTTATTTTTATTTTCATGGTAATAATCAATTAAAAACTTTAAAAGCCCCTAATTTAACTTCACTGGGTGGTTATATATATATTAGATTAAATACATCCCTCACTCAGTTGAATGTATGTGGTATTTTAACTACACAGAGTTATACCATATCTGGTAATACACCTATAGTTGATGCTACGCCATTTTGTTTTCAAGTGCCACCCCCAACAAATATTACCCTTTCAAAAGATTCAATTCTTGAAAATCTTCCGCCATGGTCATTTATCGGTAAACTAGCAGGGGTTGCAAATCCAACCGATGTATTAACTTATTTTGAAAATAACCCAAGCCCACAACCAAATTTTCGTGTGAGGAATGATAGTTTGTTTTCTGGAAAAACTTTTTCC
Organism: Ferruginibacter sp.; assembly: GCA_031380515.1. Taxonomy (GTDB): domain Bacteria; phylum Bacteroidota; class Bacteroidia; order Chitinophagales; family Chitinophagaceae; genus Ferruginibacter. The sequence continues at coordinate 9,143 of JANNGD010000163.1, read as the reverse complement.
TATTATTCAGCAAATCAATACAATGTTTCATTAGGTGTGTCAAACCAACTAGGTGATAAATTTATAAAGAATTTTACAATAAATATAAAACAAGCACCACCCTCAAACGATACCGATATAATTGTTATACCAAATACAACTTTAAGTTCTATTTATTATCATCAGACCAATTTTCTAAAACCGACCAGAATTATTTTCTCAAACTTAACAAATGTAAATGGCTATATTTATTTTCATCAAAATGTAAATTTAATAAGTGTAGATTTCCCAAAGCTAACCACGGCCTATAGCTATGTTTATTTTCATCAAAATCTAAACCTGAAAAGTATAAATTTTCCTTTATTACAAAACACAGCCTCCTACTTTTATTGCTATGGTAATACGCAACTAAATATTTTAAATGCACCTAATCTTACTACAATTGGAGGTTACATAGCCATAAATTTTAATACTTCACTTACTCAAATGAATATTTGCAGTATTACCTCTGTTCAAAATGTATATATATCTGGCAATACAGCAGTTGTTGATGCAGTTCCATTTTGTTTTCAAGTGCCGCCACCAACAAATATTGTACTTACGAATGATTCCATTTTTGAAAACCAAATACCCAATACATTTATAGGAAAATTAATTGGCACAGGAAATCCGGGTGATGTTTTGACCTACTCATTTGTCAATAATAATCCATTAAATTATCCATTCAATATAGTTGGTGATAGTTTATTCTCTTCTGAAGTTTTTGTATCCACTGTACAAAATCAATATCCCATAACGTTAAAAGTCGTAAATCAGGTTGGAGGTAGTTTTACAAAAAGCTTTACTATTTTTATTAAACCTGCGCCTTCTGTAGACACCACCGTTATTATTATTCCTGATTCAATCTTAAATTCTATTTATTACCATAATACTAATTATACTAAGCCTACTAAAATTATTTTTCCTAATTTGAAAAGGGTTAATGGAAACATATATTTTCATCAAAATATTAATTTATTTAGTGTAGATTTTCCTTTGTTAGACAAAACTTTAGATACCCTAAATAACGGAAATAGCTATGTATATTTTAACGCTAATTTACAATTGAAAATTATCAACGCACCCAATTTGAGTAGAATTAGCGGGTATTTATATGTTCAAGGTAATTTGAATCTTAATCAATTAAATATTTGTAATATTAAGTTCGTAAATACTTATTCTATTTCAAATAATAATTTGTTAGTAGATACAAGACCATTTTGTTTTGAAGTTGCACAACCAACTAATATCGTACTCACAAAAGATTCGGTGTCGGAAAACCGCCCTGTAGGAACTTTTGTAGGTAAAATGATAGGCACTGCAAACCCTACTGATATACTTGCATATTCGTTAAGTGCTTCTAATTCTCCTTCTATACCATTCTTTGTAAGAAATGATAGTTTATTTACATTGAGAACATTTGTTTATAATTATCAAAATCAATACAACGTTTCATTGAATGTGAAAAATCAATTAGGGGATAGCTACAATAAAAGCTTTATCATTCATATAAAGCCATCTTTAATATTACCTTCAATACCAAGTGCATTATTCGCAAACTATGAAACGCTTGACTCCACTTCTGGTTGGACTCAATATTATAATAATCGGGGAACTCCAGGTAATTTTACCGATGATATATTATTACTGTCAATAAATAAAAATGGTCAAAATATCGGAAGTGTTGGGGATGGAACTTTTAACCTCAAAACAGAAGCAACTGCTTATGCAGGGAGTGGTGTTGGTGTTTTTATAAATAATCCAAATATCCCTTATGACTCTGCTGTTTGGGCAATGAATAGATACTGGTTGGTAACACCTACATTACAACCAACTAGCCAAGTCAAAATAAGATTCTATTATAATGATCAGGATTTAGTTGATCTTAACGGAAGTTATCCCACTCACAATTTAGTAAACCAAAACTTAATATTTTACAAAGCAATTCAAGGAAATCCAGATCCTACCACAAATATATACGGAGCATCAAATATTATTAGGATTCTACCTTCTCCCAATATTGTTAGCGATACTACTTGGGTTTATCGTAGCTTATCTGACACTACTCAGTATGCTGAGTTTAAAGTAGCTAGTTTTTCGGGTGGAGGAGTTTATGCCCCAAATAATTTAGGTGTACTATCTCTAAAATTACTAAACTTTACTTCTCAGAAAAATGGGAATGAAATATCCCTTTCTTGGATTACCGGTGATGAAAACAATTGTAAAAACTTCATTGTAGAAAAAAGTTACGATGGAATCAATTTTGAAAAAATAGGTTTGGTAAACGCAAAAAATAATTTAATAAATAATTATAATTTTTTGGATAATATAAATTATTTAATCACAGAAAATTCTACTTTTTTTTATAGACTAAAAATGGTAGATGTTGATAATAGTTTTACATACAGCAAAATAATTAAGGTTCTTTTGACTTTAAAAAATAATTTAAATGTAAATATTTATCCCAATCCAGTTTCTTCGAATATCAATTTAAATATTCATATTGCTCAGTTTGCAAAAGATATCAATGGATATTTTTATAATGATTTAGGTCAGTTATTATTTACACAAAAGTTGAAAAATGGACTGAATCAAATATCAATTAATAATTTAAATAAAGGCATTTACCATATTTTAATAATGGATAATAAATCGAACGTCTTTACTGGTAAAGTGAATGTATTATAAGCTGAATATTAAAATTGATTAAATTCTTTTGCCTAGGTTCGGTGCGCCATAAATGAATAAACTTGCTAATGTTTATCAATTCCATAAAAAAATAGGGTTAAGTAATCCGCACACTCCAATACTTCTGAAAATCCGTAGAACTTGCACTGCATTCTACGGATTTTCTATGCAAAACAGCCTTAGTCTGTTCTCATATAATAATTAGAAACTCATTTTTATTTTAAATCCATAGAGAAGGCTTTGTAGTACCGCTATCGAATGAGGATATTTTCTCTTAAAAGTACCATAACCCATTTGTGGTATTGTATAATTTTATAAACACATATATATTTGTACTGATATATTATTTCGGATTCCCCTACCTTTCAAATTCAAGGTCAAAGCTTATTAACTGCAAATGAAGTAATGTAGATAGCATCCCTATGCAAACTAGGAAAAGCAGTACATCCTTAATAGAAGTAAGCAACCCCGTATGCCGAAAAGGGGATATAGAGTAGGCAACAAATTTTAAATTATGCCAGTTAAACCAGTTTTATCAGACAAAGATCTATTGCAGCACATTGATCACAGAAACAATTTTTTCAAATTGCTTGCCGTAAATCAAAATTTTTTTGGAACAAATCCAGCACTAAAATTACCCGTTGTATTTCCGTTGAAGTACGATTCCAATTTTGAAGAAATAGGATGTGTAGGTCATCATCCTGTTTTGTCAGAACTTACTGCCACCATCAAAATAAAACGCTCAAGTGGCTATAGTGGCGGTTTATGTACACGTGGTTCTATTGAGTATGTTCGTTTTTTTGTAGACTATGGAAGCGGTTGGCAAGATATGGGTGTGAGTAGTGTAAATGTGCATGACCTACCCGATAGCAAAGATTGCTCAGGTGCTATTGAAAAGCCAATTTCTTACACTGTAAGGTTAAAAATTAATCCAAAGCATTTAAATTGTAAGGTGGCAAACTTGCCAAAATTAAAAGCCATTCTATCTTGGAATACGATGCCTCCAGCCGGCAATCCAAATCCAAGTATTATTTGGGGAGATAGTAAAGAGGTAAATATTCAGATAAGTCCATTAACCCTTTTTCTTCCATCATTCCCGATAGAAAAATTTGGTTTGCTTATAAATAAAGCCATTCAAAATCCTCAAGCTAGTATAGCTGGTATTGCATCTACCTTACCCGAAGGATTAGAGCAATTAAAAGAATTGCAAACATCGCTCGTAGCACCAAGAGTAGAAATCGGCGATTTAATAAAATTGTATGCTGCGCAAAAAGTAGTAGTGGAGCCAGAGCGTATAGGTGCAAAAATTTTAGCAGAAACACTGGTTACAAAAAATCCCAGTATTGTGGCTGCAAATAAAAATTTGTTTAGTAGCGTAGGTTTAGATTGGGATAAGAGCATCATAAAATTTCAGGCGCTCAATGGAAATACATCCTTTGAAGAGTTGCGTTGCGTAGGTGCAGATTACAAACAACAAGCGTTGGTTGCTACTTTAAAAGTAAAAAAATCTTCGGGTTATAGCGGCGATTTGTGTAGCAAAGGCAGCAAAGAATATGTTGGTTTTTGGATACAATCTGAACCTAGTTGCAAATGGGAATATGTGGGTACAGCGTATGTAAATGCATTTGATGTTGCCATGACTGCCGATGGACTTTCTTACTCGGTTGTATTGCCAATAGATCTTACAAAATACCAACGCAATTGTGAAGAACCAGTAATTTTGAAAGTAAGAGGCGTATTATCTTGGAATGTAGCACCCTCAACATCCAATCCTGCAAAAGTTCCATATTGGGGAAACATAGTAGATTCCTACATACAAGTAGCTCCTGGTGCAGTGGTAGATACAAGCAAGCCAGTAATGATTACCCTTGGTGGCGTATCTATCGATAATATTAATGATGCTACAGGGCTTACAAAGCCAGGCGCATTTATTGAGATAAATCATACTGCTACTTATCCTAACAGTCCTTTTGGTGGTATCATAGTTATGCAAGGGCTTACCGATCCATACCAAGGAATGAAATATCGTGTAAAAGTGACCAACTTAAATGATGGTACTTCCTATTATTTAAACAACAGGTTATATTTATTGGGTTATGATATTGCTACTAATACCATTACCCATCCACACTTAGATCCTGATGCATCTAATTATTACACCTACCAAAGTATTTATGGAAACTTAAATATGATATTGGCCAATTTTTCGCCTGGTACAAATGATAAATTACAAATAACACTTGAGTTATTTGGTGGTGGCAGTGTAAGCAAAACAATACAAATGGATAGTGCAGGTGTACAAACCACTTTGGTTGTGGAGAAAGCCGCATGTGGTGGTTATGCAAAAGGCGATCACATAAAGGGAACTTTTTCTGTAACCGAACCATGGTTGGTTAATTATATTTTGAACAGCGGATTTGCACCAAACACTTACTCTGGCACTACCAGTATTGGTATTACTCCTTTTGATTTTGATACCAGCGCCAGTGCTTCACCATGTGGAGGTATATCGCTCTCAGGCAACGTAAAAACAATTATAAATAGCGTAACCCCCGGTTATCCTTTTTATAATTCTGTTACGGTTTGTTTAAAACAATAGTTATTAATTTTTTACCTGCATATGGCATTTACAAAAATGCTGTATGCAGGTTTTTTGTGTATTGAAAAAAGTTCTTTTGGGAAATTATACAATATGCTCAACGGCCTAATGGCCTTTTACTATCCGTAGAATTAGCGAAACGCTCTCTACGGATTTTTAATAAAAAACAGATTTAGTCTGTTTTGCAATAAATTAAAACTCATTTTTATTTTAAAATCCTCAGAGAAAGCTTCGCCTTAACTCCAAAGAGAGACGGAACATGCGGTTATTTTTAGCACCCTAATTTACAAAGTAGTTATACAATTGGGATTATGGATTTCCTCATTATTATTTTCATTAAAATGTAGCATCTAATTATTCAGGTAACAATATGATAAGAATTTAGTAATGGATAAGTTGCAATAATTGCAAATAATCGAATGAATATTTGCAACCTAATTAATTAAAGCAAAACTAACTTTATGTTGTTTCAAAATCTACTTAACCGAAATTTTACCAATTTAATTGGTGGACAATTAAATACAAATTTACTTGAGTCATTATCCACAATTCGTTATAAATATTTATACAAAGGATTAATGACGTTCTTTATTTTTCTACTTACAATAGGAAGTAGTAAGGCTCAAACAACTTTAATTGTAGGTGATTTATCGGTTATTGGATTTAACTCTAATACACCTGATAACTTTGCATTTGTTACTTGGGTACCAATTGACAATAACACCTACATTAAGTTTACAGATAATGCATTCTTGGGTACTGGTTCAGCCAATGCTTCTAATAATGGAAGAGGTGGAGAAAATTTTGTGATTTGGAGAAACTTTACTGGTAGTACAATCGCTGCTGGTACAGTTATTACAATACAAGATAATAGTGGAACTGCTGCTACAAATTTAGGTACAATTATATCAGGAAGTTTAACTGGTATCTCTAACGGTGGTGATCAAATTTTTGCTTACCAAGGTGCTGCAACATCTGGTACAACCCCAGACTGGACATCAAATGCTAATCCTACTACTTTTAACGGAACCATTCTTTTTGGGTTAAATTTTGGAACAAATTGGTTACCGTCTGGGGTAACTAGTTCAAACACTTCTTATTTACCATCACAGTTAAACGTCACCAATGGTAACATTGCTTTATCAACTGCAAGTACATCAAGAGGACAATACACAGGCTCTAGAAACAATCAAGCAACACTAACTGATTACAAAGCACTAGTAAATAATCCAGCAAACTGGACAACAGCAACTGGTGCAGGTGTTTTAACATTAACCACAACCGCTTTTACAGTAGTTTCAGGCTCAATCACTGGCGCCGCAACAGCTACTGCCTTTACCACTACCTATGGTACAGCTTCCGCTGCACAAAGCTTTCCAATATCAGGTACAGGCTTAACAAATGATATCACAGCAACTGCTCCTACAGGATATGAAGTTTCAAATGATGGCACAACTTATGGCTCTACTGCAACATTTACTCAATCAGGTGGAACAGCTAGTGGGACAGTTAGCATCAGGTTTGCTGCTACTGCTACTGTAACGGGTTCATACAATAGTCAAAACATTGTTTTATCTAGCGTGGGTGCTACGAGTGTAAATATTACAACTGCTGCATCTGGAAATATAGTTAGTCCAAAAGCTTTGACTGTAACAGGTGCTACAGCTACTAATAAAGTATATGATGCTACAACTACAGCCACAATTACGGGTTCTACCTTGGTTGGTATTGAAGGTGCAGATGTTGTAACAATAAATGGTACAGGAACTTTTGCAAGTGCAAATGTTGGAACTGCCATTGTGGTAACTTCTACCCAAACTTTAGCAGGTGCAAATGCTGGTAATTATACGCTTACTTTACCTACAGGATTAACGGCCGATATCACGGCTAAGCCATTGACCATATCTGGCTTAACCGCAAATAATAAAGTATTTGATGGTACAACTACTGCCACACTTTCTGGTACTGCTGCTTTGGTAGCTGTTATTGCTGCTGATGCTGCAAATGTTATATTAGGTGGTACCTATGTTGCAGACTTCGCCAGTGCTGCTGTTGGAACAGGCATTGCAGTAACAGTTACGGGTTATACAATCAGCGGTTCTGCTGCTACAAATTATTCTTTAACACAACCAGCAGGATTAACTGCTAATATTACAGCCTCTGCTTCGCCAACTATTAATAGTGCATTAACTGCCACCGAAACTTACGGTGTTGCAATATCTACGTATACTATTACTGCAACTGAAACACCAACTAGTTTCAATGCAATAGGTTTACCTGCTGGTTTGAATGTAAATACTACAACAGGTGAAATCACAGGTACTGCAACAGTAGTGGGTACATTTAATGTAACCATTTCTGCTACGAATGCTGGTGGTACAGGAACTGCAACGTTGGTTTATACCATCAACCAAAAACCATTAACGGTTACTGGTGCAATAGCAGATAATAAAATTTATAACAGATTAAACACTGCAACCATTTCTGGTTCTACATTAGTAGGTGTTGTAGGAGCAGATGTTGTTACAATATCTAATACAGGAACATTTGCGACAGTAAATGTTGGAACAGCTATTGCAGTTACTTCCACACAAACTTTAAGTGGTGCAGATGCTGCTAAATATACAGTAACTGTTCCTACCGGTTTAACTGCTGATATTACCACAAAAGCTTTAACTATTGCTGCTGCAACTGCCCAAAACAAAGCATTTGACGGTAATACTACTGCTACAATTACTGGTACATTAGCAGGTGTAATTTCTCCTGATGTTGTTACACTTAGTTTGTCTGGAACTTTTGCTAGTGCAGCAACTGGCGCTGGTATTGCTGTTACATCTACTTCTACCATTACTGGTGCAAATGTAGCTAATTATTCATTAACTCAACCTACTGGTTTAACAGCAAATATTACAACGCCACTAGTTGCTGGAGATCTTGCTGTTATTGGTTACAATTCTAATGGTACACCAGACAATTTCACTATTTTAGTTTTGAAAGATTTATCTGCAGGTACAGTTTTTTATGTAAACGATAATGAAGTGATTACTGCCGGAGGAACTACATTTACAGATTTGGGGGAAATGGAAGCATCTTTTACCGTTAAAGCTGGACAAACAATACCTGCAGGAACTGTAATTGTTTTACCATGGGGTGCTGCGGCTGTTTCTGCTGCAACATATGATTGGAGTTCTACTTCGGGAGCTGGCTTAGGCAACAACAATGAAGAACTTTATATTTATACTGCTGCATCTATTACTGCAACTACACCAACTGCATTTATTTATTTTGCAAAAATCGGAACAAGTACGAGCGCTATCCCTTCAGGGTTGACGCTTGGTACATCCTCAATAGCACCAACAGGAAGTGCTTTACGATATGCTACTACTGGTGCGGTTTATACAGGTTGTCAATCTGTATTGCTAAGTGCGATAGGAAATACAGCCACCAATTGGAATACAACTGGCGCCACTACAGTTGCTGCTGGAGATTGGACCTTTACTGTATTACCTATTTGTACAACCATTTCAACAACGGGTACCTTATCGGCGTTATCTACAACATACGGAACAGCATCTAGCGAAACATCTTTCGATGTGTCAGGTACTGGTATGACTGCTGGTATTTTGGCAACAGCTCCTACAGGATATGAATTATCTTTAACTTCTGGTGGTTCATTTACGCCAACAGTAACCATAGGTGCTGCTGGAACTATCCCTTCAACTACTGTTTATGTTCGTTTAGCAGCTACTGCTACTCCTGCAACGTACAGTGGTAACATTGTTTTAAGCAGCCCTGGTGCAACCAATGTAAACGTACCTACTGTTGCTAGTACTGTTAA
>JANNGD010000162.1:0-4031 GCA_031380515.1 Ferruginibacter sp. | reverse complement strand
CTAAGTCTAAATAATAATTACTCAATACTAAATACTCAATACCAATTATGCGTCAAATAGCGTTTAGAGAAGCCCTCAGAGAAGCCATGCAAGAAGAAATGAGAGCCGATGAAAGGGTTTACTTAATGGGAGAAGAAGTAGCAGAATACAATGGCGCATACAAAGTAAGCCAAGGAATGCTAGAGGAGTTTGGCGAAAAACGTATCATAGACACGCCTATTGCGGAGCTTGGTTTTACAGCCATTGCAGTAGGCTCTGCCCAAAACGGATTGCGCCCCATTGTAGAATATATGACTTGGAATTTTGCTGTATTGGCACTCGATCAAATATTAAATACAGCCTCTAAAATGCTGGCCATGAGTGGCGGACAAGTAGGTTGCCCCATCGTTTTTAGAGGAGCAAACGGAAGTGCGGGACAATTAGGGGCACAACATAGTACTGCTTTTGAAAGTATGTATGCCAATATTCCTGGTATAAAAGTTATTTCTGTAAGCAACCCTTACGATGCAAAAGGTTTATTGAAAGCTGCTATTAGAGACGATGATCCAGTTGTATTTATGGAAAGCGAAGTGATGTATGGCGAAAAAGGCGAAGTGCCCGAAGGAGAATATGTTTTACCCATTGGCAAATGCTTTATTAAAAGACCCGGCAAAGACGTAACCATCGTTTCTTTTAATAAAATGATGAAAGTGGCTTTGGGTGCAGCAGAAGAACTGGCCAAAGATGGAATAGAAGCAGAAGTAATTGATGTAGCAACTATTCGCCCACTGGATTGGTTTACGATTTTAGAAAGTGTAAAAAAGACAAACCGTTTGGTAATAGTAGAAGAACAGTGGCCATTTGCTTCTGTAAGTTCAGAAATTGCCTATCGTATACAAAAAGAAGGGTTCGATTATTTGGATGCGCCTATACGACGCATAACTTCTGCAGATGCTCCCATGCACTATGCACCCAATTTGGTAGCTGCATACCTACCCAACGTAGGGCGCACGGTTGCACTTGTAAAAGAAGTAATGTACATGAAAAAATAAAATCGTTTTAATCAATAAGATTATCCTTAAGGGAGAACGAAAACACTGCAACAAGCTTTGTTTTCATTCTCCCTTTTTGTTGTTGTAAGTTTTAATACCATCAGTGAATAAAATTTAGTCTAATACATACATGTGTCTGACACCTAAGCATTGCCTTTAATTTAGATATTCTTCGAGAAAGCTGTCTGACACATATTGGACTATTTTACAATTCAAAATGGTATAAGAACAAATAATACCTAAGTTGAAACTCCTATGACTTGACAAACAATAAGTTCTGCTCCCTAACAAAAAAATGATAACACTTCCATCATTTAATGACAATAATCAGTATTTTTTTTTACCTTGTAGTTAGTTTTATTCTGGAAATAAAAGTGTTTTATTTATTGGCATTTCAATTGTTAAATCATCTAAAATTCTATCTACATGTTTACAGAAACGCAACACAGAGCACTTTTAGAGGAGTGCAACCAATGGTATGGTATATTGGCATCTTACCGTGAAAAAATCAACCAATTAAAAAACGAATTGTATTATTTTGCTCCTGGTAAAGAGAACCATGATACATTGCTGGGTATTGAACATTTTCACAACCAATTTCATATACAGCTTATCAATATACACGACCTGAAACATGGTATAAAAAAGTACATATACGAAACAGAGCAGCACCCATTGTTTCCGCATCGCATTCCACATCATTACATGAAAGAAAAATTGGATGCGCTCATCAACGATCTCGACAAATTAGCGTATGAGTTTCATGCTTTCATAAAAAACTAAATTTCAATATTACTAGCCAGTCCTATAAAGACTGGCTAGTTTGTTATTGGATATTTCTCCAATCAATAAAATAAAAATTATGGCTACGTACGATTCTAAACATGTAAAAAATATAGCCCTGCTTGGGCATGCCGGTTCTGGTAAAACTACCATTTCGGAGTGCATGCTTTTTGAAGCAGGTGTTACAAAACGCAGGGGCAGCATTGCCGGAAAAAATACGGTAAGCGATTACCACGAATTAGAAATTGAAAGACAAAGTTCTGTCTTCTCTTCTATGATGCACGTACCTTGGAAAGAGTTTAAAATAAACATTATAGATACACCCGGCTATGATGATTTTGTTGGTGAAGTTATTGGTGCACTGCGAGGTGCAGATACCGGTGTAATGGTATTAAATGCCGCTATGGGTGTAGAAGTGGGTACAGATATCATTTGGGAATACACGGACAAATTTAAAACGCCTACCATTTTTATAGCAAACCAATTGGACAAAGAAGAAGCAGATTTTGATCGTACACTCAGCGAAGCAAAAGCACATTTTGGAGGAAATGTAGTGGTCGTTCAATATCCAGTGAAAACGGGATTCGGTTTTAATAGTATCATTGATGTTCTCAATATGCTGTTGTACAAATTTGGGGCTGAAGGTGGCAAACCGGAAAAATTTAAAATACCCGATAGTGAAAAAGAAAAAGCAGAACAATTGCACAAAGAATTGATAGAAGCCATTGCCTCAAACGACGAAAGCCTTATGGAAAAATATTTTGACCAAGGCGAACTTTCAGAAGAAGAAATGAAAGCGGGACTTCATTCGTCGATGATAAAGCACGATATATTTCCATTGTTTTGTGCATCTGCAGAAAAAAATATGGGTGTAGGCCGCATCATGAGCTTTATAGATTATGTATGCCCAGCCGCTTATGAAATGCCCGCACAAAAAACAAAAGCAGGAAGCGAATTACCTTGCGATGCAAAAGGACCAGCGTGTATTTTTACTTTAAAGACAATCATAGAACCGCATATTGGGGAGCTCAGTGTTTTTAAAGTGTATAGTGGAACTATAAAAATTGGTAGCGAATTGATAAATGAAAATACAGGGGTTACAGAAAAAATAAACCAGTTGTTTATTTTGGAAGGTCATAACAGAGTGCCTGTACAGGAATTGGTGGCTGGTGATATAGGTGCCACTTTAAAACTACGATCTACTCATGTAAACAATACGCTGCACGAAAAAGGAACCAACTTAGAGCTCCATCCAATCATTTTTCCTAAACCAAATTTAACCATTGCAGTGGCAGTTGTAAACAAAGGCGATGAAGAAAAACTATCACAAGCATTGCACACATTGCAGGAAGAAGATGCCAGTATGCATTTTGAAGTATCGCATGAAACAAAACAAATATTAATGCATTGCCAAGGAGAACTTCACCTCAAAGTGTTGCAATGGAAAATAGAACATATACACAAACTAGAAGTTAAATTTGAAAAACCTAAAATTGCCTATAGAGAAACCATTAGCAGCAGTGCCGAATCTAGTTATCGCCATAAAAAGCAGAGTGGGGGCGCAGGGCAGTTTGCAGAAGTATATATGCGCATAGAACCATGGTATGAGGACATGCCTAATCCGGATGGATTGAACCTTCGCAATAAAGAAGAAATAGATTTGGACTGGGGAGGAAAATTGGTTTTCTGTAATTGCATTGTGGGCGGTACGATAGATAACCGTTTTCTCCCTTCTATATTAAAAGGTGTGCTAGAAAAAATGCAAAACGGGCCGCTCACTGGTTGTTATGCACGGGATATACGGGTGAGTGTGTACGATGGTAAAATGCATGATGTGGACAGCAATGATATTTCGTTTAAGATTGCGGGACTTCACGCATTTCGCCAAGCATTTTTAGGAGCCAATCCTCAATTGCTAGAACCTATTTATACAGTAGAAGTATATTGCTTAGATGAAATGGTGGGTACCGTAATGGGCGATTTGCAAACCAGGATGGGCGTAGTGCAAGGCATGGAAGCAGAAGGACATTTTGAAAAAATAACGGCCAAAGTACCATTGGCTCAAATGCACCAGTTTTCTTCATCACTTCGAAGTTTAACACAAGGGCGTGCAAGGTTTAATATGTATTTTGATTCGTATGCGCCGGTGGCGTATGATGTGCAACGTAAGCTGATGGAGGCTTATAGTAGGCACGAAGTGTTGCAGGAATAATACAT
>JANNGD010000152.1:0-10302 GCA_031380515.1 Ferruginibacter sp. | reverse complement strand
CAAAAAGCGTTGTTTCTTACCCCTTCGTTTAAAAATGCAGAACAAACTTTGTTGAGTAAAACGCCCCCACTTTTTGCAGATGCATATAGGATGATGACGGGTAAGGGTATTTTTCCGAATGTGGGCGATGCGGTTACAGATTTTGGAAAAGCCATTTCTATGATGAGTGGTGTAGATGCTGTAGGTAATACAGTAGCAAAAGCATTTAGTACTTTATCTGGCATAACTGATGGAGGAAGCGATGTATTTAAACTATTAAAAATAGATGTGGTAAAACAAGGGGAAGCAGCGGTAGAGCAAGGCATGGAATTATTGAAAGGTGCGGTGGATGGTGCTATTGACAAGGCATTGAAATTTGATTTGCCAGATTTTGATGTACCACTTGTGGAAATGGAAGGTTTAAAAATTTACATAGAATATAAAACGAGTAAGCTTGACCCAGCAGACCCTAAGAAAGATGCAGCGGGCACAAAAGAAGACAGTAAATTAAATTTTGATGTTGCGTCCAAGATTGGTGCAGCTGCTACGGATGCTGCCGAAACGTGGAAAGGAAGATTGAATAATTTATCGATGGTAGTGGATCTTGGAAGTTTTGAAAGACTGATGCGTATAAAAGGAAACTTTGATTCTAAAAAAGGAAAAGCTGCTGGTTATGCTGGCGATACAGATAGTGGTGGCGGATTACCAACGCCAGAAATTGAGTTCCATCCTGCATTACAGCCCATCATAGATTTATTGCAAGTGCTGGCCGATTTATCTGCAGGTGATTATGGTGCAGCGTTGAAGAAGGGTTTAAAAGTAGCCATGAGCAATGCGGGCGAAATTTGGGAATATAAATTTGAAGCCACAAAAGAAATTCCGTTGGTGCGTTTTCCTCCTTTAAAAGAAGTGTATGACAACCCAGCTACACCGCTCAAATTAGAAGCCTCTATGGGGCTTGGTGTTTATTTTAATGCTGCGTTAAAAGTAACTACTGATCCCAAACAATTGTTGCCAACTGCAGGTGCATTTTTAAAATTTCATGGTGGGTTAAGTGTAATGTGTGTATCGGTTGGCGTAGGTACCATTTATGCCAATGGATCAGTAGATGTGAAGATAGCTTGCGATACTGCAGTAGGGCCAAACCTAACGTTGAAATTTGGTTTTGGCGCAAGCATTACCGTTGGTTTACCTGTGGTAGGAAATGCTACGGTAACATTTATGGTGGGGGTAGAAATGTACGCTGACAGCAAAGAAATAAGTATTACAGCATTTATGCTATTCCGTGGTCATGCAGAATTGTTGGGCGGTTTGGTGGGTGTTACCATTACCATAGAAGCCAAAGGAACGGTAAAAAGAATTGGGGATAGAACCGATTGTTCTGCTCAAGTAACTTTTGCAATAGACATTAGTATTTTCTTAATAATAGATATAAGCTTTAGTGAAACCTGGGGAGAGGAAAGGCAGGTGGCATAGAAAGCACCAATTAAAAATAGCTCTACCACAAAGACCACTAAGAAACAAAAAGAAAGCTAAATGTTTTTATGCGCTGTGAGAGAGGGAGATAAATAATATTAAACATAACATTCTTTAAATAAAATTTTGTTATCATGGACAAAAATTATAGATATACAACACTTGTGTTTCCCCAAAGAGTAGAAGGAAATAAATTATTTTTCAACATAGTATTCTTGCCACGTAACAGAAATCCATTTGTACCAATGGATACCGAAATTGCTGGTACAACTACAACTCCATTTGCGCAGCTAGTACCAGATTTTGAAGCAAAAATTGTAAAAGGGTTGGAAGAGTTTCCTGTGGATAGCGGCAATCCAAATCCTCCTATTCCAAAAAATTTAATTGTAGAAGAAGCTACTAGAAAGGAAGCATTGCTAAAAGCAACAGAAATAAGTTTTGGTGGAAAAATAAACAATACCCTTGGCGATAGAGCAGAGGCGCCAAAATTAGAGAGTAAAAGCGTAAAAAAATATCTTCCACTCTCCTATCGCAACGCATTTAATTTTACAACGCCTCGGCATAAAAATGCAGTAACCGATGATAGTTACCAATGTGCCATTAGAGATAGTAAACCCAACATTATTCTTCCACCTACAAATAAATTAAGTTGGGGAAAAGTATTTGGTTACATAATGCGCCAACCAATGCTGGCTAAAGCATGTGGCTTTGTATATAGTACTAGCATTGAACTTGAGCCCGATTGGTTTGATAAAGGCGGATACCTTTATGTGGACATAGCAAATCCAGATCATGTAGCCGTGCAAAATGCATCATGGACGGTGCCTGATGAAGGCTCATTTGTAAAAAAATTTGCTGCGAGAATTCCAAAATTAAAAGCGGGTGAAAAGCGAACACTTTTTGCACCTGTATTGTTTCCTGTGTTGCATAAGTTTGGCGGCTCAGTATTAGAACCAAAAGCGCCATGGGACAGTATTTTTAAAGAAGTAAATGCATACGATGATGGTTTTGCAAAAATTATACATTCAAACCAACCTGTAAGTTTAAATTTACTAAAAGAAACACACGATGGCGCTCATCCTGTACACGATGCTGGTATAAGACTTGGTTGGGACGATGAGCAATTACTCATCTGGTACATACGCCAGATGGCCGAAAACCCTGATGAGCCGGGGAAGCGGATAGATACGCCTTTGGGATTGTTTGGTTATAGAATAGATGTACGCAAAAGCCTAGCCGATGCTTGGGAAAGTTTGAACACAGTAGTAACAAACCAGGTATATAAAATTGGCGATGTAGAAGTAGGCAATCCTGTAAACGAAGAAATGGAAATGCCATACCAAGTATATCCATCGCAGGTAGATAGCCAAGTTGGCAAAGAGTTTTGGTTACCCATGTATTTTACCAATTGGATTGGAAGAAGCTTAGTAATGAAAGATGATGTGGCTGCAAAATTGTATAAACACGATGATGCCAATATGCCTGTAAATTCTAATCAAATTTTTACAGAGAAAAAAAATTCGTTTAAATTATTATATGGTAATACTTATTTTTTTAGGGTAAGATTGTGCGATTTAAGTAATGGTGGCCCATCAATTAATGATGAAGTATCTCCGCTAAAACAATCGCCAAACCCGTCGGAGAAGGTGGACTTTAAACGATATATAGAGCCAGGTAAATTAAGGTTTAGCAATCTTAAAAACTTACTCGTAAATACTGGCGACCCCAAGGATATTGCTACAGAAAAAAACCATGTGGATTTTTACAACGAAACGATTGTAGCAGACGAAGAAGTGTATGATGCCAACCCAGTAGTAAATGTACAGCGACCAACTCTTGGTTACCCCGCAGTTTTATTTACAGGCAAGTACGATGAAGCAGTTGCCATTGCAAAACTACAAGCTATAGCCGATGCAGACTCCGACCCTAACAATGCCACTGCCACTAGGGTTGGGCTTGGTATAGCAGACCCCGATGTAAGCAAAGTTGAAATTATAGTGGAAGTAGAAACATTAAAATTGGATAACATATTAAGCTATACTGGACAAGAAAACTATGCACATCTATACACAACCAACAGAAACTTTGATGCCATAGATTTTGAAAAAATGTTAGACATTCCTTTTACATTTATTGATGCGCCAAATTTGAATTTAATAAATTTCGATAGTGACGGTAGCGATCCATTTAATAATCCTGCTTTGTTAAAAAATGATTTGGATGCAAGAGCAGATGTGGTAGTGCCTACTGCAAGAAAAATAAGAATTTCCATGCGTGCAGTGTGTGAAGAAGATGATGTTTACTTTGGTAGCATTAATGGGTCTAAAGAAAAGCAAACACGCTATGGTGACAGCACACAAATATTTTTGTACAAAGAATCTGCTGTGGAAGATGTATTAATTCAACCTTGGAAAACAGTGCCCATTGTACAAGGGGTGTATTTGCAACCAGACGAACCTATTGTTAAGCTAGGTATTATACAAGATTTATTTACAAGACATGGCCTTAGCAATAAGCCAAACATTGTGCAAAGGCTAGCCAAACAAATTGGCATTGAGAGTAATGGATTAACACTGGTGAGCAACAAAGGAGAAAGAATTGTATTTGGTTGTAGCAATAAAATACGCCATAGTCTTGCTCCAGATTTATCATCCATCACATTTGCATCTAAAGAAGATTTAGCAGACCATTGGCTTGGTTGTATTGTGTATAAACTTAATAGAGATTGGAGTTGGGATGCATTGGAAGATGTGGCATTTACTTTTGAAAGGAAAAAGAGATTTAAAGCGGATGATGAAATAGAGCAGCAACTTTATTTAGGAGATATAGAAATGAAATCAGCCGTTTCTTTTGAAGCATTGCAAGCAGATAGATTTGGAAACATCAACAGAAATGAAACCATATTGGTTTTTATTGATGCCATAGAACCCAAAGCTGGTTTATTAAAAGTGGATGGAAGCGGGGAACTCCGTTTTCCAGATGAGCTAGAAGTGGAATACAGCATTAAAGCGAAATTTAAAAAAGACCATGGCAACAATCCTGCTTTAATGCAGCCGCAATTATTAACGCTGCCAACAACGGTAAATCCTGCGCAAGTTCCAAAATTAGCCAGTGTGGGATTGGCATTTTCGCCTTACATTATTAATGGCAAATATGAATCTACCGACACAAGACAACGATATTTGTGGGTAGAATTGACAGAACCAATAAAAGATCCCAATGATACATTGTACTGCAGGAAATTAGCGTACGCACCAGATCAATTAATAAGCAATAATGATTTTGAATTGTTTGCAGCGCCGGAAGAGCCGCCATTGCCAATAGATCCGGAATACATAAGGGTTATTACGCCTAACCAGTCTGATGATCTTGCTGGGTTAAGTGCCATGCAAGTACTTACAAAATCTTCTGATAGTGATGTGCATTATCTCATGCCCTTGCCCCAGGGTATGCACAGCGAAAGCGCAGCGTTATTCGGTTTTTTTACTTATGAGTTTAGGGTTGGGCACGGACATTGGCCAGAAAGAGAAAGTAATTTATGGAGTACCGCACAAGGCAGGTTTGGTAGGGCTTTGAGTGTAACTGGTATGCAACATCCTGCACCTAACTTGTTGAATGTAGTAAACAGGGATGAAGAAAGATTGTATGTGAATGCGCCTTATGCTCAAGCCGTATTTAATGGTAAGAATGTAACATCCAATCCACCTCGTACACAGTTGTGGTGCCTGCTATATGCTCAAGTGCATCAGGCAGATGGAAAAGCTTTTAGAAATATCTTACTTGATGATAAGTACATGGATTGGAAAAGAAGGATCTTTACAACCCCCGATAAAGAAAAACAGCTGTTAAAAACATACCGTGACTTTTTGCACAGAGAGAAGAACCTTGAATTTGGAAAGTTAGACTTTAACCCCGCAGTACAAATAGATAAAAACAGCATTAAAGCTAAAATAAGTGATGGGGCCTATTTGGCTATTTTTAAAGATCAACCGAGGATAGGAACGGCTAAATGGACAAATAAAGAAATTCATGCTTTATTAGAAAGATACGGCTTGCCAGCAGATTCATCGTTGAGTGTACTTACGGTAGAAGTTTTTGGTAACATCACCAACATAAGGGAGCACCTTAGCAAATTGTTTGAGCCACGCCAACAAAAAGCTACACATAGTTTTATGGCAAGAGAAATGGACAAAGGAAATGCCAATATTTTAAAAGAACATTTAGCAAGGGCAGGCGAACAACAAGAACAATCCTTTTTTAATACCGTACAATTAAAACCATTGAGTAGTGGGCTAGGACATTATCGGATATTAAGGTCATCGCCGCTTACTGCAGTGCCATTTGTTTGTTGTACTGAATGAATGTAGATTAACCCAACAAAAAGAAACCCCGGTAAATCATATTTACCGGGGTTTTTTGTATGTTAATTTTTTTTTATCCTAAATAGGCTTTTAGTGCGCCACTATATCTAGCTTTTTGCAAACGCTTGATAGCTCTTTCTTTAATTTGACGTATACGCTCTTTGGTAAGATCGTATTTATGTCCAATTTGTTCTATGGTAACGCCGTTTTCGCCATCTAAACCAAAATAAGCATTAACTATCTCTGCTTCTCTAGGACTCAATGATTTAAGAACTCTACGAATTTCACTTTTCAATGAATCGTGCATTACATCTTCATCTGTTTCGGAGCTTCCTTTAAGCAAATCACCCATTGCCACATCTTCTGCTTCGTGCACAGGAGCATCTAGAGAAGTATGACGGGTATTGCTTTGGAAAATATTATTAATCTCTGTTTCGCTCATTTCCAATAATTCGGAAAGCTCTTCAGTGGATGGCTCACGCTCATGTTCTTGCTCAAAAGCCATGTATGCTTTGTTGGCTTTATTGTAAGTGCCTATTTTATTTTGCGGTAAACGAACCAACCTGCCCTGCTCTGCCAATGCCTGCAAAATAGATTGACGAATCCACCAAACTGCATAAGAGATAAACTTGAAACCTTTTGTTTCATCAAAACGTTGCGCAGCTTTTATTAAACCAAG
Organism: Ferruginibacter sp.; assembly: GCA_031380515.1. GTDB lineage: Bacteria > Bacteroidota > Bacteroidia > Chitinophagales > Chitinophagaceae > Ferruginibacter. The sequence continues at coordinate 3,807 of JANNGD010000152.1, read as the reverse complement.
ATTACCTTCATTAATCAAATCCGACAATGAAAGCCCTTGGTGTTGGTATTGCTTTGCCACAGAAACCACAAAACGCAAATTCGCTTGAACCAATTTGTCTAAAGCTCGTTGGTCGCCCATTTTTATTTTTTGCGCCAATATCGTCTCCTCTTCTGGAGTAACCATCGATATTTTTGAAATTTCTTGTAGGTATTTTTCAACCGCCTGCGAATCTCTATTCGTTATCTGGGTTGCTATCTTTAACTGCCTCATTGTAAATTATTGTTTGAGAATTGTGTACGGGTATAAACTAAACGCCTGCAAAGTTACATTTTTCCGACTAAGTATGCAAAAAAAGTTCAAAAGAAATTTTGTAGTTTGAAGAAATATGTATATACAATAACCGTGCTAAAAAATAAATTCGATACATATTTTTCCATTTTATTAAAGAAAGCGGGTAGAAAAACAGTATTGAATGGGAAATGTTTTCCTTTTTTTAGGCCCAAACTAAAAGCAATACATCGTTCAAGAAAAAATTTTAAACAATTCGTTGCTTTTACTGTGTATAAATAAAAATTATCTGTTTGAATTTTTCTTTTTTTCATTAATGAAAAAGTTATTTATTGCTTTTCATTAATTACCCTAAAGTATTTCTTTGTTATCCTAATGTTTAAATTCTACATTTGCACAGTAAAATTTAACCCTAAATATATGAGCATAGTTGATCTAGTAATGCCAAAACTTGGTGAAAGCATAATGGAAGCTACCATACTTAAATGGCACAAACAAGTTGGCGATAAAGTGGCTCAAGATGAAACCATTTTAGATATTGCAACAGATAAAGTAGACAGCGAAGTGCCTTCAACAGCTGAAGGAATTATTGAAGAAATATTATTTAAAGAAAATGATGTTGTTCCCATTGGAACCGTTATTGTAAAAATAAGAACGGGAGCTTCTGAACTTATTAGTACTGCCCCGCCTATTGCAGCAAAACAAGAATACGAAGAAGCAAAGTTGGTAGAAGAAATTCCTTATGTGCCTAGTGCTTCTGCCAATATGGCAAATAACCAAGACAGCGCTGTTCGCTTCTATTCCCCATTGGTATTGAACATAGCACAAAGTGAAGGAATAAGCATGACGGAGTTAGAGAAAATGGCTGGTACTGGGCAAGATGGTAGGGTGAGTAAAAAAGACATTTTAGCTTATGTAGCTGCAAGAACTGGTTCACAGCCTTCAAAAGCACTACCTAGCCAACCAGCAATTGTAATGGAAAATACTCCGGCTATAGTGACAGCTGCAACCAATAAGGATATCCCTGTTGTGTATACTGGCAATGTAGAAATTATAGAAATGGATAGAATGCGTAAGCTCATATCTAAACACATGACTGATAGTGTAGCTACGAGTGCCCATGTAACTAGTTTTGCAGAATGTGATGTAACAAACCTTGTTCTTTGGAGAGAGAAAGTGAAGCGTGATTTTGAAAAAAGAGAAGGCGAAAAAATTACTTTTACCCCATTGTTTATTGAAGCGGTAGTAAAGTCTTTGAAAAAATATCCGATGCTAAGCAGTTCCGTGGATGGAGATAAAATTATCATTAAAAAAGATTTGAATATAGGTATGGCTACTGCTTTACCATCTGGCAATTTGATAGTACCGGTGATAAAAAATGCAGATCAGCTAAATATTACCGGACTTTGCAAGCAAGTGAATGGCCTTGCAGCAGCAGCCCGAAACGGTAAATTAAAGCCAGATGATACCACGGGGGGTACTTTTACATTGACCAATGTAGGCACTTTTGGAAGTATAATGGGTACACCAATTATAAACCAACCACAAGTAGCCATAATGGCTGTGGGAGCTATCAAAAAAAGACCAATGGTTCTAGAAACGCCTCAAGGTGATTGCATTGCCATTAGGCATATGATGTATATATCACTTAGCTACGATCATAGAATTATTGATGGTGCGCTTGGTAGCACTTTTTTGAATGTTGTGAGTAAAGAATTGGAAAACTTTGATGTAAATAGACAGATTTAATAAAGATGAAGTAATAAAAAAACCGCTTTATTTTTTAAAGCGGTTTTTTATTTATCGAAAATGTTTTGTAAAAGATTAATAATATTTTAGCACAGATTTTATTACAGAATCCTTTTGCATTTGCGAAAACTTGTAATTATATTTATACAAACTACTTTCCCAGTCACCATAATTTGCATTTGGAAAAACAATAAATTTCTTTCCAAACTCATTAGCTACCAAATCCGTGTTGAATTTTCTTTCCTCCTCATTTTTTTTATCAAACAATACACTTAAGTCGGCAAGGTTATCGCCCATTAATAAAACCACTTCGTATCGTTCCATTATTTGTAATCTTCTGGCTTCTTTGCTCGAAGTATTTGTTTTGGTATATAAATGAATTTCGTCTGCATTGGGCAATCCAAATCGTTTAAGGTTATCAAGTGTTGAGCTACGTTCCCTATCCTCTCTATTGGTAACATAAAAGACCTGTATATTTTTTGAGGCAACATACTTCAGAAAGGAAGCTGCCCCGGGCATTGTATCAGCTGCTCCTTTATCTGTCCACTCGTACCATGTGGTGGTTGCATATTCAGAACCTAAGTATGCTTGATGAACTGCGTAAGGGCTATTGTCTAAGATTGTTTCATCAATATCTGTAATGATAACTTTTGGTTTTTCAGATTGCGAAACATAAGTATCTATTTGCATTCGAGCAATATTATAACTTTGAAAGCATAGCGCCCTGTACTCGGCAGCTCTTTGTTGAAACAAGGCAGTAAACAACTTACCATTGAGACTTACATTATGTGGAGTAGTTATTGCTGTATTTGTTGGTAATTGTTTTGCTGTATTACACGATAAAAGAATTGTAAATACTGCTATTGAAATGTACTTCATTAAATTAATCTTTAAATTGTTTTACAAATATTTTCTTGCCTAAATTATACAACTTAATCTATAAAGTTTTCATTTATTATAGCGGATTACTACTCTCTGGAATTCCTTGGAGCATGATTTGCCTTTCTCCTTTTAATTGGAGTGCATTTTTTGTTTTAATGTTTACGATGGCAAAATTGGCGTACATGTTTTTTAGCTCATTAAAATCTGCTCCTTGTTCTACTTCTACTTTATAAATGATATTGTCATCTATTTTAAATTCTTTGGTATTTTTAATAAAATTACTATTTACCAAAAGTAAAACTGGTTTTGTTGTTGATGTTACATATTTTAGTTTGACGTCTGCAAATGATAAAAATGCAATGTCTTTGGCATTCTTGGATTTTATATAAATTCTTTTTTCAGCAATATTCTTTTCTCCAGAAATTGATTTAACAATATTTACATTAGCAATTTTATTTACATCTATTAAACTCAATACTTCTGCATTAATCTCAATGTTGTCAAAAAAATATAAAATTTCTTTGGCACCTGCATTTGGTTGTATTGATATAACTTTTACTTGTGCAAAAGAAACAATGCTATAAATTAAAAGAATGCTACTGTTGATTATTTTTTTCATACACTACATTTAATATTTGACACAATTTACAACAACAACAAAGCTTATGTATTAAATCACTCAAACAAATCTTGCTGAGCGGTTTCTTCCTTAGGCTGCACAAACTCCATTTCTATATTTTTATTAAAGTCCATTAGCTTACTCCCTATTGCCTTCCAGCCCATTACCTCCACCAATTTATCTACTTTAAACTTTACATTGTTTACCTGTTGGCCTTTTCCAGTTTTAACATTTAGTAAAGGAAATTCGTCAGAAGAGACAGCAGTAAGCATGTTGTTTTTCCCTTC
>JANNGD010000132.1:0-4798 GCA_031380515.1 Ferruginibacter sp. | reverse complement strand
ATAAATTGGAACCTGCCCTACACTTCTTGGAAAAGTCATGGTTAATTTTCCAGATGGGTTATAATCACCAAATAGTACTTGTGCTATTGCATTTCCTGTTTCGGTGCCTAGTTGCCACGTTTCTAGTATTGCTGGAATGTGTTCATCTGCCCATGTAATAGCCAGTGGACGACCATTCATTAAAACCAATACAATATTTTTATTTACTTTATATACTTCTTCTAATAATTGCTGTTGTACACCGGGTAAATCTAGTTTTGTTCTACTCCTACCCTCACCCGTTTGAAATCCATGCTCCCCCAAGACCATTATTACAACAGCCGATTTTTTTGCCAAAGCAATAGCTGCTGCAAATCCGCTTTTATCTGTCTCGTTTATTTTTACTTCCTGTATAAAATCAACTTTACCCACAACTACATCAGCGCCTTTTGCATATTTATATTCCTTGGTATATTTTTTAAATCCTTCTATAAAAGATACTGCACTGCTGTCATCCGAACCTATACGCCAGCTTCCAAGCGGGCTATTGTTATCATTAGCCAAGGCGCCAATTACGGCAATATTTTTTTGATTTTTCTTTAATGGTAGTAATTGCTTTTCATTTTTTAAAAGAACAATAGATTTTTTAGCCATATCCAATGCTGCAGCAATATGAGCAGGATTATAAATTAAATTCTTCTCTCTTGAAGCATCGCAATAACGGTAAGGGTCATCAAACAAACCCAATTCAAATTTTACACGCAATATTCTTCTTACTGCTTCATCTATTACTTCTATTTTTACTTTACCTGTTTCTACCAATTCTTTTAGGTATGTAACATAAGCAAGCGATTCCATATCCATATCCGAGCCTGCATTTGCAGCAAGCTCTGCCGCATTTCTTAAATCCTTTGCATAACCATGGTCTATCATTTCGCCAGCCGATCCCCAATCGGAAATTACAAAGCCATTAAAATTCCATTTATTTTTTAAGATATCTCTTTGCAAAAATTTATTACCCGTAGCTGGTATTCCGTTTAGGGTGTTAAAAGAATTCATCACTGTTTTTACATCATTATCCACTGCAGCATGAAAAGGAGGGAAAATAATATTGTATAAAGTGGATGTACCTACATCAACCGTATTGTACTCTTTGCCAGACTCCGCAAAGCCATAAGCTGCAAAATGTTTTGCAGTAGCAGCAATGGTATTGTTTGCAGATAAATCATCGCCTTGAAATCCTTTTATTCTTGCAACGCCAATTTTTGCGCCAAGGTATGGGTCTTCGCCAGCGCCTTCCATAACCCTACCCCAGCGTGCATCCCTTGTAATATCTACCATGGGAGCAAATGTCCAATTGATACCAACTGCCGATGCTTCAATAGCAGCAACCCTTGCAGATTTTTCTAATGCTACTAAATCCCAACTTGATGATTCTGCTAGTGGAATAGGAGATAAAGTTTTGTGCCCGTGTATTACATCATAACCAAATAACAATGGAATGCCTAGCCTAGTTTCTTTTACAGCAATCTCTTGAAGCTTCCTTACATTTACTACACCTTTTACATTCAATACAGAGCCTACCATTCCTGCTTTTAAATGGTCGTATTTTTGTTTTGCATTTCCTTCTTTCGGCACAGGCCCGGTAATTTCCCAAAAGCCATTGTATTGATTCATTTGCCCCACTTTTTCTTGAAGCGTCATTAACTGTAACACTGAATCAACCCTTCTGTTAATGGCGTCCGTTTTAGATTTATCTTTTGATGATACTACTTGGGCATTGAGTTGCAAACTGGTTAATAATAAAAAATAAAAAACACAGTTGATTTGTAAATGCTTTATTTGAAAAAAAGAAGGCATGTAATAAGATTTAAAAAGATTGATTGAAAAAAGAAAACGCTATTTTTTTTGGTATACCCTTACATAATCAATCACAAAAAATTGATTTTTGAAATTCATCATATCAGGATTACCAGGCCAATTTCCACCTACTGCAAGATTGATTATAAAAAAGAAATCTTCATTAAAAGGATAATTATTTGTTCCAAAATCTTTTTTTGAAAAGGACGAAAATAGTTTTCCATCTAAAAACCATTTAATTTGATTCTCCTCCCACTCTATTGAAAAAACATGAAATTCATCATTAAAAACACCCGATTTTAAACTTATATTACTACCCAATTGTGTACTACCGGGGCCAGGGCCAAAATGTAGTGTGCCATATAATTTCGACGGCTCTTTACCAATTACTTCCATAATATCTATCTCACCACTTTTAGGCCAACCCCCAAAAAGATTTTTTTCAGGAAGCATCCAAAATGCCGGCCATATGCCTTGTGAATTTGGTAAGATTGCTCTAAAGTCTACCCTTCCATATTTGAATGTTTTTTTACCTTTTGTAAGCATTTTAGATGAAGTGAAATATTTATTTCCATAGTTCTCTTTCTTTGCTTCGATAATCATTTTACCATTTTTGAAACTGGTATTTTCAGATCTGTAATGCTCTAATTCATTGTTTCCCCAGCCACAAAGATTTGGGCATCCATCTCCATTTTCAAAACTCCAATCTTTGGTATTCAATGCTTTTCCATTGAATTCATCTGCCCATACCAGTTTATAATCTGGATAAGCCTTTGGCGCATCGTACCCTTTATCTGGAAACGAGCTATTGGCAGCATTGTAATTTGAAACGATTACGCTAGCTTCTTGTGGTATTGACAATAAACTTTTTTGAGAACATGCACAAAAAGAAATACATGCTACCCATACTGAAATTGTATGTGATAAATTCATTTTACCCATTGTAAGTAATTTAAAAAAATGCGAAAGATATATTACTTATTAAATTAAGAAACGCTCCAAGATTTAAAAAAAGAGCTTTCATTTTCAGAAAGCTCCATTTACATTTTGGGGGGATATTATTTATGTATAAAAATTGTTTCTGTTGTTAAGTCTTTACCATCGTTGTCCATTAAATGAATATGATAAACACCAGAAGCCACGTTGGATAAATCAATATTCATTGGGGTGTAAGGCCCAAACATTACAAAGCTTGCATTATATACAATAGCTCCAATTGAGTTAAAAATAGCTATTTTCCTTGGCCTCAAATTGGTATTATCACTCAAATACCTTATTTGGAATCTTCCTGTAGATGGATTCGGATATACAAATATTTTAGGCGCAGAAGAATCTGCTATATTCACAACATTTGATGTTCCTACACAACCATTGCTATTGGTAACTCTTAATGTGTAAGCACCAAGTCCATCTATATTTACGCTTACAGAATTTCCAGTCTGACCTGCTAATGCAACTCCATTTCTAAACCAAGCGTACGTGTTACCTGCTGCAGGTCCGTTTGGAGTAGATACAGTTGTAATAAGCCCTGGGAATAATTTGGTGTAAGGTGCTGCTGCAATATTAGGAGCATTAGGTGGTGCAATAATATTCACACTAATAGAAGCTCTTGGGCTTTCGCAATTTTGTGTATTTGTCTGACTCACGTAATATACAAATGTTCCACTTACACTCGTTACGGTAGTAGGTATATTTACTGAACCTACACCACCCACTGCGCTGTTATACCACAACAAATCATTTCCTGCATCAGGTGTTGCCGATAATATAGTTGAAGTAGCATTCAAACAATAAGCTACAGGAGTTGTTACACTTGGTGCCAATGCTGTTGGCTTTATCACTACAACCAATGATGCTCTTGGCCCTTCACAACCATTCGCATTTACTTGACTTACATAAAAAGTAGTAGAACCTACAATTGTTGTTATTGGTGTAGGTGCAGATGCTAAAGCAGTCCCTCCTGTTGCAACAGTATACCATCTTAAAGTACTGCCTGCAGTAGCCGTTGCTGTTAAAGCAGGTACTGTTGTATTTTGACAATAACTAAGCGCTGTAGTTGCTGGAGCATTTGGAAGCGCATTTACAACAACTGTAATTGCCGCTCTCGGTCCTTCACATCCTAATGCCGTAGCCTGGCTCACATAAAATAAAGTTGTACCTGCAGTTGCTGTACTAGGTGTTGGTGCTGTTGTAGAACCAAATCCTCCAGTTGCTGCAGTATACCATCTTAAGGTTGTGCCAGTAGCAGAAAGTGCAACTGGAACTGCATTTTGACAATATGTTACTGGACTTGTAACTGTTGGTAATGCTGCTGCCGGATTAACAACAACGCTTATTGAGGCCCTTGGGCTTTCGCAATTTCCTGCATTTACTTGACTTACATAATATAATGTAGTTCCTGCCACCAATGTACTTGGTGTTGGAGCAGTTAAACTTGCTGTACCACCAGTAGCTACTGTATACCATCTTAAAGTATTACCTGCTGCAGCTGTTGCTGTAAGTGCAGTTGGTATTGTATTTTGGCAATATGTTACTGTAGTTGTTACAACTGGCGCTAAAGGTATTCCACTAACAACAACTGCTATTAATGCCCTTGGTCCTTCAACTAATAAAGCATTTATCTGGCTTACATAATAGTTTGTAGTTCCAACCGTGGCAGTTGAAGGAGTAGGTGCTACAGCACTACCTACGCCCGCTGTTGGTACCGTGTACCAAGCAAGCGTATTGCCTGTTGTAGCAGTAGCAATTAAAGCAACTGCTGTTGCATTCTGACAATAATTTACTGGGCTAACAACTGTAGGTGCCGAAGGAGTATTTCCTGCTCCAAATTTTACATCATCAAAGAAATACGTTCTTGCTCCAGCAATAACGCCTGTTACGCCAAAGTTGAAGAAGATAGAGGCTTTGTTAAATGTAAATGCTGGGTTAAACGCTGCCGTACCTGCTGCTTGGTTGTTGA
>JANNGD010000238.1:0-12711 GCA_031380515.1 Ferruginibacter sp. | reverse complement strand
GTGTCTTCTAAATCATTTATAGAAGTAATGGTAAAATGTTCTAGCAATCCTTTAGGTAAAAAATGAGATAGTAATGTTATATCCAATCGGTTTAAATTTTAACCAAAGATAACTTTAGTCCCCATTAAATAAAACTGAGCCCATTTATATCGTAACATTTTAAAACAAATATGCTGGTCATACAAACTTGCAATTTTTTTTGAAGTTTCATATCTGCAAATTGAAACTTTTAATCTTTTTTATTTTCTGCTAAAATACTTTCAATAATGGTTCTTGCATCAGGATGAATTTCATTTATATCATACTTATCTGGAGCAATTAAATATTTGAAAACATTTATTATGGTACCGAGCAATACATCTTCCTTTGAATCAAAGTCCAATTCGTCAATAATTTGCTCTAATAAAGCATGATCTATATTATTGCGGTATAAAGCCAAACACAATGCATTTATAAAATCGTACTTATTAAGCGTTGAATGCTCGCTAAAAATAGCAAAGGTTTTTTTGAAAAGAAAGAATCGATCTTCAATTTTTTTATCCTGAACTATCGAAGACAAAGCCTCACCAAGTATGGTAGAAACAATTACAAAGCTGTTATTTTTCATCAATTCTGAGGCAAGCAAATCCCAAGATTTTAGTTTTATTAAATTTTCATATAAACCAACATGCAATATTTTCGAATTTGGAATTATTAATAACCCATTTTGAAAAGTTGAAGTAACCTTGTCATAATCGCCCTTATTGTAAAATGAATTTCCTAAATTATAATAGGCTTCCTCAAAATCAGGCTTCAATGCAATGGCTTTTTGATAAGCCTCAATGGCTTTGTTATAATTGCATTTATTGTCAAATGAAATTCCTAAATGATAATAGGTATTTTCATAATCCGGCTTTAAAGCAATGGCTTTTTGATACGCTTCTATAGCTTTGTCATAATCGCCTTTAATGTCAAATGCCCCTCCTAAATTACTATAGGCTTTTTCATAACCAGGTTTTAAAGCAATGGCTTTTTGATATGCTTCAATGGCATTGTCGTATTCGCCTTTATTGCCAAATGAATACCCTAAATTAAAATAGGCTTTTTCATAATCCGGCTTTAAAGCAATGGCTTTTTGATACGCTTCAATAGCCATATCATAATCGCCTTTTTCATCATATAAATATCCCAAATTATAATTCGCTTTTTCATGATCTGGCTTTAATGCAATGGCTTTTTGATAAGCTACAATGGCCCTGTTGTTATTTCCTTTTTCAGCAAATGAATTCCCCAAATTATAATAGGCTTCATTATAATCTGGTTTTAAAGTAATGGCTTTTTGATAAGATTCAATGGCATAATCGTAATCGCCTTTGTTGAAAAATGAATTCCCTAAATTATAAATGACTTTTTCATCATCAGGCTTTAATGCAATGGCTTTTTGATAAGCTTCAATGGCCTTTTCGTATTCACAATTTTTTGCAAATAAAATACCTAAATTACTATAGGCTTTTTCAAAATCCGGCTTTAATGCAATGACTTTTTGAAAAGCTACAATGGCCTTGTCGTAATCGCCTTTATTGACAAATGAAACTCCTATTTTATTATATGCTTCTTCATAGTCTGGCTTTAATGCAATTGCTTTTTGATAAGCTTCAATTGCTTTATCATAACCGCCTTTATTGCCAAATAAATTTCCTAAATTAAAGTAGGCTTCAGCATCATCAGTGTTTAAAGCAATGACTTTTTGATACTTTTTAATAGCTTTGTCAAAATCATCTTCCTTGTCAATGGAGCTATTTTTTGTATGAAGTTTATTTTTCAACTTGGAATCATAAGAATCCAGTAACTGCTTTTTAATATAATTGGCTTCATGCGATTGTTGGATAGCAAGGTTTTCTTTTTTAGCAAAATGGTACAAAAGCCCTTTACTATACGGATGGTTGCAATCCAATAAAGCAATTTCTTTTTGTTGTTCTTTTTGCGAATAAAATTCAGCCAAAAAATCTACAAAAATTCCTATAAAAGAAAAAGGCATATCGGCAAACACTTGTCTTTTTTGGTAGTACAATACATACAAACGGTCTCTTACATAAAAATGCTTTGTGTGGCCTTTTGCTTGCTTGCTGGATATTACATAGTAGTTTTCCAAAAGCCAAGAAAAGGATCTTGCGATAGTGCTTTGTTCCAATGGTGGGTCAAAGGATTGCGCCAGGGCACTTTGTGTCATGTTTTCTCCTTTGCGAATCAACATATCAAAAAGCATTTTCGATTTATGTGGTATATCGCTGGTTATATCTTGGTAATAGCTGGTTAAATCGTCTATGATACCATCCAGTAATTCGGTGGTATCTAAAATGTTTTTATCTAAAATTAAATTGCTAAGGATAACCGCCAGCCTGGGGCTGCCGCCGGTAAATTTCACAATGGCCCTTATCTTATTTTTTGATTTTTTTAGTTGTTCAAGTTTTTCCTCTTTGAATATGGAACGTAATGCTTTACGCTCATAATATTTCAAAAAGTTTTCTTCACTCCAAGGCTCAATGTCTATTTTTTTAAATACTTGAAAAAGTTTTTTGGCATAATCGTTATCCAAATCGGGCCTTAGGCTCGAGCCAATGAGCGTAATTTCATTAAAGTCTGAAAGAAATTCTCTGAATCTGCCGCTTTCGGTATTGTCTAATTTTGGTATAAATACTTGCAGGTTTTCTTGCGTTACAAAAATGTGCTTAATATTTTTTTCTTCAGCTACTTTTTGTATGGCAAGTTTCAGTCGCTTTTTAGACTCCTGATACTGAACTGGTGTTATGGACCATTTTGGTTTAACATCTGCAAGTTTACCACCTTCCAGTATGGTTGCAATCACATCTAAAAGGTCGGCAGTGAAATTGATATTATCTTGCTCTTCGGGCAGTTGTATAAACTGGCTGTTTGAAAATAATTCCGATTTATCGTGGTGTATTTTTAATAATCTGGTAAAAAAAGATTTACCAATGCCACGTGGACCATAAAGAATATAATGCTGGTTGCTTTTTGGTTGTAAGCAATGCTGCATTTCTGCAAGCATGATTTCCAACAGTTTTTCTCTTCCTGTTGCCAATGCCAGCACTTCTTCCTCTTCCATTTCGAGAGGATTGAATTTTTTGATATAACTCATTTTATATTTTTCTTTTGCCACCAATTACGAATAATGTTAAACGAAAAGTTGTAGCATTGATGAGCATCTACCACAATAAATTCCTGATTGGTAAGTGTAAGCAATAATGCGTAAGTGTTTCCTCCTGTAACTGATTTTAGTAATTCAGACTCGGGAATGTTTGGTGTGTTGGTAATTCTATTTAATACTTTAATTGCAATTGCACTATCGGATTTTGATAATAAAGCAAACCTGTCGTTAAACTGGTATTCAAAATCTTTTACAATGCCAGGATAAACATAACTTACGTAAATGGCTTCAATATTATCTAAAGCTACGTTTCCATGTGTTTTTATATTGAAGTAAAAATATTGTAGAAATTGCGGAATGAAGTCAGGAATAAGATGAAGCATTTGATCTATATGCTTCTGTAGGAGCGGTATATTATCTGTATGTGCTAATGCTTTTAATAATCCGATGGATTCATCTTGGGTATATTTAGGAAGCGTTTGTGTAATAACCCCTCCTAACAATTTACGGGAAATGCCTAAATACTCCAGTTGCATGTGCAGGTTTAACGAACCACAAATTGCTTGTGAAATACCAATATCACGCCACGACCTGAGTGTAGATAAAATCATTTCAATTTCCAACTTCGTTGCATCATTTTTTTGCTTTGCAATATGTTCGAAGAGAAAGGGAAGTTCATCAATAACCAAAACAATATGCTGCTCCTGCTTTTTAAAAAAACTGGTAAGTTCTTCTTTAATGGTATTAGAATAGCTTAATGCATCATTTCTCAACTTTACTGATCCTATATAAGGCAAATCCAGTTCTTCTACATGATCTGTAATAAAGTCAAGTAGCTTTTTGGGTATTCGTTTGCTCTCCTTAAGGGCATCTCTAACTTTGTCTCGCCAATTTTTGGGAAGAGCCAGATGAAGATTCTTATAAAAATCCTGTATACTTTCATAGGTTTGACAATTGAGTTCTATTATTGCGATGTTCTTATGTTCATTGCTTATTTTTCTAACTGTTTCTTTGATAGCACTACTTTTTCCAATTCTTCTTAGGCCTAGCAGTAGAAAACTATTTTTGGAAATTAGTATTCCTTTTAGGTGTTTAACTATTTCTTCTCTTCCAAAAAAATCATCACCAGATACCGCCTGATTGCCCATGATATTATTCATGATATAATATTTTGTAGTTTACAAACTTTGAATATTCGCAAATATACATAATCGTTATTTGATTATGCAAATTTGTGAATATTCTTTTTTGTGCATAATCGGAAAATTGATATATTTATATGGTAATTAACATTTTATAATAGATAAAATATTTTATAGGTTGCTGTTTCACAAGCTGAAATTACTCATTTTTTTAGGGTAAATGTTTCAATACGGTATGCAACCAGAATTTTCTTATCATAAGTGTATGGCGTATTTTAATGAAGAATTGTTGTAACCATTGCTATTAATTTAATGCATATTCTATTACTCAATAAAAATTGAGATATGAAATACGGCTGAAGATTGGAGGGGGAATGAGTGGCGAGCGTATATGTAAGTTTGCTGCCACAAACGGCATAAGCATACACATATCTACCGAAAAGTCTCGCCATAGTTGCGGGAGGACTGAACAAATGCTGCCAACTGCTCCAATGCACAAAGCGCATAAAATTGAGTCGTACTATTTTCTATTTATAATTGGTATAACGTAAGCATATCGTTTGTATGCTATTTTATGTAATGTTTCTCATAGCAGAAATCAATAATAATGCGTGTATTTTACTAGTTTTAAAAACCTCAACAATACTGCGCTTTAATACAATAGTATAAAAGGCATTCGCTAAGGCAGTGAAAGAAATAGAATTGGAAGGGAAACAAATAAAATTTTTAATATTGGTTATTGAAATACCATTTAAAAAAACAATAGCTAATACATGATTCTTTAAATCATTTATAAGAGAAGTAAGTATCGTAAGCATATAGTTTTATGCTCTTAACCATCTCAACATTTGAGGATAATAGGGCATGTTTTGCTCCGTTGCATTCTTCTTTTCAAGTGCCATGCTTACCCATTGCAACATTGGCACGCCAAAATAATGCCCCTGTTTAAAGTTTTCTGCTAAATCGCTACCGCCACCCTTATAACCATCATCATGAAAAACAAAAACTGCGTCTATTTCTAAATGAACACAAGCGGCATAGCTCCACGCAATCGCCATCATTTCTTCTGCTTCCCGTTGTGGTCGTTCGGCAATGTCGTGTTCGTTTAAAGTTGCCCTTTCGCTTGCGGGCACTACGGCTATATGACCCGCTTCGTGTAAGATGTCGCCTGGGTATAAAAACTTTTCTTCATCAATGATGATGCTTCCATTTACGATACTAACGCCTGGTAAAAAACTTTCACCTTCAATTGAACCATAATCAACGGCAATACCAATCTCTTTTAAAAAAGCAACTGCTTTTATAAGGTTTACATTGGTAGATATTGTACTTTTCATTTGTATAAATAGATAATTTTTATTTATTAAAGGTTCTCTCTAAATTACGATACGGAAATTGTTTCAAAAACCAGCCTAGGTTTTTCGCCTACCTTATATTTTACATGCAGCAAAACATCTTTGTCAGAAATGTTCAATTTATCCATATAACAAGGGAGTGTGAGGCTGCATTCTTTGTAATCAAGCTTATACATTCCATAAGAATTTATTGTAGTAAGTAAACTTATCCTATCTTTTGTGGTTTTGTTTTCTCGGTTAATGTTTATTTGGAAACCCTTGTTAAATATAGGAGCAATATTGACATCGCTTGCCAATTGCAAGGCCGTTTCGATATTAAATGTAATCAAATTATCTAGCAAACTAATTTCTTTGCTTGTTGTATTAATAGATGCTAAGTCTATTGAAATTAATTGCGGAATCATTATAGGAATTTGTTTGCATTGTTTTACCAAATTAGTCATCAGCATTAACTGTGGTTCTTTAAACAAAGCGGGTTTCATTGTTTCGGAAACGATAATAGCGGGCTGTATATCTCCCTCAAAATTATACGTACAAGCATCACATTGTACAATTGCTTTTACATATTTTTCTACACCCAAATTTTTTATTAAACTTTTTAAAATATTAATTGTATTCGAATTTATTTCCAACAAAACCAATTGTAATTGAGCCGAAGTAAAATAAGATAACAATGGAATAACCAATGTTGCAAAAGGCCCCGTACCCGCATACATAAGTTCTACAGGTTTATTTGGATTAGAAACTAGGCAATCCGAAATTGCCTTTTTTATGCCCAATAGAAAAGTTCTGGTACGCATGTAATCAATTGAACAAATTGCTGCAGCATTGGTAGAAATGGCAAGCCCATTTTTCGTTTTAATATGAGCATTGTTTTCTGCTTCATCATTTTCCAATGCTACCATCCCTACAAAAAATTCATATAATTCATATGCAGCCTTTCTAGCACCTAAATGGTCAAGTGGTTCGGCTAGTAAGTTATTGGTTATTTCTTTTAAAGTAGGTGTCATAATTCTAAAAAGCAATGATAGTAAAATTTTGTTCAATATGCGAAATCGTTTACCGAGTGCTATCAAATCTTATAAAAAGTGAAGAAACTCAAAATAATTCATAAAAGGTATTTGGGTAGCGAATAATTCTGTTACACTAAAACGTCAGCTATTTTACCTAGAATTTGAAAAGAAATATCAATTTTAAGGCTGAATAGTCGCTTTATCAGTAATTCTGTCACCTTTTTTTATAGGAATAATTTTTGACTAAGTGTAAACAAAATAATTTAAGCAATATATTTGCTCACCTAATATAGTAAGCATGAACTTTGGAAAAGAATTTGAAAAATACGCTGTAAAGCACAAAGGAATTAGTAGCAATACCCTTGATGGTTATATTAAACACAATGTGACCAACCTAACACCCAATATTATAGAAGAGCGACCTATGAACGTAGCCATTATGGACGTTTACAGCCGTTTGATGATGGATCGTATTATTTTTTTGGGCTATCCCATTAATGATGAAGTAGCCAATATTGTAACAGCACAATTGTTGTTTTTGGAAAGTACAGATCGTGTAAGAGATATACAGATGTACATCAACTGCCCGGGTGGCGGTGTATATGCAGGCTTAGGAATGTACGATACCATGCAATTTATTACACCCGATATTGCAACCATTTGCACAGGTATGGCGGCCAGTATGGGCCAAGTACTAATGTGTGCAGGTGCAAAAGGCAAACGTACCGCACTTAAGCACAGCCGTATTATGATGCACCAGCCAAGTGCAGGCGCTATGGGGCAAGCAAGCGACGTGGCTATTACTGTAAACGAAGTAAAAAAAATAAAGCACGAATTGTACGAAATTATTTCTATGCATACTGGGCAAACAATAGAAAAAATTGCAGAAGATTGCCAAAGAGATAAATGGATGACATCTACAGAAGCAAAAGAATATGGCTTGGTAGATGAGGTGCTTTTGATAAATGCACGCAAGCAGAAAAAGGACTAATAGCAGTGGGCAGATTACAGAAAGCAGTTGGCAGATGTCAGTAGGCAATGTGCAAGGGGTAGGAAACGGTGGTCGGTCGACAGTTGTCTATAAATAAAAAACACAATAAATTCAAAAACACGCAACAGCATGAACACATATTTTAGAAACACCCGATTAGAAGACGAAGAGGAAACACCAAAAGATCTACCAGAAAGCCCCATGGAAAAAATGATGAGCGGCTGGCAGTTCGACAAAAAATTTATAGAGCAACGCAAAGTATTTTTGTGGGGTGCGGTAGATGATAAAAGTGCCAAAGACATTACCAATCGTTTGATGTACTTAGAGGCTATAGACCCAGGCAAAGAAATTACTTTTTACATAAATAGCCCAGGAGGCATGGTTACCAGCGGTATGGTTATTTACGATACCATGCAAATGATATCATCGCCTGTGAGCACTGTATGCATGGGCATGGCCGCAAGCATGGGCAGTATTTTGCTTAGTGGCGGCGAAAAAGGCAAACGCTTTATTTTCCCTAGTGGAGAAGTAATGATACACCAACCAAGTGGTGGTGGACAAGGCGTAAGTGCCGATCTAGAAATTATGGCCATCCAAATGCAAAAAGTTAAAGAAATGGGTGCAGATGTATTGGCCAAAAACTGTGGCAAAACCCGTGAACAAATTATGAAAGATTTTGACAGAGATTATTGGATGGATGCCAAAGAAGCCGTGGCTTATGGTATTGTGGATGGGTTAATGGAAAAGTTGTAATAAGGTTGAAAATAGTTTAACATCGTTGAATGGTTGAATGTTGTTTAAGTAGAACTTCCAATCGGTCTCTAAGCGTATAATAAGAAAGGTTTTGCATTACAATTGCAAAACCTTTCTTATATATGCCTTGTTGTAAATTCTTTATACTACAGAATAGTTGGTATTCCTGCGAACTCGCTCTATCACTCTATGCAATAAATTTTTTACATCATCTGTAAACAGCATAGCATGTTGTCGGAATATTGCCAATTTTGTTAAATATCAAATTCTTTGAAATGGCATAATTTTACAACGTACTTTACAATGCTAAAAACTTTTTTAATAACAAATACGTACCTCTGGCATGAAAAATTATGGTTTTGCTTTAATGTTTATTAGTATAACTTTTGGTTATACTAACACATTTGCACAACAGATAAAAGTTAAAATAATTGTGCAGGATAATGGGCAACAATTGTTACCAAACGCTTCCCTTTCCATAAATGATAAAAAATTGAAGGCAGACAGCACTGGCACAATAGTTCAATTGCTAAGTGCCGGAAAAATTAACATATCAGCCCATGTAGTAAATCATTATAATTTCGTTGAAGTATTTACACTTACATCAGATACTACATTACAAATAGTTCTACAGCAGCGACAAAGTTTATTAAATACGGTAGTCGTTCGCTCCAGTAGAAACGTTTCTGCAAACCAAATGGGTGTGCAGACTATTAGTGCGGAGGTTTTACGCAAGCTCCCAGTAATTTTTGGAGAAGTAGATCCTCTAAAAACAATCACCCTTTTGCCAGGGATAAAAAACGGTGGTGAAGGCGGTGGTGGTGTATATGTACGTGGAGGAGGGCCAGATCAAAATTTAATATTATTGGATGGCGTGAATGTGTACAACCCAAATCATTTACTAGGTTTCTTTTCTGTTTTTAATGGCGATGCAATAAAAAGTATTGAGGTATTAAAAAGTGGTTTCCCTGCAGAGTATGGCGGCAGGCTTAGCAGCGTAATAAACATAAGCAGCCGAGATGGAGATATGGAAAGAATAAAAACCAATGCAAGTATCGGTCTAATTTCTACCAAATTGGGAGTAGAAGGGCCTATAATAAAAAACAAAGCTTCGTTTATTATTAATGCAAGGCGTACGTATATCGATCAAGTGGCTAAACCCTTTGCAAGAGAACGTATTGGTGGTAACGGCTATTTTTTTTATGATGTAAATGCTAGAGGTAATTATATAATTAATAAAAAAAACAAGCTAAATGTCAATTTTTTTAATGGAGTAGATGAGTTTTCATTTTCTAACAGCGATGGTGCTGGTAGAACCTTTAATACCAACTGGGGAAATACAATAGCTGCAGTACAATGGGAACAAAAAATTAATAGCAGGCTTAGTCACAATACAGGCATTGTCTATAATCGTTTTCAATTAGACAGTAGATTTGGCTTTAGTACCATACAGTTTTTATTTACATCCGGCCTTAAAGATTGGCAGTTTAAGAGCGATTGGAGTTTAAAACAATACGATTGGTTAAAACTAAAATGGGGCATACAATATATCAACCACACATTTAAACCTGGTGCTGGTGGTATTACAGCTGGTGTTACCAATTTTGAAACCATTTTGCAAAACAAATATGCGCATGAGCTAGCAGGTTATTTGAGTGCAGAAGTGGATCTGCTGCCTGAGGTTAATTTAATAGCTGGTGTACGATACAGCTATTTTAACCAAGTAGGCCCTACGGAAGAAGATGTGTATGATAGCGAAGGTTTTCCTACAGGGCAAAAAGTTAAATACAGCAGAGGACAAAGTTTAGCTCAATATCAAAATCCTGAACCACGCCTTAGTCTGCGATGGAAGCTCAACGAAAGTGGCAGTATAAAACTATCTTATGCAAATACCATACAGTATTTGCAGCTAGCTACCACAAGCAATGCAAGTTTCCCAAGCGATTTGTGGTTGCCCGCCAGTAAGCGAATACAGCCGGGTAGAGCAAATCAAATTGCTGCAGGTTATTTTAGAAATTTTAAAAATAATACCTATGAGTTTTCTGCAGAAGTATATTACAAAACGCTTAGTAACCAGCTAGAGTTTAAACCAGGCGCCAACCTTTTATTAAATGCCAATTTGGAAAATGAAATGATTTTCGGTTCAGGTAGAGCTTACGGACTAGAATTATTTTTAAATAAAAAACTCGGCAAACTTACTGGCTGGATTGGCTATACCTTGAGCCGTACCGAAAGAACATTTAATGCCATAAATGGAGGCAAACCCTTTCCTTATAGGTACGATAGAACCCACGATGTAAGCATTGTAGCCAACTATCCATTATCAAAAAAGTGGGAAGCATCCGCCGTGTTTGTTTATGGCACGGGCAATGCACTAACGCTACCCGTAGGTCGTTTTACTTACAACCTTAGCTACAACACTACAGAAAATCAACCCATTTTTACCAATATAGATTTATACGATAAAATAAACGATTTTAGAATGCCCGCATACCATCGGCTTGATATTTCTTTTGCCTATACACGAAAACCCAATACCACAAGGCGTTACAAAAGTAGTTGGAACTTTGGCATATATAATGTGTATAACAGAGCCAATCCATTTTTTATTTATTTAAGTGCTGATGAGGATACACAAAAAGTTGTAGGTAAAAAAGTATATTTATTTCCTATCGTTCCAAGTATAACTTGGAATGTAAAATTTTAAAGGTTAAAAATGAAAAAAATATTAATCATAGCCTGCAGTATTTTCCTTTTAAGCTGCGAAAAAGATTTTGATATAGAAGTGTCTGGCACAGAGCCAAAGCTAGTGGTAGAGGCATACATAAGCAATCAAGCTCCACAATACACTTATGTTATTTTGAGTAAAACAGTAGATTATTTTGATCCAATTTTTCAAGGAGTTCCTGTAAAAAATGCGCAGGTTTCTATTACAGAAGGTAGCGTTATAAATAATGTTATTACTTGGAATGCCACATCTAAAAGAGATTTAAGGGAACTTAATAATCCTGCATTGCCTGCGGTTTTTGCCAATGGTCTTTATATTGACCCACTGGCTGTTACCAACCCTGCACAAGCATTGGTTGGTAAAGTAGGTAAATACTATCGGCTAGATGTATTATACGAAAACAATGCATACACAGGCATAACCAATATGCCCGATACCGTAAAGTTGGATAGTGTAACCTATGGCTTTCCATTTATAAATAGCGACAACGAGAATAAATGCCGTATTACAAACCATTACAAAGACCCCGATACATTGGGGAATACTTATTTTTATTACTGGCGCAACAACGAAAATAGAAATAGATTTGGCTGGGCAGGTTTATTTAAAAGCCGAGCACCAGGCAGAGACGATTCCAATAATGGAGAGTACATAAGAATTACACACCCGTCAGAAATTAATTACAACGACACCATTACCTATATGCTCACTTCGGTAAATAGAAATACCCATAATTTTTGGGATAGCTATTTGGATGCTAGAAATAACAACGGCCCTTTTTCTACACCAGTTTTGTTGCAAAATTATATAAGCGGCAACAATGTGGTTGGTTGTTTTATGGGGTTGAGTGTAAGTGAGCGGACGATTATTACTAGGCCGTAGGAAAAGCGTTCTGTCTTGCTGGGTTTTTGCAAATAGACCCTACAAATTGAAAGGAAAGTTTGTTGCGAAGCCCCGACACTTTTGTGAACCTGCAAACTTGGTTTTCAAATACTTTATGGTTCTTTTTTGCATCTGGGTTTCACGGATGGTACTTTTATACCACAAGGTTTGTGCTAGTGAAAACCCCGATGGGACGTAATGCTTTCAAGATTCGCATATAAAAGTAAACCGTCCAAATGAGTATTTTTTTATCACATTTGGACGGCCCAGTTAATTTTATATAGCTATAATTTATTTACAAAATATAGAAGTAAATAAATTACTACTTTACAAAAATAGAATATGCTGATATTGTATTTGTTGGGCTAAAAAAATTGGCGAGTAGCCCGTTTTTCCAAACTTTACCGCCTCCATTTATAGGGCTATCAATAAGCCCTGCTGCATATACATCTGTACCTTTTACAAAAACAGAATATGCATAAGCATCCGATGTTCCGCTAGATAAATTTGTTGCTACACCATTCTTCCATACTCTTGCTGTATAATTTGTGGCTGTGACATTTTCTTCAATACCTGCAACATAAACATCTGTGCCTACCACATAAACGGATAAGGCGGTGCCTTCATTACTACCTGTGGACAAAAAAGTAGACACTCCATTTTTCCAAACCACAGCTCTATTATTTGGCCCTATTGCAGATG
>JANNGD010000227.1:0-113394 GCA_031380515.1 Ferruginibacter sp. | reverse complement strand
CCAACGATAGAGATCCACAGGGCAATACATTTAGCGTAACAAGCTTTACAGGAGGTACAGTAGGAACTGCTGCTCCAGTAGCCGGCATAGATGTCAATGGTAACCCAGTTGCCAATGCAGGATCTTTACAAATTAATGCAGATGGTACGTATACATTTACGCCTTCAGCAGGTTTTGTAGGCAGCATTAATGTACCTTACACCATTTGTGATAATGTAGTACCTGCTGCTTGCCAAACTGCTATTTTACATATAGATGTATTAAAAGATCCAAACGGACCTGCCAATGATCCACCATTTGCTGGCGATGACTTTGGTTATACAACAGTAAATACACCAGTAGGCGGAAACTTCATAAGTAATGACAGTGATCCAAATGCAAATCCGGTATCAGTAAACGGAACAACGATTGTACCAGGCGGAGCTGCAACTCCAATAGGAGCACCAGTAGCAACGGCACAAGGTGGAACAGTTCAGTTTTATTCAAATGGAACATATTTATATACACCAGCAGCAGGATATGTAGGTCCAGATAATGTGAATTACACTATTTGTGATGTAACAGCAGTTGCACCACAGCCATTGTGTAACACAGCTACTTTACATTTATTAGTAGGTGTAGGTAACAGTACTGATGCCATTAATGATGAAAACAGTACTTGGCAGGATGTAAATGTGAGTGGTAATGTACTAACCAATGATTTTGATAAAGAAAACAATACCCAAACCTTTGGTTCATTCTTAGCACAAGGTGCAACACCGGGTGCTCCAATAGGTTCGGGTGCTCCATTAGCAGGTGTTGATAAATTGGGTAATCCGTTTCCCAATGCCGGAACCATAACTTTTGCAGCAGATGGGTCCTATACTTTTGATCCGGTACCGGGCTTTACCGGAACTGTAAATGTGCCATACAGGCTTTGTGATAATGGTAATTTATCTAAATGTGATACCGCTTATTTAACCATTACAGTAGATCCATTGCCAACAAGCGGTACTAATACTGTTATTGCCAATAACGATGAAAATATAAGTTATGGTGGTCCGGTTTCTAATACACTTTTTGCAAATGACCGTGATCCGCAAAACAATACCTTTACGGTAACCAGTATTGGTAGTGGAGCAGTAGGAGCATCAAATATAGTTGCAGGAATTGATCAGAATGGTAATGTAGTTGCCAATGCAGGTTCACTGGTGATTAATGCAAACGGAACTTATACATATACACCTGCTCCTGGCTTTGTTGGAAGCATTGATGTACCGTATACTATTTGTGATACTGTTACACCTGTTCCTGCTTGTCAAACAGCTAAATTACATATTGATGTATTAAAAGATCCAAACGGACCAGCTAACGATCCACCATTTGCTGGAGATGACTTTGGTTATACTACGATCAATAAACCGGTTGCAGGAAATTTCACTGGTAATGATAGAGATCCTAACGGAAACCCATTATCTTATTTAGGTGTAACCATTGTACCCGGTGGACCACAAACGCCTATTGGAACTCCGGTAACTACATTGATGGGTGGAACGGTTCAGTTCTATGCAGATGGTACTTATTTATATACACCAGCAGCAGGTTATGTTGGTCCAGATAACATAAACTATACAACCTGTGATGTTACAGTTATTGCGCCACAGCCTTTATGTACAGATGCACAGATTCATTTGTTAGTAGGCCCTGGTATTAATATTGCCGGAAAGGTTTGGAATGACGCTAATGGTAATGTAATAGATGAAGGTGTAGGAGAACCAGAAACAAATATTGGTGGAACTTTGTATGTGAACCTTGTAGATGCATTAGGAAATGTAGTAGCCACTACTCCTGTAGCAGCCAATGGTACGTATAACTTTACAAATATTACTCCTGGTGCAAACTATTCAATACAATTATCAACTAATCAAGGCACAGTAGGCAATCTTGCTCCCGCAGTAGTATTACCTATTGGTTGGACCAATACAGGTGAAACAAGAAACGGTATAATTGACGGCGGTTCTTTAGGTGTAATAGACACAAGAAATCTTGGGTTTACCAATACAATTAATTTTGACTTTGCTATTGAACAATTGCCAGAAACACAAACCCTAAGTACATTAATCTTAACACCTAATGTTGGTCAGATAATTACTTTAAATGGTGGTGCAAATCCTCCGATTCTTTCTGGTAGCGATCCAGAAGATCAACCATCAAATGGGGTCTTGACTAATAAGTCGGTTAGGATTACAACAGTTCCTACCAATTCGGAATTGTATTATAATGGCATATTGGTTACTAACGGACAAACGATTCCAAATTTTGATCCTAGTTTGTTAACGATTAAAATTATAGCCGCTACCGTTGGCTCTACCAGCACATCATTTAACTATGCATTTGTAGATGCAGCAGGGAAGGAAGATCCTACACCTGCAACGTATACATTATCTTGGTTTGGTGTTTTACCAATCAATTTTACAAGCTTTACGGCCTTACCAAAAGGCAGCCAAGTAAACTTGCAATGGAAGGTAAGCGAGCAAATAAATGTAGCAAGGTATGAAGCAATGACAAGTACAGATGGCAGAAATTTTAATACAACCATAGCCACTGTAGCAGCTAACACAAATAGCAATGCAACTTACGAAGCAGTACACACAACCCCAGTAGCTGGCATCAATTATTATCGTATAAAAACCATAGAGAAAGATGGTGCAATAAGCTACAGCGAAATACGCAAAGTAAGTTTTGCTAAAGCAGGCACTGTAACAGTTTATCCAAACCCAGCGGTGGACATGGTAAATATAACTGTAACCGGCAGCATGATAAACAAAGCAGCAACGCTAAGTATTATAGCAATGGATGGCAAAATATTATCTCAGCAAAAGATAACAAGCCTAGGCCAAACCGAAACAATTAATGTAAGCGCTTTAGCAAATGGCGGTTATATTGTAAGATTGGTTACCAGTGATGAGGTAGTAAATAAAACAATACAAGTGTTGAGGTAGAAGAAATAAAAGAATATATTTTTAGAACCCTATTCAGAAATGGATAGGGTTCTTTTTGTGATACGCAGTCAAAGAATAGTAAGAAGAAAATTGGGAGTAATAAGCGTTACGATCTTTATACGAAAATTGAAAATGCGTAAGATAACATTATGGTTCAACCACATAAGGTGTGGTGTTTATAAAATGAACATCAATAAAATGA
This sequence comes from Ferruginibacter sp., assembly GCA_031380515.1. Taxonomy (GTDB): domain Bacteria; phylum Bacteroidota; class Bacteroidia; order Chitinophagales; family Chitinophagaceae; genus Ferruginibacter. The sequence continues at coordinate 110,211 of JANNGD010000227.1, read as the reverse complement.
TTTCATACATATTGCAAATACAGGCAATAAAAAACCCTCGAACAAATCGAGGGCTTCAATAAAAATATAAAATGAGGTACTAGCCTAAAGCTACTCTCTTAAAATCGGTAAGTTTAAGATCTGCATTGGTAGCCTTTAAGTAATCTGCTACAGATTTTGCATTGTCTTTCACAAAAGGTTGAGCAAGTAAAGTATTATCTTTTAAAAATTTATTTACTTTACCAACTGCAATTTTTTCAGCCATTTCAGCGGGCTTTCCTTCAGCTTTAATTTGCTCAATGGCAATTTCTCTCTCACGAGCTATGGTTGCTGCATCAATGGCAGATTCATCAATAGCTAGCGGATTCATTGCTGCAATTTGCATAGCAACATCTTTACCAGCTTCTGGGGCTTCATGTGTCATACCTACTAAAACACCCATTCTGTTTGCGCCATGAATATAGCTTGCTACAAACGGAGCTTCTATTCTTTCAAATTTTGTGATTTCTATTTTTTCTCCGATAGCGGCAAGCTTATCGTTTATCATATCAGAAACCTTTTCGCCATTTATTACAACGTTGCTAAGTTCTTCCAACGTTTTTACATTGTTTGAAATAGCTGCATCTGCTATACTTTGTGCAAAAGCTACAAAGTCTGCATTGATACTTACGAAATCAGTTTCGCAACTAATACAAAGTACGATACCTGCTTTTTTATCGGCAGTTGTCATTGCAATTACAACACCTTCTTTGGCTTCACGGTCGCTGCGTTTTGCTGCTACTTTTTGCCCTTGTTTGCGAAGCCAGTCTATTGCTGCTTCAAATTCGCCATTGCTTTCTACAAGCGCTTTACGGCAATCCATCATACCAGCACCTGTGGCTTGGCGTAGTTTATTTATTTCTGCTGCGGTTATTGTTGCACTCATTTTAATATCCTCCAAAAATCCCCAAAAGAAAGTTGTGTACTTTACGCTTTGGGGAGATTTTTATTTTAATGTTTTTAAAAAATGTTCAATATTGGTATGCTGTACAAGTGAGTGATCCCGAAAAAAATCGGGACAGGCGACACGATAATGAGTAATGCTATTGCCTATGTTTGGGCAACAATAATAAAACACAATCATTAGTGCCTATCAAATATGCTTACTTACCAGCTGGTCTTCTTCCACCAGCACCAGGACCTGCTACTCTACGTTTTGGAGCACCGCCAGCACCACCAGGGCCACCTGGTCCACGTCCACCACCACGTCTTCTATCATCACCACCGTCTTGCTTATTTTCAAAACGTGCTGCTTTTGCTTCTGCGCTTTCTTCTGTTTCATCATTGCTCTCATCATCTTTGCTGCTTTGACGATCTGCTAGACCTTCTGCAATAGCGGCTGTGATATAATTAACAATAATAGCAATAGATTTTGTAGCATCATCATTTGCAGGAATAGCAAAATCAACTTTATTAGGATCAGAATTGGTGTCAACCATTCCAAATGTGCTAATGTTTAAACGCTTTGCTTCTGCTAGCGCAATATGCTCATGCCCGATATCTACTAGAAATAAAGCAGAGGGTACACGGCTGATATTTGCAATACCACCCAATACTTTTTCCATCTTTTCTTTTTCACGAGTAAGGGTTAATCTTTCTTTTTTATTAAGATTCTCCGCACTACCATCGCCTAGCATCTTTTCGATGCTTTGCATTTTCTTTACACTCTTACGAACAGTATTGAAATTGGTAAGCATTCCACCCAACCAACGTTCTGTAACGAAAGGCATGTTTACACGCTTAGCGCTTTCTTGTACGATTTCTTTTGCTTGCTTTTTAGTAGCAACAAACATAATCTTCTTACCACTACGAGCTACCGCTTTTAGTGCAGCAGCAGCTTCTTGTAACCCCTCTACTGTTTTGTTAAGATCTATGATATGAATACCTTTCTTTTCTGCAAAGATGTAAGGAAGCATTTTTGGATTCCATTTTTTTCTAAGGTGACCAAAATGAACGCCTGCTTCTAATAGCTGTTGTTGTAAGGAAGTATTTTCCATTGTTTATTATTAAAGTAATTTTTAAAAATTATGATGCTTGAAAAAAGAGACTCAATACAGAAAGAATAAAATCTAACATCTTGTGTCTTGCTTCTATTATCTTTCCTATTAACGTTTGCTGAACTGGAATGATTTTCTTGCTTTTTTCTTTCCTGGTTTTTTACGCTCTACGATACGAGAATCACGTGTTAAGAAACCAGCCGCTTTAAAAATAGGGCGAAATTCAGCATTTACTTCTAGCAATGCACGAGCAATGCCTAGTTTTGCTGCTTCTGCCTGACCTTTTACACCGCCACCTGTAGCATTGATAACTATGTTAAATTTATCAGCAGATTCAATAGATTTAAGAGGAGCTTCTAATTGATTTTGTAGGTAAATCAGCGGAAAATATGTTTTATAATCTTTTCCATTTACTGTAATTGTGCCTTCGCCTTTGCTAAGGAAAACACGTGTAACAGCTGCTTTTCTGCGACCTACTGCGTTTTTTTGCTTTTCCATATTATTTATAGTTTCGGGTTTCGGGTTTCAGTGTTTCGAGTTTGTTACAATCCGGTGTCTGTTGCCCGTCGTCCTTTATTATTTACGATTAAAGTTTAAATCTTGTGGTTTTTGAGCTCCATGAGGATGATCTGCTCCTACATATACAAATAGTTTTTTGTACATCTGACGACCAAGACGGTTCTTAGGAAGCATGCCTTTTACAGCTCTTTCAATTACTACTTCTGGACGACGCTTTAGGAGATTTTTTGCAGCTTCCCCTTTTTGGCCACCTGGGTAACCACTAAAAGTTAAATACTCTTTGTCATCCATTTTGTTACCTGTAAAAACTACTTTTTCGCAGTTTGTAACAATAATGTAATCTCCACAATCTACATGGGGAGTATAATAGGCTTTGTTCTTACCTCTAAGTATCGCTGCGATCTTAGCACACATGCGACCCACGGTTTGATTAGTACCATCCACAACGTACCAGTTGTGTGTAACGGTAGCCTCGTTAGCATGTTTTGTGGTGAAATGTAATTTGCTCATTGTTTTTTTTGTTTAAGTGAGGCTGCGGCTATCCCCGTAGCTTGTTTTTATTGAGGCGCAAAAGTAGGAATAAAAATGTTGATTTCGTGTCAACAACTGAATTTATTTTACACGCACGCTTGTAAGTAAATGATAATCAATAAAAAAACTACATTATTTTTTAACTGCGTCCGATATTTGTATAAAAAATAAGTATTTAATTGCTTTATTGAAGTATAAAATGTTTTAGAAGGAAGTTCCATCCACTGCTATTATTTTGTCAACTAAACCCTAAACTAACAAGCAATGTGAATTATTTACCAAATGCCATACATTTATTTTTTGCCGATAACCTGCCTTCCGGCAAAGGCAGGGGCGGGAAGGCGTTTTTGGAGAAACAAGGCGGGAAGGAAAATGCTCCGTCATCGGCGGACAGATTTGCATTTTATAACCCTAACTTGGGCAAGCCAGATCCAAAAAGAGTAAAAAATGAAAGATTTATTTTTTATTTCTCCTCTTAAACCCATACCCAAGCTATATTACAGCGGGTAGTAAAAAATACCTTGGCAAAAAATACGAAGATTGTAAGATTTAGATACTAATGTTGTGTGCTGTTGGTTTTACTATGTTTATGGGGTTTAGATTTGTTTCAAACGAAATGTTGACATATTATTGGTAGCAAAATTTACTGAAAAATGCAAATAATCGTTCGCTATCTCAACCATCTCCCAATTGCTATTGTTACTTATTGCTGGCACATTTACATTCATATTTCGTTTGTCAGATGATGTAAAACTCCAAGTTAAGGCATAGTTATTTCCAAATTCATTAGTATATGTACCTGTACCATTTGCATTAAAAAGAAATCTTGTATTGTTGTAAGTAACACCTGTTGTATTAATTCCTCCATTTATATACTTTGAAAAACTGCCATTAATGGCACTAAATACCATATCAACCTTCCAAGTCTTACTAACTAAAATTTGTTCTTTTGTTAAAGTGTTACACTGATAAACTGTATCTGTTTTTGTAACAGTAGTAGTAGTAGTCTCTTTCTTACAACTTATTTGGGTGCTCAAGACAAAAATTGTCAAAGCTACTAGTGCTGTTGAGCCTAAAAATATTTTTTTCATTTGTATTTGTTGTTGTTTGCCTACTATTTCAAAATGCAGTTTCGGCTTTGCTGGTGAGTTTTTAATAGACGCACAAAAAAGTTTAAAAATGTTCTAAATATTAAGTTTTGTCAAATTTGAAATTTTCACTTCCAAATGCATACAAAGCACGAATCTATGCTATAATACATTACTTACAAAAAGATTGATATTGAAAAACAATTGTTTAGCATTAAACTTTTTCAATTATCGTTAGGACGATCCAATCTACCGACAAGAGCGATTTTTGTGAAATTATAATTTAGGTTGCCAAAAAATGACCCATACTGGCATAAACTAATAATAATTCTACCGAAATGGAATTTATTTACATTACCCTTATAACTACAATTTTGTAAACCCAAATAAATATTCGTAATTCGTATAAGCATGCAACTTTCTATCATAATCGTAAATTATAATGTAAAATATTTTCTAGAGCATTGCTTGCTATCCGTGGCTAAAGCTTGTAGTGGAATTGAAGCTGAAATATTTGTAGTAGACAATAATTCAACCGATGGAAGCCAAGCATATTTAGAACCAAAATTTCCCAAAGTTAATTTTATATGGAACAAAGAAAATATTGGTTTTGGAAAAGCAAACAACAGTGTATTAAACCGCACAAAGGGGCAGCATATATTGTTTTTAAATCCAGATACGATTGTGCCAGCGGATTGTTTTACCAATTGTCTTTCTTTTTTTGATAAGCATACGGATTGTGGCGCCATAGGTGTTCGTATGATAGACGGTCGTGGTATGTTTTTAAAAGAAAGCAAGCGCTGTTTGCCTACACCTGCAGCCGGTTTTTTTAAAATGCTGGGGTTAGATAAAACCTTCCCAAATTCTACCATATTTGCACAATATTATGCCGGTCATTTGCCAGAAAAGCAAAACAATAAAGTAGAAGTACTTGCGGGTGCATTTATGATGCTAAGCAAAAAAGCCATTGACAACACGAAAGGGTTTGACGAAGATTTTTTTATGTATGGAGAGGATATTGATCTTTCATACAGAATTATAAAAGCGGGTTTATGTAATTATTATTTAGGCGAAAATACCATTGTACATTTTAAAGGAGAAAGTACGCAAAAAAAATCCGCCTCGTATGTAACACATTTTTATGGAGCTATGAAACGCTTTGTAGACAAGCATTACGGCAATAATAGTACAAGAAGAGCACTCATGCATTTTGTTATTGCTGCAGGAAAGCAAGCAAGAAAACTTAAAAATAGTCTATTAAAAGAAAATAATAAATCCAATGTAAATCTGGCAAGTATTTTAATTGTAGGCAAAGCATACCAAATAGAAGCAGCGCTAAAAACAGTTACAATAGCAACTACTGTAAAAATAAATATTGATGACGCTGAGATTTCTTATGATAAAATCTTGGATGTTGCAAATGATAAAAAGGTACAGTCCATTCTTCTATGCGAAGGAAAAGGCGGGTATTCATTTATTATTGATGCAATGCAAACTATAGCCCCACATTTTTTGGTTTTATTTTATGCAGATAGATCAGGAAGTATAATAGGTAGCAACAATAAAAACAGCAAAGGCATATTTTTTACAGCAAATTAATGGTATCTTTTAATAAATCATTTTGTGAATTAGGAAACGAAGCAAACAACATTTTTTCTGCCTTTTCTATACCGTTTTGTAAATTAAATCCATCTTGTTTTTCGGAAATGCAATACTTTTTTTCTGATAAATATTGAGCAAGGTATTCTTGTTCTGTTTGCCCTGGTGTAGGTACAAGAATAGCGCTTTGTTGCAAGACGGCTAGATCCATTACAGTAGAATAGCCGCTTCTGGCAAGCACTAGTTTTGCCGAAGATATTAATTTGTTTAGCGCTGCAGCTGGTAGATGATTAATAATTTTAATTTGTGTATTTTCAGTTGCAAGATCTGCTGCCAAAGATGGAAGCCCTCTAACAAGTACCATTTTTATTTTAAGATACTTCATTTGTTCGAGCATTATATTTTCAAAAATACTTCGTTGAGGTTCTGGCCCAGAAAGGAGTACAACTAAATCTATTGTTTTAGTGGTTTCCCTATTAGTAAATCTGGAAAGTGTTCCTATGTATTTGATGGGAGTAATGGGGGTTTTTGTAGGATGAGAAAGTTCGCCAGCAAGATTGTTTTCACCCATTTCATCTGGTACCCAACATTCGTTAAACTTATTTATGTAGTTGTAATTTATTTTTTGGGCAACTTTATCTGTTAACCAATTACCTGTTTTTATTTTTAATTGATGTGTTATGAAAATGCAGTGCACATTTTTATTGTAAAGCCCAAAACGATTATCAGATATAACAATATCTATTGCATGCTTTTTTATTGTTTTGCCTAACCAAATATTTTCCCTTTTAATAGCGCTGTTTATTTTAAAAAACTGCGAAAGTATTTTTAAAAAAAAGAGTTTTCTATTTCTGCCATAAGTAACCTTGTATCCTTCCAGCGGAATAATTTTTATTGTAGGAAACTCTTTTCGTAGTAAAGTGGCTGTTTGATCATCGGCTCCTAGCAATACTTCATATTCATTTGTAATTAATTCATTTATGATAGGAATACAACGTGTTGCGTGGCCTAAACCCCAGTCCAATGGGGCAAGAAGCACTCTTTTATATGTTCTAATTTTGTTAATGTTTGAAAAATTTATGCCCAAGTATAAACTTTTTTTGAGCGAATTACGTTATTATCCTATATTAGATTATGAAAAAGATTATAAAATTAACATCATTGGCACTTATTGCAATTGTTTTAGTTGCTTCTGGCTGTTCTGCAACAAAAAAAAGTACTTGTGGTTGCACAGGAATGGTCGGCTATAAATAAACACAATTTTTTATGACTTCTAACAGAGATTTATTGGTATTGTTTAGGCAAAGATTAATGTCGCAGCAAGATATTGATAGAGAAGTTATGCAATTAAACGAGTTACTTTTTACGACAGAAAGATTGGATAATTTTGTACAGGCGCATGAAATCATAGACCTAAATAGATACAAGATTATTACAAAGCAAGTAGAAATTAAAAAACTGATCCGTCAAAAAAAATTAAACAAGCCCTTTGTTTTTTTTAGCAATAAGAATTAATTAACCTTCTACCTTTTGAAGAGCAAGTGTTAACTTTTCTAGCATTTCATTTATTTCTTCTTTCTTTACGCAGCCAACACTAATTCTATACCAACTACTTTCTGTACCAGCACCAAAACAGTTGAAAGGTACAATGGCAAGTTTGGCTTCATTTAATATGTATGCTGTTACATCGGCTTGCGTTTGCAAAATCATACCCCCCACTTTTTTGCCTACTAGGTTAATTTGTACAGTAAGATAAATAGCCGCTTGAGGTGCAATTACATCTACCGCATGGCCAGCATTTTTTAATTGTTCAAATCCATTGTAAATAGCACGCAATCTAAAATCGACTTCCTTTTTAAAATGTGTAAAATAAGTGCCAACCGCTTCTTCTTGCGTTAAAAATTTAGCAACTGCTTTTTGTTCTGCCATAGGTGCCCATGCGCCCACATGACTATTAATGGCTTTCATCTTTACTATTACTTCTGCTGGTCCCATACTCCAACCTACACGTACACCCGTAGCGGCAAAAGCTTTGCTTATCCCATCTATAAATATGGTATATGCCTTCATTTCTGGCCGTAACGCAACAGGGTTGTAATGTACAGTATCGCCAAATGTAAGGGTCCAATACATTTGATCGTACATTAAATACAATTTTTTTTCGCCAGCGGCACGGCTAGCATTTTCTTCTAAAATAATATCGCATATAGCTTCTAATCCTTCTTTTGTAAATACAGTACCAGTTGGGTTTAGTGGAGAACACAATGCAATGAGCGAAGCACCTTTTACATGGGGGCGTATTTGGTCGGCCGTGGGCATAAAATTGTTTTCTTTGGTTGCTTCAATCATGATATGCTCACCTTCGGTAAAATGCGTGTAATGGTTATTGTTCCAACTAGGCACAGGGTAAATAACCTTATCTCCTTTATCTACAATGGCTCTGTACAATGCATAAATAAGAGGCCTTCCCCCGGCGCCAATTAAAATTTCGTTTATTCCATAATCCAATCCCTCATTGTTTTTTAAAAAACCTGCTACAGCTTTTCTTAAATCTGCTTCGCCGTCTGCTACTGGATAAGTGGTATATCCATTTTCGTATGCATTTTTTATTTCTTGTAATAATAAAGCAGGAATAGGAAATTGGGAAGAGTCAAAATCGCCAATGGTATAATTATAAATACTTTCCCCCTTGCTTATCTTGTCTTTAATAATACCACCCAGTTTTACGATTTCAGACCCTATCAATGTTTCAGCAAGTGTACTAAGCTTTATTTTTTCCATGTTTTGATGTTATTATGATGGTGATGTACGATTTGAACAAATATAGTTGTTAAGCATTTTATTTCAAAACTAGGTTTAAAAGCAAACTACGTTTTCCAAATCCAGTATTTCTTTTTTTAAAGTGAACTAATTTGTGTTTAAAATAGTCTTGTATTTATAAAGCGATGGTTTTACCATCGTATTATAAATTATAATAAAATCATTAAAATGCATTATAATAAAATAATCACCACTTTATTAGTCATTTTCGTAATTAATAAAAATGCAGATTGTCAAGTAAGAGAAGTATTTGAGGCCATTAAACCATCAAAAGCGTTTGATGGTACGCCCATTTTAAAAAAGAAATCGCAGGTTTTACAAATAGGAGTTGGGGCTCCTAATAATATTGCAACCTTGCTTAACGTATCTTCTCTTTTGGGGGGTATTGGCAGCTCTTTTGGATTATCAAGCTCCACTAATGCTAAAATAGGTCCCTTCTATTTATATTATGAATATTTTATAAAAGACAATATTGGCTTAGGTATCGGCTTTTCTTACGCAAGTGCATCAGAAACTACAACCATTCCCTTTAGTACAAAAAAGGCAAAAGCAAATCTTGCAGGAGCATCCATTCTTTTATCCACCAGCTATCATTTTTATACAACAGATAAATTAGACCCTTACAGCAAAGCTTCAATTGGAGCTACACTTTGGAAAGGTAGTTATACATACGACGATGGTTCAGATGCAGGCTCGCAAATATTGCCAACACCTATAGCATATAAAGCACTTGTTGGTCTAAGATATTTTGTTAACCCCAAATTTGCGCCATATGGAGAACTTAGTTTTTCTAATCTTAAATTCTCTGCTTGCTTAGGTATGGCTCTTAAATTACAATAGATAAAAAATCAAATTATAATTAATTATAATTAGCTAAAAGAATATATTATCTAAAGACCTATCAATTGAAATAAAAGTAAATAAGGTCGTTAATCCCTTTAAGCAAAAATTATTTCTTAATGTTAAATGATAAACAATAATACTATACAATCCTCGCTTACATTTTATAATAACTCCCTTCAATAGTTATTGTTACAACAATTGAACCTCCATTTTTTTTGTGGTATTAAGAAAAACAGCAAAGCAACATATGAGTGCTAAAAGGCCATTAACATTTTTTGGCTTTTTTTTTGCTCTGTTCTTCCAAACATATTTTATACTTTTTATCGCTCAATTCTACATTTTTGATTTATTATTTAATGCATGCTAAGAATCAATTCTAGTCTTCACGTCACTAAAAAAAATGTATGAAAAAGCTTAAAATCTCCATCCTATCAATTTCCATTCTATGCCTAAGTATTATTGCCATTTTATCTGCTTGCCAAAAACAAGTAGAAACAACGGGCACTGAACAACAGGCAAGAAATTTATCTGTTTATCTTACAGACGATCCTTGTCAATACGATTCTGTTTTCATTGACATCCGTTTTGTGGAAGTAAAAATGGATACTTCGAGCAAGCAAGGTGATGATCATCATGGAGACAACGATAATGATGCAGATGACGACCACCAGCACAACGACGCCTATGGTAAATGGGATACACTTGTTATAAGGCCAGGTATATACAATATTTTGAAATTAAGAAATGGTATAGATACGTTGCTAGCCACTGGAAATATACCGGCAGGGGCCATTAGGAAAATAAGGATAACATTGGGTACCAATAATTCGGTTGTAAAGAATGGTATTACGTATCCTTTAAACTTGTTGGCTGGACAAACGAATTATGTATATGTAAAGATTCATAAGGAATGCGAAGATGAAATTGCTGTTGGACAAAGTGCTATCTGGTTGGATTTTGATGTGTGTGAATCTATAAAATTTAGAGATGGGCGATATTATTTAAAGCCATTTTTGAAAGTGTTTTCAATGAAGCAATTCGGCAAGATAGAAGGTAAAGTTTTCCCAAGAGCAGCCTTACCTTTTGTGAAAGTGTTTAATGCTGTTGACTCTGCTTCTGCTATTCCAGAGAATGATGGAAAATATAAAATAAGCGGTTTAAGAGAGGGTATCTATACAATAAAATTTATTGGATCTAATGGTTATTTTGATACAACCATTACGAATATACAAGTGAGAAAAGGAAAAGAAACGGAACTCCCCAATATCACATTACACAACTAGTTGATATCCTGTGATACTAAGGTCGGAAGCAATTTCGGCCTTTTTAATTTTACTTTAAAATACATTATTTATCACTCAAAAACATTTCACCTTTTGCAATCCAAGATGAGCCAAAAGCAAAGAGCGCAATACTTTCAAAAACCAATGTAGGCTTGTACTTTGCAAATTTTTCTTCTAACCCATCCACTAAATTGTAAATGCCAATTAGAACGATACAAATAACAATAATGACCCCGCATGTTTTATAGATATTGTTTCTTATTTTTTTATTGTGCGTCATAGCTTTTGAAGGATTTGTTTTGGTAAATAAAACCAAGGAAAAATAAGCAAAGCTGCTAAACAATAAACCCGCCGCTGTATAGTGTATATAATTTACAGAACTGGTTCGGTTATTTGTTACAAATTGACAAATAGAACTATTAGAAGGATCAGTTGGAAAAAAAGCAACGAGGAGCGCAAACACCGCAGCAAAATTTGCAACAATGCTATCTCTTTTATCTACACCTTTATAAAAAAACAGGAACATGGCTACAGCACAAAGGGAGCCTACAAAATAATTACCCATTACGGTATAATAATAATGGCTAATAGATGGTTGTACCTGCGTGCAATCTGCAAAACTCCATGTACCAATTACCAGTATAATGGGAAGAAAAAAACCTACAAAGCCCAGAGCTATTCGTAAATTTAAATAATAAATTACAAAGGAGTTGTTGTTTGGATTATTTTCTGGTTGCATAACAATTTATTTGCAAAATAAGCATTAATAAAAAATACAATATAAAATTAAGTATAATCAATTCAAAACTCAAATTTATTTACATACTTATCATGTTGAAATAAGCACTTAAAAATATAATGTACTTGTTTTATAAAGCTGAATTTTGGCCACAAGAAACCTAGAAGTCTTTGGTAAAATACATTACAACGCTCTATCTTCGCAGTATGAATTTTTCACGCAACGATTTATCAAACGAACAACTCACAGCACTCTATAAATCTATCTTGCTTCCTCGCATGATAGAAGAGAAAATGTTATTGCTATTACGCCAGGGCAAAATATCCAAATGGTTTAGCGGTATTGGGCAAGAGGCAATATCTGTTGGTGCTACGGCAGCCTTACAACAAGATGAGTGGATAATGCCTTTGCACAGGAATCTGGGTGTTTTCACCGGTAGAAATATGCCGCTTAGCAAATTGTTTATGCAATGGCAAGGCAATAAAGAAGGTTATAGTAAAGGGCGAGAGCGTAGTTTTCATTTTGGTAGCAAAGCGCATCATATATGCGGTATGATTTCGCATCTTGGCCCACAACTAGCCATTGCAGATGGTGTAGCACTTGCATATAAATTAAAAAAAGATCAAAAAGTATCGCTGGCTTTTTCGGGAGATGGAGGTACAAGCGAAGGTGATTTTCATGAAGCGCTCAATACGGCAGCAGTATGGGATTTGCCTGTAATATTTGTAATAGAGAACAATGGCTACGGCCTGAGCACACCGGTAAATGAACAGTACCGTTGCGAAAATTTAGTAGACAAGGCCAAAGGGTATGGCATGGAGGGGGTAAGAATAGACGGCAACAATTTATTGGAAGTGTATGATACCATAAAAGGCATTCGTTCATATTGTATAAAAAACCAAAAGCCTTATCTTATAGAGTGCATGACCTTTCGTATGCGTGGGCACGAAGAAGCAAGCGGTGTAAAATATGTACCACCTGCTTTGTTTACAGAATGGGAGAAAAAAGATCCTGTAAGAAATTACGAAGCATGGCTTATGGCAGAAAAAATATTGAGCGAAGCGGAAATAATAAAAATAAAAGCCGATACAAAATCTTATATAGAAACAGAATTACAAGAGGCAAATAAAGTCGGTAATATTGTAGCCAATACTGCAGAGGAAATAGCGGATGTTTATAAGTTACGAGTAGAGAGTTACGAGTTACGAGTTCTCAATAACGCCGAGCCTACAATAAACCCGCAACCCGCAACTTTTAAACCCGCAACTAGTAAAAAGTTCATAAACGGAATAACGGACGGCCTTAAACAATCTATGCAAAAGCATGAGAACCTCATTTTAATGGGGCAAGATATTGCCGAGTACGGTGGTGCATTTAAAGTTACTGAAGGTTTTGTAGAAATTTTTGGCAAAGCAAGGGTGCGCAATACACCTTTGTGTGAGAGTGCTATTGTAGGCAGCGCATTGGGTTTAAGTTTAGAAGGATTTAAATCAGTAATGGAAATGCAGTTTGCAGATTTTGCAACGGTGGGTTTCAACCAAATAATAAATAACCTTGCAAAAATTCATTACCGGTGGGGGCAAAACGCAGACGTGGTAATACGTATGCCCACAGGAGGCGGTGTAGGCGCAGGACCTTTTCATAGCCAAAGCAACGAAGCCTGGTTTGTGCATACGCCGGGGCTTAAAGTGGTTTACCCAAGTACACCCGAAGATGCAAAAGGCCTCATGATAGCGGCTATAAACGACCCCAACCCTGTTTTGTTTTTTGAGCACAAAGCATTATACAGAAGTGTGAGTGGTAAAGTACCAGATGAATATTATGAAATAGAAATTGGTAAAGCTAGGCAGGTACAACATGGCGATGATATCAGCATCATTACATACGGCGCAGGGGTGCATTGGGCAATGGAATATGCAGAAAAGAATAGCAATATTAGTATAGAGATATTAGACTTAAGAACGTTGTTGCCTTTAGACTATGCAGCCATAAAAATGGTAACAGAAAAAACGGGCAAGGTTTTAATTTTGCATGAAGATTCACTTATTGGAGGCATTGGAGGAGAAATAGCCGCATGGATTGGAGAAAACTGTTTCGATAAACTAGATGCGCCGGTTATGCGCTGTGCAAGTTTGGATACCCCTATCCCTTTTAATATAGAACTGGAAAAAAATTTTATGGCTTATGGAAGGCTAGGTGAAATGGTAGAGCGTATAATGAATTATTAAAACGCCATAATTGCTATTTTTAAAAGTGTTTGAAGATTAAAAGAAGACAACAACAATTAAACAATGTATCAATAAAACAATGCGAGAATGCCGGAACTATTTATCATAGCAGGTTGTAATGGTGCAGGAAAAACTACAGCTGCCTATAATCTATTGCCGGAGGTTTTTCAAACAATTGAATTTGTAAATGCTGATGAAATAGCTCGTGGAATAAACAAGAATGATGTTGAATCTGCTGCAGAAATACTTAACTTTATAATAAGTAAACATATTTTTTGAGATGAATCTCATTAATAAAAAAGTAAGTGAAGACCTTTCGCCAAAAATAATGGAAGCATTAGCTAGGGCTATACTAAGAGTAAAAGTAGAAACCAAAGCTACCAATACTTATTATGGTTGTATCTGACGGTAAAGGAGGCATAAAAAAAATTTACGCAAAAGATTTATAATTATTTTCAACTTTCAATTCCCTTCCTCTTTCTTAGCATCAACCTTAGGTAAAACCTTTTCTGGTAAAGGAACAGCTTGCGGCATCATTTTTTTATAATGGTATGATGCATTGAGCACATATTGATTAAATTCAATTTCGCTGCTGCCACTTGCAAACTCGTAAGTAGGACGATACCAAACCAAAAAGGTATCCAATGATGCGCCTTTTAGCTGGGTAACCCTTCGTACAAATGTTTTATTAAAGCGATAGTTCACGTATTTTTCTCTTTCTTCTGCTTCAAGCCTTTCTTGAAACTTTTTTAGTCTTTTGTTTCTTTTAAATCGAAACATATTGATGAGTTCATTAGCATCCATTCCTACACTACCACCTGGCCCAATAGACGTTTCTACCCTTGGCTTATGAAAAGAAAATACTTCTCCGTACTGCTGCCTATTTTCCAAAGAATCGTTTTTATAACTTTTTGAAAACACCACTACCTCTTTTAATACCCTGTAATCGCTTTTTACATTTAAGTGAATAGAAATATCAAACTGAGCAATATTGGCAATGGTATTTACAGGGAATTTTTGTGTAGGTTTATTGTTATATACAAAATAAAGAGAGTCTCCTTTATTGGCTACAATATTATAATGTCCCAAAGAATCGGTAATGGCAATTTTACCACCGGTGCTTATAACTCTTACTGCCTCTACATAATTTATTTTGCTTTTGTCGAGCACATTGCCACTTATCATAATTTGTGCAGCTGCAATTTTTGTTAATGCAAAAAGAATTAAAGTAAAGATTAAGCGCAAACGGTTAAATTTTTTGGTAGGTAATATTACGTCGCAAAAAGATAATAAAACAAAGTTGCTTATTTATTTAACAGGAATTTGAGAAAGTATTGTATCTACGACTATTGTTGTATAATATTTATATTCCAGCTCCTGCACTTTCTTTGCCAAGCTTTCTCCAGTTTCATTTTCATTTATATTGCAAGTAGCTTGAAAAATAATTTTACCATTGTCATATACTTCATCTACAAAATGAATGGTAATGCCACTTTGTTTTTCACCGGAAGCCACTACAGCCTCGTGCACTTTCATCCCATACATACCCGAGCCGCCATATGCAGGTAAGAGTGCAGGGTGTATATTTATTATTTTTTGAGGATAAGCTGCAATAACTGCATCAGGAATTTTTTTTAAGTATCCAGCTAGTATGATAAAGTCAATAGAATATTTTTTCAGTAAAACCAAGTAGGCTTCAGCAAGTTCTTTATTGGTTTTATTATTAATTGCAAGAATCTCGGCAGGAATATTATTATGTTGCGCTATACCAATGACGCCAGAATTTGGGTTATTTGTTGCAACCAAGGCAATGCATGCGTTTTTTTTCCTACAAAGTTGTGGCAAGGTATTTATTATTACCGCTGCGTTGCTCCCAGCTCCGCTTGCAAATATGGCTATGTTCATAATGAATATATTAAAATTGGTAGCCTACAATACAAACCTGCTCAAAAGGGGGTAAAGGAGGAATTATATTTTCTTTCTTCCGCTGATCCTTGCATATATTTTTTGTAAATACTTTTTAAAAAAAGCAAATTGCCCTAAAGGAATACTCACTAAAATAACGGCAATAGGCCAAAGAAGGGTTATTACCAATATATAAAGTACAAACCACCATAAACCTTTGTCTATATCTGTAAGGCCAAGTAACCTCCTTCCAACATAACCACATAAACTTCCTCCAAGTGCAAATGTGGCAATAATCAACAACAGATTTAGTCCACTAACTTTCCACTTTTCTTGCAGTTTTTTTAACATGGCGCAAAAATCCTATAAAAATTTGGCAAAACATATGCAATAGCAAACAATTTTTTCTTTTTTGATTAGATTACAAAAAGATGACAATCGGTTTTTGAAAATATTATTTTTTTGTAAACTAGGTATAAGTATTATTAAAAAAAACATAAAATGTTGATAGTTTGTCAACATCCTGTCTTATTTTTGCACTCGGAATAGCCCTTTTCTACCAAAAACCCGGCTCCATTTATATGATTCGATATAAAAATTTCATCTTTAGGTTTATAGCAACCCTTATTCTAGTTGGTTTTTTCTCAAATAATAGCGCATCCGCACAAGGAGAAGCACTTTTTAAAGCACAATGTGCCAATTGTCATAAACCAGATGGAGATTATACTGGTCCATGGCTAAAAGGAGTAAGAACAAGACAACCAGACAAAGATTATATATACAAATGGATGGCTAATCCAGCAGGCTTAATAGCGACTGATGCGTATGCAAAAGCGTTGTTCGAAAAGTGGAAGCCTACTGTAATGACAGCTTTCCCTGGTTTGAAAAAGGCTGAGATAGATGCCATTTTAGATTATGTAGAAACATACAAAGCACCTGAACCTCCAAAAGGGTCCGATAAAAATGGTGAACCAGCTTCCGACAATTCATTATTATTTGGTATCCTTACCCTTATATTAGCTGTTGTAGCATTTATATTGCTACAAATAAATAGTAACCTTCGTAAATTGTCTGATGATAAAGAAGGCATACGTCGTGGGGAGCCCGTTCCTTTTTATAGGAATAAGACCTATTTAATGACGGGTATCTTATTATTATCCGGTTTAGGTATGTATCTAACCATGTCTGGTATAAATGGACAAGGGGGTGGAATGAACCTAGGTCGTTCACAAAACTACCAACCTGAGCAACCAATATATTATTCTCATAAAGTACATGCGGGCACCAATCAAATAAGTTGTTTGTATTGCCATGGCGCATCTCAAGACAGCAAGCAGGCCAGTATACCTTCTGTAAATGTTTGTATGAATTGTCACGTAGCAATCAAAGAATACAAAGGCGAGCCTATTACTAAAGAAGACGGAACATCTGTAAACGGAACTGCAGAGATACAAAAGCTGTATGCATATGCAGGATGGGACGTTACAAAACAAGCTTACAACCCAGATGCTAATAAAGATGGTATACCAGATGGTGCGCACCCTATTGAATGGGTAAGGATACATAACCTACCAGATCATGTATACTTTAACCACAGCCAACACGTAAAAGTTGGAAAACAAAATTGTCAAACTTGTCATGGTAATATACAAGAAATGCCAGAAGTATATCAGTTCTCCGATTTAAGTATGGGCTGGTGTATCAATTGCCATAGAGAAAGCAAAGTGGATTTCTATAACAAATCAGATAGCACTGGAAATAAATTTTACAGCATTTACGAAAAATTTCATGAGCAAATGAGAGATTCTGTTGTAAATAAAGATGGCAAAAAAGTTCCAAATCCACATAAAATGGATAGCGTAACCGTAGAAAAAATTGGCGGAACCGAGTGTCAGAAATGCCATTATTAAAATTAGCGAATTAACTAATTCAATAATTTGCTAATGTCAGCAATTACAGGCTTTACAATGATTGAATAAAGATTTGAATTTAAAAAATTAGCACGTTAGCACATTAGCTAATTAGCACATTTCAAAAGAGTATGAGTAACAAACAGTATTGGCAAAATTTTGGAGACCTTACCCAGTCAGATAGATTCAAACAATCTACTGAAAAAGAGTTTCAAGAAGAATTACTTCCATTAGAAGAATTGGATGGTAAAGGCTTATTGGATGCAAAAACACCCAGAAGAGATTTCTTGAAATATTTAGGTTTTAGTACAGCAGCCGCAGCTATTGCTGCAAGTTGTGAAATGCCAGTGAAGAAAGCTGTTCCATATCTTCAAAGACCCGATACGGTTATTCCTGGTGTGTCTGATTATTACGCTTCTACTTATGTAAATGCAGGAGATGCAATAAGCGTAGTAGTAAAGCAAAGAGATGGTAGGCCAATTAAAATAGAAGGAAACGAATTGTCTTCTCTTACAAAAGGAGCCACCAGCGCACAATCACAAGCCTCTGTATTAGATTTATATGATACCACTCGTCTTCGCCACCCATTACAAAAAAGTGGCAAAGAATACAAAGAAGTTACCAGTTTCGAAAATTTTGATAAACTAATAGCTGAATCCATTGCAACATTAGGAGCTAAAACACTTGTGCTGCTTACATCAACTATTCACTCGCCTTCTACATTACAAATAATTAGTGAGTTTTTAGTCAAATATCCTGGTAGCCGCCACGTACAATACGATGCAGTGAGCTATAGTGGTATGTTGCTCGCAAACGAAGCTTCTTATGGTAAAAGGGCACTGCCGCAGTATCGTTTCGATAAGGCAAAAATGATCGTAAGTCTTGGAGCTGATTTTTTAGGAACTTGGCTTACCCCAACAGAATTTAGCAAGCAATACGCAGAAACAAAAAAAGTAAATGGCGATAAACCAGAACTTAGTCGCCACGTACATTTTGAGAGCATGATGAGTATGACGGGTAGCAATGCAGACGATCGTTACACACATAAACCTTCAGAAACTGGGGGAGTTGCATTAGCGATTCTTGCAAAATTAGGTGCTGCAGTAACTGCACCAGCTTTTAAAGATGCTAGACTTACAAAAGGCATTGAAGAAACAGCAAAACAATTGGCAGCCAATAAAGGAAACGCCTTGGTTGTTTGTGGAAGCAACGATGTAAATATTCAATTAATAGTAAATGCTATTAACGAAGCAATAGGAGCAAATGGTACTACAATTAATTGGGGTGCTACTTCCAATGTTCGTAAAGGAATAGATGCAGATATGGTAAAACTTACTGCTGATATGGCTGCGGGCGCCGTAGGCGCTGTAATGGTTTACGATTGTAATCCCGTTTACACTTATTCCGAAGGAAAAAAATTCGGCGAAGCATTGGCTAAGTTACCATTAAGTGTATCATTTAATATAACAATGGATGAAACAACGGAGCAATGTAAATTTATTTTGCCTTCCCACCATTGGTTAGAAAGCTGGGGAGATACAGAAGCTGTTTCTGGCTATGTTAGCGTTATTCAACCGCTTATCAATCCATTGTTTAAGACAAGACCATTTCAAACTTCACTTCTTACTTGGGGTACTACAACAGCAGTAACGCCTGTAATACCGAAAGACAGTGTGGCAAAAGCCTTTGTGCCTGGCACTGTACCTGCAGATACAGATGCATATGAAAATTATTATAAAAATTATTGGGCCGCTAAATTAGGCTCGGTAAATAATTGGGATAAAGCACTACAAGATGGTGTAATTGAAACAACTGCTACTATGGCTGGCGCCACTTATAATGGAGGCCAACTAACAGATGCTGCTTCAAAAATTGCCGCTGTAAAAGCAGGTGAATATGAAGTGGTACTGTATCAAAAAATTGGAATGGGTACGGGTGCACAAGCCAATAACCCTTGGTTGCAAGAATTGCCAGATCCAATATCAAAAGTAACCTGGGACAATTATGCAATGGTTGCGCCTTCAATAGCAAAAACATTGTTTGCAATAGATGTTGCCAATCCCGATAGTAAAAAAGATGCTGATAAATATGAAGTACATCCTGAGAAACCGGTAATAAAAATTACGGTGAATGGTAAAGTACTTGAGTTACCTATATTAATTATTCCAGGCTTAAATGCTTCTACAGTTGCCATTGCTGTTGGTTATGGCCGCTCTAGCGCAAGTGAAGATGATGAGGTAAACTATGAAAGAATTGGTCGTGCAGCATACAAGGCGGGTAAAAACGCCTATCCATTTGTTGGATTCGATGGCACTACTTTCTCATACAATGCAGTTGCTACAGTTGTAAAGACAGATGATACTTATGCACTTGCTCAAACGCAAGTTCACGGTTTTACAGAAGGTCGTCCGGTTGTTTACGAAACAAATTTAGAAAGCTATCGAAAAGATCCGTTAGAAGTATTAGCAGAACCGAGGCATGAAAGAGAATTAATTACACCTACTGGTAAAACAGATTACGTAAGAGATGCAACCACTTATCCTGAGTATGAAAGACCTGGAGCTAAATGGGGAATGAGTATAGATTTAAACACTTGTACGGGATGTAGTGCATGCGTAGTAGCATGTAATGCAGAAAACAATGTAAGTGTTGTTGGTAAAATTCAGGTACAACGGGCACACGAAATGCATTGGTTGCGTATTGATAGATATTTTACAGGTAGTGTAGAAAATCCTGATGTAATTTTTCAACCAATGTTGTGCCAACATTGTGACAATGCTCCTTGCGAAAATGTTTGTCCTGTAGCAGCTACAAACCATAGCAGCGAAGGTTTAAATCAAATGACTTATAACAGATGTATTGGTACAAGATATTGTGCGAACAACTGTCCTTACAAAGTTCGTCGCTTCAATTGGCTAGATTACAATGGTGCGGATAGTTTTGCTGATAATCAAAAACCTTTGATTGGAACAGATACAAACGAAGTAACCAACCAAATGAATGATGACCTTACAAGAATGGTACTAAACCCAGATGTAACAGTTCGTTCAAGAGGTGTAATAGAAAAGTGTTCTTTCTGTGTTCAACGCCTACAAGCAAGTAAGTTAGAAGCAAAAAAACAACAGGACCCTTCGCTTATTCGCAATGTGAAAGTAGCATGTGCGCAGGCTTGTCCTAGCAACTCAATTACTTTTGGAAACATGAACGACAAAGAGAGTGATATCTACAAAGTAAGAAATGTAGAGCAAACAAATCGTACATTCTATGTAATGGAGCAATTACACGTATTGCCAAACGTAAGTTATTTGGCAAAAATTAGAAATACGGATAGAGAGGTGAATAACGGAAATGAGAGAGAGCATTTTGGTGGAGCAGAGCATAAAGCGGCAGGCCATAAGAAAGAAGAGCATAAAGCTGAAGCTAGCCACTAAAGCCGGATGGCATCACTGTCCTTCTAAATAAAAAATAGGGTGTGTAACGGCTGAGCATTTTATTTCAGTTGTTATAAAAACAAATAGGTTATTAAAAAGATTTAAAGTTTAATATGTCATTACTCAAATACGAATCGCAACAAAGGGAACCGCTGGTTGATGGTAACAAAGATTACCATCAAGTAACGGTAGATATTATCAGCCCCATTGAGATGAAGCCAAGCAAGCTTTGGTACGTTGGTTTTTATATCAGCGTAGCATTATTGATGTTTGGTGTATACAGCATCTACCGTGAGGTAACTTACGGTATTGGTCAGTGGAACTTGAATAAAACCATCGGTTGGGGTTGGGATATTACCAACTTCGTTTGGTGGGTAGGTATTGGTCACGCAGGTACCCTTATTTCTGCTATTCTTTTATTGTTTAGACAAGGTTGGAGAACAGGCGTAAACCGTGCAGCAGAAGCTATGACAATTTTTGCGGTAATGTGTGCAGGGCAATTTCCAATTTGGCATATGGGTCGTGTATGGATGGCGTTTTTCGTTTTACCTTATCCAAATACAAGAGGTCCTTTATGGGTGAATTTTAACTCACCATTGTTATGGGACGTATTTGCAATTTCAACTTATTTTACTGTTTCATTGTTATTTTGGTATTCTGGTTTGTTACCAGATTTTGCAACTGTGAGAGATAGGGCAAAAACAAAATTCCGCAAAATGATGTACGGTATTGCTGCATTTGGTTGGACGGGCAGTACAAAACATTGGCAGAGGTTTGAATCACTTTCGCTGGTATTGGCAGGATTAAGTACACCATTGGTACTTTCGGTTCATACAATTGTATCTTTTGACTTTGCTACATCTATTGTACCAGGTTGGCATACAACTATTTTTCCACCTTATTTTGTTGCGGGTGCTATCTTTTCTGGCTTTGCAATGGTGCAAACACTTTTAATTATTGTAAGAAAGGTATTAAACCTACAAGATTATATTACGGTAGGTCATATTGAAGCAATGAATAAAGTAATTGTTCTTACAGGTAGTATTGTGGGTGTTGCCTATTTAACGGAACTTTTTATAGCATGGTATGGTCAAAACCCTTACGAGTTGCATGCATTCTTCGAAAACAGGGGAAATATTTTTAGCCCTTATGGCTGGAGTTATTATTTGATGATGTTCTGTAATGTGGTTTCTCCACAGTTGTTCTGGAGCAAAAAATTAAGAAGAAATATTACGGTAACTTTCTTTATGAGTGTGATTGTAAATATAGGAATGTGGTATGAGCGTTTTGTAATTATTGTTACATCTGTTTACAGAGATTTTTTACCATCAAGCTGGAGTACCTATTACAGCCCTAGTATTTACGAGATAGGTTTTTACCTTGGTACTTTCGGTTTGTTTTTTACCTGTTTCTTCTTGTTTGCAAAATACTTCCCTGTAATTGCCGTAGCAGAAATAAAATCTGTATTAAAAACCAGTGGTGAAAATTACAAAGTAAAAATGAGTGATATAGAAAGAGCAGATGCTGAGAAGTTTTATATAGAAGAAGTAGAGCATGCTCATTAAAGAAACTTGTTTCTTGATAGAATTGCAATTTAGAATTATCAATTATTAATTATCAATTAATATGAGCGGAATAAAAAAATTTGTGGTAGGATCGTTTGATGATGAAGCAGTGCTTTTTCCTGCGGTAAAAAACGTAAGAAAAGCAGGCTACAAAATCCATGATGTATACACGCCTTTTCCTGTACATGGTTTAGACCACGCATTAGGATTAAGAGAAACCAGCATTCATACTGCAGGTTTCATTTATGCAATAACAGGAACAACTACTGCCCTAAGTTTTATAAGTTGGGTCTTTACAAAAGACTGGCCATTAAATATTGGAGGTAAGCCGCATTTTGCATTACCGGCTTGGATACCCATTATGTTTGAGCTTACGGTTCTTTTTGCTGCGGTAGGTATGGTGCTTACTTTTTGTTATTTGTGCCAGTTATCGCCATTTGTAAAAAAACACCATTTTAGTGCCCGAGCAACCGACGATCATTTTGTAATGGTTGTGGAATGTACAGAAAAGACAAATGAAAATGAACTACAAAGTTTCTTACAAAATGCTGGAGCTATTGATATAAATATACAAGTGGCCGAAACTGGTTGGTGGATTGGAAGGTATGATAGAGAGCAAAGATTATACAGGGAAGAACTTGGATACTAATTGATAACAACGCTTTAACTCAAATTATAAATGAAACGATTTAATTATATTTCTGTAACAATAATCCTAGCAATTGTTGTGCTTGCAAGTTGCGATGGAGTACGTCGTAACCCAGGTAAAATTTATATGCCAGATATGGCTTACAGCCGTGCACTAGAGAGCTATGCGCAACTAGATTCCACAAAATTTACAACAGATATGTTCAACAAGGGTGGCGATCAAATCTATTTTGTAGGTATGCCACCAAATGGTACAATGAAAAGAGGAGAATTATTTCCCTATACATTGCCCAATGATAGCAATGGTTATAAAATGAGTGCTACAATAAAAAACCCTTACGATAGTATTACACTTACGAAGGCGCAAATGGCTGAAGCTGGAAGGCTGTATAATATTAATTGTGGTATTTGCCATGGGGCTACGGGTGTTGCAAATGGTCCAATTGCAGCAGCTGGTCATATTGGTGCAGTAGCAAATCTTACAGCAGACATGTATATAAAAATGGCTGATGGTACCATGTTTCATTCCATTACATATGGTAGAAACCAAATGGGAAGCTATGCATCGCAAGTTACAAGGGCACAACGTTGGATGATTATTAAATACATAAGGACATTGCAACCAAAACCTGAAACAGCAAAGGCGGCTTCAGATACAGCAGCAGTGAAGAAAGGATAAAAATAATAAGAAGAAAAACAAAAGCATTTACATAAATATTTTTTTAGATGAATCATAATTTTCAATTACCAGGTAGCTATAAAAAATGGACATGGGGCCTTATCGTTGCAGGTTTGCTTGCGGTGCTCTATGGCTTTATCATGTTTCACCCATTCTCACACCCTGCTCACGGAGAAGGAGTGCATGGTGGAGATAGCAGTACAAGATTTTGGGCAGTATTGTTACAAAATAGTGTGTATTGGTTACTTACGGTAAATGCGAGCATGTTCTTTATTTGTATTACCACTTTGGCAATGGGAGGTTGGCAGGTTGCTATGCGCCGTGTTCCAGAAGCCATATCTAGTGTAGTGCCTATTCTTGGTCTTATTACTTTTGTTATTTTATTGGCCATTGTTTTGGGCGGACGCACAGATATTTATCATTGGTTAGATGCGAGTCTTTATGTAAAAGGTTCGGGAACTTTCGATAAAATATTAAATGGTAAGCATGGATTTTTAAATCCAACATTCTTTTTGGTTTGGTCAGGGTTATCTATTGTATTATGGATTGTATTGGGTCGTAAAATGAGGTCTTTGAGTTTAAAGTCAGACAATGAAGGACATATGGATCATGCACAAGCAAAAAGATGGATTGATATCAATTTTACATACGCATCTTATTATGTTGTGTTCTTTGGTTTGTCTGTAGCGTCTACAGTACCATGGCTTTGGTTAATGAGTATAGACCCTCATTGGTATAGCACCATGTATAGCTGGTATACATTTGCTAGCACATTCGTATCCGGCCTTTCTTTAATAGCAATTTTTGTAATATTCCTAAAAAATAGAGGAGAGCTTGAATATGTGACAGAAGAACATTTACATGATATTGGTAAATTTATGTTTGCATTCTCCGTTTTTTGGGCATACTTATGGTTCGATCAATATATGCTTATTTGGTATAGCAATCAACCAGAAGAAACAAGGTACTTTATTGATAGAATAGGTACCGCAACAAAGAGCGGCCCGTATCAAGGAATATTCTTTTTTAACCTTATCGTAAATTTTCTAGGTCCATTATTATTATTAATGAGAAAGAGCTCAAAAAGAAACTGGACAATGGTAACTTTCGTAGCTGTACTTATAATATTTGGACATTGGATAGATTTTTATCAAATGGTAATGCCGGGCACTATGGGTGGCAATGCAGAACTGCTTCCTTTCGAATTTGGTGTGGCATGTTTATTCATCGGTATTATTATGTGGAGTGTTGGGCAGTATTTTTCTAAACATTCTTTGTTACAAAAAAATCATCCTTTCTTAAAGGA
Organism: Ferruginibacter sp.; assembly: GCA_031380515.1. Lineage (GTDB taxonomy): Bacteria > Bacteroidota > Bacteroidia > Chitinophagales > Chitinophagaceae > Ferruginibacter. The sequence continues at coordinate 85,102 of JANNGD010000227.1, read as the reverse complement.
AAGTATGATACACCATACGTAGAAGCCCCCTAAATCCCCCGAAAGGGGACTTGGAACTCTAAAAGTTTGTAGTTATTATCTTGATGTGTAGTTTGGGTTTAAAATTAAAAAATCTGTAGAATTTATTTAAGCAGAAAAAGTATAAAATAAACAAACAGTCGTTCATGGTAGAATGCCTTTTGTCAAAATAGCAGATATGAAAACAGTATTTATTATAGCAATTGTGGTAATGGTTTTTTTAGTCATTTTTCAAATTGCAAAAGCAAGTGAGTATGTAAGTGTACTAAAAGGCGAAGATCAAACCCGTAAACAAACCAACAAGATCAATGGTTTTTTATTGGTAGCCTTCTTGGTATTTGGTTTAATAGGGGTTTATATATGCAACGAATGGTATTTTAAGAAAACACTTTTTCCTCAAGGTTCTGCATCAGTAGAAGGAGAAAAAATTGATTTTATGCTTTATCTTACCATAGCTGTAACGGGCGTAATTTTTATCATTACACAAATATTGTTGTTTTGGTTTGCATTTAAGTATCAGGAGAAAAGAGGTAAAAAGGCTTTCTTTTTTGCACATAGTACCAAATTAGAATTATTATGGACAACTGTTCCGGCAATATTTTTAACTGTATTGGTTGTATTTGGTTTAATTAACTGGTTTAAAATGACAGGTAATCCTCCTGACAATGCCATAGTTGTAGAAATTACAGGCCATCAATTTGCATGGGAAATGCGTTACCCAGGGAAAGATGGTATTTTAGGCAAAAAGAATTATCGTTTATACAATAAGCCATCTGGCAACACACTTGGTGTAGATTTTGATGATATAAATAGCTTGGATGACATTCATGTACCTGCAGAAATGCATTTGCCGGTGGGTATTCCAGTAAAACTAGTTATCAATGCACAAGACGTAATTCATGATGTGGGGCTTAATCATTTTAGAATGAAAATGGATGCCGTACCAGGTATTCCTACTACACTTTGGTTTACGCCAAAATATACAACAGAGGACATGAAAGTTCGAACAGGTAATCCTAATTTTGTATATGAAATTAGTTGTGATCAAATGTGTGGTGCTGGACATTTTTCGATGAGAGGTACAATAGTGGTAGAAAAACCTGAGGATTATAAGAAATGGTTGGCATCTCAAAAACCTGAGTATTATTCTTTGTTTCCAGATAAAGATCCTACTAAGATTACAGATACAGCCGCCGCAGTAAAACTTGCAGTAAACACAGTAGCGACAAAAAAATAATTTTAAAAGTTTAAAATAAATACGATGAGCAGCGTAGTAACACTAAATGAGGTATCGATTGGTCATGTAGAACATCATGACGCACATCATGGAGAACACCACCACAAAGAAACGTTTATTTCTAAATACGTTTTTAGTTTAGATCACAAAACGATTTCTAAACAGTTTTTAGTAACGGGCATTATTTGGGCTATTGTGGGAGGCTTGTTTTCTGTTTTGTTCCGGTTACAATTGGGTTATCCAAATAGCACTTTTCCTTGGCTAGAAGATTTGCTAGGCCATTGGGCAAAAGGTGGAAAATTGGCACCAGAATTTTATTATGCGCTGGTAACCATGCACGGAACCATATTGGTATTTTTTGTATTGACAGCAGGATTGAGTGGTACTTTCTCTAACTTCTTAATTCCACTTCAAATAGGGGCTAGAGATATGGCTTCTCCTCTACTTAACTGTATGAGTTATTGGTTTTTCTTTATGGCTTCTATTGTTATGGCTTCTTCTTTGTTTGTGCAAACAGGACCAGCTAGCGGTGGATGGACAGTATATCCTCCATTGAGTGCCTTGGGCGATGCATCTTCTGGAAGTAAAATAGGTATGGACCTTTGGCTGGTAAGTATGGCATTGTTTATTGTATCTTCTTTATTAGGGGGATTAAATTATATAACTACGGTTTTAAACATGCGTACAAAAGGTATGAGCATGACAAGGATGCCGCTTACTATTTGGGCGTTCTTCTTTACTGCTGTATTGGGTGTACTTTCTTTCCCAGTATTATTATCTGGAGCAATATTGTTATTGTTTGATAGAAACTTAGGAACAAGTTTTTTCTTAAGTGATATCGTTGTAGCTGGTAAAGTTTTGCCCAATGAAGGCGGTAGTGCCATCTTATTTCAACATTTGTTTTGGTTTTTAGGCCACCCAGAGGTTTACATTATTTTATTGCCTGCCATGGGAATGTCATCAGAAATATTATCTGTGAACAGTCGTAAACCAATATTTGGTTATATGGCTATGGTTGGTTCCATGTTCGCCATAACTATATTGGCATTCTTGGTTTGGGCGCATCATATGTTTGTAACAGGATTAAATCCTTTCCTTGGCGCATTCTTTGTACTCCTCACGTTGCTTATAGCAGTGCCTTCGGCCATTAAAGTATTTAACTGGCTTACTACTTTGTGGAGAGGTAATATTCGATTCACACCCGCCATGTTATTTGCAATTGGTTTTGTAAGTCTATTTATAAGTGGTGGTCTTACAGGTATTTTCTTAGGTAACTCTGCATTGGATATTCACTTACATGATACCTATTTTGTAATTGCGCATTTTCACATCGTAATGGGCGTTGCTTCATTCTTTGGAATGTTTGCAGGGGTTTATCATTGGTTTCCTAAAATGTTTGGTAGGTTTTTGAATAACACACTTGCTTACATTCATTTCTGGATTACCATCGTAGGAGCGTACCTAATTTTTTGGCCAATGCATTATGAAGGACTTGCTGGTATGCCTCGTCGTTATTATGATTTTCAAAATTGGGAATCATTTAAAATGTTTGGTGGCCTAAATGAGTTTATTAGTTTTGTTTCTATTATAGTTTTTGCTGCACAATTGCTATTTGTAATAAATTTCTTTTATAGTATTTGGAAAGGTAGAAAAGTAACAACAATGAATCCATGGGATGCAACTACTTTGGAGTGGACTACACCTATTCGTCCGGGTCATGGAAACTGGGTTGGTGAGATTCCTGAAGTACACCGTTGGCCATATGATTATGCAAAAGAGGGTAAAAATGGCCAAGACTTTATAGCACAAGATGTGCCTGTAGGGGATGAAGAGGCAAAGCATTAGTTGATAGTGGGCAAAGGGCAGTTGGCAGTGAGCAAAGGGCAACAGTTGGCAATTTGCAAATAATAAGCTGTAGCGATATGCAAATGAAGAAATACACAGGTTTGGGATTTTAAAATATCATGGAAGAAAATAAAACGATAGCTGATTCTACCTCTTTTGCCTTAGCAAATAAAGTAAAGGATTATTTTCAGCTCATGAAGTTTACGTTGAGCTTTATGGTTGTTTTTAGTACTGTAGTAAGCTTTTTAATAGCACCGTATGAACAGTTTTATACCAGGCATACTTTGTTATCAGTTCTTTTACTTTTTGTAGCAGGCTTGTTTATTACAGGTTCGGCAAATACTATTAATCAAGCTTTGGAAAAAGATACCGATGCCCTAATGAAACGTACTGCAACAAGACCAATAGCAAGTGGTAGAATGAGTGTAGCAGAAGCGTATGTTTTTGCATTTGTAACTGGGGCTTTGGGCGTGGGAATGATGTGGTATTTTTTTAACCTTAGTAGTGCTTTGGTTGGATTGGCAAGTTTATTCATTTATGGTTTCATTTATACGCCATTAAAAAAAGTAAACTCTATAGCCGTATTAATGGGAGCTATACCTGGTGCGCTGCCCTGTTTAATTGGGTGGGTAGCAGCTACAGATAATTTTAGTGTGGGAGGTTGGGTATTATTTGGTATTCAATTTCTTTGGCAGTTTCCCCATTTTTGGGCTATTGCATGGCTGGCACACGAAGACTATACCAAAGCTGGCTTTAAATTATTACCTGGTGACAAAGGTCCCACGAAGTTTACAGCACTTCAAACGATTATGTACAGTGCTATGATGATACCAGTGGGTGTACTACCCTATTTTTATCATTTGTGTGGGCAAACGAGTATGTGGATTGTGTTAGCGTGTAATTTGTGGATGGTTTATACAAGTGTTTTGTTGTATATAAAAATGGATAAACCAGCAGCAAGAAAGGTAATGTTTAGTTCTTATTTTTATTTGATGATTGTGTTCTTAGCTTTATGGGCAGATAAAGTGCAGTCGTGATTATCATTTGAAACACTCACTAAGCGTTTATTCAGTAATAAATTTTGGTGAGAAAGCGAAGCTTATTGCTCATTTTTTAGAAGAAATAGCTTGCTAAAAGAAAAAGAAAAATTTTTAATAATAGTATAGAAAAAAAAGTTTGAATTGGTGATGAGCAATATAAATACTCAATACTTAGTATTCAATACTAACGTGGCAATGGAAAAGAAACAAAAATTACATCCCCATAAATTTACTTTATGGGTAGCTATAGCTAGTATTTTGATGATGTTTGCAGGGCTCACGAGTGCTTACATTGTAAAACGAAATCAAGCAAATTGGCAAACATTTGATTTGCCTGTAGCTTTTTGGTACAGTACGGTAGCAATTGTATTGAGTAGTTTTACAATAATGATGGCAGTGCGTTCCTTTAAAGAAAGGGCCATGAGTCGTTATAGATTAATGATGCTTGGCACATTGATTTTGGGAGTAATTTTTATTACCTTACAAGTAGTAGGCTTTCAGCAGTTGTGGCAAAAAGGGATTACATTACAAGGAAATGTATCTTATTCTTTTTTGTATATAATTGTTGGATTACACGGTTTGCATGTTATAGGTGGCGTAATAACCTTGTTGGTAATGAGTTTGATGGCTTTTAGTACAAAGAAAAGAAGTTACAGCATTGTACCTGTAGAGCTAATGAATACATACTGGCATTTTGTAGATATTCTTTGGATATATCTACTGGTTTTTTTGTTGATGATTAAGTAGATTAAGTAGAGTGTAGGTTGTTTTTAGGGAAGAATGTAAAGTTTAATAAATGAGGTAGCGCAATATAATTTACGCTACCCCAAAGTTTGAATAGGGTATTATTGGGGGTTCTTCTTTTACATTGAGAGATAATTACAATTATCTGGTTTAGATACGAAGTACCTCAATGTTTAGATTGATAAAAAGAATATATTAAATTTATTATACGGAAATAGAATGTTATGGCTACAGCAGCAATACAAACAAACACAAAATCATGGAGCGGCGGCAGAAGCCCTTTTAATGCTAGTTATGGTAAAGTGATGATGTGGTACTTCTTAATGAGTGATGCATTTACTTTTGGTGCATTCCTTATAAGTTATGGCACCATAAGGTTTAGTGTAAATGATTGGGCAGATCCGAATAAGGTTTTTAATGCATTCCCTTTTGCAGGGCATGGTGCAAATCTACCTTTGGCATTTGTAAGTTTAATGACTTTTATTCTAATTTTTAGCTCTGTAACCATGGTACTTGCGGTGCACGAAGGGCATAATATGAACAGAAAGGGAGTAGAGAAATATATGATATTAACCATCATTGGTGGTGCAGCTTTTTTAAGTTGTCAAGCTTGGGAGTGGACGCATTTACTTACAGGAGAGCATGTAGCTTTATTGAATGACGGAACACTTTCTGTAATGCCAACTACAGCCAGTTCAAACCCTTGGGGATTGCCAGCAACACACGATGCCATGCTAGCGGCACTACAAAAAACACCACACGACCAATTGGTAAGTATTGCCAATACATTGCATCAGGGAGGTACAGAGGCGGCACATACAGCACATAATACTGCAACAATGACCAACGATGCTTTGGCAAAAATGATTAGCACTTCGGATTTACACGTAAACAATGTAGGCCGTCCTGCTTTTGGTAGTTACTTTTTTGGAATAACAGGCTTCCATGGTTTTCACGTACTTAGTGGAGTAGTGATAAATATCATTATGTATTTTAAAACCAAGTTGGGGCATTTTGACCAAAGAGGACATTACGAAATGATAGAGAAGGCTGGTTTATATTGGCATTTTGTGGATTTGGTTTGGGTATTTGTATTCTTGTGTTTTTATCTGGTATAGTATTAAGTATTGAGTACTTAGTATGGAGACTGGTACTTTTAACTTTTACAAATTGAAAATATTTTTTAAATAGTTGGGTTTTAGTCTTGATACTACTATTCAACATCTATTATCTAATTTATGAGCGAACATACAATAGCAGCAGAAGCTGGACAGGCACACGGACACTCCGAAGGAACAGGAAGAATATGGAAAATATTCTGGGTGCTCTCTTTACTTACAATAATAGAACTTGCCCTTGGTTTATTTTTATATTTTAAAGGAGAAAGCATATCTGGGGGAGTTGTCCTGTCTACAAAGATTGTTATAGGAGTTCTTACCTTGTTAAAAGCATACTATATTGTTTCTGTTTTTATGCATTTAGGCGATGAAGTTAGAAATTTAATAATGACCATTACTGTGCCATTGGTACTTTTTGTATGGTTCATCATCGCATTTTTGTGGGATGGAAATAGCTGGAAAGAAATGCGCAACACAAATGCTGGTAGCAGACCAAGTATAGAAAACGTGAAAAAAACTGCTCCTCCAGTAAAGGAGAATACAAAGCCGTAAAAATTTGTAAAATTATTTTATAAGCCATCATCTAAAAATGATGGCTTTTTATTTGATTTTTTGCAAAAAAAAAATCCCATATGGTCTATCTTTGCGTTTCTTCTAAAAAGAAATTTATAAGATTCCATCTAAAAACCAAACGTGAATAAAAAATCTTTTCTAGCCTTATTACTTGCCATTTTGTTGCCTATGACAGGATATTGGATGGTAAAATATTTTAGCAAAGATGCTGTACATATGCCTCGTAAATATTTTTACGACAGTGTAGAAACAATAGAAAAAAGAGGGAAAAAGGTGGATGATACCATTTGGCATCAGGTAAAAAATATAAATTTTACCAACCAGCTTGGTAAAAAAGTATCCTTAAATGATTTAAAAGGAAAAGTAATTGTTGTTGATTTTTTCTTTACCAGCTGCCCCAGTATTTGCCCTGGGCTTGCTCGTAATATGAAACGCTTGCAAGATTCCTATAAAAAAAACGATACCATAGTTCAATTTTTATCTATTAGTATCGATCCAGAAAGGGACAGCGTACCTAGGCTGAGGGCCTTTGCAGATAAATACAAAGCCAACCACGATAGCTGGTGGTTTGTAACGGGTAATAAAAAAGAAATTTATGACTTCGCTTTGCAAGAAATGAAAGCAAATGTTGCCGATGTTGGAGCAGACACAGCCTTTCCTCATACTGAAAATTTTTTCCTGTTGGATACAAACAGAATTGTAAGAGGCTGGTACAATGGTTTTGATACGGTAAAGCTTGCCCAACTTGCAAAAGATATTCCAACAGTATTGATAGAAAGAAATAAAAAAGCACCCTCTATTTTTAGAGATTTCATCCCTATACTTCCAGTAATTTTTGTAGCCATTGGTATTTTGATGTTAGCAATGGGCATACTCAATAAAAATAGAAAACCAAAAATCTCCTAATGTTAGAACCAACTTTACAAAAAAATGATGGCAAAGCCAAAATTTTTATATGGACAGTCTCTATTGTTGTATTCCTTGCTGTAGCACTGCTTAGCAAAATAAAACTCGATCTTAATCTGTCATTTAATGTACATGTGTTTGCCACTTTTAATGCCATTGTAAATTCATTGGTAGCCTTGCTATTGGTTGCTGGCTTGGTTACTATTAAAAGCAAAAATTATTTGTTGCATAAAAAAATAATGCTCACAGCAATAACATTATCAATCCTTTTTTTGGTAAGTTATATTTGTCATCATTTACTGGCAGGCGATACAAAGTATGGTGATCTAGATCACGACGGTATACTAAGCCTCAACGAAAAAATGCAGGCTGGCGGAGTAAGAATATTTTATTATGCACTTTTGTTGACCCATATTCCTTTGGCAGCAATCATACTTCCTTTTATATTATTTACTGCTTATCGTGCACTAACGGGTGAGTATGAAAAGCACAAAAAATTGGTACGCATTACCTGGCCAATTTGGTTTTTTGTAGCTGTAAGCGGTGTAGTAGTTTATTGGATGATAAATCCCTATTATAACTAAGCATCATATACCAAACAAGAGGTTATTTATTCATTTGGATTAAACATTATGTGTTGTATACAAAATTCAAACTAACTGTATGCTACCCATTTTTCCAAGGCTTTTTCATCTTCGCTTATCTTACCTATAATTTTATATTTACTGTTTTTCAAAATAGAACTATAGGCTGCTTTTTCCTTTTGCACATCTCCCGTACCTACAAAAGAGGCATGTATGAACCAAATATCTATACCATCATTAAAAATGAAACCAGTATGGTTGTCTAGTCCAATAATATACAACCCAAATCCATTTAGTTTTAAATGATTCATAAAGTTAGTCATAGAAATATTGCTAAATCTGTTTATGTGTTTATTTTGTACCAATGTTGTAACCATTTCTTCGGAAGCACATTGAGCCAATTTCGCTCTGGCAATAGGAAATCCTGCATCCCTTAAAACAGTAGTTACAAAATAACCGCATGCAATTTTACCTTGTTGGGGTACTTCAGTTATTCCGTTAAAATCCCATTTAGTACCCAACCATGCAGGTGCAATCGTATTAGTTACAGCATTGGCAAAACATTTTCCTTTTTCAAGCTTGGTGCTTTTAGCCCAGTTTAGTTTACTTTGCTTCTTTATGATAGCAATGGCTTTTTTGCAGGAATCGTAATTAATGTTTTTGAGAGAGGCATTTGCAGTTATGGGAGCAATAATTAAGGGAGTCGTTGCCTTTTTTTCTTTAGAATAACAGGCCGTTAATAAAACAGCCAAGCAGAGCATTTTGTTCATATAAAATAAATGTATCAGTAAGATGTATGATTACATTTATTCCATAATACTTTAAAAAATAAACGGGAGCATGATTACCCCCGTTTTTCTAATAAAACCCTAAAACCAGCTTTTTATCAATATTTCAATCAATCAGAATATTTGAGTATAATTCTCCAATATTATGCCAAGCGCTATTTTTGTTAATAAGTTTGTTATTTTAATATTGGAGTTGGTTTTGTCTACAATAATCCTTCTAAAATATCAACCTACCTAATTGGCTAATAATGTACCTTTGCAGCCTTAAAATAAACGAAAATTAGATGAGTGCGGGATACCAAACATACGGGCAGCTTAACCTTCCAAACATAAGCGAAGAGATATTGCAAAAATGGGCAAATACCGACGCTTTTAAAAAAAGCATCGAATTGCGAGAAGGCAAAACTCCTTTTGTGTTTTACGAAGGGCCACCTAGTGCCAATGGTTTGCCCGGTATACACCATGTAATTAGCCGAACCCTAAAAGATTTGGTGTGCCGCTATAAAACAATGCAAGGTTTTCAGGTAAAACGTAAAGGAGGTTGGGATACACATGGCTTACCAATAGAACTTGGAGTAGAAAAAATGCTTGGCATAACCAAAGAAGATATCGGCAAAAAAATAAGCGTAGAAGACTACAACAAGAAATGCCGAGAAGTGGTAATGCAGTTTAAAGATAAGTGGGACGATATTACCCAAAAAATGGGCTATTGGGTGGACCTTGATAATCCATACGTAACTTTTGAAAACAATTATATAGAAACATTGTGGTGGTGCTTGAGCCAGTTGTATAAAAAAGATTACTTGTATGAGAGTGTAAGTATACAGCCTTACTCACCTGCGGCGGGGACAGGTTTGTCTTCGCACGAGCTTAACCAACCGGGTACTTATAAAGATGTAAAGGATACGAGTGCTACGGTGATGTTCCGCCTACCCAACCCCTCCACAGGAGGGGCTAGCGACCACCCTGCAATTGCAAAAATATTTTCTGCAATTGCAGAAAGTCAGAACCCTCCTGTAGAGGGCAGGGAGGCTTTTCTTATGGCATGGACAACTACTCCGTGGACATTACCATCCAACCTTGGATTAACAGTTGGACCTAATATTGATTATGTGTTGGTACAAACATTTAACCCATACACCTATTTGCCAAACAATATTATTCTTGCAAAAAACCTTGTGGGAAAATACTTAAAAGAAGAAGGAAAAGACGGGGATTTTGCAGCTTACAAAGCAGCAGATAAAAATATACCATGGAAGATAATTGCAGAATTTAAAGGAAGCGAACTCGATGGCTTAGTATATGAACAACTTCTTCCATCAGAAGCAAATACTTTAGAAAAAATAGAAGAAATAACGCCAGGAGCAAAACCATTCCGTGTTCTTGTGGGCGATTTTGTAACTACCGAAGATGGAACCGGCATTGTACATACAGCCCCAGCTTTCGGAGCAGACGATTATCGTATTGGCAAGAAAAATAATTTGGGCATTTTAACACTAGTAGATAGACAAGGAAAATTTGTAGAAGGGGTAGGCGAATTTAGCGGCCGCTATGTAAAAAATTACAAAGATGAAAAGGATTATGTAGATGTAAACGTAGATATTTCAGTAAAACTGAAATACGAGAACCGTGCATTTAAAGTAGAAAAATACGAACACAGCTATCCGCATTGCTGGCGTACAGATAAGCCCATTATTTATTATCCCTTAGATGCATGGTTTATAAAAACTACTGCCGCAAAAGATAGAATGGTAGAGCTTAATAAAAGTATTAATTGGAAACCAGCCAGCACGGGTACTGGGCGTTTTGGTAACTGGTTAGAAAACATGGTGGATTGGAATTTGAGCCGCTCTCGTTTTTGGGGTACACCCTTGCCAATATGGAAAACATCCGCAGGATCCAATGGAGAAGATGGGGAAGAAGAAATATGTATAGGAACCATTGCTGAATTAAATGCTGAAATAAAGAAAGCCGCTGAAGTACTTGGTGGGGAAACCAACAAGCATTATTTGCACGAAGGAATATTGGATTTGCACAAACCATATGTAGATGATATTGTATTGGTAAGTGCCACTGGTAAGCCAATGAAACGTGTGCCAGACCTTATTGATGTATGGTTTGACAGTGGTGCAATGCCTTATGCACAATGGGGTTTGCCAGATGCAAGTAGCAATGAATATGGTGAATTGAGCACAGAGAACTTTTGGAAATACCATGCAAAAGATAAAAGTTCTGAATTGTACAACCCCTTACCCTACGGAGAAAGTAGGGATGGCGCATCAGCTTTCCCTGCAGATTTTATTGCCGAAGGTGTGGATCAAACAAGGGGTTGGTTTTATACCTTACACGCATTGGGCACTTTGTTGTTTGATGCTGTTGCCTACAAAACAGTGGTGAGCAATGGTTTGGTGTTGGATAAGAATGGCAATAAAATGAGTAAACGTTTGGGCAATGTGGTAGATCCATTTGTAACCATCAATTCATATGGAGCAGATGCCACACGTTGGTATTTAATTACAAATGCTAGCCCATGGGATAGTTTAAAATTTGATGAAGCGGGGATTCAAGAAATACAGCGTAAATTTTTTGGTACGCTGTATAATACCTATCAGTTTTTTGCTTTGTATGCCAATGTAGATGGTTTTGCTTTTAAAGAAAAATACATTCCTGTAAAAGAGCGACCAGAAATAGATCAATGGATATTGTCATCCTTAAACTCATTGATGAAAAAGGTTACGGAAAGTTTTGATACTTACGAACCTACGCAAGCAGGAAGGGCTATAGAAGAATTTGTAGATACACTATTGAGTAATTGGTATGTACGTTTGTGTCGCCGCCGTTTTTGGAAAGGCGAATATGAGCATGATAAAATAGCAGCATATCAAACTTTGTATGAATGTTTGGAAACCATCAGTAGATTAATAGCACCCATTGCTCCATTCTTTGCTGATTGGTTGTATAATAATTTAAATAACATTACTGGCAGAATGCGAGAAACGTCTGTTCACCATAGTTTGTATCCAGTTTCTGATGCGAGTATCATAAACAGTTCTCTAGAAAAAAGAATGCAATTGGCACAAGATACGTCTTCGTTGGTTTTATCATTACGTAAGAAAGTAAACATAAAAGTGCGTCAACCACTGAAAAAAATATTTATTCCTGCGCAGGATGCAGAAATGATTGCCAATATTGAGCTGATTGAAGATATAATTAAAACAGAAACAAATATAAAAGAGGTAGAAATATTAGCTGCCGATAATGATTTTATTCGCAAAAAGGCAAAAGCTAATTTTAAAACTTTGGGAAAACGCCTTGGAGCGAAAATGAAATGGGCAGCTGCAGAAATAGAAAAGTTTGGCGATGCTGAAATTGCTAAAGTGCAGGAAGGTGATTTTGTGTTAATTGATAACTCTTTAGCGAAAGATGACGAGCAGATTACACTTAATTTGGATGATATAGAAATAATAACAGATGAAATACCAGGTTATGAAATTGCATCAAAAGGATCATTAACAGTAGCATTGGATATAACTATAACCGAAGCGTTGCAAAAGGAGGGGAATGCCCGTGAGTTTGTGAATAAGCTGCAGAATATAAGAAAAGACAGTGGATTTGAATTAACGGACCGTATTTTGGTACAAATAGCTGAAAATGCTGCATTAAAGTCATCATTAATGGAAAATAAAGCATATATTTGCGCCGAAATATTAGCAGATTCGCTTGATTTTGTCCCACAAATTATTGATGGACTAGAAGTTGAGGTTAACGAATCTACATTAACAGTAAGTGTTTTAAAAAAATAAAGCATCGTTATGGCCACTAAAAAACCAGCTGCAAAAGCAGCAGCAAAAAAGCCAGCTCCTAAAAAAGTAGCGGCACCAGCTAAAAAAGTTGTGGCTTCAGCCAAAAAAGTAGTGGCAGCAAAAAAAGTTGCAGCACCGGCTAAAAAAATTGTACCAGTGGCTAAGAAAGTAGTACCGGCTAAGAAAGTAGCACCAGTGGCTAAAAAAGTAGCACCGGCTAAAAAGATTGCAATAAAGCCCGTTGCAAAACCAGCACCTAAAAAAATTGTAAAACCAGCTGTAAAGGAAGTAAAAAATGCAGTTGTAAAACCTGTAGCAAAAAAAGTTGTAGCTACAAAAACTCAAACAAAACCATTGACAAAAAAAATAGAAATAAAAAAGCCAACGGCTAAAACGCTACCGGCAAAATCCGTTGTAAAGGAAGTTGTGATACCAAAAGTTACTGAGAAAGTTATACCAAAAACTGCACCAGCAAAACCAGAAGTAAAAAAGCCCTTGGTGTTGCCTAAAATTAATACCAAAACATCTCGAAAATACGAACCAGATTTTACCAAATCGGTATTAGATAAAGCAGTAGTAGATCGTGGAGCAGAGATTGTGATGTACAGCGATGCAGATTTGGCGGAGTTTAAGGAATTAATTCAACGCAAGTTAGGTTCTGCAAAAAAAGAATTGGCTTATTTGCAAGGGCTACTTACCCGCAAAGATGACATGGGTGGCGATGAAGGAGATGGTCGCTATATGACAATGGAAGACGGCAGTTTAAGTATGGAGCGAGAGCAATTGAGTCAAATGGCGAGCCGTCAAATAACTTTTGTTGACCATCTGGAAAAAGCATTGATGCGTATTGAAAATAAAACCTATGGTGTATGCAGGGTTACAGGAAAATTAATAGATAAAGCAAGATTACGTGCCGTACCTCATGCAACTTTAAGCATAGAAGCTAAAATGGGCTCCAATAAATAATACCATTTGATATAATTTAAAAAAGGAGGATTCGAAAGAATCCTCCTTTTTTAATAGTAGTAGTAAAAACTAATTTTCATTTTAGTGGAGGTATTCTATTATTCCTCTTTTTATTTTCCTAGTTTCCCATTATTTTTGCACGCCACACAAAAGGCAATTTCTCCATGCCAAAGAATCAATCAATACAATCTGTTTTAATTATTGGAAGCGGCCCCATTGTTATAGGGCAGGCCTGCGAATTTGATTACAGTGGCACACAAGCTGCCCGCAGTCTTCGTGAAGAAGGGGTAAGGGTTATTTTAATCAATAGCAACCCTGCAACGATAATGACAGACCCCATGATGGCGGATAGGGTTTATTTACTCCCACTTACAGTAGAAAGTATTGAACAAATTTTAGAAGAGAATCAAATAGATGCTGTGCTGCCAACCATGGGTGGACAAACTGCGCTGAACCTTTGCAAAGAAGCAGATGAGTTGGGAGTTTGGGAAAAGTATAATGTAACATTAATTGGAGTTGATATTAAGGCGATAGACAAAGCAGAGGACAGGGAAAAATTTAGATTATGGATGATTGAAATGGGCATACCAGTTTGCCAAGCACATATTGCCAATTCCTTTTTAGAAGGAAAAGAATTTGCACAAGAAATAGGATTCCCACTGGTGCTACGCCCATCGTTTACCCTTGGCGGCAGCGGGGGTAGCATTGTATTTAAAAAAGAAGACTTGGACGAAGCGTTAAACAATGCGCTTACCGCAAGCCCAATACATGAAGTATTGGTAGAAAAAGCCATTGTTGGCTGGAAAGAATTTGAATTAGAATTGTTGAGGGATAATGCAGATAACGTTGCTATTATTTGTACAGTAGAAAATTTTGACCCGATGGGGGTGCACACGGGAGATAGCATAACGGTAGCGCCTGCTATGACATTAAGCGACACTGCATATCAATTGATGCGCAACACTGCTATTTCTATGATGCGAAATCTTGGAAATTTTGCTGGTGGTTGTAATGTGCAATTTGCGCTTAATCCGCATACAGAAGAAATAATCGTAGTAGAAATAAATCCTCGTGTGAGCCGTAGCTCGGCCCTTGCCAGTAAAGCCACTGGCTATCCGATTGCAAAAATTGCAGCTAAATTAGCTATTGGCTATAATTTAGATGAATTAAAAAATCAGATTACGCAATCTACTTCGGCTTATTTTGAACCTGCTTTAGATTATGTAATTGTAAAAATACCTCGCTGGAACTTTGATAAATTTAAAGGAGCCAATGATACACTCGGATTTCAAATGAAAAGTGTAGGAGAGGTAATGGCCATAGGCAGAAGCTTTGCAGAAGCCATTCAAAAAGCTTGTGTGAGTTTAGAAAACGAAGCGGTTGGTTTAGGTTATTATGGAAAAAGTGTAATGCACAGCGAAGAATTAATAGAGTATATAAAAATACCAAAATGGGATAGGGTTTTTCGTATAAAAGATGCCCTGATGGCAGGAGTGAGTGTAAAGCGTATATGCGAAAGCACAAAAATAGACCGTTGGTTTATATATCAAATTCAAAAAATATGTGAATGCGAAAAAGAGATTGCCAAATACAATTTCGAATCATTGCCGGAGTCATTATTGAAAGAAGCAAAAACACTTGGATTTTCAGATGAACAAATGGTACGCATTATGCAAGATGGCAATGCAGATGATTTATATGAGCGTAGAAAATCTTTGGGTATATCAAGGGTGTTTAAAATGGTAGATACTTGTAGTGCAGAATTTGAGGCAAAGACACCGTACTTTTATTCCACATTTGAAGCCTCCTCTCACTCTCCCGCAGGGGGAGGGTTAATTTCCAATGAATCTAAGATTTCTGATAAAAAGAAAATAATTGTTTTGGGCAGTGGCCCAAATCGTATTGGTCAGGGCATTGAATTTGATTACTGTTGTGTGCATGGTTTACTTGCCATAAAAGAAGCCGGCTTTGAGGCTATTATGGTAAATTGTAATCCTGAAACAGTCTCTACCGATTTTGACATGGCAGATAAATTGTATTTTGAACCCGTGTTTTGGGAGCATATTTGGGAAATAATTGAGCATGAAAAACCAGAAGGGGTTATAGTACAACTTGGTGGACAAACGGCTTTAAAGCTGGCAAAAAAATTGACAGAAAAAGGTGTTAAAATTATTGGTACTTCTTTCGATAGTATGGATATTGCCGAAGATCGTGGCCGCTTTAGCGATATTTTAAAAGAGTTAGGAATTCCTTATCCAAACTATGGAACAGCGTACGATACAGATGAAGCCATAGAAGTTGCAAAGCAAGTTGGTTACCCAGTTCTTCTTCGCCCAAGCTATGTACTAGGGGGGCAACGTATGCGAATTGTGTTGAACGACGACGAACTGGAAAAAGGCGTATTAAGTTTATTAAAACATTTGCCTGGTAATAAAATTTTAATAGATCATTTCTTAGACCGATGCCAAGAGGCAGAGATAGATGCGATATTTGATGGAGAAGATTTTCATGTAATGGGATTGATGGAGCATATAGAGCCAGCAGGGATACATAGTGGAGATAGCAATGCCGTATTGCCACAATTTAACCTCACACCATTGGTAGTAGAAGCTATGGAAGAGTATGCTGAAAAAATTGCACGTACATTAAATATCAAAGGGCTGATAAATATCCAGTTTGCTATTAAGGATGGTAATGTGTATGTAATAGAAGCCAATCCTCGTGCTAGTCGTACGACGCCTTTTATTGCCAAAGCTTATAATATACCGTACCTAAATATTGCTACAAAAGTAATGTTGGGCGTAGCAAAACTCAAGGATTTTACTTTTGAGAAAAACCTAAAAGGTTTTGCTATAAAAGAACCTGTTTTTTCTTTCAATAAATTTCCAGGCGTAAACAAGGAGCTTGGCCCAGAGATGAAAAGTACCGGCGAAGCTATTCGTTTTATTAAAGATTTAAGGGATCCTTATTTTAGACAATTGTATAAAGAGCGAAGTATGCATTTGAGTAAGTAACTTATTTTTTCGAATTCGTTTGGAAAAATTGTAGAATTTATTCTATTAGCATTTTTAAATTGTTATCAATCACGTAATTATAAAAATTAAAGTTATTGTATTTTAATAAGTGGTATTTATTGCACACAATAAATATTACATTTTTGAGTGTGGTTAATGATATGTTATTTTTATCAAGATGCACAATCTTCTAAATAATGACCAATTTTAAAATCTAAATCCTTCAGAATGAAAAAATTTTCACAAGCTCTAATTTTTCTTTCCTTTTCAATTGCATTCTTTTCTTGTAAAAAAAGCCAAATACCCAGTCCCGAAAACGAACCTGGTGCATTGAGCAATGTAACAAATACCAATACTGGAAATGTATATGGTAGAGATGCTGGTGGAGAAAATTGCCCCTCAACTACAGTTGATTTAATTGCAGGGCAAACAATCAATGCTGGTACAGTAACTGTAACAAATGATGCTAGTTTTATTTACGTTACTTATACCACTGCTAATGGGTATGTTTTAACACAAACGCATTTGTATGTAGGCGATTGTGCCCTTATACCTGTAAACAACCCTGGCAACCCAATACCAGGACAATTTCCGTATAAAACTGTACAGAACAATACGACAACTTTTACTTATCAAGTACCCATTGCAGCCATACCTGCAGGAACATGTGGTTGTATAGCCGCACATGCTGTTGTAGTTAAATACAATGCGTCTGGTCAAATAATAGACCAACAAACAGGATGGGGGAATGGTACAGTAATAAACCCGACCGGAAACTGGGGAATGAAATTCAGCTATTGCAGTTGTGTGCTTCCTTAATAATTAATACTATAATAAGGGAGAGTAATTTTATAAATAATCTGCAGCAATGTCCTATTAGGGCATTGCTTTTTTATAATTATTAGATGCCAAAAAAGGATTCCTAATTTTCTGCCATAGAATAAAAAAATAATTTACAACTTTGCAATGGCTTTCCGTTATTTGGGTTTAGGATAATACGATTGCTAAAAAACTCACTCCTCGCAGAGTACTGTGGACAATCCGCTTTCAAAAGAGAGGGAACTGGCAGATTGTAGCGAAAAGTATTCGCAAATTGTATTCTCCCTCTCTATTTAAACTCAATAGTTGATTGTTATTTACTTTACATTAGATAAGTATGGTTGTTATTTCAGGTAATTGTTAGAAGCAATAAAGCGTGCATTTAAATGAAGAGGTATATCATTTGCCGGAATAAATTATTTTGCGAAGCAGCACCAGTACCTGGTTTTTATCATACAAATCGCCATCATTTTTTCTGTATTTACCATATGATCATTTAAGGCATCTGTACCATTGGTTTTTAATTCTTCAAAATAATCTTTGTCTTTTTAAGCAAAATTCTAATCTTCCGTTTTTTAAATTATTTGCTTTGTCTTTTAAAGTTTAAGCTAGCTTTTCTTTTTTATCTGAAGGCATGTTCATGTATTTATTGGCTGCTAGTGCTGCCGCTGCACCAATAAGAAAGTAGCTATGTGCTTAGATTTACACTCATTTTATCATTTTTTAAAGGTTTATTAAATTAGTTTTGCAACATAAATAAAGGTATGAATATTCTTAAGTCTGTTTTTATATTGTTCTTGTGTTTAACATCCCCTTGTTTAAATGCCCAGATATTTACTCCCAAAAATTACCCCAAAAATTATTTTCAATGGCCAGTAGGTGCAGCAGTAGGTATTGTGGCAAATTTTGGAGAGTTGCGTCCCAATCATTATCACATGGGATTAGATTGTAGAACAGATCAAAGAGAGAATTTACCTGTGTACGCAGCAGCAGATGGATATATTGCAAAAGTAAAAATAGAGCCTTATGGTTTTGGTAGGTGTATTTATATAAATCATCCCAATGGGTTAACAACGGTATATGCACACTTAAATGCATTTGAACCTGCATTAGAAAAATACATTACTGACCAACAATACCTGATGCAGCAGTGGCGAGTGTTTTTAGATATACCGGCAAATTTATTTAAAGTAATGCAAGGCGATTATATAGCAGCAAGCGGCAATACAGGAGGATCACAAGGCCCACACACCCATTTTGAAATTAGGGATACTAAATCGGATAAGTGCTTAAACGGATTAATGTTTGGATTGCCGATACCCGATTATATAGCACCAGAAATAATAAGACTTGCTGTGTATGATAGAACCAAGAGCACATACGACCAATCGCCAAAATTATATTCACTAAAAAAAGTAAATGGCGTTTATTCCGTTGTAGGAGGAAAAATTTTAGCTGCCTCTAACAAAGTTAGTTTTGCACTAACCATGCAAGATAAAACAAATGGATCCAGCAATCCCAATGGTGTATATGCAGCAGCGGTATATGACAACGAAAGGCAAATAAGCCAATTTGAAATAGACAGTATAAGCTATGCAGAAACTCGATATTTTAATGCACATGTAGATTTCAAGCTTAGAAGCAATGGTGGTCCATGGCTGCAACATTTATCTCCATTACCAGGGTATGAAAATTACATTTACAAAACAGATGAAAATAAAGGAGTGATTTCCATATCGGATAGTGAAATACATACAATTAAAATTATTGTAGCTGATGCAAACGATAATCAATCTACTTTGAGTTTTGATTTGGTTGCTGCAACAAATATTCCCGAAAGAAAAGAAATAATTGCTACACAAAAATTTGTACCCAATTATATAAATGTTTTTGAAAACAACAAGCTGCATTTTTATTTACCGGAAAATGCTTTATACGATACGGTACATTTTGTTTACAATGAATTACCATCTGCCGAAGGCAAAAATATTTATCAGTTACACAATGCTACCATACCTGTGCACTGCATGTATCCAATAAGTATAAGAGAAAACTTTGCTATAGAAGATACTGGTAAAATAGTAATGGAACGCTTTTATGGTAGTAAAAAAGATTTTGCTAAAGCCAATTATTACAAAGGCTGGTACACAGCATCATTTAGGGAGTTTGGCAATTTTCAATTATTGATAGATAGGGAGCCACCCAGCATTTTGCCTATAGGATTTAGGGATGGGATAAATGCAGAAAGATTAAAAAGAATACTATTTAGAATAAAAGATAACACAGAAGATATTGTAAATTTTACAGCGTTGTTAGATGGAAAATGGTTGCGCTTTAGCAACGACAAAGGCATTAATTTTATTTATAATTTTGATGAGCGCTGCGAGCCAGGAGAGCATGAATTAAAAATTACTGCCACAGACCAAGTGGGTAATACAGCCGAAAGAACGTATAGATTTACTAAATAAAATGGTAGCCACTAATTATACGAATTATTACTTATGGTTTTATTCGTGGTCAATAAATTGAAGGCGAAAGAATAGATAGATTTACAAGATAAAATGGTAGCCACTAATTACACGAACCTGCCTGACGGC
This sequence comes from Ferruginibacter sp., assembly GCA_031380515.1. Classification (GTDB taxonomy): domain Bacteria; phylum Bacteroidota; class Bacteroidia; order Chitinophagales; family Chitinophagaceae; genus Ferruginibacter. The sequence goes on along the minus strand of JANNGD010000227.1, from coordinate 65,050 downwards.
AAAGGCAGGTTTCCACTAATGGTTTTTATTCGTGCCAATTCGTGCTATTCGTGGCCAATAAAAACCGAAGGGTTTAAACTAACCGACTTAAATCTACTAATAAAAAAGATGTCAAAATAGTAAACAAACTTTTATAAAAAGCGCCTTGCCTTCTTCTTGGCAAAAAAGCTCGGCAAAAAAAGACAACATGAAAAAAGAAACAGCAATCCCACCATTCGGCAATTTAAAAGTAGGTAAAGCAGCACCAGCATTTTATGGCTTAGATCAAAATGGAGAAACCATTTCGTTGAAAGATTTTGCAGGTAAGAATGTGATCATTTATTTTTATCCTAAAGATGATACGCCTACCTGTACCACACAAGCTTGTAACCTGAGAGACAATTATTCAAACCTTTTGCAAGATGGTTTTGAGATAATAGGTATTAGTCCGGATCCTGTAAAAAAGCATAAAAAATTTGAAGATAAATACGAATTGCCTTTTGCATTAGTGGCCGACGAAGACCATAGCATTGCAGAAAAATATGGCGTATGGGGCACCAAACAATTTATGGGTAAAACCTATGATGGCATACACCGAACCACTTTTTTAATAGATGCAAAAGGTAAAATAAAAAACATTATCGCCAAACCTGATTCTAAAAACCATGCAGATGAAATCTTAGCAGCTTGGTATGAATAAACCGCTTTACAATATTAAAGAAAATTCATGGCTAGCAGCCATTGCAGCAAAAAAATTGCGGGTCAAGTCGGTAGCAATGGTACTTGGCAAAACCATCCATTTATTTGGAAGTAGCAAAGAAGATTTTTTAGCAGATGAATGCTGGGTAAAGCATGAACTATGCCATGTAAAACAATTTGAGGAGCATGGGTACCTGCTTTTTATCATAAAATATTTATGGGAGAGTTTGAGAATGGGGTATCATAATAATAAATATGAGGTGGAGGCAAGGGCGGCGGAATTAGGATAGCCTTAACAGCTTGTTCCAAAATAAATTATACTTTTATAAAGCAAAACTATTTTATGAAAAAAATTTACATTCTTTTATTGTTATTACTTACCTGCTCTTCATTGGTAAATGCACAAGGTATTTACCAGATGTGGGGTATGACACAGGCAGGTGGATTAGATAATAATGGCGTAATTTTTAGTACAAATGCATCAGGAGATAATTTTATAAGTAGATATCAGTTTAATAATATTCAAAATTCGGGTGCTTACCCGCAAGAAACCGAATTAACTGAATATAATGGAAAGTTATATGGCATGACAAGCCAAGGTGGTGAAGCAAACCAAGGTGTTATTTTTGAATGGGATCCTGTAGCAAATATTTATACTAAAAAAATTGATTTTATAGGCAGTAATGGAAGTTTTCCACATGGTAGTTTAACATTACAGAATGGAATATTTTATGGTATGGCTCAAGCTGGAGGAACAAATGACAATGGTGTAATTTTTGAATGGAATCCTTCCACCAATGTCTTTACAAATAAAATAAATTTTAGCTATTCTTTTAGTGGAGCATTTCCACTTGGAAACTTAAACTATTCCAATGGTAAATTTTATGGTATGACTTGGGAGGGAGGCGCAAATGGAGCAGGTGTGATTTTTGAATGGGATCCAGTTACCAACGCATATGTTACTAAAATAAACCTTAACAATACAAATGGATCACGCCCATATGGTAATTCATTAACTTTTTATAATAGCAAGTTTTATGGTTTAACAACACTTGGAGGAGCAAATAACTTTGGGGTCATTTTTGAGTGGGATCCAACTACAAATATTTACCAGAAAAAAATTGATTTAGATAGTGCCGGGGGAGGGATTTCATCTGGAAATTTAAGTCTTTTTAATGGAAAATTTTATGGTATGACAAGGATTGGAGGTGCCAACAATAAAGGCGTAATTTTTGAGTGGGATCCAGTAGCAAATATTTATAATAGGAAGATTAGTTTTAACAACTCAAATGGGGGAGAGCCAACGGGAAGTTTAAGTTTTTACAATGGAAATTTTTATGGATTAACGCACGATGGAGGCAATGGCTCGGGTGGTGGTGGGGTTCTTTTTGAATGGAATCCAACTACAAATGATTACAGTGTAAAAAAGAATTTAGATGATAGCTCTGGCGTAGCACCCTACGGAAGTTTGACATACAGTAGCGGAAAGTTCTATGGAATGACATCCAATGCGGGAGCCAATTACAAGGGTACTATTTTTGAGTGGAATCCTTCTAACAATTTATTTGCTAAAAAAATTGATTTCAATGGGGCGTCGTCCAGTAAAAAACCAAGAAGTGTTTTGGTTCAACATCAAAATAAATTTTACGGTGTAACATCAAAAGGGGGCATAAATGATGAAGGGATTATTTTTGAATGGAGTAGAGATTATCCTGGCTTTACTAAAAAAGTAGATTTTAAAAATATCAACGGGTCTTTACCTTATGGTAGCAACCCGTTTTCTCGTCTTGTTTTACACAATGGCAGATACTATGGAATGACTAAAAATGGAGGAGATTGGTTTTTTGGTACCATTTTTAGATGGAATCCGGATTCTAATAATGTTTCAACACAAATTAGCTTTACTGGCTATAACGGTATTGCTCCTGTTGGTGATTTAACGTTTATTGGAAATAAAGCTTATGGCATGACTTCTAGAGGTGGTTACAATGACTTTGGGGTTATTTTTGAATGGGACTTAAATACAAATATTGTTACAAAAAAGTTTGATTTTGATTCATATTATGGTAGCACTCCTCTTGGAAACCTTGTATTATTAAATGGTAAATTTTACGGAATGACACAACTTGCATGTAGTAGTAATGGAGGTTGTATTTTTGAGTGGGACCCAAGTACAAATATTTTTACTAAGAAAATTGATTTTAATGATTTTATAGGCAGCAGACCAACAGGAAGCCTTGCTCTTTTTAATGGAAAATTTTATGGCACTACTTCCTATGGTAGTCTTTCTTATCGTGGAACTATTTTTGAGTGGGATCCAAACACAAATGTACATACCACAAAAATTAGATTAGAAGATTCAACTGGCAGTATTCCTTTGGGGAGCCTAACTTTGAGCGATGGTAAATTTTATGGACTAACGAGCCAAGGCGGGGTAAATGGTTTTGGCGTTTTGTTTGAGTGGAATCCTACAACTAATAATTACGTAGTGAAAAAAGACTTCACGGGCGTAGATGGCGCAGATCCTTCCTATGGTAACGACCTTGTAAAATATCAAGTTCCAGTTGCTCCTGGTGTAATCAACTCTTGCACAACTTTCCCTTCAATAACAATCGACAATACAAACAACAACGCTTGGGTTCCAATTGTAGATAACCTTGGCGATGCCGTTGCTGAAATAAAAGCCAATGGAAATAACTTAGGCGTTGTAAATACTTCTATGTATATAAACGGCGGACCAGTTAGAGAAGATACTGCACATAGATTATACCTAGATAGAAACCTTACCATCACACCAACAGTACAACCAAGCACCCCAGTAAATGTGAGATTGTATTTAAAAGGTACAGAGTATGAGGCATTGAAAAATGCTACAAACTCTTTGGGTCAGCCATCAGGCATAAATAGTATAAACGATGTAGGGTTTTTTAAAAACAACGAAGGCTGTTTGCCAGCATTGCAAAATGCTGTTTCACCAGTTGTAGTCACTGGCGAGACTTGGAACGGTGACTATGTGCTTACCGCAACTATCAACAGTTTTTCTTCTTTTTATGCTGCAAATAAAAATACTGTATTGCCTTTAATATTATCTCAATTCAATGCTCGACTAGAAAAAAACGACGCACTACTTTACTGGAAAACAACAAGCGAAATTAATACCCATTCTTTTGAAATAGAAAGAAGTATTGAAGGTAGCGTATTTAAAAAAATAGGAAGTGTTTTAGCAAACAATACTAGTGGAGAAAACAATTATACTTTTAAAGATGAAGGTATCTCTAAACTAAATGAAACTAAAATTTATTATCGATTAAAACAAAATGACAACGATGGTAAGTTTACTTACTCGCAAATCGTAGTTTTAAACTTATCAAAAAATAAAAATCTTATAATTTATCCGAATCCTTCAAAAGATATCATCACAATGAGTTTGAGTAGTGGTACCTTACTACATTCTATAGCTACATTACTTGATATGCAAGGAAGGCAAATAAAACAATTTACAATTAATAATTTTCAAGAAAGTATAGACATTAACAATATACCAAAGGGTACGTATATATTAAAGTTAGCCGATGGTACGACTAGTAAAATAGTTAAGTACTAAAACATATTTGAACAGATATAAAAAGCCCTTTCGTTACATAACGAAAGGGCTTTTTAATTAATCTATGGCGGCTAAGAAAACAAGTTCCCTAATATCTTTTTCCATTACTTTCTTCAATTCGCCCACATTCACTTCTCCTATTCTATAAAAATAATCCTTGGTCTCAAAACTTTCCTCAATATTATTAAGTGGAATTTTATCTAATGATTTTTTAGTATCACTACTCACAAATATTTTTATACTCACCTCGTTTGTAAAAACCAATTTTTCTTGTTGTATCAGTTTTTTATTTTCATATGAATACCCATACGATAATGCAGATATATCCGACAATACTGCAGCACCCGTAGGATGACTGCCGGCTCCCCTACCCAGAAAAAATTGCTCGCCCGAAAATAAGCCTTCTACAATTACGCCATTAAATTCATTTTCTACTTTATACAAATGACTTTTATCGCTTGTTAGTTTTGGCATAACAAATGCATTTATTTTGCCATTATCCAATTTACTTACAGCAGGCACTAATTTTATTTTGTACCCATTTCTGCTCGCATAATCAATATCCTGTTGCTTAAGTGTTCTTATACCAAATCGTAATATATCATCTGGCTTTATAATAACACCAAAACCATGTAAGGCAATGATGATTGTTTTGAAGAGCGCATCAAAACCTTCTACATCATTGGTAGGATCCGATTCTGCAAAGCCGCTCGCTTGAGCATTTTTTAAAGCCTGCTCGTAGGAAATGCCATCGTTCACCGTTTTGGTAAGAATGTAATTGGTTGTACCATTAAAAATACCAGATATTTTTACCAAAGCTTCGTTGTCAAAATATTCTTCGAGCGTACGTATAATGGGTATGCTACCACATGCAGCAGCTTCGTATAATAACGACACATTGTACTGGTCTTTTAATGCAAGCAATTCTTTTAAATGCAATGCCAACATTTTTTTATTGGCTGTCACTACATGCTTTCCCCTTTTGATGGCTTCTGTTACAATTGCATAAGCTTCGTCTGTATCGTCAATTAATTCTACAATTACATTAATGCTATCATCCAATAAAACATCCCATTTATCGTAAAAAAAGTTTTCTTTGCCAATGGTTCTTTCCTTGCTTTTATTTTTTACTATTATTTTTTTTATGGAGGTTTTAAACCCTGTACTGTTGTTTATTGCAAAGTATAAACCCTGCCCCACACACCCAAAACCAAATAAACCTATGGTTAATTTTTGCATTATTTTTCTTTAATAAAATGTAATAAAAGGTTGTTTATTTTTTCGCCTTCTGTTAAAAAGCCATCGTGCCCATAAGGCGAATCAATTAATTCCAATACCGAGTCATCTATATTTTCATGTAAAAATATTTGCTCTTTTATAGGGAATAAAATATCCGTTGCTATTCCTACCACCAATGTGTTGGCTGTAATGGTAGCGAGTGCATCTATTGTATTTTTCTTACCCCTGCCTACATCATGCGAGTCCATTGTTTTGCTTAAAACATAGTAACAATGTGCATCAAAACGTTTTGATAATTTTTGTGCTTGGTATCGTTGATAAGAAGCAGCTCCGTAATTATCTAATGAATCTGTTGGCTTTGTTGTACGCTCATACATTTCATAGTTTCTGTAACTTAACATGGCAATGGCTCTAGCAGCTTCTATGCCTTTATCGCCTAACTCTATTGCCATACGCTGCGCTTCGTTAAAGGCAATACCCCAAGGAGAATGTTTTGCATTTGTAGCAAGCAATGCTAGATTTTTTATGCATGTTGGTTCTTTTATTGCCCACTCCATTGCTTGCTGTCCGCCCATGGAGCCACCAAGTAATAAAAATATTTCATCAATTTCTAAATAATTTTTTAGCAAAATATTTGCTGCTACCAAATCCTTAATGGTTACAGAAGGAAAGTCTTTTCCATACTTTTCATTGGTAGCAGGGTTTGTAGAAATGGGGGAAGTTGTTCCATAACTCGATCCTATTACATTGGCACATATAATAAAATATTTTTCAGGATCCAATATTTTATTTGCACCAAAAATATTGCTCCACCAATCTGCCACATCCGAATTGGCAGTAAGTGCGTGGCATACCCAAATTACTTTCGATATACCCTTTTCGTACGTTCCATAAGTATGGTAGGCAATTTTTAATTCATCTAATTGCTTACCATTCTCTAACAGAAATGAATGATTACTTTTAAAATATTGTACCATTTATAAGCTTGCTTTTAAGGCTTGTTCAAAATCTGCTATAATGTCTTCTATGTGCTCTATGCCGGTTGATATGCGTATAAGACCAGGTGTAACACCGCTGCGTAATTGTGCTTCATCATCTAATTGGTTGTGCGTAGTAGAAGCAGGGTGAATGGCCAATGTTTTAGAATCGCCCACATTGGCTACATGACTTACCAATTGTAATGCATTAATAAATTTTGTGCCGGGTTCTTTGCCACCTTTTATTTCGAAACTGAGCATACCGCCAGAACCGTTGGTTAAATATTTTTGCGCCAATGCATAGTATTTACTCGAAGGCAGGCCTGAATAATTCACTTTTTCTACTTGTGGATGTTGGGATAAATACTCAGCTAATTTTTGTCCATTGCTCGTTGCACGCTCAAGCCTTAAAGATAGCGTTTCTAAACCTTGTAATAGCAAGAAAGAGTTGAATGGACTTTGGCTAGCTCCATAATCTCTCAAACCTTCTACCCTTGCACGAATAATAAATGCAATATTAGGCAAGCCCAATGGATTGTTTACACCAAAAACTTCGGCAAATTTTAATCCATGATATCCCTCACTTGGCTCACTAAATTGAGGAAATTTCCCATTGCCCCAATCGTAATTTCCGCCATCTACAATTACACCGCCTACACTGGTACCATGTCCGCCAATCCATTTGGTAGCGCTTTCTACTACTACGTTTGCACCATGTTGCAACGGTTTAAACAAATAACCGCCTGCACCAAATGTATTGTCTACTATTACTGGTAAATCATGTTTTTTTGCTACGGCTGCTATCGCTTCAAAATCGGGGATATTCAATTCTGGATTTCCAATGGTTTCTAAATAAATGGCTTTTGTTTTTTCATCTATCAATTTTTCAAATGCTTCCGGAGAATCGCCATCAGCGAAGCGTGCCTCAATGCCCAATCTTTTAAATTGTACTTTAAATTGATTGTATGTGCCCCCATACAAAAAAGAAGTAGATACAAAATTATCGCCCTGTTGTAAAATATTACTTAACGCTAAAAATTGCGCTGCTTGCCCACTAGCGGTTGCTAAAGCTGCCACCCCGCCTTCTAAAGCGGCAATGCGTTTTTCAAATACATCGGTTGTTGGGTTCATTATTCGGGTATAAATATTACCGAATTCTTTTAGTCCAAATAAATTTGCTGCATGCTCTGTATTATCAAATACATACGAAGTGGTTTGATAAATAGGTACAGCCCTCGATTTGGTTGTTGGGTCAGCCTCTTGGCCTGCGTGGAGTTGTAGTGTTTCAAATTTGTGATTGCTCATTTTTTAATTTTTAAGTGATAGATGTAATGATGGAATAAAAAAAAGCCTCGCTATTTTGTAGCAAGGCTTTTATGAAAGAATATTTATAATTTCTAGAAACTACTCAATATTATACAAAAGCCTCGCAGGTCGCATACACATGCAACACATACAACACATCATGATAATATTTGAATGATTTTTGTTCATTTTATTAGTCTAGTGTAAAAGTAGAGTAACAAATTTGGATATCCAAAATTTATTTTCAAAAGTAATACGGTTTCCAAATATGCGTTAAAATTGGTTTTTGAAGAAAAACTCTATGAAAATGACCCCAAAACGCTTATATTTGCCTATATGATGAACGTAGATAACATGGAATATAATACTACTCGTAACCATCTCACCATGAGAGAATACGGTAGGCATATTCAAAAAATGGTGGAGTATTTACTTACACTGGAAGATAAACAAGAACGCCAAAAAAATGCTTTTGCTGTTATAGAGTTAATGGGATTTTTAAATCCACACTTAAAAAATGTGGAAGATTTTCGCCATAAACTGTGGGATCACTTGTTTCTAATAAGCGATTTTAAACTAGATGTAGAAAGCCCATATCCAATTCCAACAAGGGAAACACTAAAAGCAAAACCAGAGATATTGGGTTATCCTAAAAAATATCCAAAATTTAATCACCTAGGTAAGAATATAGAAATTGTAATAGACAAAGCGTTGAAAGAGGAAAACCCAGAGAAAAAACAAGGGTTTGCAAATGCCATTGCTTATTACATGAAACTTACGTACAGCAATTGGCACAAAGAGTTGGTGCACGATGACAATATACAAAACGAATTGAGCGATATGACAGATGGCGAATTGGCCTTCAACAGCCGCCCATTTGTAAAGCATACTGCGCAGCGTGTAGAAAGGGATGAGTATGGTGCAGGTAGAAACCAGTATCGTAAAAACTTTGGTGGTAGAGATAATAGAACCAATACCAACAACAGGAATAACCCACAAGCTGGTAATGCAGGCAATAGGAGCAACCCACAAACAGGCGGAGGCAACAGAGATACAACCGGAAGAGACCCTCGTACCAATAACAACAACAATCGTAATTTTAAAAAAAGGTACTAATTTAATTTTTATAAAATATTCCCGGCAGGTTCCTCTGCCGGGTTTTTTATTACTTTTTTAATTTGGTTATAACTAACTAATAATGCGGTCTACTATATTGGCAAAGGATAAATGCGGTTAATATATCGGTATAAAGGTTATTTTTGACAAAATAATTTTTTGTAATGGGAATATTTGAAGTAATAGGCGGCAATAAATTAAATGGAGAAATAACACCGCAGGGCGCAAAGAACGAAGCCTTGCAAATTTTGAGTGCAGTTTTGCTAACGGCAGAACCCATGGAAATAAATAATATACCAGATATTATTGATGTAAACCTGCTCATAGAATTGTTGAGAGAAATGAATGTAAAAGTGGAGAAAACAGGTGCAAATAGCTATCGATTTCAAGCAGATGATGTAAACGTAGAATATTTACAAAGCGAAGATTATTTTAAAAAAAGTGGGCGCTTGCGTGGCTCGGTAATGCTTGCTGGCCCTTTGCTTGCAAGGTTTAAAAAAGCTTATTTGCCTAAGCCTGGTGGCGATAAAATTGGGCGCAGAAGATTGGATACGCATATTATTGGGTTTGAAAGATTGGGCGCCAGTTTTTCTTACAACAGTAATACAGGTTTTTTTGCACTAAAGGCAGATGAATTGAAAGGATGTTATATGCTGCTTGATGAACCAAGTGTAACAGGCACTGCCAATATTTTAATGGCAGCTGTACTGGCAACTGGCACAACCGTCATATACAATGCTGCTTGCGAACCTTACATACAACAGTTGTGTAAAATGCTCGTAAGCATGGGAGCTAATATTATGGGTATTGGAAGCAACATGCTTAGCATTACTGGTGTGCAAAAATTAAATGGCACTTCACACACTATGTTGCCAGACATGATTGAAATAGGCAGTTTTATAGGATTGGCAGCAATGACACATGGCGATATAACCATTAAAAATGCGGGGGTTGCATCATTGGGAATTATTCCAGAGAAATTTAGGCTACTAGGCATTCAAATAAATATTAATGGAGATGATATTCATGTACCTGCACAAGACAAATACGAAATCACTAAATTTTTAGACGGGGGAATTTTAACCATTTATGATAATCCATGGCCAGGGTTTACACCAGATTTGTTGAGCATTGTTTTGGTTACTGCTATACAAGCACATGGCAGTGTACTCATTCATCAGAAAATGTTTGAAAGCCGATTGTTTTTTACAGATAAATTAATAGAAATGGGGGCACAAATTATTTTATGTGATCCGCATCGTGCTGTAGTAATAGGTTTAGAAAGAGAAAAGCAATTACGAGGCATTACGATGACAAGTCCAGATATACGTGCAGGTGTAGCATTGCTGATAGCCGCTTTGAGTGCCGATGGCAAAAGTACCATACAAAATATTGAACAAATAGACAGAGGATATGAAAATATTGATGGCAGATTGAGGGCGCTAGGGGCGGATATCACAAGAGTATAGAGTTATAAGTATTGAGTATTAAGACTAGGCTTCGTTATATTTGTAGTTAATTAAAAAGTAATAATATCTAATTTGCAACAGAACAAAAAAAGTAACAATACCAAATTTATAACAGAACTAAAAAGTATTAAAGAGTAGTCTAAATACTAAGTACTTAATACTAAGTACTCAATACTAAGTATTATGAAAAAAAAAATCCTTATCATCACAGCACCTTCAGGAGCAGGAAAAACATCTATTACAAAATATTTAATGGAAAAATTTCCGGTGCTTACTTTTTCTGTATCTGCTGCTACGAGGCAACCTAGGGGGGCGGAAAAGAATGGAATAGATTATTATTTTATCTCCAACGATGAATTTAAGTATAAAATACAGCACAACGAATTTGTAGAATGGGAAATGGTATATGAAGGAAAATACTATGGTACATTAAAAAGTGAACTAGAGCGCATATGGAGTACAGGAAAAGTTCCTGTACTAGATATTGATGTAAAAGGCGCAATACATGTACAACAACAGTTTAATGAAGGAACGCTTAGTTTATTTATAGAACCCCCATCGGTAGATGAGTTGAAAAAGAGATTGCAAAGCCGTGGTACAGAAACAGAAGAGTCACTTGCCGCCAGGGTAAACAAAGCATCTTACGAATTGTCATTTAAAGAACATTTTAATAAAACAGTTGTAAATGCAGATTTGTCGGCAGCATGCCAAAATGCAGAAAAAATTGTTGCTGATTTTTTGAATGCATAACAATCATACGGATTTGCTTAATTTTATATTATGGATATTACCATTACAGCACTAATAGCAATATTAGTTTCGCTTATATTAATTGGCTTTTTTGCAGGAATTGAAATAGCTTTCATTTCGGTCAATAAACTTTCTATTGAGTTAAATAAAAAGCAAGGTAGTTATGCAGGAAAAATATGGGGAAAATATGCAGAAAACCCTGCAAGATTTATTGGAACCATACTGGTAGTAGTAAACATAGTGTTGGTTATTTATGGATTACTCATCGGCGAATTGTTGTATCCTTTGTGGCATAGATTGGAAATACGCCTAACGGCACCTTTTTCGAAGTACATTTATTTAATTAAACTTTTTTTTGAAACCATTCTATCTACTGCTATCATTTTATTTGTAGAGTTTGTTTGTAAAGCATTGTTTAGAGCAAGGAACAACAGTATTTTATCCAATGGTTTTATTACATACATTGTTCAGTTTTTTTATTCCATTTTTGCATCTTTATCATCTGTATTTGTAAATACGGCAGAATGGATACTGGAATATATTTTTAATGTAAAAATTAGCGAACGAAAAGAAAATTTTAGCAAAGTAGATTTGGAGCATTATGTGCAACAAAATAAAATGCACAATGAAGAGGAGTCTTCATCTGATATGAATAAAGAAATGTTTGAAAATGCATTGTCGCTTAGTGAAGTTAGGTTGAGGGAATGTTTGGTACCCCGTAAAGAAATTGTGGGCATAAGCAAGGAAAGCAATATAAGCGAAGTGAAGAAATTATTTGTAGAAACAAGGCTAAGTAAATTGGTTGTATTTGATAAAAACATTGATAATATTACAGGATATATACATCAACTAGATTTGTTTAAAAGCCCGGCAACTATCCAGGAAATCATTTTGCCCATACCTACAGTGCCCGAAACAATGACTGCTACAGATCTAATGTCAAAATTTGGCAAAGAAAGAAAAAGTATTGCTTGGGTTATAGATGAGTTTGGTGGAACTGCAGGAATAGTAACCATGGAAGATTTATTAGAGGAAATTTTTGGCGATATAAAAGACGAGCACGATGATGTAGAAGAATTTGTAGACAAACAACTTTCTGTAAACGAATATTTATTTAGCGGTAGAATGGAACTTGATTTAATATCTGAAAAATATGGATTGCAATTTCCGGAAGATGAATCCGCTGAAACACTCTCTGGGTATATAGTACAGCACAATGAAGATATACCATCCGAAAAGCAACAAATTATTATTGGTAACTACGAATTTGATATTTTGAGCATGAGTGATACTAGAATTGAAACTGTTAAATTAAAGGTTTTACGCCGCTCATAATAAGGGTACTTCTAAAGCTCGAGTAAAATGTATTATGAAAATAGCGGCACATATTTCTGGAGATAACAATACTGATAGTTTATTGCTGGCATCTTTAAAATTAATTTCTGTTAAATACCAGCAGCACAGCTTTACTTTTTTTGTAGAAAAACGAATAAATGACCTTTCGAATAATTGTAAACAAGTAGTTGTTTCGCCTAAGCACAAAAAAAAATTTCTTCTTTATTTCTGGTACACTTTCAAACTCCCGGCCATATTAAAAAAAGAGCAAAGCGATGTATTTATTAATGATGCTGGAATGCAATGCGCAAAATGCAGGATACCTCAATTTTTATTTTTTTGCAAGGTAGATTTTAAAGAAAAAAGCAATCGGTTTTATAAAGGGCTATTTGCAGCAGCATTGGAAAATGCAAAAGCTATTTTTGCAACAGAAGGTTTTATTAAAGAGAACCTAGTAAATAATTTCAACGTAGATGCCAATAAAATAAAAACGATTTACCATGGATTAGATGAAAGCTCTTTACCTAAAGCAAACGGCGCATTGTTAGCAGAGACTAAAGACCGTTTTACAAATGGGGTTGATTATTTTTTATACCCAGTATCCATCGCCACTGCAGTACATATAATGGCAGTTCTTAAAGCATTTTCTCAATTAAAAAAATGGCAAAAAACTTCCATGAAATTGGTATTGTTGTTAGAGGGTATTTCTCAAAATCATATGAAGGTAGATTTTAAAAACTATAAGTATAGGGAGGATATAATATTTGTAAAAGATACCAATGAGCAAAAACAATCACTTATGCAATCAGCATTTGCACTTATTTATTTTTCTGAATACAGAACTGATTGCACTGCTTTTCAAGCTTTTCAATACTATGTACCAGTAATTGCAGCGGATAGCAGTATTAATAAAAGCCTTTTTGGAGCAGGGGCAATTTTTACAAGCATAGGGGAAAAAGCCTTATCGGAAAAAATGCAATTAATATATAAAGATGACTTATTAAAAAGCCAGCTAACAAAAGAGGGAAGCAAAATAGTAGAAAAATACAATGCAACTGTTGCAGCAGAAGATTTATGCAAAGCAATATTAGAATAACAAAACGATAGTATCTTTATCAAAACAATTAAGTCATGAAATTTTCTACGCCAGTAAGTATACAAACAATAGCATCGCTAATAGGTGCAACTGTAATAGGTAATACAAATGCACTCACAACAGGTATTAATGAAATACATAAAGTAGAGCTTGGCGATCTTGTTTTTGTAGACCATCCAAAATATTATGATACATGCATAAACAGCGAAGCCACTTTTATAATCATAAATAAAGAAGTGGCTGTGCCCGAGGGCAAAGCGCTATTGCTTACTGATAATCCATTTGATGCCTATTGTAAAATTGTAGCGCATTTTCAACCTTTTGTAGAAGCTACACAAATAGTAAATACAAAATCTATTGGCGAGGGCACCATTATTTTTCCAACAGCATTCGTTGGTAATAATGTAACAATAGGGTCCAATTGTGTTATTCATCCTCATGTTTCTATAATGGATCATACAATTATTGGAAACAATGTTGTAATACAAGCCAACACGGTTATTGGCAGTGATGCATTTTACTACAATACAAAAAAAGACAGGGAAATTTGGTATAAAAGAATGCCAAGTTGTGGGAGGGTTGTAATAGAAAATGATGTAGAAATTGGAGCAGGCTGTATGATTGATAGAGGGATTACACACGATACACGCATAGGTGCAGGAAGCAAACTAGACAATATGATTCATATTGGACACGATACCGTACTTGGTAAAAATTGTTTAATGGCTGCACAATCGGCTATTGCTGGAATGACAACCCTAAAAGATGGTGTAACAGTATGGGGAGGTTGTGTAATAAATAAAACGCTTACTATTGGAGAGAATGCTGTGTTATTAGCTCGTACAGGAGTAGGGGGAGATCTGGAGGGTGGTAAAACCTATTGGGGCGCACCCGCACAAGAAGCAGGCTTAATAAAGAGAGAACTTATTTGGATAAAACGCATACCTGCTTTGTGGGACAAAGTAATGAAGATGGCTCCTAAATCTGGGGAATAATTCCGTATAAATAAACGGCACCAATTATTATAAACTACTATTTTGTTTCTACTTTAAAATCGTAAGGCAACTGTTCGGCTATTTTATCCCATGCCCAATACCCGCTTATAGCAATATCGTTTTGGTCATAAAAATAACCATTTTGTTCTATTATGATACTCTCTTTTGCTTTGAAATTTAGGACAGAAAGCTTAAAGTCTTTTGGCTCGCCATTATTTTCTGATATATAAGCATCACTTGGTTTTTCTGCTAAAAATAAAACAGCCACATTATTTTGATTGGGCAATATTTCTACTATTTGCAAACTATCATCTTTGCTATAATTTATGGCAGCATATTGATCCTTCAATTTTATCGCTTCCTCTTTTCCGTTAACGGTTACAATAAATTGTATCTCGAATTGTTGTTCTTTTAAATCTTTGTTGTAAACACTTCTCATAAAATGAAGCATAGATCCTTTGTAAGCATTTTGTCTTGCAACCTCCCAAAGCTTCATTTGTAGGCTATCTGATTGTATATTTTCAAAAAGAGGATAACCAGTGTAGATGCTTACTTCTGATTTATATTCATGGGTAAAAGAATCCAACGCATATTTGATATTATAACCAAGTGCGTTGTTTTTTATTATCAAAGGCTCTGTAGCAGTTATCTTCAACCTATTTTTTTTCTTTGAGAAAAAGAAATGCAATACCTCGGGGTTTTCTATGCTGCATTGTTTGCTGTTGGTTGATTTACCAATAAATTCATCTTTAAAAAACTGACCATATTTTGTAAGACCATCTAATACTTCGTTTGATGAAACGACAGAAACCACTTCAAGCTCTTTTTCTTTTTCTTTAAGTCTAATATTAATTTTTTCTCCTGCTTCCGAAGAAGTGATACGCCTACTTTCTGTTTTAAATCCTGTATAAGTAATAATTAAATCATAACCTCCTGCGGGTAGTTGTAACATAAAATTACCTTCTTTGTCGGTAACGGTTCCCAATGTTGTATTTTGCGCAAAAACGGATGCAGCTGCCATTGGTGCGCCGGTTGCATCATTAATTATATTGCCAGATAAAGTAATGTTGGCTTGACTGAAAGAAGAAGAATAAATAAAAAACGCAATAAAAATAATTAAATAAGATTTTAATTTCATGCGGCGAAAATACATCATTGCTGGTTAATTTTTTGTTACAAAAATTTTATTGAAAGGGTTGTCAACCTTAATTGGTAATTTCAAATTATTGAAAGGGTTGTCAACCTAAATTTGTAATTTCAAATCAATATGATTTTTAAAGGTTGACAACCCTGTTTACAAAAGGAATCGTTCATTTTTAAATAAACTGCATTACCTTTTTAGCCCAAAATTTAACCCATGAAAGAGAATGCAGAATTACTGGCTCCATTGTTTACATTACTAAACGAAATAAAACCGATAAGCCCTGAATTAAGGAAGGCTATCATGAACAGTTTTGAATATATGGAAATAAAAAAAGGAGATGTTTTACTAGCAGAGGGGCGTATTTGTACAAATCTTTGGTTTCTGGTAAATGGTTTATTAAGATCTTATCATGAAATGGGCGAAAAAGAAATTACCTCTCGAATTATGTTTACCAATCATATAGTAATATCGCCAGGAAGTTTTTTTACACAAACACCCGCTACCGAATCCATTGAAGCATTATGCGATGGTGAAGCGGCTACCATGTCGTTTATTAAGTTACAAGAAATATATAAATCCCACCCCGAATTTAATTTGCATACCCGCATCATTACAGAACAATATTTTTACAGGCAAGAACAACGATTATATATGCTACGCAAGCACGGCGCTAAAGAAAAGTATAATTTTTTTCTAGACAACTATGCCGATTATTTGAAAGATATTCCACAAAAATATATTGCTTCATTCTTAAATATTGCGCCAGAAACATTGAGTAGAACTCGAAGTAAGCTCAGTAAAAAAAGGGAGTAGATTTTAATTTCTTGACTTTTGTTAACAAGTTATATTTACGGAGGAAGTAGCTTTATGGAATGAAACGAATAATACTTCTATCAACTATTTTATTTTTTGTTTATCGTCTTATCTTGTAACCCCAAGATATTTACAAGCACCTAATAGTGCCAATCTAATACAAGTAGACAAAAAGAATGATATTAAAGCATCTGTGAGTTATGCTAAAACTGGTCACTGAGATTTAGCTTGTGCCAGCACAAAACAACGGTCAAATGGGTTAGATATTCAAACGGCTTATGGCGTGACCAATAAATTTGCCATAAAGTTAGACGCCTTTGGCTAATGAGAAGACGACAAAGACCTTACACAAAAAAATGCTATTGATAATTACAATATTGCTTATAAGCGCAAAGGAGCTGAATTAAGTATTGGTTATTATAAAAGTTTTGGTAAGAAGAATAATTTCAATTTTAATATTTATACGGGAGTTGGTATTGGTAACAATAGTTTTAGCGGATTTTTAGAAATGATTCCATGATAAATCGTACCTATTCTGCCAATCATAGTAAATGGTTTGCTGTTCCATCTATTACATTAATTGCGCACAAGAATTATGCACTTCTATTCGCTTTTAAATTTTCTATTTTAAAATTGAATAGCGTCAATACAAATGATAAAGAACTCCAAAAGGGTTTTTATAAAAACTTAACGAAAAAAAACAGTTCGTTTGGAGATTTTGTGATGGACCATCAATTTAGTTTTAATGAAATAAAAGGAATTAAATTTCATATAATGTATGGCTTAACAGAGCTGTTCACTTATTTTCCAGAATCGGATACCAATGTAAATGGATCATCATATAACAGCGATCAATATTTATACAATAATTATTTTGGTTCTATCGGTGTAATTGCAGATATGAAAATACTTTTAAACAAAAAATAATTATTTGTTTCTTAGTAAAAAAGCTTTGCAAGTATTGGTAATCGTTTCTTGTAAACTCATGTAACGAAAATTTGGTAACGAATTTAATAGCTTACCATTATCAAATTTTACTACTGCCAATGAAGTAGCTGCTGTTTCCTTGGTTATAAGTGGAGAAGCGCCGGTAAATTTACTTTTTATAGCTTCAATGCGCCATGTAAGAGCAGCAAGAAAAGGGGTAACTTTTTTGGATGGTAATTTTTTATTAAACGCAGTAGCTATCACGTTAAAAATAGATTGATAAGTTGCATTTTCTGCACTCAAAATAAATTTTTCTGCAGAGATATCACTTTGCATTAATTGAATCATAGCTTTTGCAACATCTTTTACATCTACAAAACCAGATGTACCAGTAGAATACCAAGGAAACCCATCATACACAGTTTTGAATATTTTGGATGAGCCATCATTCCAATTTCCTGCACCTAGGATAATTACTGGGTTTACTACAACTGCATTTAGTCCTTCTGCCACGCCACGCCACACTTCCATTTCTCCTAAATATTTGCTGTGGCCATATTTGCTATTACTGGTTTCTTGTGTCCATTGCATGGTTTCGTCTATCATTTGCCCTACCCGTATACGTCCAAGGGCTGCTACTGAGCTTACATGAACCAGCTTTTGTACGCCAGCATTTATACAGGCATTTACTACATTGGCAGTACCTTCTACATTAATGCTGTATAATTTCTTTTCATCTTTAGGAGAAAAGGAAACAATAGCTGCGCAATGGTAAACCTTCGTTACGTTTTGCATCACATCTTCCAATGCATATACATCTAAAATATCACATTGTATAGCAATAAGCTTTTCAGAGGTGGGGAGAGAAAGCGCTGTATTATTATAAATCGCTTTTACGGTTTCGCCTTGTGCAAGCAATTGTTTTAGCAATTCATTTCCTACCAAACCTGCAGCTCCAGTTACTAATATCATTGTGCTATATTTTGGCTGTAATCATAAAAACCTTTGCCCGTTTTTTTACCCAAATTTCCTTCTGCTACTTTTTGCTCTTGCATGGGCGATGGTTTAAAACGAGGGTTTTCATTAAACGCATGGTAAATAGATTGTGATACGGCCAAGTTAATATCCATGCCAATTAGATCCATCAATTTAAAAGGTCCCATTTTAAATCCTGCATTTTCCATTAGCAAATCTATATCTTCAAAAGAAATCTTTTTTTCGGATGCAAGCTGCATGGCTTCTAAATAATAATGCCTTGCAACCCTGTTTACTATAAACCCCGGAGCATCTTTGCAAATAACGGGTTGTTTCTTTAATTGTATGCAAAGGTCAAAAATTAGTTTTATTGTTTCTTCAGAAGTTTGTTCTCCAGCTACCACTTCTACTAATTTCATTACATGAGCTGGATTAAAAAAGTGCATACCACAAATTCTTGCAGGATGCATAATGTTTTTTTGGATAGCAGAAATAGAAAGAGAGGACGTGTTGCTGGCAAAAATTGTTTGTGCTGTGTTGATCTCTGCAAGATTTTTGTAAAGTGTTTCTTTAATTTCTAGGTTCTCAATAATGGCTTCTATAACCAAATCACCCACACAATCATTTAAATTTGTTGTAAATACAATATTGTTGAAAATAGCTTCTTTTTGCGCTAGAGTAATTTTTTCTTTGGCCAACAAAAAATCCAAGTTCTTGTTGATGCTGGTTTTTGCATTTTCTATACCTTTTTCTTGGGTATCAAAAAGTACTACATCAAAATTGTTTTGTGCTGCACACAAAGCAATGCCACTTCCCATTGTGCCCGCTCCTGCTACGCAAATCTTTTTTATCATACTGTAAAAATAAAAAACTGCTGTGCCATTTCCTCTTTTTTTTATAATTATTAATTAAAAAGAAAATTACACAGCAGCGTTATAAGTACTTTATGTTATGGATTTTTTTCAGCTTCAGCTTTAGCTTCAGCTTTCATTTTTTCGTTAGCAGTAATAGAAAACTCAACCCTACGGTTAGACGCCTTGCCTTCTACTGTTGCATTGTCAACTTTTGGCTGAGATTCGCCATACCATTTTATTGTAAGTCTATTGCTAGCTAAGCCATCTGCTTTTAAGGCATTACCCACCGCATTAGCTCTTCTTTGCGATAATAGCATATTTGCAGCATCAGTTCCCACATTGTCTGTATGTCCTTCTACTAAAATATTTGTTTCTGGATATTCTGTAAAAATTTTAACCAACTTGTCTACAGCCAATTGGGAATTGGATGAAATATTGTACTTGTTCGTTGCAAAATAAACACCAGACTTGCTGCCATCAGGATTATTTTCATCAAAAGTTACGTTAATACCTTCTCCAATCCTTTCTACTTTTGCACCGGGAATCTCTGTTTTTATTTTTTCGGCTTGCTTATCCATTTTGTTTCCAATGATGCCGCCCGCTACTCCTCCAATGGCCGCACCCAAAACAGCACCCAAAGCCGTGTTATTTTTATTGCCCACATTGTTACCTAAGATACCGCCAATAACGGCCCCAGTCGTAGCGCCAATTGCTACTCCTTTGTCTTGTTTGCTAGCACGCCTTGTAGCATCACAACCAGTACCTATTATTGAAATGGCTATTGTTCCTAAAATTATATTCGAAATTATTTTTTTCATGTCTTTTTTTTTAATGAGTTTAATTAATTTTTGGTGAAATTGTAAATGAAATAAGCGGGCTTGCCTTCAAAACTAATTTCACTTTTTAATTGCATGTTTGTTTTATCTACCGATACAATGGTAAAACGAAAACCAGCTTTACCTTCGTCAATATCCTTGTAATATTTTGCATCTACTCTTTTATACTGAAGCCTTATAGGAACTCCTTTTTCTTCAAAAATAGACCAACGAAAATTTTGCTTTTTAGAAAAACAGTCGCCGCCATTTTTTGTTATTTCGTACGAACCCAAACTGGTGTTTTGATTAAATTTCCAGATACTTCCTGCAAAGCAAGTATAGTCTGCTTCGTCTAGGATCTGGGATTTTATTTTTCCAGAAATACCTTCTGTTGTCACAGCTTGTAATTGCCAAGTACCATTAATTGTTTTTTCGTTCTTGCGGGCTTCTTTGGATGCGCTGCAAGAGGTGAGTATGACCACAAAACACAGCATACTCAACATTAAACTAAATTTTCTCATTTACTTTTTTTTATGAATAATAATATACAGGCATAACTATTCAGTACCTGCTGTAGTGAGGATTTCAATTTTAATGCCAAAGAGGTGAAAATCGATTTTCTAGTGTAAAATAGCTGGCATGACAAAATGCCATAGCCTATGCAGACTCAAATTGTTTTAAAAAACGTAGGTCGTTTTCACTAAATAAACGTAGATCTTTTATTTGATAACTAAGCATCGTAATTCTTTCTACACCCATTCCAAATGCAAAACCTGTGTATTTGTTGCTGTCAATACCACAATTCTCTAGTACCTTAGGATGTACCATACCACAACCCAAAATTTCTACCCAGCCTGTTTTTTTACATACACTACAACCTTCGCCTTTACAAATAAGACAACTGATATCCATCTCGGCACTTGGCTCTGTAAATGGAAAGTAAGATGGTCTAAAACGGACTTTTACTCCATTTCCAAACATTTCTGTTACGAAAAAATAAAGCGTTTGTTTTAAATCGGCAAAGGAAACATTTTCGGCAATGTACAATCCTTCTACTTGGTTAAAAAAGCAATGTGCTCTTGCGCTAATGGTTTCGTTTCTAAAAACACGGCCAGGGCAAATTATACGAAGTGGAAATTTCCCTTTTTGCATTTCACGTATTTGCACACTGCTCGTATGTGTGCGCAAAAGCCAATCGGGGTTTTGAGCAATATAAAAGGTATCCTGCATATCTCTAGCAGGATGGTTTTCCGGTAAATTGAGTGCAGAAAAATTATGGAAATCATCTTCTATTTCTGGCCCTTCTGCTACAGTAAAACCAAGTTTATTGAAAATGGCAATGATTTTATTTTTTACAATGCTTATAGGGTGACGTGTACCCAGTGGTGCTGGCGTACCTGGTAAAGTAAGATCAAAGTCAATATTTTTTGGCAGAACAGTACCGTTTTCGGTAGCAGTAAAAGAGGCGAATTTTTCTTCTACAAAAACCTTGAACTCATTCAACAACTGCCCCGCTTCTTTTTTATTTTCGGCAGCCACATTTTTCATTTCTCCCATAATGGTTTTCACCAAACCCTTTGTGCCAAGGTATTTTATCCGAAATTGCTCTATACCATCTGTTATTGAAGGGTTTTCTGCCTTTATTTCTTCCTTGTACTTTTCTATGAGTGAACGCAAACTTTCCATGCTGCAAATGTAAAACAAATGAAGCGATGAAATATAGGCCAAATCTTAAAATTTAAATTGTGTGAAATAATCTTAAATATCCATGCAGTCCGTCATCAGTTATTTATACAATTTTACATTAAGAATTATTTAACATGCTATATTTTGAAATGATAATCAACGCATCATACATTTATATTCTAAATCAAAAAACACCATGGACGCTGGCCCCGAGGGTTATTTTAACTCCTCTATGCTTTTTAAAGCATCAATTCTCACCATTACTTTTACAAGCTTTTATTTTTACAAAACTGGAAAACAATTGCGTTTTTTGCGGATGCCGTTTGCAAAAAAAGAAGAAATTGTAGTGAAACCAGCAAAAAAGCCTGTCGCAAAAAAGAAAAAGAAAACAATTTACCTCACTTTTGATGATGGCCCTTGCAAAGGAAGCAAAACCGTTCTTTCTATTTTACAAAAAGAAAAAGTGCAAGGAACTTTTTTTATTATAGGGGAGCATGTGTATGGGAGTAAAGAACAAATGGCTATTTACGATTCTCTGAAAAGTTGTGGATTACTTGAAATAGCCAACCATAGTTACACGCATGCATTTAAGAATAAGTTTTTTCAATTTTACAATAGCACCGATAGTGCATGTAATGATTTTAAAAGGTGTGCGGACAGCTTGCATTTTGCAAGCGGTATCATACGCACTCCGGGTAGGAATATTTGGAGAACAGGAAATTTTTCCATTACCGATTTAAAAGCCTCTAAACAAACTGCCGATAGCCTTTATAGCAAAGGTTTTACTGCGGTTGGTTGGGATATAGAATGGCATTTCGATAATACAAATAGACTGGTGCAATCAGATAGCGATATGTTGCAAATGGTAGATAGTGTCTTTGCAAAAAATGTAACTAAAACAGCGAACCATTTGGTAATTCTTACACATGACCGTACCTTTCAAAATTCAGATGATTCTGCAAAATTGCATCATTTTATAACTGCATTAAAGCAAAAGGATGCGTACAATTTTGAGCTGGTAAATAGGTATCCTGGGTTGGGAAATGATACGTTAATAGATAAATAGATTTTATTGAATGGGTGTATCACAATATTTTAAAATGGCCTCAATTTCTTCATCATTTAACTGAGGATAAGGCAGCATGGGACTTTGCTTGTATTCTTCAAATAATTTTTTGGCATAAGCATTTCTCGAAATTACTTCTTGAGAATTTTTTATAAAAGCATACAGCAATTCTTTGCTTTCCCAACGGGCAGTTACACCTTGTAATGCAGGCCCTATCAGCTTTTCGTTTGGTTTGTGGCATGTGGCACAATTTGCTTTAAATAAATTTTCGCCATTGCTGATTGTCCTATTTTCGATAGCACTGGCTGTATTTTTATCTGTTTTGTTTTCGCCACACGATAATAAAAATATTGCAACTACAAATAAAAGTACTTTCATGTTATTATTTTAAGAAAGCCTCGAAAATCACTTCGAGGCTTTATACTACTTTAAAATTTCTCGCCCAATTACTAATTTTTGTATTTCACTGGTGCCTTCACCAATGGTACATAATTTGCTATCCCTGTAAAATTTTTCTACAGGAAAATCTTTTGTATAACCATAACCACCAAATATTTGTACAGCATCTGTACTAATCTCTACCGATATCTCACTGGCATAATATTTAGCCATGGCAGCTTCTTTGGTCATCGGTAAGCCTCTCATCTTTAAATCGCAGGCTTGGTTTATAAGCAACTCGGCACATTCAATTTTTGTAGCCATATCTGCCAACTTAAAAGATATTCCTTGAAAGTTTGCAATAGGTTGATCAAACTGGTGACGCTCTTTTGCATATTGCAAAGAGGCTTCATAAGCACCCTTTGCAATGCCTAAGCTTAAAGCTGCAATTGAAATTCTACCACCATCCAATATCTTCATTGCTTGTTTAAAACCATCACCTACCTCTCCCATTCTTTGATCGTCAGAAACGATGCAATTATCAAAAATCATTTCGCAGGTTTCGCTTGCACGCATGCCAAGTTTGTTTTCTTTTTTGCCGGCCATAAATCCGGTAGTGCCTCTTTCTACTATAAATGTTGTGCTGTTGTTTTTTGCCCTAGGCTCGCCTGTTCTACACACTACTACGGCTATATCTCCACTTTTGCCATGCGTAATCCAACTTTTAGCACCGTTTATTATCCAATTATTGCCATCTTTTACAGCTGTCGTTTTCATATTACCAGCATCGCTTCCTGTATTAGGCTCTGTAAGTCCCCATGCGCCCAAATGCTCCGCTGAAGCAAGCTTGGGGAGGTATTTTTGTTTTTGTGTTTCGTTACCAAAAGTAAGAATATGACCCGTACACAAAGAGTTGTGTGCGGCTACAGATAAACCAATAGAACCACAAACTTTTGCAATTTCTTGAATGATTGCGCTGTATTCGTAATAACCAAGACCAGTGCCTCCATAGGTTTCTGGCACCAACACACCCATCATACCTAGTTTACCAAGTTGCTTAAAAATATGTACCGGAAATTCTTGGCTTTCGTCCCACTCCATTAAGTGTGGCTTTATATATTGTATTGCAAAATCTTTGGCAGATTGTGCTACTTGTTGCGTAAGTTCATTTTGTTTAAAATCCATTATAGCTAAAGAATATTTGAGGGCGCAAAATAGCGAAATTTGTGCTAACAATCGTTAGTTTATAATGTCAAATACGGAGATATTTTGCTATAGGTTTCTGCATCAATGATCATAATTTTTTTTAGATCTTCCAAAACCTTAAAGTTGCCATGTTGCTTTTTATATTCAGTAATTACATTGGCTAGTTGCCAACGAATGTAAGGATGTGCCTTTAGTTCGTCGTTGGTTGCTGTATTAATGTTTATTTGACGAATATTATTACCATCAATTTTTAAATAGGGTTTTATTTTTTGAAAAGTGGAATCTGGTAAGCCAAAAGTTTCCGCCACTTGTTCTACTTTGTAAAAACCACCTAATTTGTTTCTAAAATTAATAATGCGTTTAGAAAAACCTGGTCCAATGCCAGGCAAATCTACAAACGCTGCAGAATCGCCTGCATTTATGTCTATTACTGCAATGGCTTTCTTTTCAAATGTTTTCTTTTCGTAAGGTGGGTAGCTATTCTTGTAATTAATTGATCCATTTTCTGGAGTAGCTATATGTGCGTATGGTACTAGCCTGTCTTTTTCAGCTTCGGTAAAGCCCCATACTTTTCTTAAATCTTCGGGAGAGCGAAATTTACCTCCTTTTGATAAATAATTTTGAATGCTGGCAATGGTTTTATCTTTTATCCCAAGCTTTTTCCATCCTGTTGCATCTAAACTATTGGGGTCGAAATAAAACATGGTACCCGTAAAAGCAGTGTTGTAATTTTTTTTTGAGTAAGATTGATAATTTGCTTCATCATTTCCATCATTTTGAGCGTAATCATTTTTACTGGTTGCTTTTTGTTTTAGGGAATCTATGGCAGTATTAGTAGTTGCAGAACTAATTGTTTTGTCTTTTGCAATAAACGGGTAAACATATTTGCTGCAAATAAAGATGGCAAGTACCAGTGTCAATATTACAATAATGCCTCTTTTTTCTTTTTTGGTAAAGGTTAGAAAATTTTTGCTGCTATTGTTTTGCATGGGTGTACGCTTCAATAGAATAAATGTAGCAAAAGCGGTGGCCGCAATCAAGAATTTGAAGATGTTTTAAACACTTAAACATGGGAGAAAAGCAACAATAAAATTTGTTGAAATCATCAATATCATTACATCATTGACCATTAGGTATTGATGGTTAAACCATCAAAACTTAATGCACATCCTTGTGGTAATGTAGGACTGACACTATTGTGCAACCCCAGCTGGTGGCTGATATGTGTAAAATACGCTTGCGGAATTTCTAATTCTTTAGCAAGGTCGATGGCTTCTTGTAATGTAAAATGAGATATATGTGCTTTGTGGCGAAGCGCATTTAATACAAGTACTTTACTTCCTTTAATCTTTTCTTTTTCTTTTTCCTCTATCCTGTTCGCATCTGTTATGTATGTAAAATTGCCAAACCTAAAACCAAGTACAGGCATGTGTAGGTGCCATACTTTTATGGGTATTACGGGTATATCGCCTACAATAAAAGTATCTTCATCTATTTCTATCAGATTGATATCTGGAATGCCAGGGTATTTGTTTGCCGAAAACACATAATAAAATTCTCTTTTGAGTGCTGTTTGAGTAAGTTCGTTTGCAAATACATCAATGGCTTTCTCATTAAAATAATTAAACGCTTTTATATCGTCTAATCCAGCAATATGATCTTTGTGTGGGTGTGTAAATATTACGCCATCTACTTTTTTTACTTTTTCTCTTAACATTTGAAAACGGAAATCGGGCGTAGTGTCTACCACTATTATAGTGGTTTCACTCTCTATCATAATGCTACTGCGCAGCCTATTATCTTTTGGATTGGGAGAAGTACAAACCTCGCAATCGCAGGCTATCATGGGTACGCCGCTGCTGGTACCCGTACCAAGAAAAGTGATTTTTAATGGAGGAAAAGACATTCGTTAAAAATACGGATTAAAAGCTGCAAACATCGAATTTTTGGTTGAAGCGTCGAATTAGAAATATTATTAATTATACAGCTACTGTCGTAGTCATTAATTCAGCATACAACTTTTGGCTTTCGTGTGTAAGCGAATCTATGTTAATATTCAGCAGGGGAAGTAAATCTATAAGGGTATTTATTCTACCGTCTGTTGGTAAAAATTTATTGAGCACCACTACTTTTTTAGCTTGTAAAATACAATAGCCACTTTGAAAAGAACCCCTTTCGTAGCGCATTACATAGCCACTTTCTTCTGCTATTTTTTCTATTTTATCTAAGGTGGTTTGCGTAAATTTTAATGCTGCCAATGCTAATGCTGTTTTATTACAAATGCAATTTCTTTTATTTAAAGCAGTATTGGTAAAAACGTTTTCAACAAAAGTTGATAACTATTTAAAAGCTTTTGACTAATTCATGTTCAGCAAAAAAAAACCCATTTCAACTTTCAACAATATTCAACAACTTTCAACTATGTTTTATTTATTGGTCATCCTTATTACAGGCACTATCATTTCCTCCAAACTAACTCCCCCATGCTGGAAAGTATTTTTATAATAATTTACAAAGTGGTTGTAGTTATTTGGGTAGCATAGAAATATATCCCCTTTGGCAAATACAAAAGTAGAATTTACATTGGGTACGGGCAAGCCAGCCTCTCTTGGATCTCTAAATGCCAATACATCTTTTGCTTCAAAATGAAGGTTGCGACCATGTTTATAACGTAGATTGGCGGTGGTTTGTTTATCGCCAATAACTTTTGCAGGCGTTTTTACCCTGGTGCTACCATGGTCTGTAGCCACTATCATATTTATTTGCTTGTCGGCAATTTTCTTTAAGGCTTGGTGCAATGGGCTGTGCTCAAACCAACTTTTCGTTATGCTTCTATAACTTATTTCATCGCCAGCCAATTCTTTCAACACTTCCATCTCGGTTCGTGCATGGCTAAGCATATCTACAAAATTATATACGATTACATTGAGGTCATTTTGCAACATATTGTGCATGTTGTCTACTAACTTTTGCCCATCGTGGTTGTTGGTTATTTTTGTATAAGAAATTTTTAGGTCAGCTTTGCCCATTTTTCTTAATTGCGCCCTTAAAAAATCCTCTTCGTATAAATTCTTTCCACCTTCTTCATCATCGTTTTTCCATTGTTGTGGAAAATTCTTTTCAATATCTACAGGCAGCATACCGGCAAAGATGGCGTTTCGAGCATATTGTGTAGCAGTAGGTAATATGGCATAAAAAGTTTCTTCTTCATGTATCCTAAAACTTTCGGCGAAAATAGGTTGTATGGTTTTCCATTGGTCAAAACGTAAATTATCTATCAATACAAAAAACAAAGGCACCCCTTTTTCTAGATGTGGCAACACTTTAAATTTTAACAATGTGTGACTCATGATGGGTGCATCTACCGCTTTTGGTCCTACCCAACTGGCATAATTCTTACTAATGAATTTAAAAAACTCTGTATTAGCCTCTTGTTTTTGTGTATTAAAAACTTCTTGCATTTCGGGGCTATCGCTCTTCTTCATTTCTAGTTCCCAATACACTATTTTTTTATACAAATCCATCCATTCTGTATAATTAGGGTTATCGTTAAGGGCCATAAACAAACTTCTGAATTCTTGTTGGTAAGCAGAAGTAGTTTTCTCAGCCACCAGCCTTTTATTGTCTATTAATTTTTTGAGCGAAAGCCATACTTGGTTTGGGTTTACGGGCTTTATCAGGTAATCACTTATTTGGCTGCCAATGGCTTCATCCATTATATTTTCTGCCTCATTTTTGGTAATGAGCACTACGGGTATAGTGCTGTTTACTTCTTTTATTTGTTGCAAAGTTTGCAAGCCTGTAATACCAGGCATGCTTTCGTCCATGAGCACTACATCTACAATATTTTCTTTTACAAATTCTATAGCATCAAAACCATTTGTTTTGGTCGTAATCTCGTATCCCTTATTTTCTAAAAACATTATTTGAGAATTCAAACTATCTATCTCATCATCTACCCAAAGTATTTTTGCTATGCTCATATTTTAATTTTTATCTTTTTGTAGGAATTCTCTTAAGGAGAATTCCTTGTTAAATTAATCCTTCAATGTAGTGCTCGTTTAAAATTGAACTAACCACAGGCAAGTTATTACAACAAATATAATTTTTATAAAAGATGAAAACTTGGTTTGTAGTACTTTGTTTTTCTTTTAACAAATAACAATTCAATTATTCAAATCACAAAAAAATAATTGTAAATTTGATTAAAGCTATTAAATAGCGACACCTTAAAATAATAGCCTGTTAACTCATACATTAAAAGTAATTAGTTGTATTTAAGAGCAGCAATTATTCATTGTTTAATTATTCATTATTAATTACTTCATGCCTTTTCACAAAATAATTAATGACCCTGTTTACGGTTTTATTACAATTGATGACGAATTGGTTTTTAGCATCATCGCCCATCCATATTACCAAAGGCTTCGCAGAATACAACAAATGGCCATGGCTCATTTGGTATATCCAGGTGCGGTGCATACGAGGTTGCATCACTCCCTTGGCGCATATCATTTAATGTGCATTGCCTTGCAAGAACTTGCTAGAAAAGGTATAGAAATTACAGCGCAAGAGCAACAAGCAGCCAAAATAGCCATACTCTTGCACGATGTAGGGCATGGTCCATATTCTCATGCGTTAGAGCAAGTACTCGCTGAAGGTGTGCACCACGAAAAAATATCCGTTCTTATTATTGAAGAACTCAATAAAAAATTTGAAGGCAAACTTCAAATGGCGTTGGAAATCTTTAATGGAAGCTACCATAAAAAATTCTTGCACCAATTGATAAGTGGGCAATTGGATGTAGATCGGATGGATTACCTTACAAGGGATAGCTTTTTTAGTGGTGTTATAGAGGGCTATGTAGCGTATGATAGAATTCTAAAAATGATAACGGTGCACGAGGGGGAGCTAATGGTAGAGGAAAAAGGCATTTATTCTATCGAAAAATTTCTGATAGCTCGTAGATTAATGTATAGGCAAGTTTATTTACACAAAACGGTGCTAAGTGCGGAGCAAATGTTACAAAGAATTATAAAGCGAGCGAAGCATGTGTCTGCAATATGCCAAGAACCACTAAACAGTTTTATTAATAAACCCATGGAAAATGTAACATTAGATCAATTTTGTTGTCTAGATGATGCAGATGTGATGATGGCAATAAAAACTTGGTGCAGCCATTCCGATAAAATATTGTCTATGTTATGCAAGGGCGTGTTGGATAGGAAGTTGCTAAAGGTAAAGTACGTTTCGGCTGCTGTGGACGAAAATTTATTGAACCAAAAAAGAGCTGAAGTTGCAGAAAAATTGGGCATAAATAATGAGGAGGCATCGTGGCTTGTTTTTGCAGGAGAAGCTACTAGTAACACTTATGATTTTGACAACACACCTATTAATATAATTTTTAAAGATGGAGCAATAAAAAACATTTCTCAGGTAGATGATGCACTTATAAATGAAAGCTTGAGAGGTAACATTAAAAAATATTACATTTGTTATCCAAGCTTTTAACCAAACTCAATTTTAGCAAATGCAATTTAGCGCAGAACAAATAGCTCAAATAATTGGAGGAAAAGTAGAGGGCGATGCCGATATGGTCGTTTCTTCTTTTGGCAAAATTGAAGAAGCCGTAGGCGGGCAGCTCGCATTTTTGGCAAATCCTAAATACGAAGAGTTTCTATATAGTACCAAGGCTGATATTATAATCATTAACGAAGCACAGGTTTTAAAAGAGCCTTTAAAAGCAACAGTCATACGTGTTCCGGATGCATACAGCGCTTTTGCATTGCTTTTGCGCCAATATGAAAGAATAAAAGCACAGCAAATGGTAGGCATACAAGAACCTGTATATATCCATGCAACCGTAAAAAAGGGCGAGAATATTTTCATAGGTGCATTTGCCTATTTGGGCGAAAATGTAATTGTAGAAGATGAAGTAAAAATTTATCCCAATGCATACATAGGTAATAATGTGCAAATAGGAAGGGGGACTGTAATACACCCTGGTGTAAAAATTTACCATGATTGTATTATTGGACAAAAAGTGGTGATACATGCTGGTACTGTAATTGGTGGAGATGGCTTTGGCTATGCACCACAAGCAGATGGAAGCTTTAAAAAAGTGCCACAAATGGGCAATGTAATTATTGAAGATTATGTAGAGATAGGTAGCAACACCACCATTGATAGAGCCACCATTGGCAGCACTATCATAAAAGAAGGTGCAAAATTGGACAACCTCTTGCAAATAGCCCACAATGTAGAAATAGGAAATAATACGGTAATAGCTGCACAAAGTGGCGTGAGTGGTAGCACTAAAATTGGAAACAATGTTATGATTGGTGGGCAAGTGGGCATTGTTGGTCATTTAACCATTGCCGATGGCAGTAAAATAAATGCACAAAGTGGCGTAAGTAAATCTTTGAAAACGCCCAACCAAGCAGTTACAGGCTCACCAGCGTATGATTACACTGCAGCATTGCGCAGCCAAGCGCTTATGCGAAAATTGCCTGAGTTAGAAAAAAGGGTAAAGGAATTGGAAGAGATTTTGAAGAAAATCAATGTGACTAATGATTGATTCTTTCATTAACATATTGTACTCGCTTATCGAAATCAACCCTCCAGTTTTTGCCAAATTTTCTAGATAGCAATTTATTGAGTTTCTCGTTTTCATTCCTAATGCTGTCACGCAATTGAATAGAAACAACACAACCACCAAAACTTGCAAATTTAAATCCATATTGTTTTGCTACGATATTTTCATTTGTATGATTATCAGGTAGGCCGGTAATCAACCAAGTAAAATCATTCTTTTTCTTTGCCACAATAATTTTATTCTCTTTTGCCGTACAACAGGCTAAAAAGAGAATAAAAAATAAGGTTATTGTCTTCATAATTTGGTTTTAAATTGGATACATTTTTTATGAAAATGCATAGATATTGTTATATAAATCTTTAACAATACCCTCACTAATTATTTTCACAATGACCATTTTAGCTTCGTTTTCCTCCCTTTTTTAAAATATCTTTGCCACAAACGGAAATAGATAGGCATGGATATAACTTTTAATGAAAACAAGCAACATACATTAGCAAGTGCCGTAACCATTTCGGGCACAGGGTTGCATACAGGCGTGTTGGCAAATATGACATTGACACCAGCAGCGGTAAATGCTGGGTTTTATTTTAAACGCACAGATTTAGAAGGGTCTGATCCAATAAAAGCTGATTGCGACCTGGTAACGGATACAAGCCGAGGCACTACGATAGAAAAGGGAGAAGTAAAAATATCTACGATTGAGCATTTGTTGGCAGCATTGGTGGGTAAAGGAATAGACAATTGTTTGATAGAAGTAAACGGTCCCGAAATACCTATAATGGATGGCAGTAGCATGCCCTTCACAGAAATGATAGCCCAAGCAGGCGTGCAAGAACAAGAGGCCGAAAAAATATGGTATAGCTTAGATGAGCCTATTTCATTTTATGATGAAGTAAAAAATGCAGAGTTTACAGCAGTACCCGCAAATGAGTATAGGGTAACTGCTTTAATAGATTTTAATTCGCCTGTACTTGGCACCCAACATGCAGACTTAAAACACATAAATGAATTTAATAAAGAAATAGCGCCATGCCGTACTTTTTGTTTTTTGCATGAGCTAGAAGCTTTGTTAGAGCACAATCTAGTAAAAGGTGGCGATATAAACAATGCAATTGTAGTGGTAGATAAACCCATCACTCCAGAGGAAATGGCCAGGCTAGCAAAAGCTTTTGGAAGAGAGAACATAGATGTTGTAAAAGAAGGATACCTCAATAATTTAGAGCTTAGGTTTAACAATGAACCAGCCCGCCATAAATTATTAGATGTTATTGGAGACCTGGCCTTGAGTGGATATCCAATGAAAGCACATATAATGGCAAATAGGCCAGGGCATAGCAGTAATGTGGCATTGGCAAAAATATTGAAGCAACATTTTAAGAAAGCTAGCAAGCAAGTAAGTGTTCCACAATATAATCCTTCGCTCGCACCTCTTCTTTCTTTGGAACAAATAGAGAAAATATTACCACATCGGTTCCCATTTTTATTTGTAGATAAAATAATAAGTTTAAGCGAAAAGGAAGTGGTTGGTATAAAAAATGTTACATTCAATGAATTCTTCTTCCAAGGGCACTTTCCGGGTAATCCTGTTATGCCAGGCGTTATACAAGTAGAAGCGCTAGCGCAAACAGGCGGAATACTTTGTATTAAATCTATGCCAGAAGGGCAATACGATACCTATTTTTTGAAAGTAGATAATTGTAAGTTTAAAGTAAAAGTAGTGCCAGGCGATACGATGATCCTTAAAATGGAATTGATGGAACCGATACGCAGAGGAATCTGTATAATGAAAGGCAGCGTTTATGTAGGAAATAAACTCTGTACCGAGGGAGAATTTACTGCACAGATAGTGAAACGGAGTTAATAAAATTTGCAAATAGGCAGATGAGCAAATTTGCAAATTCACGCCGTTATGATCTATCTGTTTTTATATTTTTTTACATTTTAAATTTGCATATTTTCAAATTTGCATATTTTCACATTGATATGATACACCCACATACATACATACACCCAAATGCAAAACTAGCTACGAATGTAAAAGTAGATCCATTTAGTGTAATTCATCCCAACGTAGAAATTGGCGAAGGCACTTGGATTGGAAGTAATGTAACTATTATGGATGGTGCAAGGATTGGAAGCAATTGTCGCATTTTTCCTGGAGCAGTTATTTCTGCCATACCACAAGATCTGAAATACAGCGGAGAAGATACAACGGTAGAGATAGGAAATAATACAACAATCCGTGAATTTGTTACCATAAACAGAGGTAGCAAAGCCACTTGGACAACAAAGGTTGGGAACAACTGTTTGATAATGGCTTATTGCCATGTAGCGCATGATTGTATAATAGGAGATAATTGTATAATGAGTAACAATACCCAATTGGCTGGGCATGTAGAGCTAGGCGATTATTCTATTTTAGGCGGAATGTGTGCGGTACACCAGTTTGTAAAAGTGGGGCAGCATGTTATTATTAGTGGTGGTTCGTTGATACGTAAAGATGTGCCGCCATTTATTAAAGCTGGACATGAGCCAATAAGCTATGCAGGGGTAAATTCGGTAGGTTTAAAAAGAAGGGGATTTACTTTGGAAAGTATAAATGAGATTCTTAATATTTACAGAATTATTTACAACAAAGGATTGAATACCACACAAGCCTTAAATTATATTGAGGAAGAAGTGCCTGCTACAAACGAACGAGATGAAATAGTTGCATTTATACGTGATAGCGGCAGAGGGATTATAAAACGCCATGTAAAAGGAGGTGGATCCGACGATTAATTTTGAATATAATATTAAGCAATACGGGCAAACGATTTAACAGAGAATGGATTTTTAGAAAATTCAATTATACGTTTGTGCAAGGAAAATCTTATGCATTGACAGGAGCCAATGGTTCTGGAAAGTCTACCCTATTGCAAATAATTGCAGGAGCCACTATGCACAGCGAAGGAGAAATCAATTGGCAGTTTGCAGAAGGTAATTTGCAAATACCTACGGAGAAAGCATATGAAAACATTTCTATTGCTGCCCCCTATTTAGATTTGATAGAAGAAATGAGTGCCAATGAATTTTTACATTTTCATGCAGCTTTTAAACCGCTTAATACAAAATCTTTTTCAGAAATCTTAGCAGCGGTTGGATTGGGAAATGCAGCAGACAAACAAATTCGTTATTTTAGTAGTGGAATGAAACAAAGGTTAAAACTTGCACTAGCATTTTTTAGTAATACATCGGTCTTATTGTTAGATGAACCTACCACTAATTTGGATGAGGACGGAATGGCAATCTATAAATATTTATGGAAGAATTATACCAATAACAGGCTGGTTATTGTAAGTAGCAACGATAAAGAAGAATATGAAAATTGTAAAGAAGTAATTTCGTTAGGAGATTATAAATGAAATAATAAGTATACAATTGGGCGTTTGTTTATAGATTATTCTCTTATTTACCAGATGGTTATTGTTACAAACAACCTGTTGTAAATACTTTTTAGGAAATAATTTCGTTTACTTTAAAAAGGAACATATGAAATATCTTACAATAGTTGTTTTATTGTCTTTGGCCCTATTAGCTTGCAAAAAGCCAGTTGTAGAAAGCGTTGTTACAAATAACAGCAGGGATTCTTTAACCTATCAACCTAGCGTGGTTGGCTCTAGGTGGACTTACTCTAGAAACGCTCTTGGGGTAAATACCAATTATAATTTCATTAGACTAACAACAGACACTACTATTAATGGCGAAGTATTTAATATGTTTAACAGCGATATAGATGGCACACAATATATCCGAAAAAGCAATGGTAAATATTATTCCATATTAACTGCTTCTACAAATAAGCCTGCTTTGTTGGTTTTAGATACAGCAAAAAATATTAATGAAAGCTGGGTTGGTGGGGTAAATGGTAGCGATACTTATACCTATACCATGAAACAAAAAATACCTGTTTATGTGTTAGACGGCTTCACTTTTAAAAATGTGCTTGTTGTTCATGCGGAAAGAACAACCACCTCAGGTACATCTACCCTATCTGCCGATACCTACTATGCACAAGGTATTGGACAAGTAAAAACAGAAGGCGTTGTAAGTGGGATACCCGGCACTATAAAATTGATAAGTGTAGATTTGAAATAGAATTACATTTTTATAAATCGTACAGTTGCAAATGGCGCAATCGTTGCATTCCCATTCGCAATTACACTTGCATTTGCTGGCGTCATCAAACTGATTGGGTGTTGCGGTACAGTGGCAGGATTTGCATATCCAAATACATCCCCCTCTTCAGTACCTGCATCGTAACCATAAATAGGTAAGGTTATGTCTGTAATCCATTTTCCACTTTGTATCAAATTATAGCTGTCTATACCTACAAACCAATCTGGAGATGGAGCAATCATAGATTCGAAACTTATCCTCGAATTTTTGATGGTTGCATTTATTATAATGGAATCTTTAGCGGTAATACTGGTAAGCGTAACCAAAAACTTACTCAACGCTTTGTTTGCGTTTATATAAGCATCCATTTCTTTATTTATTTCAAAGGCATTGCCCCGTTCGGCTATATCTTCTGCCCCTTTAGATGCGAGTGTTCCTAATTTGTATAACACACAAGCATCACTATGCACCAGGCCTACAAAATCTGAAAAATGATCGGAAGAAGGTACAACATGTTGTGGCATTTTCCAAGTGCCCGTAATGATTATTTTATAAGATGCGGAAGAATCTATTTGTGGGTTATTTGTTTCATTTACAAGCTCCTGAGCAGCATCTTTTTTACAAGAAACCATACCAATAGAAGCAAATAATAATAGCAAAGCGAAGGATAAGTTTCTCATATAAAAGTATCTAGGTTTTATCCTTATACAAAAAGGCCCCAAAAAAAGTTTTGGAGCCTGTAAACAATTTAATAATTTTTTTCTAATCTAACTTCTCAGGCCTCATCATAGGAAACAACAACACATCTTGTATAGAAACTTGCCCGGTGAGCAACATACACAATCTATCGATACCAAAGCCAATACCGCTAGTAGGAGGCATTCCATATTCCAAAGCACGTAAAAAGTCATGATCTATAAACATGGCTTCATCATCGCCCCGCTCCATTAATTTTATTTGTTCTTCAAAACGTTCACGTTGATCAATAGGGTCATTTAATTCGCTGTAAGCATTGGCTATTTCTTTGCCATTTATCATAAGCTCAAAACGCTCTACCAAACCAGGTTTGCTGCGATGTTTTTTTGTAAGCGGACTCATTTCTACAGGATAATCTGTAATAAAAGTAGGTTGTATATAATGATGCTCACACTTGCTTCCAAATATTTCATCTATCAATTTTCCTTTACCCCATTTTTCATCTGCATGAATATCTATTTTTTTGCACACTTCCCTTATACCAGCTTCATCCATTTCGCTTATATCAAACCCTGTATGCTCTTTTATTGCATCGTACATGGTAATGCGTTTGTAAGGGGCTTTAAAACTTATTTCGTTTTCTCCCAACATCACAGTATGAATTCCATTAGTTGCTACGGCGGTTTTTTCCAATAGCTGTTCGGTAGTATCCATCATCCACTCATAATCTTTGTAAGCAGTGTAAAATTCCAATACGGTAAACTCTGGGTTGTGCGTGCGGTCCATTCCTTCGTTTCTAAAATTTCTACTAAACTCATATACCCACTCAAATCCACCTACGATCAGTCTTTTAAGGTACAATTCGTTTGCTATACGCATA
Organism: Ferruginibacter sp.; assembly: GCA_031380515.1. Taxonomy (GTDB): domain Bacteria; phylum Bacteroidota; class Bacteroidia; order Chitinophagales; family Chitinophagaceae; genus Ferruginibacter. Next base: position 28,290 of record JANNGD010000227.1, on the reverse strand, counting down.
TACATCGGTACATCCAATGCATTGTGATGTGTGGAAAAAGGCCTTGCTGCTGCACCACCAGGTATGCTTTGCAAAACAGGTGTGTCTACTTCCAATGCACCTCGTTCATTTAAAAATGCACGAATGGCATTTATCATTTTTGTACGCTTAATAAATACTTCTTTTACACCAGGGTTTACAATAAGATCTGCATAGCGCTGGCGGTAACGGAATTCAGGATCTGTTACTTCGTCAAACGATTCGCCATCTTTTTCTTTTACAATTGGAAGCGGACGCAATGATTTACTCAGTATGGTGAACGCTCTTACATGAATAGAAGTCTCACCAGTTTTTGTTGTAAACACATATCCCTTCACACCAATAAAATCCCCAATATCTACCAATTTTTTCCAAACATTGGCATACATACTTTTGTCCTCATCGGGGCAAATATCATCTTGCTTTATATAAAACTGTATTTTACCAGTGCTATCTTGCAACACCGCAAAATTGGCTTTGCCCATATCACGTACACTCATTATACGTCCGGCTACGCATACATCTGCAAAGTCGGACTTGTTTTCTTCGCCTTTGTAGTTTTCTTTTATGGCAGCGGCTGTTATGTTTACAGGATAGGATGCTGCAGGGTAAGCATCTATACCAAGTTTGGTAAGTTCGGCAAGTTTTTCTCTTCTTATAATTTCTTGTTCAGACAAATGTTGTACGCTCATATTTTTTTAATTCGGCTGCAAAGGTAAGATAATGCGCTAATTTGCCGATAGGCTAATTTAATAGTGCTTTTGAAACTAAAAAATTGGTTACTTTCATAAAAGCATTTTAACAAATCAAATAAGTATTTGGTTTTAAAATTGCATTTTCTAACGATATTAAACCCTACCAGCATGAAAAAATTATGTACATTATCGCTTATTCTACTTTCCCTTTCCATCAGTTCTTGCGATGTTATAAATCAAGCAGCAGGGGCAGCAGGTGTTGGCACAGGTATTTCAAATGCCGAGGCAGGCGCTGGTATTAAAGAGGCATTGGCACAAGGATTGGCAAAATCTGTTTTGCAACTAAACAGTACGGATGGTTTTTTTAAAGATGCCATTTATAAAGTGCTCTTACCGCCCGATGCAAAAAAAATTGAAAACACCCTTCGTAGTCTTGGATTGAATAGCATGGTGGATAAAGCCATTCTTCAAATAAACCGAGGTGCGGAAGATGCTGCAGGCTACGCAAAACCAATTTTTGTTGATGCTATTAAAAGTATGACATTGAGCGATGCCATTGGCTTAATTAGAAACGGCGATACCAGCGCTACACACTTTTTTAGAGAAAAAACTACGGCCAAATTAATGGCTGCTTTTAGTCCGGTTATACAAAACTCATTGGATAAAGTAGATGCTACAAAATATTATGGCGATATAGTAACAAAATACAATAATTTTCCAACAACTTTTAAGAAGATAAATCCCGATCTTACTAGCTATGTAACAGAGCGTGCAACCAATGCTTTGTTTGATCTTATTGCAAAAGAAGAAGTAAATATTCGAACAAACTTTGTTGCTAGAACCACCGATTTGTTGAGAAAAGTTTTTGGGGGAGCTTATAAATAGATATAAGATGTAAGACTTTAGATATTAGATTAGGTCGTGAATTGTTAAACAATTTTCGACCTTTTTTATAATCCATCATTACCTTTCATAATATTTCTATTAGCCAATAGCTATATTTTTTTATATTGCTTTCAAATAAATATGAACCCATGAAGAAAATATTCTTTTTACCGCTTGCTGTAATTTGCTTACAAACTTTTGCGCAAGTAGATTTGCCTGCAAAATATGCTTCTTTGATTACAGGGGCTGAGTTAAAAAAGCAACTTACTATTATAGCCAGCGATGAATTTGAAGGAAGAGAAACTGGTACAGAAGGCCAAAGAAAAGCGGCAGCTTATATTGAAAGTCAATTTGCATCTTTTGGATTAAAAAAGCCAGCAAAACTTAAAAGTTATCAGCAGTTTTACCCGCTTACACAAGATACGGTTTTGCTTACCTCCCTTAACGTTAATGGAGCTGCAGCAGTAAATGGAACTGACTTTTTAATTCCACTTGGTAACAATGAGAATGGTGCATTTAAAGCTAAAAAACTGGTATTTGCTGGCTACGGAATAGATGATGAAGCTTACAGTGATTATGCTTCTATTGATGTGAAAGGTAAAGTAGTAATTATTTTTTTGGGAGAGCCAAAGAAAGAGGGTAAATTTTTTATTGATGCAGCAGGCAAACAATCTAAATGGAGTTTTCCTGGTATACCTTACAAGATGGCAGTAGCCAAAGCCAAAGGTGCGGTTGGTGTTTTTGTTGTAAACCCCAATGGAGAAATATTTAGCAAAAGACTGGTTGATAACAATAATAAAACAGGTGTAAGTTTTGAAAGTATGCCCGAGGAAAAAGTAATAACATTGAATTACGCAATTTTATCTCATGCATTTGCAAAAAATTATTTCCCTGTAAATTTTGATAGCGCATTGGCAACTGCTAAAGCAAAAGGTGCATTTTTGCTACAGCAAATAGATGCAAAAATTGATATGAAATATGCTTTTAAAAAACAGCGGATTGTCATTAATGCAAGTAATGTAATTGGCGTTATAGAAGGTACAGATAAAAAAGATGAATACGTTTTTCTTACTGCACACTACGACCATTTAGGAAAGCACGATGGTAAAATATATTATGGTGCGGATGATGATGGAAGTGGCACTGTAGGTGTAATACAAATGGCGGCAGCATTTGCCAAAGCTGCTGCAGATGGCAATAGGCCACGCAGAACAATTGTTTTTATGACCGTAAGTGGCGAAGAAAAAGGCCTTTGGGGAAGTGAATATTACAGCGACCATCCATTATATTCATTGGATAAAACATCGGTGGATTTAAATACCGATATGGTGGGCCGTACAGATACAGAAAGAAAAACGGGCGACACGTTAAATTATGTGTATGTAGTAGGCCACGATAAAATAAGCAGCGAAATGCCGATAATAAACGAAGCTGCCAACGCAAAATATACCAACTTGGTATTAGATTATAAATTTGATGATCCAAAAGACAAAGAAAGAATTTATTATCGCAGTGACCATTATAATTTTGCACGCAAAGGAGTACCCGTATTGTTTTTTTATGATGGTATGCTAAAAGCAGATTACCACAAACCAACCGATACCGTAGATAAAATAAATTTTGAACTCTATGAAAAAAGAGTACGCATGATTTTTCATACGGCATGGGAAATTGCTAATAGAGACAATATGCTGAATAGGGATAAACCGCTGGATGGGGGAGCGAGGTAAGGAGTTTAAAAAATAAATTTTGACAAAGAAAGAATTCTTCGGATTAAGATTTTATAAAGTACAAAGTTCATTCGGCAATAGTTTAAGAAGTATATGTACAAGAGATGAAGTGCATATTTACAGTTATTTAACATTTCTTACCTATTTGGATCAGAATGAAACATCCTCTTTATTGTGTGAAATAAATAATGCGTTAAATGGGCATTGTTATGATACAGATTATTTGAGTGATGGAACAGGGGTAGAAAAAATAAGGATAATACCTCCAAATATTATTTTTGGACCAAACTGTGTCATTTCTCTTTTGGATATGAAAGAGCTTTTAAATGAGTGGCTTTTTTTATAACATCTAGTGATACTGAAAATTAATGTAAGTAAATATTTATAACGCTACGATTCAATCATCACTATTTTCCACAAAAATTTATTTTTTATTTTATTTGTGTAATTCTTTTTGCAAGTGCATCCTTTTTACAAATGCACTTTTATGTTTACACAAACTATATTCAAAGACGCCCGCTATTTTCAAATTCTTTTTCAAAGTGTATTTTTAAGTTACGGTGTTTTCTTTTTGCATTGGCAAAACGAAGGCTGGTTGTATGCTACTTATTTTACTGCCAGCATCGTTACTCAATTTTTATGTGAACTGGCTTTTGGTAAAAATGGAAAGCCCGTTATTACAAATTTTAAAAATGGTATTCCTTCCGTACTAATTTCCTCTTTTGGTTTAAGCCTATTGTTAAAAACAAATTTGTGGTGGGTGGCCGTATTTGCAGCATTTATATCCATCGTTTCTAAATATATCATTAGAATAAATGGCAAGCATATTTTTAACCCATCTGCATTGGGTATTGTAGCTGCCATATTGCTAACCAATAAAGCATGGATAAGCCCTGGGCAATGGGGAAGCGGCATGGTGATATTATTTGCTGTATTGTGTTTGGGTTTTATAGTGGTTACCAAAGTTCAAAACCTATCTGTAAGTCTATCCTTTCTGGGTGTGTTTGCTTCACTGCTTTTTGTACGCCAAATAATATACCTCGGCTGGCCGATGGACTTTTTTGTACAATCCATCAGTACAGGTAGTTTGTTGCTGTTTTCTTTTTTTATGATTACAGATCCTAAAACTACACCCAATCATATCCTAGCAGGAATTGGTTGGTGTGTTGCTATTGCTTTTGTTTCATTCTACCTAGCTACGTTTAAATTTATAAATGGTGCCCCCATTTTTGTATTGGTTTTTGCACAACCATTGGTACCCCTTTTAGATAAGTTTTTTAAAGCCAAAAAATTTGAATGGACAAATTCATTAAAACCTTTTTCACCAAACGAATATTCAATAAAACCATTTTCACGAATTCAATCTTTTAACTAGTTAATCAAAAACAACAATAAATATTTACTTAAACAATTTCACTTAATCTTCTCCTTTTCCTCCCCTAGTGGGGGAGATAGAGGGGGCCTAAAACAATTTTATGAAACGTAAACTATTAATCATTGGGGCAATCTTTGTGGTTTCTCCCATTCTGTTTTCTTTCTGCGGCTTTTATGTGAGCAAGGCAGACGGCACTTTAAAAAATAAAACAAGCCAAGTTATTTTAGTGAGAGATGGCAATAAAACCAAGATAACCATGTACAACGATTTTAAAGGCAATACCAAAGATTTTGCTATGGTGGTACCCGTGCCCGTGGTACTTAGGCAAGATGATATTAAAGTGGTGGACCAAGGAATTTTTCAACGATTGAACGATTACAGTGCGCCAAGGCTGGTGGAGTATTGGGACCAAAATCCTTGCGATGTTTATAAGGAATATGAGGATAAAATGTCTATGTCACAAGCAGAAATGGTAACAACAAATGACAATGCTAAAGGTAGCGTTAGAAGAAAAGATTTAGGCGTAAAAGTAGAAGCCAAATATTTGGTAGGCGAGTACGATATTTTAATTTTGAGTGCCAAAGAAAGCGGCGGCCTAAAAGAATGGCTTACCAGCAATGGTTATAAAATACCAGACGGGGCAGAAGAGGTTTTGAACCCTTATATAAAAAGCAACCTTAAATTTTTTGTGGTTAAAGTAAATGAAAAAGAAAAAAGCAAATTGAATAATAATTTTCTTCGCCCTATTCAGATAAGCTTTAACTCTCCAAAATTTATGTTGCCTATAAGATTGGGTATGGCCAATGCTGATGGAGATCAGGATTTAATTGTGTATGCATTTACCCGTAAAGGAAGAATAGAATGTACCAACTATCGCAATGAAAATATTGCAACAGATAAAAATGTACCGCTGTTTGTACAAAAAAACTTTGGTAGTTTTTATGGCAATTTATTTACACATCAATGGAAAAATGAAGAGAAAGCCATTTCGTTTTTGGAATATGCTTGGAATGTAACACCCATAAACCAAATGAAATGCGACCCTTGTGTAGGCAACCCCCCTACTGAACAAGACTTGGTACAAAGTGGCGTTTGGTGGCTTGGAGGAAAAGACTGGGCAGATTACAGTGATGTGGACAACGATGAACCAGACAATGGTAGCAAGAATGTACATTTTACCAGATTGCATTTTCGATACAACAGAAATTCATTTGCCCAAGATTTAATGTTTCAGGTAACACCCAATACAGAAACTTTTCAAGCAAGGTATATTATTACACACCCAGCTACCGGTAATTTTGATTGTACAGCGGGTAAAAAATATTTGCAAGACCTTAAGCAAAGAAGAAAAAAAGAACTGAACGAATTGATGTCGCTTACTGGAACAAATATGAATAACTGGCAAGACGATGCATCTGCAAAAAACGATGAAGAAGATGTAGCCGAAGCACAGTATGCAACATTACTGCCACAGGTAAACAATGATCTGCAAAAAGAGAAAAATGCACCTGCCGGTTTAATCTTATTGGGAATAGCTATAGTGGGTAGTGCGGGACTAATGAAATGGAAAGGGATGATTTAAAAATCTAGGGCCTACGATATGTCTGACACCTAAAAATAAACCAACAATTTAGAAACTACTTGTAGGTGTCTGACACATTTATTGTGGTATGATTCGCTTTCTAAAATGGAAGCGGATCATCGTCTTCCTTTTTTCTATTGCGTTTTTTAGGCTTAGGTGGGTTCACGATATCATCTTTCAAATAACACCTGAAAATATCGTCATTGTAGCATTTTATCTTATCATCGCTAATGGAATACAATATCGCTTTTTCATAAAACTTTATTGCTTCGGAAAAGTTTTGTGTAAGTTCATACATAGCTGCACGCTTGCTGTTTATCCAGCATTTATCAAGCGTTGCTATTTCATTGCAAAAAGAAAGGTGCAAATCAAGGTCGTCCCACCTTTCTAAATCGGTAAGTAAAGTGGCATAATGAAAATAAGGATGTGGGTACATTGGCGCCATTTTCATAGCCATTAGAAAGTGATTTTCTGCACGTGCATAGTCATCAAATTGTGTTTTAAATATCCAACCCAAAGAATTGTGTGCAGGTGCATGGTCTGGTTCTTCATATAATATCGCCTCGCATTTTTTAAATGCCTCGGTATATTCGCTGTTCTTAATATCCGCTTCGCTCTCTAGATATAGTTCGTCTATGTTCATGATATAATTAGCCTCTCCCCCGCCTCTCCGAAGGAGAGGAGCCAGGCTTCAATAATTTGGAATTAATAGAATCATTTCAGACTTTCCAAGTCCCTCCTTCGGAGGGATTTAGGGAGGCTACTTCTTTGGTGGCAAAGCAAATGCTACTGCCTCGTGCTCAAAATGGCCATTGTGCGAACCATCGCAAAATGGTTTGTTTTTTGATAAGCCGCATCTACAAATGCCTATTACATTTCTGCCTCCTAGGTCATATGCATTTCCTTCTCTATCAAATATTTCAAAATCGCCTTCTATTTTTAAAGAGCCATTGTTGTTTACGGTAAGTTTTACTTTTTCCATTTTTATTTTTGACCTCACCCCCGCCTCTCCAAAGGAGAGGGCTACGTTACTTTTTAAGGTTAATTAATTTTTATAAATATACCATTTTTCTCGCTTTTATCTAGTACATCATTAAAGATGAATAGTGGTATGCCGTACAAGTGAGTGACATCCCTACACTTGTGTAGGGAATGATGAACATAGCTGCTTCTTTGCTCACCCAAAAAAACCTCACGCCCATCTCTCCCCCGAAAATCGGAACAGGCAAGAGAGGTGTTAGGCTTCAAAAATTTAAAATAAATTCTAATTTTCAAAGACTAAGTCTTAATACTCAATACTAGCATCTCAATACTCTTTTTACCAGCCCAATATCCAAGCAAACATCAGTGGTGCCACAATAGTTGCATCACTCTCTACAATAAATTTCGGGGTAGCGATATCTAATTTGCCCCAAGTTATTTTTTCGTTTGGCACAGCTCCACTGTAAGATCCGTACGAAGTGGTAGAGTCAGATATTTGGCAAAAATAATTCCAGAAAGGTACATCGTGCCATTCCAAATCTTGGTACATCATAGGTACTACGCAAATGGGAAAATCGCCTGCAATACCGCCACCTATTTGGAAGAATCCTACTCCTTTACCAGATGAATTGTTTCTATACCAATCTGCCAACCAAACCATGTATTCAATACCACTTTTCATGGTACTCGCTTTTAGTTCATTTTTTATTACATACGAAGCAAAAATATTGCCCATGGTGCTATCTTCCCAACCCGGCACTACAATAGGTATATTTTTTTCTGCAGCTGCAAGCATCCAACTATTTTTTGGATCTATTTCATAATACTGCTCTAGCACACCACTCAACAACATTTTGTACATATACTCATGCGGAAAATAACGCTCACCTGCAGCTTCTGCATCTTTCCATATTTTTTCAATATGTTTTTGCAATCTTCTAAATGCCTCCTCTTCGGGTATACAAGTATCTGTTACTCGGTTGTAATGGTTTTCTAATAAATCCCATTCATCTTGCGGGCTCAGATCTCTATAGTTAGGCACCCGCTTGTAATGGCTATGTGCTACCAAATTCATTACATCTTCTTCCAAGTTTGCACCTGTACAGCTAATGATAGCAATTTTGTCTTGACGAATCATTTCTGCCAAGCTGAGTCCAAGTTCGGCTGTACTCATAGCTCCTGCAAGGGTTACCATCATTTTTCCTCCTTCTTCTAAATGGGTTACATAACCTTTGGCAGCATCCATTAAAGCGGCTGCGTTAAAATGCCTATAATGGTGCTCTATAAAATGTGAAACGGGCCCTTTGCTCATAATTTATCTTAATTAAATGTTAGGGAGCAAAAATAACCTCTTTTGGGGAGTATTACGCAATTGAAAATTGAATTATTACCTATCTACAAAATAAAATAATAAGGAGTGGTTCTGTTACGGAAAGTGCTATTATTTAAAAAGGCTGTTCTTAGATAGAACAGCCTTTAATGAAATGCAGAAATGATTAAAAACCATTGTATATTTTAATTGCTTTTTTTGCTCTATTAGAGGATAAGGGAGCACATACTAAAAGTACAGGTATCGAAATTAATCCAATTTGTTTGGCGGTTGTAGTGCTTGAGCCTTCTTTTCCCAAAATACCATAAGTAAGTCCTGCAAACATGGTAACAAAAGATGTAAGAGCAATTGTTTTTGTTATTTTGTAGGTTTTTGCAGCAGCTAAAGCTTTTTCATTATCGCTTACCATATTTATTAAATTCCGTCCATTTAAACGCAACCTATCTCCCCCATCTTTTTTTACATAATAAGTTGTGGAATATCCCCCGTTTTTTCCTGGTGTATATGTAGAAGTAGAGCTGACTTGAATACGAGCGCTTGGCGGTGTAGTAAATCTGGAGCAAGAACTAAATAGAAATAGGGCAACAAAGTAAATTAATAGGTTTGTTTTCATAAACTTGGTTTTGACAAAAATACCAGTAAAAAAGAAAATTTTATTTTATTGGATAGAAGATGTTTGTAATTTTTATGCTGTCATAAAAAGGAAAGTACATTTTGCTTACATTTGAAAATGCAACACCCATCATTACAATCCCAATTCCTGCTAAGAAAAGATATTACGTTTTTAAATTTTGGTTCATTTGGCGCTTGCCCTAAGCCTGTATTTGAGCGTTATCAAGCCTATCAATTAGAGTTAGAGCAAGAACCGGTAGAATTTATAGCAGTTAATAGCCTAGCGTATTTAAAGCAATCTCGGAAAGCATTGGCTAGCTATATAAATTGCCATGAAGATGATTTGGTATATGTTGCCAATCCATCACATGCAGTAAACATTATTGCAAAAAGCCTAGCCTTGCAACCAGGGGATGAAATATTGACAACCAATCTAGAATATGGGGCATGTGACAGAACCTGGAAATATTATTGCAATAAATCGGGGGCAACTTATGTGCAACAGCCTATTGCACTACCATTAGAGAGCAAAGAAGATTTTATAGAGCAGTTTTTTAAAGGGCTAACAGCTAAAACAAAACTTATTTTTATAAGTCATATTACTAGTACTACAGGCCTCCGATTGCCAATAGAGGAAATATGCAAGCTGGCAAAAGAAAAAGGAATAATGACATTTGTAGACGGAGCACATGCGCCCGGGCAATTAGATGTAGACCTCAGTATGCTGCAAGCTGATATATATACAGGAGCTTGTCATAAATGGATGATGACGCCAAAAGGTAGTTCTTTTTTATATGTAAAAAAGGAGTACCAGCATTTATTTGATCCTTTGGTTGTAAGTTGGGGTTATCAGTCTACTGCACCATCCCATTCGCAGTTTTTAGATTATCATCAACAGCAAGGCACCAGAGATGTTTCAGCGTTTTTATGCATACCCGCTGCTATACAATTTATGGAAGAAAATGATTGGTGGAATGTCAGCGCCCGCTGCCAGCAACTTACACAAGCCAATGCAGGAGCGTTTTGTAAGGTATTAGGGGCAACAGCACTTGCGCCAGTAAACAACGATTTTATTTTGCAGCTATACAGTTCTCCCATACAAACAAAAGAACCACAAAGATTAAAGCAATATCTCTACGAAAAGCATTCTATTCAAATTCCGGTAATGCCACATGGCGATAATGTGTATTTGCGTTATTCTATTCAGGCATTTAATGAGCAAGCAGATTTAGATAAACTTTTTGATGCTATTAAGGAGATAAAGATGAATACTGGTTTGATAGAGGGATAGGACATGGATTACACTGATTAGATGGATTTACACGGATTTTTAGCCTGAAACTTTTTAAGAGACATGTAAAAATGGGGTATAACAATTCATTTATTTGCTGATAATTTACTTAACTTTTTATGAGCTAAGGGAGGAGATTAGGATGGCATTCTAAATCACAATGTTTTTTGAAAATGAAACCCCAATACCTTATAATCATCTTTAAAATAAAACTTGTGTGCTTTGTTATTACTTACATAAGCATTAAGCTCGCTGTAAGTACATCCCAAATTTTTAGCATGTTCGTGTAAAAAGTCCATCATTGTTTTGCCGAGGCCAAAATTTCTATAAGCAGTAAGTACGCCTACGTTGTCTGGTTCCACATGCCTGCCATTGTAAAATTTTATTAGTATCCAAAAACCACAGCAGGCTATTATTGTATCGTTATGCCATACGGCAATGCAGTTAAACTTATTTGCTTTCATTTCTTGTAATCTATCTTCAAATAATTGTTTTTGCATGCCAGGGTTTAATTCTTCTATAATGGGAAATAGCCCTTGCATTTCTTCATTGGCCAGTAAGCCAATTTCAAAAGACAGCTCTTTTTTTGTAAAAGGTACCCTCATATCATTTTTTTTAATTGCGAGCAAAGTTAATGCAAATGATTTTTCGAAGAATTACGCTGGCCTTTCTTATTAATATTTAGATAACACTTAGCTAACGTTCACTTCATACCCTATAGGGACTTTTGCAAAACCTCAAGCAATGAAATACCTAATTGGTTGTTTTTTCTTAATGGCTTTTACGATACCAAGCCATGTAGAAAATGTTAACGATAACTATACAAAAAATAGGGATAGTACAAATAAAATTTTTATTATTACAATAGATGGCTTTAGGTGGCAAGAGCTTTTTAACGGTGCAGATTCTGATATACTAAAGAGCGAAAACCATCTAAATGATTCCGAAACTATAGAAAGTCTTTATGATGCGCCCGAACCTATAGAAAGAAGAAAAAAATTGATGCCTTTTATGTGGAGTGTAGTTTATAAGAAAGGCCAACTTTATGGAAATAGAGCATTTGAAAATAATGTAAATGTAGCGAACCCATATGCTATTTCTTATGCGGGATACAATGAAATGTTTACTGGCAAAGCAGATTTACTTATTGCATCTAATAATAAAATTCAAAACGACAATAAAAATATTTTCGAATTTTTAAACAGCAAACCCAATTTTAAAGGAAAGATTGCCTTGTTTTCTTCTTGGGATGTTTTTCCCTACATACTAAACGAAAAGCGAAGCGGAATTGAAGTAAATAGTGGCTATGAGAACATACAAGCAGCAGAAACAGAAACACAAAAAAAATTAAATACTGTACAAACTTCCATTATAGAAAACAAAGAGCATACTAGGCAAGATATGCTAACTTTTATTGCTGCAAAAGAGTATTTACAACAATACCGTCCTACTATTTTTTATTTGGGGCTAGGCGAAACAGATGAGTATGCACACAAGGCTGATTATGCCATGTATTTGCAAAAAGCCAATGAGGCAGATAAAATAATTGCTGATTTATGGCATTGGGCACAAACCCATGACGGCTATAAAGGCAATACAACTTTTATTATTACAACAGATCATGGTCGTGGGCAAAGCACAAATCGTTGGTCTTCACATGGTATTTTTACAAAAGGGTCATCGCAAACTTGGCTAGCACTTTTGGGGAAAAATATAGAACCTATGGGCGAAATAAAAGTACAAGGACAAATTTATCAGAAACAAATAGCACAAACAATAGCCTATTTGGCTGGGGAGCGCTTTGGTAATCAATCGGTAATAGAAACAGGTGTGGTAAGCCATTGAGATCACAGTTGCAAAAAATATTAAATAGCCAAAAGAATATTTTTTTATAAAAATCTTTATCGTAATATTGCAATATACAATTAAACAATGGGCGCATCAAACACGGAGTTATTTACAAAAAGGCAAAATGAAATTGCCAATATTATGAAGGCACTTGCACACCCTGCAAGAGTTGCAATTATAGATTATCTGCTAAAAACAGAAGGCTGTATATGTGGAGATATTGTAAAAGTATTGCCGCTAGCGCAACCTACTGTATCGCAGCATTTGAAAGAATTAAAAAATGCCGAGCTTATAAAAGGAAGCATAGAGGGAAACGCCATTTGTTATTGCATAAACGAAAAAACATTTTTAAAATTTCAGCAATTTTTATCGGAATTTTCTATAAAAATGGAAAAAAAGAAAAGTTGTTGCTAAAAAGAATTATCATGAAACTTTCAGAAATCAAAACAATTTTGGGAACAGTAGAAGCAGTTAATTTCGAATTGGAAAACGGAACAAAAGTTCCTATACATTTTCATGTTACAGAGGTAGGGATGGTTACCAAAAACTTTATCGATTGTGGCGGAACAGTGCGTACAGAAAAGAAAGTGAACTTTCAATTATGGGATGCCAATGATTTTGAGCATAGACTAAAACCGCAAAAACTGTTGAACATTATTGGCTTATCAGAAAAAGTATTGGGTATAGAAGATTTGGAGGTAGAAGTGGAATATCAAGGTGAATCTATATCTAAATATGGATTGGATTTTAATGGTAAAGATTTTATACTTACTAGTACAGAAACCGCATGTTTGGCAAGCGATAAGTGTGGAATACCATCTGACAAGCTAAAAGTGAAATTAGCAGATACAAAAAAAGAAGCGGCTTGCTGTACACCAGGTGGCGGTTGCTGCTAAATTTGTACAATGGAAATAAAAATAATAGAAGACAAGGATCATCCTGCTCTTGCAAAAATTTATGAGCAAGGAATAGCCACTGGCCATGCAACTTTTCAAACAGAGGCTCCAACATGGGCTGAATGGGATAATAGCCATTTGACATTTTGTAGGATTGCTGCAGTTGAAGAGTTGGCTATGTTAGGCTGGGCGGCACTTTCGCCTGTATCTTCCCGATGTGTATATGGTGGTGTAGCTGAAGTGAGTATTTATGTTGCAAGCGAAGCAAGAGGCAAAGGCATTGGGAAAATTCTTTTGGAGCATTTGATAGTCGAAAGTGAAACGAAAGGGTTGTGGACTTTGCAAGCAGGTATTTTTCCTGAAAATATTGGTAGCATAAAACTGCACGAGCAAATGGGATTTAGGCAAATTGGCTATAGAGAAAAAATTGGAAAGATGAATGGCGTTTGGAGGGATAGCGTAATAATGGAAAAAAGAAGTAAAATAGTTGGGATATAAAAACGAACACATGAAAAAAATATTGGTATTATGTACAGGCAATAGCTGCCGCAGCCAAATAGCAGAAGGCTATTTAAGATATTTTGCCGGTAACAAAGCAGAGATATTTAGCGCAGGTATAGAAACCCATGGTGTAAATCCAAGAGCCATTGCAACCATGAAAGAAGATGGTATTGATATTTCGCAACACACATCTAATAATATAGAAGAATACCGCCAAGTAGATTTTGATTTTGTAATTACCGTTTGTGACCATGCAAAAGAGCGTTGTCCTTTCTTTCCAAGTAATGCAAAAAAGTTACACTATAATTTTCCTGATCCAGCAAAAACTACAGGTAGCGAGGAAGAAATTGTAGCAGAATTTAACGCCGTGAGGCAAATGATAAAAGATTACTGTAAAAAATTTGTAGAAGTTAATTTATAAACTCAATCTAAAACGAGCTTTCCTGAGATTTTATCTCAGGAGAAATTAAAAGAATTTTGCTAAGTCTTGAGATAAAATCTCAAGACAGCCCACGATAAAATCTCAAGACAGCCCACGATAAAATCCGATACAACAATTACTACAAAAAATCAATCTTCAGCAATCCACATTGTTTGCCGTAATAATAATCTCTTGCGCTACTGTATAAATAAGCTTCTGCATTGGATACGATGCCCGCTGCAACAGGGTTGTTGTGAATATAATTTATTTTTTGTTCTGTAAAATTTTCACTCCACATTTCTTTTGGGTGATTATCTTGTTGCCAAAACTGATGTTCAGTGTTTCTTGAGTTGATTTGACCATGCTTTCTAAAAATACCAATCATCCAATCTTTTCTACTTTCTTTTGGGTTGTTCTTTATTGCCTCAATTATTTTTTTTGCTGTAAATTTTTTAAAATCTCTGAGAATATCGCTCGGGTTGTTATTTGTAGTAGATATAGCTAAATGAATATGATTACTCATTATACACCAAGCGTGCAGCAATAACCCTTTTTCGTTTTGGCAATAACGAAGGCTTTCTACTACAATGTCACAATACATCTGTCTCGTAAACACATCTACCCAATCCACTACTGCAAACGTTACAAAATGAACGCCTTCTTTGTTTCTTATTTTGTATCCACCGTCACTCATGATTTTTATCTTAAAAATAGTAAATGTTTTTTATTAGTCCTGAGATAAAATCTCAGGATAGCTCGGATGTACGATAATTTTTTTATCTTGCTGCAATAATGAATTTACTCTCTAAGATAATATCATTCATAGCTCGCCTACGATACAAGCGTATACACAATTGGGTAAATCACCCTGCGGCAGCACAACGCCAAGTTTTGCAGTCGCTCATTTCTGATGCACAGTACACGGTTTTTGGGAAAAAATACGATTTCGATAAACTATTTACCATAAAAGAATTTAAGCGAAGAGTTCCCCTAAACGAGTATGATGATATGCGACCATATATAGAGCGTATGATGTGTGGAGAAGAAAATGTATTATGGAACACACCAGTAAATTGGTTTGCAAAGAGCAGTGGCACTTCAAATGATAAAAGTAAGTTTATACCTGTAAGCGAAGAAAGTCTAAAAGAAAATCATTTTCAGGCTAGCAAAGATGTACTTACAAAATACTATACCAATTTTCCATCAAGTGATTTATTGACTGGAAAAGGGTTGGTTGTGGGAGGCTCCCACCAAATAAGTCAATTGAGCGAAGAAATACATTGCGGGGATTTAAGTGCTGTACTGATGCAAAATTCTCCCTTTTGGGGGCAATGGCTACGTACACCAGAGCTGAGCATAGCTTTACTGGACGAATGGGAAAGTAAAATAGAAAAGTTAGCACAAATAACCGCAGAAGAAAATGTAACAAGCCTCGCAGGAGTGCCTACTTGGACTTTGTTGTTGTTAAAAAGAATATTGGCCATCAAAGGAAAGAAAACCATTAAAGAAGTATGGCCCAATCTCGAATTATATATTAATGGAGGCGTTTCATTTATACCTTATCGTAAACAATTTGAAGAAATTATTGGCGGTCCAATAAACTATTTAGAAATATACAATGCCAGTGAGGGCTTTATTGCTGCGCAAGAAAAACCAGATGATGAAGGAATGATGCTTTTTACTGAGCATGGTATTTTTTATGAGTTTTTGCCAGTAGAAGAATATGGAAAGGAGCAGCCACAAACCTATGGACTTACTGCTGTACAATTAAATAAAAATTATGCTATAGTAATAAGTACTACAGGTGGTTTGTGGCGTTATATTATGGGAGATACGGTAGCGTTTACTTCGCTTAATCCCTATAAAATAAAAATAACAGGAAGGCTAAAACATTATATGAATGCTTTTGGCGAGGAAGTGATTGTGGACAATGCAGATAAAGCCATTGCTGCTGCAGCATTAAAAACAAATAGCATTGTAAAAGATTATACAGCCGCACCTATTCATTTTACAACCAACAGCAATGGTGCACACGAATGGTTGGTTGAGTTTGATAAGGCTCCAGAAGATTTGTCTTTTTTCACCAAAGAAATGGATGCAGCACTTAAAGCGGTAAATAGTGATTACGAAGCCAAGCGCCATAAAGATATTGCACTGCGTATGCCTGTAGTACATGCCATGCCTGAAGGTACTTTTACCGAATGGCTAAGGCTAAAAGGCAAAGTGGGAGGGCAACACAAAGTGCCTAGATTGAGTAACGAAAGAAAGATTATAGAAGAAATACTTTCCCTTAAATTGATTGTAGTATGAAAAAATTGTTGAAACGTACTTGCTTCATTATAATTATATTGTTGCCAATGGCGACTTTTGCCCACTTTATGTTTTTTCCTCAAGAAACCAGGTGTATTTTCATTTCATTCTCTAATTTTGAAAGGACTAAAAATTTATATTACAGCAAAACAACAAATAGCGAGCAATTACAAAAATTATTAGCATTACAAAAGGCTGCAGAAACAAAGTTCAAATTATTTTGGGGAGAAAATGCAATATTGGATTACAAAATGATTTACTGCAACAATGAAAAGGAATATAACAAATATGGCAACTATGGTACGCCTGCTGCTACACAAAGAAAACTTGGTGCTTATGTTGTTTTAAACAGCGAAGGGGTAGATGAAAACATAATAGCACACGAATTATCGCATACTATTTTGTACAACCACTTAGGTTGGTATAAGGCAACATTTAAAATACCTACTTGGTTTGAAGAAGGCTTGGCCATGCAGGTAGATGATAGAGAAAGATATTCCATAGATAGTGTGCAGATAAAAATAGCCAACGAGCTGTCATTGCCCAATGTGGAAACGATAGCTACTGGCTCACAATTTTATAGTGGCAGCAGCGAAACAATACGAACCAATTATATTACTTCAAAGTATGTCGTACATGAGTGGCTAAAAACGCATTCATTGAGTAAGTTTATTCAAAAAATGAACAATGGAGATGGCTTTGAGGCTGCATATAAAGAATCGAATAAATAATTTGTATGCAAACCTAAAAATGTTTAAGGTAATTATTTATTTATAGAGATACAACAGCAATTCAATATTTTGATATGGATATTACTACACATATTTGCAAAAACTGTAGCCAAACCTTTTCGGGAAAGTACTGTAATAATTGCGGAGAAAAAGTTTATACTGAAAATGATAAAAAATTAAGTCATTTTTTAGGAGAAGCATTCCATTTCTCTACCCACCTTGATGGGAAATTTTTTAGAACGCTTAAAACTATTTTTTCTTCCCCCGGAAAACTTTCATTGGACTATTGTGATGGCATTAGGATAAAATACTTCAAACCACTTTCCCTTTTTTTATTGGTTATAATTCTTTACTTGCTTTTCCCTATGGCAAAAGGGCTTAATATGGTTTTCAATACATATGTTTCTACGCAATATAATTATGCATGGTTTGCAAAACCTATTGTAAAAAAGAAAATGAAAAAGGAGAACATTGGTTTAGATGAACTTGCTGCAAAATATGATGCTACATCTCAAAAATTTGCGAAGCCCTTTTTGTTACTCATTTTGCCACTTACCAGCTTATTGCTTTTTTTGCTTTTCAAAAAGAAGAGAAAGTTTTTCTATGATCATTTTGTACTTTCAATAGAATTAAGCGCTACTATTTTTGCAATTTTATTTTTGATATATCCACTTATATATTTTTTATGTAGATCTATTTTTAAAGCATCAGATCTACTATTTAGGGATGGAGGCATTTTTAGTTATATAATTTTTGGTTTATTACTTACGATGATTGTAATAGCCTGCAAGCGATTCTATAAGCAAAACTGGTTTTGGACAATAGTAAAGTCAATATTGTTTTTTGCACTTTTTGAATTTGTAGTTATTGATATTATTTATAATTTCATATTGTTTTTTACAATTAATCTCTTTATATAAGAATTATTTTATCAAGTATTAGAAATGTACTTTACGAATATTTTAAATTCATTTACATTTGTTTTTTAAAAATTAGATATGAAGTTACTAGAAGGAAAAACAGCCATTATTACCGGAGCAGCACGTGGTATAGGTGAAGCAATAGCTATAAAATTTGCAGAAAATGGATGTAATATAGCATTTACCTATGTGAGCGATAGCAGTATTGAAAAAGCCAATGCACTAGAAGCAAAGCTGAAAGGCTATGGCATATGTGCTGTTGGTTATAAAACAAATGCTGGTGATTATGCTGCCGCCGAAATATTTGTGGCAGATGTATTAAAAGAATTTGGGCAAATAGATATTTGCGTAAACAATGCGGGTATTTCGAAAGATAATTTATTGCTACGCATGACGCCCGAACAGTGGGACGATGTAATGACAGTAAACCTAAAAAGTGTTTTTAATATTACCAAGCAAGTAATAAAGCCAATGATGAAAGCCCGCAGCGGAAGTATTATCAACATGAGCAGCATTATTGGAGAAACAGGCAATGCTGGCCAAAGTAGTTATGCAGCTAGCAAGGCGGGCATTATTGGATTTACAAAAAGTATTGCAAAAGAAATTGGCAGTAGAAATATTAGATGCAACGCCATTGCACCAGGTTTTGTAGAAACCGATATGACAAGTTATTTACAAGATGGTGACGCTTCCGATAAATACAAAGCATCTATACCCTTAGGTAGGTTTGCAAGTGGCGAAGATATAGCCAACGTTGCTTTGTTTTTGGCATCCAATATGGGTAGCTATGTTACAGGGCAAACAATTAGTGCTTGCGGAGGGTTAAATATTTAAAGCACCGTTGATAGAAATTGTACCATATAAACCTGCATACAAAGAATTCATAAAAACACTTAATTATGAATGGCTAGAAAAATATTTTTTTGTAGAGCCCAATGATATTATTCAATTATCGAATCCCGAAGCTGAAATCTTAGAGAAAGGAGGGTATATATTTTTTGCTTTGTTTGATAAGGAAGTGGTGGGCACAGTTTCTCTTATGAAAGTGGGTGATGAGGAGTATGAACTTGGAAAAATGGCTGTTACAGAAAAACACAAAGGCTTGGGCATAGGAAAAAGATTATTGGAATACAGTATTGAAGAAGCCACAAAACTTGCTGCAAAAAAGATTTCATTGTATTCCAATACTAAATTAATTGCAGCTATAAAACTATATGAAAATTATGGCTTTGTAGAAGTACCACTTTCTCCCGAAATTCACTACGAAAGGGCAAATATAAAAATGGAGAAAAATATAACAATATTTGAATAAGTAAGATTTGTTTAAAGAAGGTTTTTTTTAACAGAGACTTCAATAAAGGATGAACTGCCTTAAATAGTAAGGTTGATTGCTACACATTAACAAATTAATATAGCTCATACCAACTAAATCTATTTTGAACAATGTTTGACTTTTCTTTTTGAATATACTTTAATAGAGATATGGAAATGGGTGTGTGTTTCTTTCCCTTCAACCATATTAAACTCCAAGTTGTTTTAATGGGCAAGCCTTTTAATGGGATAATTTGTAATTCGTTATTATGTAACTCGTTCTTAATACCAATTAGTGGCATAATTGAATAACCAAGCCCTGCCAATAAAGCATTTTTAACGGCTTCATTAGAGGTGAGTTCCATTTTTTTTAATACAGGAATACTATTGCGTTCAAAAAAATTCTCCATTGTTTGCCTTGTGCCCGAACCCTTTTCTCTAAAAATTAAGGGCAGGGTTTTGAAGATATCTTTTGTCATTTCTTTTTTATTGAACTTAACATCACTGTTGCCAACTAAGAATAATTTATTTTGTAGTAAATCTAATTTTTCAATGTTAAGGTTGGTTGGTAAAACAGAAACAAGCGCAAAATCAACCTCATTTCTTTCCAAGCTTTCAACCACTTTATTTTTATTGGTCACATCCATCAATAATTCAATAGCAGTATGTTCTTTCATAAAATCTGCTAGAAAGAATGGCATTACATATTTTCCTGTAGATACTACTGATATTTTTAGTTTGCCCGTTAATTGCCCCTTATATGCCATTGTCTTATAGTTAATGGCATAAACTTGGTTTATAATATTTTCCGCCGACTCTGCAATTTCAAGTCCAAAATCTGTAATGTAAATCTTTCGCCCTACCACTTCAGTTAGCGGTAATTCAAAATACTCCTGAAAATTTTTGAGTTGGATAGAAACTGCCGGCTGTGTTAGGTGAAGTTCTTCAGCAGCTTTTGTAACACTTTTAGTTTGCACAATTTTTAAAAATATCTTCAATTGATTTAAGGTATAATTCATAAATTATTTTTATGTTAACTATTATAAAGATAAATAAAAATAAATGAATTAGAAGCTTCACTTTTGCACAGTTAAATTTAAAATACAGTACATGACAAATATTACAATAGCAAAAGGGGACGGAATTGGACCCGAAATAATGGATGCGACCTTGAAAATAATTTTAGCAGCAGGTGCCCAATTAACAATTGATGAAGTAGAAATAGGTGAAAAAGTATATTTATCTGGTAATATTTCAGGCATTGCAGCATCATCTTGGGAAACAATTAGAAAAAATAAAATTTTCTTAAAAGCGCCCATAACTACGCCACAAGGGGGTGGATATAAGAGTTTGAATGTTACAACCCGGAAATTTCTTGGGCTTTATGCAAATGTGAGACCCTGTATGAGCATGCACCCTTTCATAAGTACAAAACATCCAATTATGGATATGGTAATTGTAAGAGAAAATGAAGAAGATTTGTACGCAGGTATAGAACACCAACAAACAGATGAAGTAGTGCAATGTCTCAAATTGATTAGCAGACCTGGATGTGAAAAAATTATCCGGTATGCTTTTGAATATGCCAAGCAGCAAAATAGGAAAAAAGTTACCTGCTTTACCAAAGACAATATTATGAAACAAACAGATGGATTGTTTCATCAAGTCTTTAACGAAATAGCTAGGGAATATAGCGACATTGAAAACGAGCATTGGATTGTTGATATTGGGGCCGCCAAAGTTGCAGATTCGCCCGAAGTGTTTGATGTAATTGTTATGCCCAATTTATATGGCGATATCATATCAGATATTGCAGCGCAAATTACGGGTTCTGTTGGCTTAGCTGGTTCATCAAATATTGGTGAAGAATGTGCCATGTTTGAAGCGATACATGGAACTGCACCAGATATTGGGGGTAAAAATATAGCCAACCCCTCCGGATTATTACAAGGTGCAGTAATGATGCTCAATCATATTGGTCAAACGGAGGTTGCCGAAAGGGTTCAAAATGCATGGCTCAAAACAATTGAAGACGGCATACATACGCAAGATATTTTTAAAGAGGGCATTAGTAAACAAAAAGTAGGAACAAAAGAATTTGCCCAAGCGGTAATTGCAAATTTGGGCAACAAGCCACATTTGCTTAAACCAGTAATCTATTCCAATAGCGCAGCTTTAAGTCTTCCAAAATACAAAAGAAAAATTGCAGCCAAAAAGGAATTGGTAGGGGTTGATGTGTTTGTACATTGGGATGGTACAAATCCGAACGAATTAGCTGATAAAATGGGTAATATAGAAATGGAAGGTATCAAACTATCTATGATTACAAACAGAGGTATTAAAGTATGGCCAGAAGGGTTTAAAGAAACATTTTGTACCGATCATTGGAGATGCCGTTTTAAGCCTCAAGAAGGCATTGAAATAACAAATAAAACTATTATTGATTTGTTGAATAATGCAATAGGGAAAGATATTGACACCATAAAAACAGAGAACCTCTATTCATTTGATGGTAAACCGGGGTTTTCTTTGGGGCAAGGGCAATAAAATAGGAAACAGTTAAGCAAATTAGAAATCACGCACATTTAATTTTTACCGAATGAAAAAGAACGAAGCGTTAAGCCTTATTGATGGAAAATTTTCAGCAACAGATGCAAGAGAATTATTGATGAATTTATTTTTAAGTAACATACAGTTTCATCAAATGAAAAATGTTAGCTCGCAAGAGCGGTTTGGGAAAGATGATAAATTGTCTGTAAATAAATACCGATTCTAAAAGAAAACATTGAAAAACTATCCCAAATTTTAAAAAAGGCAGAATGACAAAAAGGAAAATTCACAATAAAAGCAATGGGGGAATTTAGTTTTTCTACACCTAAGAAGTAGTATGTTCAACGGAAGAAAATTACTGATAGCAACAAAACATGAAAAAGAAAAAATAATAGCACCCATTGTAGAAAAAGCAATGGGTGTAAGTTGCATTATTGCCCATAATTTTGATACCGATGCGCTTGGAACTTTTACTGGCGAAATTGAAAGAAAGGATGACCCAATAACAACGGCAAGAAAAAAATGCATGCAAGGCATGCTTATTACAAATGTAGATATGGCTATAGCAAGCGAAGGTTCATTTGGACCGCACCCAACCATTTTCTTTTCGCATGCCAACGATGAGTTATTACTTTTTATAGACAAAAAAAATGACATAGAAATTTTTGCAAGAGAAATAACGACTGAAACAAACTTTAACGGGGCTGCCATTAAAACCTTAAACGAGCTAAAAGATTTTGCAGAAATTGTACAATTCCCTTCTCATGGTTTAATTATTAGAAAAGCAAAAGATGATTTTACATTTATTGAAAAGGGAATTACAGATTGGGGAAAATTGTTGGAAAGTTATCATAAGTTTGTAAAGCTGTATGGGTGTGTTTATTTGGAGACAGATATGCGGGCCATGTATAACCCTACTAGAATGAAAGTGATAGGCAGGGCTACCCAAAAATTAGTTGACAAAATAAATTCACTTTGCCCAACCTGTAACCCACCAGGTTTTAGCATTACCAATGCAAGACCAGGTTTAGTTTGTAGCTTATGCCATCAGGCAACTCGATCTACAATAAGTTACGTTTATACCTGTACAAAATGTTTTTTTGAAAAAGAAGAAAAATATCCGCACAATAAACAAGTAGAAGATCCTATGTATTGTGATTACTGTAATCCTTAAAATGATATTTTGATAACGACCAATTTGAATATTGCGAAAATAGCTTTAATGAATGAAGAGATAATTGCTATGCCTACAGAAACTGTATATGGCTTAGCAGGAAATGCATATAGTGAAGCAGCGGTAAAAAAAATATTCTCCTTAAAGAAAAGACCTTTGTATAATCCGCTAATTGTTCATATAAAATCTGTGGATTTCTTAGGTAATGTAGCAATGGATATTCCTGCAAAAGCTATAAAACTTGCTGAGGCATTTTGGCCGGGCTCGTTAACGTTGGTTTTAAAAAAGCAATCTCATATATCAAGCTTAGTTACTGCAGGGAAAGATACTGTTGCAATTAGAGTACCTAATCACCCTGTTGCTTTAGATCTTTTGGATAAGCTTACCTTCCCATTAGCAGCACCAAGTGCCAATCCTTTTGGAAGCATAAGTCCAACGACTGCTGCCCATGTTTCTAATTATTTTAATGACGATCTTGCTGTTATTTTGGATGGCGGAACCTGCGAAAATGGTGTAGAGTCTACTATTATCGGGTTTAAAAATGAAGACCCGATTTTATATAGATATGGATCTATTTCAGTGGAGGAAATAGAGGCGGTGGTTGGTACATTAAAATATATCACCCATAATGATACTAAGCCTGATGCCCCAGGTATGCTCTCCCGACACTATGCACCAGCTACAGCTACTTACCTTACAGATGATATAAATAGTTTCATTAAGTCGTTTCCGGGAAAGAGAATCGGGCTACTTGTTTTTAAAAATGAAATGATTAATTTAGATGTAATTCATCAAGAAGTATTGTCTACAACGGGAGATATGAAAGAAGCTACCAAAAATTTATATGCAGCATTATTTAGATTGGACAAGAGCAATTTGGATATCATCATTGCAGAAAAATTGCCAGAGCATGGATTAGGTAAAACAATAAACGATAGATTAGAAAGAGCTATTAAAAAATAGTAAACAAAAAATAGTAGCTTTTTTTTATTGCAAGCCGTTAAATTCAAATAAACAACATTTATTAATTAAGCACAGTAAATTTAGTAACTCTCATGACTTCATCAATTATACCATTGCTTTCCCTTATTGCTTTGGAAGTTATTCTTGGAATTGATAATATTATTTTTATTTCTATTTTAGCAGATAGGTTACCAGAAAATCAGCGAGCCAAACTTCGCTATTGGGGTATCGGTTTAGCAATGCTGATGCGATTAATTCTTCTGTTTTTTATAACTTGGATTTTAAAATTAGATAAAACCTTATTTACGATTGGGGATATTGATTTTTCTGGTAAAGGGTTAATATTAATTTTGGGAGGGCTTTTTTTGATTTACAAGAGTACGAAAGAAATTTATCATAAAACAGAAGCGGCTTCTAACAATACCCAAATTATAACGGGAAAAGTAAGTTTCAAAAAATTACTTACAGAGGTAATCATTTTAGACTTGGTATTTTCGGTTGATTCTATCATAACAGCAGTAGGTATGGTGAACGAATTGTGGGTAATGTACACAGCAGTTATTGTTACGGTGGTAATCATGTTATTTGCCTCAAGGCCAATTAGCGAATTCATACGAAAACATCCTTCTTTTAAAATATTGGCCTTGTGTTTTTTAATGATGATAGGCGTGTCACTTATTGCTGAAGGTTTTCATTTTGAAATACCCAAAGGATATATCTATTTTTCAATGGCATTTGCTTTTTTAGTAGATGTTATACAAATGAAAACGAACCAAAAAAGTACTAAAGATTTATAAAAAACGAGAATGAATTTCAATCTGCTTCTTGAGAACTTAACCAATCCAGCCTTATTATTTTTTGTACTAGGTATTGTAGCGGTTTATTTAAAAAGCGACTTAGAAATACCACCCAATTCTTCAAAATTTATTTCATTGTATTTATTGTTTTCTATTGGGTTTAAAGGAGGGCAAGAATTGTCGCACGAGGTTTTTACCGGCGAAATAGTATGGTCGATGGTGTTTGGTCTTGGTATTTCATTGATTATTCCAATTTACAGTTTCTTTATTTTAAAAAGGAAATTAAATGTTTTCGATGCAGGTGCTATTGCTGCTGCATATGGCTCCGTAAGTGCAGTTACTTTTGTTACAGCAGTATCTTACCTCGAGTCTCAACAGCTAAGCCTTCACGGACATATGGTAGCAATAATGGCTTTAATGGAATCTCCTGCAATTATTATCGGCTTGCTGTTAATTTCCATTTTTAATAAGGAGGAATCGAAAAGTATTAAAAAAAGCGATGTATTAAAGCATTCTTTTACCAATGGAAGTGTTTTGCTCATACTTGGTAGTTTGGTCATAGGTTTTTTAGCCAGCGATAAACAAGCAGAAGGGATTAAGCCATTTACCAACGATCTTTTTAAAGGCTTTTTGGCAATTTTTTTATTGGATATGGGTATTACAAGTGGAAGAAAATTAAAATCGTTTTTTTCATTTGGGTGGTTTCCGTTCATTTTTGCTATTGCGATTCCTTTGTTTAATGGATGCGTTTTTGCTTTGTTAAGCGCATTGGTTACTAATGATATTTCGAATAGATTTATGTTATCGGTTTTGTCAGCTAGCGCCTCATATATTGCTGTTCCTGCTGCTATGAAGATAACGGTACCAAAAGCAAATCCAGGATTATTTTTGCCTATGGCACTTGCCGTTACTTTTCCTATAAATATCACAATAGGGATGCCAATTTACTTTCTGATCGTACAACAGTTTTAGCCAAACTACACCCATAAGAACGAGCTTGTTTAGGTACATTAAAATGTGAAGCCAATACAAAAGGCATGGAAAGAAGACCAACTACCACATTAGCATTGTTGGATATATGGCCTGCTTGATATATTAATTAAACCTGTTTGTGAGATGCAACCAGAGGTTCATGTAGATCCTTTGTATGAGTATTTTAATTCATAATTGATTGTTTCCGATTATGAATTAGGTAATAATCTAAGTAAAATCTATTAAAGGGCTTTTAACGCTTAAATAAATAATTAGAAAACAATTCATTTTTTTTGTTTGTTTAGTATAAATATCCGTAATATTGCATCAGATAAGGTTTATTTTTTACCACAGGTAGATTGCTTCTGCGTAAAAACCTTCCAATCAAAGAACAAATTTTCAACTTCAATTTTCAACAGAACTAGAGCGCATTTTTGAAAACGCATTTCTGAACAATTTATGTACGACATATCACAACTGAACGACTTACTCGTTCCCGAACTGCACGACATTGCAGAACAAATGAATATAACTCATTCAAAAAAACTTGATAAACAAGACCTTATACAGGTCATACTTGATAAACAAGCTAGTATGAGCACCGAAAAAATGACCGACGCCGAAAAGCCAAAAAGAAAACGCATAGCAAAAGTGGATACCCCTGTAGCTGCTGCAAAAGCGGCAGTGCAAGAAGTAGATGCAACCGAAGAAGTAAAATCTGAAGTGGTACTTACAAAAAAGCCACCCGTACTTAAAGCAAAAAAGCCGTTGGTCGTAGAAAAAAAGCATCCAAAGAAACCAATAGTAGAAACCCAACCAATGGGCGACCAAGACGAGGAAGAAGAACTGCAACCAATTACAGCCGAACAATCGACTGTGCCAGCAGCCATAGCCCAAATGCTACAGGAAGAAGATGTGCAACAACCAGAAGAGGAGAATGAAGAAGTTGTACCACAGTTTCAACCCCGCCCGGTAATAAAACAAAAAGAACAGCCCGTTTTCAATATAGAATTTGATGGTATTATACAAGGAGAAGGCGTGTTGGAAATGATGCCCGATGGATATGGTTTTTTAAGAAGCAGCGATTACAATTATTTATCATCACCCGATGATATTTATGTATCCCCATCACAAATAAAATTATTCGGTTTAAAAACAGGGGATACCGTTTTTGGTTCTGTACGCCCACCAAAAGAAGGGGAGAAATATTTTGCTTTATTAAAAGTAAATACCATCAATGGTAAGTCGCCAGAAGAAGTACGTGACCGTGTACCGTTCGATTATTTAACGCCATTGTTTCCGTACGAAAAACTAAACCTATGCACTACAGCAGATAATTATAGCACAAGGATAATGGATTTGTTTACACCCATAGGTAAGGGACAGCGTGGTCTTATTGTAGCGCAGCCAAAAACGGGTAAAACAATGCTCTTAAAAGAATTGGCAAATGCCATTGCAGAAAATCATCCAGAATGTTATTTGATGATCGTATTGGTAGATGAACGCCCCGAGGAAGTTACCGATATGGAGCGTAGTGTAAGAGCAGAAGTAATTGCCTCTACTTTTGATGAGCCAGCAGAAAAACACGTAAAGGTTTCTACCATTGCTTTAAACAAAGCAAAGCGCTTGGTAGAATGTGGCCACGATGTGGTTATTTTATTGGATTCCATCACCCGTTTGGCAAGAGCACATAATACAACAGCACCAAGCAGTGGTAAAGTATTGAGTGGAGGTGTGGAAGCAAATGCCATGCAAAAGCCAAAACAGTTTTTTGGTGCCGCACGTAAAATAGAAAATGGAGGATCGCTTACCATCATAGCTACCGCATTGGTAGATACAGGAAGTAAAATGGACGAGGTAATTTTTGAAGAGTTTAAAGGAACCGGTAATATGGAATTACAACTCGAGCGTAAATTATCCAACCGTCGTATATATCCTGCTATCGATATCGTATCTTCCTCTACCCGTAGAGATGATTTGTTGCTGGACAAAGATACCTTTAAGCGCATGTGGGTATTGCGCAAGCACATGGCAGATATGAACCCCGAAGAAGCATTGAACACCCTACTTAAAAACATGAAAGGAACAAAAGACAATGCAGAGTTTTTAACAAGTATGAATGGATAATAGCAATATGCAAATGTGCAAATGAGAAAATATGCAAATAAGGCCTTCCAATATCGGAGGGCTTTTATTTTTAGGAGCTTTCAATATTTACACTCTATTAACCATCGGTCCCGCTATACGCTTATTACCCTGCCTGCCGGTAGCTACCGTTTGGACACAACTTTAGGTCAAATCTCTAGCTAATGCCCATCCTTCATAAATCATTTCAAATTTCTCTAAACCTCTTTTAATTATAATAGGGCCTGCGGACCTTTGTCTGCTGTTTCCCTT
>JANNGD010000222.1:0-29354 GCA_031380515.1 Ferruginibacter sp. | reverse complement strand
AAAGTGAAAAGCCAGTAAGAATAGTAAATAATGGAGAAGATTTTCAATTAACAGTTCACAACAAAAGCCTGAAAAAAATTCAGTTTGTAAAAACAGATAAATGTTTAGTTGTTGAAATGAGGAACTTAAAAAAATGTGATTGTTTGATTTTTGATTCAGAAAATTTTTACTTTGTAGAAATAAAAAAGAGTAAAAACCGAACTCGAAATGCTAAACGGAAAGAAGCTGTTCTACAATTAATATCTACAATTGATTTATTTATTGAAAACAACATAGACCTAAGAAAATTTAAAACAACTGCATTGATTTGTTTTAAAACTAGATTCCCAAGAATTATCCAAGCCTCTCAAAATTCTTCCCGAGCTTTTTTTAAAGAGCGATACAACATTAGTTTAGATGAGGGAAATGAAATTGTATTTTAAAAATTTCGATTTTGCCAATATACAAACATTTAGATAAATACACCCAAACTTTATTTTAAAATTCTCTAACAAATATCCCAACCTAATTACATTTTTCTTTAACACAAGACGAAAAGAAGGTTTTCGCTGTTGTCCTAGATAACACTTACCATCCCTAAGCCCTTGGGCGGGAGAACTTTTCCTGTTTGCCGTCAGGCAGGTTCAGCTTTTATTGGCGTAGTAGATTTTAGCGAACGTCTTGTGGGGACACGAAACGAGGTGTAGAAAACATTAGAAGCACATTTTTGAATGGATATATAAAACCCGCAATAAAAAAATAATAGGAAGCCCTATTAATTATTATAGATAAAAAAAAGCTGTTCGTAATGGACAGCTTTTTTTGTAAAACTTTATTTTATTCGTATCACGGGTTTTAGCATATAACTGCCAGATCCATTTTGACTTACTGACATGGCTGCATCAAAGTCAATCAATAAGATATTTATACTTTGATCTAATTTTTTACTAAATTTTATTTTTAATCCCGATTCTCCACCACTCGGTATGGTTAATGGAAATACAGTACCATTATTTTTGACCGTATTATTTGGTCCAAGTATCAATCGGATTTCTTTAATTTGTCTTTCAGGAATGATACCTGTTGCTAGCAAGGTGTCAATACCATTTTGTAAGGAAAGCAAATTGTAAACTCCGGCTTGGGTATTAAGTGTAACCCAGTTCAAAGTACTGTCATTGGCATCATCTCTATACTTTACCATTACAGTTCGTATATCTACATTTACCTGTTCTAATGCTGTTGGCGCATCCGTCATTCGTATTTGAAGAGTAGCTTCATCGGCATCATTCGATTTTTTGCAAGAAATAAAGCTCGTTACCATCAAGGAGCTTAAGAGAAGGAATAAAAGATTTTTTTTCATATTCATATCAAGAGTTTCCTAAGCAATAGAAAAAAGCGTGCCAGTTATTTATATGTTGCATATTGTTAATAGGACATTACAACGATTTCAAAATTTTAAACTGCTCTGTAAATTGAGCTACTGCAAAAGAAAATTTGCGAATCACACTTCGTATAATCATAGTATGTCCACTGGGTCTTGTGCAGGAGAACTTTTCCTGTCTGCCGTCAGGAAGATTCAGCTCTTGGTGGCCTAGTAGATTTTACCAAACAGTTCGTTGGGACAGCACAACTGTTCGGAAGACTAGAAAGTACCATATTAAAATAATAAGTTAAGCCTGAAAGGCTGGTATTAGTATAGAATTCAACCAATGTTATAATGCCGAAATCCCGAAGGGATGACATTATTGCTAATATCACCCCTTCGGGGTTTATTAAAAATGCTTTGTGTTTACTATATTAATTGCATCCCTTCTGGATTAAAAGTTGAATAATAAAACGTTCCGTACAGTTGAAGTGGGGACACGAACTGAGGCTGGTCCTCAATTTGCAAGAGATATCCCATATTGCCTGCTGTTGTTTTTTGTCTACCCGTATTTAATCTTCGATAGACGATTTACAAGTTCAGTTCGCTTTTGTCCAACAGGTTCGGCTTTGAGTTTTCTTTCAATCTCGATAAATTCGTTTGCTTTGTCAAGAAATGTTCGACTGTTCAAAACATTCTCTGCCCATCTTGCGAATTCAATAAATTCTGTGTCCAAACTTGAGTAAGGAAACCCGTCAACCAAAGATTCAGACTCCCAATTTGAGCTTTCATTTTTGTCAAGTCGTAAAGGTTCTTTTCCTAAAAATTTGTCAAACAAATAAGTGTTAGAAAAGAATGCTTGATGTGCTTTATTTTCTGCTTCAATTAATTTGTTGCACTTGAATAAAATAAATGTCCACTTAAATAAAAATATTGGATAGCCGCTGTCGTCTGGAAAGTTTTTGTCAAACCAATTCAAGTATCGCAGCCCACCTTTGTAGTCATTTATTTTTATAAATTGTTCTGGAATAATGTAACGAATTCCTTGTCCGTCGTGATATTGTCCACCCCAATATTTTTTATCAGCCGCTAAAGCCTTTTTATATTTTTCAATCTTGGCTATTACTCTTTCTTTTTGTTTGTCTGTCATAATTCCCAGGGTGGTTAGGCATTGAACATAACGGTAGCGCTATATGCAGGTGTGGAATTTGAATTCCTTTCGCCCGGAATCACTACACTGGTGTAGGAACTGAACTTGCCTGCCGGCAGGTAGGTTAAAGATATAAATGATAATGATAAGAACCAAAAGCTAGGCCTACGCCTTGTTTCGTGTCCCACGAAACGTTCACTAAATTCAGTAAAAAAATAGCCCAAATTAAACTCACCCAAACCTTAGGAAAAACCCGCCTAACACAGTCTCCAACATTATTACCTTATTCAATCCCTCAATAAGCTAATAAGACTATTTGTTTTTATGGGTGCATTTTTCTCAGCTTTTATTGGTGAAAAAGATGATGGAAATGCAGACGTGTTAATCCAAAAAAATTTTGCGCCTTTTTATCTTATTAAAAGCATTGAACCTTTCTTCTCATATTGTTTTCCATTAAATAAATATGATGCAAACCAAACAAAACTTTCATTGCCTTTGCCTACATTTTTATAAAAACCATTCCATTTATTGTACGGATCGGTACTACTAAAAACGACTTCTCCATAACGGTTATAGATATTGAATATATAATTTTTTAATCCACTCAAGTTGTTACCTGCTGGCCCGAAGAAATCATTTTTGCTATCATTGTTTGGAGTAAATGATGTTGGAAAATAAATGCCTGAACAATCCTCGGTTGCATTAAGTATGGCACTACCTGTGCATCCATTTATATCTGTAACAATAACTTTATAACTGCCGCTTTTTGAAACTGTAAATGTATTTGAAGTACTACTGTCTTGCCATAAATAACTAGAGAAATTACCAGGCTTTAAAATTACTTTTTCACCTTTACAAATATTAATATCTCCTCCCAAAGTGACAAAGATGTTTTCTTGGATATATGGCACTTCAATACTGTTTAAGTTTAGCAAACAACCATTATTATCCTTCACTTGTAGAGAATAAAAACCAGCATTTAGATTTGTAATATTATTTGTTGTTTGACTATTGCTCCAGAGATAAATATAAGGCATTGTTCCTCCGGAAATATTTGAATTAATTGAACCATTAGAGGTAACACATTTTTGAGGAACAATACTTGGAGTTGCCTTTAATATGCTAGGCTCTGAAACTATAATTGAAGTTGATGCAGGACATGCAATACCTGATGTAGCAGTAACTGAATAAGTTCCTGCACCAATATTTGTAATTATGGAAGATGATTGGGTTGGTGATGTGTTCCAAGTGTAGTTGTAAGTATTTGAACTGCCTGTAGCTAATGCGCTTAATATTGCAGTGCTTGTTCCAGCACAGGAGATAGGTGTTGTAATGGTAGTTGAAACGTCTAGAATAGTTACAGGTTTTGTAACTGTACTAGACGTTCCATTTGGAAATGTAGAAATTAATTTTACTGAAAATAAACCAGGTCCTGAAAATATATGAATAGGATTATTTGATGTGGAATTATTATTAGAGCCAGAATTTGTATCATCAAAATCCCATTGCGAAGCCGAACAAGAAGTAAGATTTGTAAAACTTACAGATCGATTTGTATTGCACAAATAATTGAAATTAGCGGACGAGGGAGTAGCTTCAAAAATATTGACATCATCAATTGCAATTCCATCAAATGCATTGCAAGCATTATTTGTTCCAAAAATAAACCGAAAACTTACATTCGGTTTTCCAGCTAAATTTGATAAATCGTGTGAGGATGTTAACCAAGTATTGCTTCCATTTCCACCAATACAACTTCCATTAGTTGGTTGTTTATTTCCAGTCCATCCATCAGATGAGTTTATAGATGTTATAGAACTTGAATTATACCAATTTTCTCCTAAGCAGTTGGTATTTGAATTTGTAGTTCCAATAGTTATCCAATTAGCTCCAGCATCTATTGTGTACTGAAGTGCAAGTCCATCGTTTAATTTTTCTATTTCCCAAAATAACTTAAATGAAATACGTGGATGCACTAGTGTACTAAAATTAAAGCAAGGGCTTTGTAAATAAGATTTTTGATTATTACTATATGAGGGGTTATTAAGTCCTCCAGTTACCCAGCATTTGTTACCTTCTGCTGCATTTGTGATTACAGATTTTGATGGACTGCCCCATGCCCAATCAGATGCATTTCCAGTTGCAAGCCAGCCTCCATTTGACGATTCAAATATTTCTCTGTAAGGAAATGTTGATATTAGGCTATTACAAAATGTAGAAATAGTAGTATTTCTTAAAATAGATATATCACTGGAAATAGAATTAGATGAAACAATATCGGGTCTTCCATCTCCGTCTATATCTCCAATAGGTACACTTCTACATAAAGTACCTGTAGCATACGTTACATTAGCACCTAATGCTATATTACCTGTTGTAGATTGGTTCTTAAAAACGGAAACAGTACTTGAACTAAAATTCGCAACTGCTATATCTATTTTACCATCTCCATCCAAATCATTAACTGATATATAAAGAGGCGTACTACCTGAACTAAAATCAATTTTAGGGGAGAAAGAAATATTACCTGAAGAAGAATTATTTTTAAAAATTGAGAAGGACGAACTTGAGGCATTCGGCACTAGTAATTCTTTTTTGCCATCTGAATCTATATCTGCTGCAGTTACATTGAAAGGTTGAATTGCCGTAGAATAGGTAACTTTTGGTGCAAAGCTAAAAGTTGATAATGTACCAGTATTTCTAAAAATTGATACCGTATTAACATCCATTGCTGCTACTGCAAAATCAATTTTGCCATCTCCATCTAAATCTGAAACAGTACCTCCGCTTGGACGAAATCCAAGTGCGCCTTCTAGTCTTTGCGGAAATGAAAAATTTCCAATTGTACTCTCATTTTTGAAAATTGTATATGAGTCAGAATTTTGATTAAAAGAAATAAGTTCAGGTTTTCCATCATTATTAAAATCTGCAAACTCTATCCAATAACAATCTTGATTTGATGTTAAGATTAATGGTGGGGCAAAAGTAATAACTCCAGTAGTGCTAGTGTTTCTGAATAACGAAAATGTTTCTGAAGTATAGCTATTAACTATTAAATCTAATTTCCCGTCCCCATCTATATCAACAAGTTTTTCTCCAAAAGGACCTATATTTGTTGGTATGAAAATTGGAGCAGAAAGCATTATATTTCCTGGGGTACTAATATTTCTAAAAATTGAAACATTATTTCCATTGTTGTTTACACTCGCTAAATCAGATTTCCCATCACCATCAATGTCACCAATAGATACCTTTCTTGGATAGTTTCCTGAAGCAAAGTCAATTTTATTAGCAAATGAAGTTGAGTTAAAAGTAGGAGCAGATGCGAAAGTAATTATAAATGGTTTTTGTGAATAGCCTGTAAGACCAGCATTTGTAACGGTAATAGGGCTATATGTTGCACCTATTGGAACATTCACAACTATACTTGATATTGAAGCGGCCGTTACTTGTCCTTTAACTGCTCCAAAGAAAACAATATTATTTGAAATAATAGGATTAAATCCATTGCCAGTAATTGTTACGGATGTTCCTATGCCGCCTGACTCAGGAGTAAACGAAGAAATAATCGGCTGGGCAGATGAATCTTTTGTCAATAGATTGTATAATAAAAATATCAAAGAGAGTTTCATCAATTTCATGAGCAAAAGTAAGGTTGGTAATTAAGATATTATACAAAACTATATTAATAAAATGAGATTTCTTTAATCTCATTTCTTCCTCACACTTTGTATTTGAGGAATGGTGATAAGTTCAGTCTAAAAAATTTTAAAGTGAAAATCCAATTTGTCCAAACCTTGGTAGAAAACTTTTCTAAAACTTACCACAAGCTTATTCAATCCCACAATAAGGTAATAAGGTTGGGTGT
Source organism: Ferruginibacter sp. (assembly GCA_031380515.1). Classification (GTDB taxonomy): domain Bacteria; phylum Bacteroidota; class Bacteroidia; order Chitinophagales; family Chitinophagaceae; genus Ferruginibacter. The sequence continues at coordinate 22,994 of JANNGD010000222.1, read as the reverse complement.
TATTTATGGTCGCTTATTTCTGGTAAGGTTTGGTCCATTATTAACCCGGCTATTTCATTTTCAATTAAATTTTCACATGTTTAAAATTATTATACCTTACTTTTCTATAAACATAAAATGACATTAAAATTAAAAATATTAAAATTTGTATGTGGTTCAATTTTGAGTGTTGACCCTTCCTGAAAAAGTTGTCTGTTTTAATACTGCTGATTGTACTTCCGTCTAGCTCCACTATTGGCAATACGCTTGCTGTTCGTTCTTTTTCAAAGTTTGATTGTAATATTTGTTGTTAGTGAATAATTATTGCTTTCATTTGCGAATATTTTGTCTTTCGAGTGTAACATTTTACCTTCAATTCTAAATTTTATTTTGTCGTTTAATTCATAGTCAAGGTTTGAAGAAAGTCCAAAAGTTTGAAAGCCATTTGTTGTACCTGTTGAAATAATAATTTGTTTTGGGTCGCTATAATATTCTCCACGAAATGCAATGCTTGTTTTTTCGTTTATACTTTGTTTGATTATTAAAACTGGTGAGTACCAAGTTCCATAACTAGTGTGATTAAATTTATCCATTCCAATGTCAAAACCTGCGATAATTCCAAACCTATTTGTTGGCTCATATTGCAAATAAAAGTTATGAAATTGTCTAATAGCATTAATACTGTCAGGTTTGTCAGTACCAAAAAAAGTACTGTAATTAAGTAGTAATTTTTTAGACAGCTTATAGTTTATTTGTGTTCCAAATGAAGGTTTTTGAATATAATCTGGTTTGCTAATTTTTTGCCATCCATTTAGATATAAAGCTGATATGTTTAATTTTTCATTTTTCGATGTGTAACCTAGTTTAATACCTGTTTCATAGTAAGGTGAGTTTTCGGCAAGCAAACTTCTTGTTAAAGTCCAACAATCGGCACTTACAGCACTTTCAAAACCAATATGTGAAGGCATAATTCCTGCGTCTAACCATATATTTTGTTTTTTTGATAATTTGACACCAACATTTGCTTCATATATAAATTGAGCCCAAGTTGGTTCAGAACTCAGGTTGTATTGAGCATAATTTCCTGCCATTAGTCCAAGGTTTGCTCTATAATTTTTATCTAAATAGGTTGCTTTTAATAAAATTAGATTAGCATTTATTTCATTGTGCCGTTTATGATTGTAAAGGAAATTTGACTTTTCGTGGTTTTGAGGGTTTGAAAAATCATAGCTATAATACAATTCCCCGTAGGCAATAAAATTCAATTTTTTCAAACTGTCATTTTGTGAATATGCTTTTATAGGTGTTAAAAGTATAAAAAGTAAAAATCTAAAGTTCATAATTCGTCTGTTGTAAGTTTTTGACATCTTTTTGAATAACAGCCATCGATAGCGTTTTATGCAAGTGTGGAATTTGAAATCCTTCCGTCTGAAATCCCTAAACGGGTGTAGGGACTGAACTTGCCTGCCGACTGGCGGTAAAGATCTAAATGATAAAGATAGGAACCAAAAACTCGGCTATGATTTTCTGCCCGAGCCAAAGGCTTTACAAAATCAATAAACTTTGTATTATCGCCTCTTTAATTAAAACTACATTCTTAAAGCACTTAAAAACCGCAAAGCGTAAATCGCCCCTAAATGAGTTTCTTTTTTTAGAAAGAACATAGTAGAGCATCAGTCACCATCGCTGTGTGCTGTTAATTTTGTTTCTCAAATTTCAAATTTTTGACGCCGTAGTTTGAAATGTCAAAACCAATAACTAGACCCCTTTCATTTCTTTTGAAATTAATTTCAAATGTGAACGTATTGGGACCTGTACCTGAGAAATTGCTTTCTTCAATTTGTTTTAAAACAATATCATACAATCTTTTATGTCTCATTATGAGTTTATTGTCTTTTACTTCAAAATAGTACTTTGTTTCTAGTTCTTCACTATAATATTTTCCTGCAAATTCATTTAAATCAACGGTGTAATTTTTAGTCGGTGTATTAGCTGGTTTAGTGGGAGAAACCACACTAGCTTGTTTTTTTTCGACGACCAGATTTTTAATATAGTAATCTGCAATATTCCATCTTCCACCAAGGCTTTCATTTTGCTCATCGTTGCTAAGTTGGATAATTGCTAAATGGTGATTGGGGTAGCGACCTAAAAAGGTACGAAAACCAGCCGTATGGCCTCCGTGTCCAATATAACCTCCTTTGTCTTTACTTACATTTTGCCCTTTAGCATGAAATATGGTATCTCCTTCAATAATTCTTAAAACAACTTTATTACCATTATCCAAATAAGATGGTTCGTTAAAGGCTTTTATCATTTTGGCATTTCCAACTATTGGTTTTTCAAAATTCAAAACCCATTTACTCAGGTCTTCAACGGTTGTCAACAAATTGGAAGGGCCTGGGTTCGATTCAATCAATGGCTTATGAAAGTACCGGTTATTTTGTAGTTCATAAGACTCCGCTTTATTTTTTACGACAGCTTCATAGTTATCAGAAAATTGTGTGCTATTCATACTTAACGGTAAAAATATTTTTTCTCTGGTATATTCAGAAATTTTTTTTCCCGTTATTCGGTTAATGATTATCGCTAAAAGTGTATAGTTGGAATTGCAATAGCCAAAAGTACTGCCAGGTATGAAATTTAGGCTTCTTTGCCTGGATAGCAGTTTCAAGTTTTGTTCAGTATTACTTAGGTCTGCTAGGTAGTAACCACCTGCTATGGAGGCCAATGCTACATGGTCTCTTAGCCCACTTGTATGAGCCAAAAAATGTTTTACTTTTATCATAGTACCATAATCAGGTAATTCTGGAATATATTTTCTTATATCGTCTTCAAAAGAAAGTAGCCCATCGTTTTCCAAAAGATAAATAGCGAATGCAGTAAACTGCTTCGACACTGAAGCGATATTGAAAACAGTTTTTGGTGTAATTGGTATATCATACTCAAGGTTGGCCATACCATATCCCTTCTTGAAAATCACCTTGCCGTCCTTCACAACGGCCACAACGACTCCAGGTGTTTTTGAATTGTATGAGGCAAAGGTAGAATCGATTTTTTTGCTTGCTATTTTATTTGTCTGTGCGGTTGTATAACTATGCATGGACAGTAGCAAGGCAATAGAAAATATCTTCATCATATTTGTCATTTTTTCATAGTTTGTAATGGAACACAACGGGCAGGAAAATGTGCAGGTTAGGAATTAGTATTCCCTTGCCTTTGTTGGCACTTCAAATCTAACAAAATCTTTCTACATTTCTTTTGCAGCATTCCTTTCCATCAATGAAGTATAATCTATCTCGCATTCGCCTAGGCACAGTACCTGTTACCAGCCGGTACGATATTGGTTACTTTTATTTTTTGAAAATATTTTTTAATAATTTGGTCGGCTGGTCGTTGACCACACTAGGCTCTCACTGGTGGGTGGGATGGGAGTGGGCGACCAACGGAGGCTAAGTATACCTCGTCATTTAAGTGTCGCCATGATTTTGTCCCTTGATGTTTTTGTTATCAAACTTCCTTTTTTGAAGCTCCAAATTATCAGAAAATTCCCTTTCGCATAATATTCTTCGGGATGTTCTTTTGTTGGTTTGTCACCGCCCCATAAAAGGCTACCTAAAAATCCATCTCCTTTAAATCCGTCTTCAAATTCAAAATACATTATGCAGCCTTTGTCTTTTTTGTTGGCAAAGTTTTGAATTCTTTTAGTCTTTAGTTTGCCAATGAGCATTTCATACATTCCAGGGTCGTCATAAAATGTGCAGGCTTGTATTGAAATACAATTGTTGTTCTTTGTCAACGAGTAATTTTCGGGAATTTCTTTGTCAGTCAATTGCAAACTGTCAATATTTTGTCCATTGATTTTAATGGTCATAAAGAAAGCAAAGGTCAATAGAGTTATGAGTTTTGTCATACTATTTTTTGTAGTTTAAAATTTTGTGGTGTCATATTACAGCCAACGTTAGCGCTTTATACAGGTGTGGAATTTGAAATTCTATCGCCCTGAACTAAAGCCTATTAAAGATATAAATGATAATGATAAGAACCAAAAGCTAGGCTATGATTTTCTGCCCGAACTAAAGCCCAAGCCTTCCCAAACCAAAATACTTTGTATTACCGCCACTTTATTTAAAGCTATATTCTTAACGCAATTAAAAACCGCAAAGCTTAAATCGCCTCTGAATGAGTTTCCTTTTTTTTAATAACATAGTTGTGCATCAGTCAAAAATGCTAGCTGCTGTTTCTTTTTGAGAAGTAATCTTTTATTTTTTGCCGTTATTAATAAAAACCTCTTTGCAGAGTTTTCTTTATGCATTATTGGATCTCCGTTTTGAAATTCAGAGTTTGGTTTTCCGGTAATCTTTTTTATAGTAATCATATTTTTGTTGAAAAGAAAATTTGCTTCATAACTTGTGACTAATGTTGAATCTTTATTTTTTTTCCAGCCTTTATAAATCCTTTGTTTTTTATTGACAAAAACTAAAGAGTCTTTGTTGAACAAATAATTTGTTTCTTCAAACCCGTAATTTTTGTTGAACATTTCTATTATTAAATAAATGCTATCATTTTTTAGATATCCTTTTAGTTCTCCAAACCTTACATTTGAATTGATTAGTTTTTCAAATTGACTGTCTAAAACAATTGCATTTATTTTGTCTTTATAATATTTAATTGGTAATGACTTAGTTTGACTGACTGCACTAAAACTCACTAAGGAAAAAAATGAAGTTGACAATATTAATTTTATATAGTTCAATATAGTTTAATCTAGTTTAATAAATTTCGAATCGTATAAAGTTGCACTTGAAATAGCGGCTAACGGTAGCGCTTAATACAGGTGTGGAATTTGAATTCCTTCCGCCCGGAATCCCTACACGGGTGTAGGGACTGAACTTTGCCTGCCGGCAGGTAAAGATATAAATGGTAATGATAAGAACCAAAAGCTATGCTATGATTTTCTGCCCGTACCAAAGCCCAATAGCGAACCGAAGATGATTGGGCTTCCTTTCGCTACAAATGCACAAAACGCTTATAGGCAGCCGTATTTCGTTATTCCGTTTTCAAAACTCACCAAAATATTTTTTGTCTTTATCTTCCTTTTCTTCAATTTTTTATTGGCGTAAAAAGTTTGGTTGTCAAGGCGAACGATAATAGTTGGTGTCAAGTTTTTACCAAAGTCTGCTTCGACAAAACCTAATGGTGTTTTATCAAAATTTACAGTGTCAGTCGCTGTCAACAATGGAAAGTCTGATTGTATAAAATCAAATTCTCTTGGTTTATGGTCTGTGCTTAAAATCACTTTTAAAAAGTAGTATAAATGTGGACCTCCTGTCCCGATGAAATATACTTCATCATTTATTCCGTCTTTGTCAAAGTCCCAATTATTTGAATAGTCGTGAGTTTGAGAAGTGCTGTTATAACTATATCTCAAACTTGTTTTTGATTTACTATAAACACTTTCAAATGAGTTTAAAGGAATTCCAATACTGTTCTCCTGTTGAGAAAAAACAGTTAAGTTCAATATGGTCAATAAGAATGTAATAAGTAACTTCATCTTAATCTCTTATTGTTCTCACTTGTCAAATTAGAAGTGGCATGTTGCGCAACGGTTGCCTATAAGATAGCACTTTGTGCAGGTATAGAATTTGAATTCCTTCCGCCCATAATCCCTACACGGGTATAGGGACTGAACTTGCCTGCCGGCAGGTAAAGATATAAATGATAAAGATAAGAACCAAAAGCTAGGCTATGGTTTTCTGCCCGAACCAAAGCCCAAGCATTTCTAAACCAATATACTTTGTGATATCGCCGCTTTTTTAAAAGCTACATTCTTAAAGCACTTAAAAACTGCAAAGCTTAAATCGCCTCTAAATGAGTTTCTTTTTTTTAAAAGAACATAGTTGTGCATCAGTCACCAATGTTATACGCTGCCAAGAGTTTTTCTAATATATTTTCAAGCCTTTTAAGAGAAACTTGTTTGTCAATGAGCTTTCCTTTCTTGTCGATTAGAAAGTTGTAGGGGATTGCCATAATGCCCCAGTCTTTATAGAGTTTATTGTCGTCATAAGGCAGCAGGTCGCAATAGTACTTCCAATTAACTGGGAGGGAGTCTTCACTAATTGCTTTTAACCATTTTTGTTTATTTTCATCCATTGAAATTGTAATGACTATTAAATCATTTTTCAAATATTTTTCGGTGAGTTCCATTAAATGTGGCATTTCATTTCGGCACGGCTCACACCACGATGCCCATACGTCGACAAAAATGTATTTTCCTTTAAAATCACTCAACTTGACTTTACGTAATAGTGAGTCAGTAAGTGTTAATTCAGAAAAATTGGCGGTTGGTAATAATAATGCTCGCTTTTTCATTGCGTTTATTCCTGGCAGCATCCTTCTCTGAACTGATGTGTCTAATAGTCTGAATAAACTGTCAATTTGAATTGTGCTTAAATATTTAGCTTGGTCAACAAGTTGGAGACAATATCCAGATTTTGTGTTATTAAGTACGTATGGTTTAAGCTTTTCGAATTGTAATTTACCTTTTAAGGAAACAGTAATATCAGAAGTGTCAATTCTTTCAATTTCAATTATTGTTTCGTAGCCAGAAGGATCAGTTGTTTTTGTTGGCCGCTGACAAAATGATGTATTATAAATTGAAAGGAATACTAGGATGTTTAAAAATTTCATTGGTTGTCTATTTGGTGGGTATAACGGTAGCACTTTATTTGCCTTTGTTGGCACTTCAAATCTAACAAAATCTTTCTATATTTCTTTTGCATCATTCCTTTCCATCAATTAAGTATAATCTATCTCGCATCCGCTTAGGCATGGCGACCAGCCGGTGCGGTAATAACGAACCGCTGCTCATTGCGATTCTTACCGCCACACTTGCATAGGACGCACTGTTAGCCGCCGTTTGTGTACTTTTCAAATAAGTTAAGTTTTGTTTTCAATTTCGGACTATGATCATAAACATTGTCAGCGAAAAGTAGCTTGTATTTTTCAAAGTCAACTTTTCGGATAGTAGCAAAGAGTTTTGGCGACATTGCCCAAAATTCAAGTCTTAAAGTCAATAGATCACTTATTTCTTTGAAGAGTCTATCTTTTTTATTTCTTTTTACTCTTGCATTGAAATTGTCTGTCCATTTACATGTATAATCTTTATGATACCCTGCAATAATGTAGGAAAAATTTCCCTTTGGAAACACATTAATAAAAGAAGTTGTAAACGGTATTACTTTATTAATTTTCCATTCATCGTAAGTTTCATTTTCATCCCTCACTTCTAATTCGCCAATATTAAGTGGTACTGAAATGCAAACATCTATTTTGGGGATTTGAATTGTTTCAAAATGGAAGCGATAAAAATTTTTATTTTTAATACAATTTTCAAACTCTTTTTTAAAGTGTGTCAAATTTTTTAGACCATCCAAATATCCATCATGCAAGGAATCAAATAAATATCGTACATCAGGTGGAATTTTATCTTTTAAATCTTCCAATGTCTCAAGTGATATTTCTTTTCTTCGAATCTCTTGGCAAAGACCTCTATATGCGAATAATGACTGTTGTTCACTATCTTGTAAATCCAAAGTTTCACTAGATTCAATTGTTTTAAAAATTGAGGAATCGTGTATTGAGCAAAACCCTGGAAAAGTATAAACATTGTTAACCCCTACCAATTTAAATTCTGAAATGCCTTCTTTTTCCATTTTATATGGATCGGCAGGTTTTAACTCAATAAGATGATTATTCTCAGAAATTTCTTTTAGTATTCCATTTTTTTGAAGAACATGAGATGATATAGCAACATTTTGACAATCCTCAAACATGCAGTGCCTAGCTTTTTTCTCTAGCTTTCGTCTTGTATCAAAAATATCTTTTTGAATCATTAGGTGTTTTAATAGCGGCGGACGGTAGCGCTTTGTGCAGGTGTGGAATTAGAATTCCTTTCGCCCAGAACTAACGCCAAATAAAGATATAAATGATAATGATAAGAACCAAAAGCTAAGCTATGGTTTTCTGCCCGAGCCAAAGCCCAAAACTTTACAAACCAATATACTTTGTATTATCGCCGCTTTGTTTAAAGCCACATTCTTAAAGCACTTAAAAACCGCAAAGCTTAAATAGCCTTTAATGAGTTTCTTTTTTTTTAAAAGAACATAGTTGTGCATCAGTCACCAATGTTAGCGGTTCGTTCTATTATGCTTATTTTTTCTTATTAAGAGTAACAGTCGCAACTTTGTAAACAGTGACAATTTTAATAAGCTGACCTATTTTTAAAACCGAATTAAAGCTATCTAAACAAAGATTTAAAAAATCAATGTACTTAATTTGAAATTCTTCGTATGGCTTTTTTGTAATTGGATAATAACTTATAATCTGATTTTCTGGATTTAGTTTTGCTTTGAAATGATTGATACCGTTCCTTAATCTGCTGTCAAAGGATTTTGTGTAAAGTAATTTAAGTGTTGGCTCCGATGATAAATTTAGTATATCAAGCTTTTGTCCATGATCCAAAGCCGCAAATGAAGCAGCCGTGTTGATATTTTTTGGTACTCCAGTCGGTACAATATTTTGGTTGCCCCTCTCAAAAAAATTTTGAAGCCGAAAGATTAAAGTGCTTGTTCTCCCGATAAACTCAAAGGAGTCTGTGTAAAAATTCTTTAGCTTATTAAAATCTTGGATTGCAGCAAATGCCTCATTTTTAAGTGCTCTGTTATTTGCATAGAAAAAATATTCTCTTAAGTCTATGAATCTAGCAACCAATTCGCTTATCTCATTCCGCAATTTATTACATAAGTCGTTGGTGGTAATATTTTCGACAAAATCTAGTAGATCAGGGTTTTTAAGATTGCTCTCATTAAAAATATTGTCAGTAAGCCAATGTACATAGTCTGAGTGATTATGATAATCAATCCAAGGGAAAATTAAATAATTCAAGCACAAAAAATAATTTCTATGATAGTCGAGATCGTTTTTATACTTAAAAATTTCATCCGGATATATGTCTCCAATTATCCTTTTTGATATTTTTTCAAGGATTGGTTTATCGAACTTTACGTAAGCTTTTAATAAGTCCTTAAGGTCTTCCCATTCTTCATTTGTGTGAATTTTTCTTTTATCCTTAATATTTTTAAGTTTTTCAAAGTCGCCAGTTTCCAAACGCATTGTTGGCATAAATTTATCATGGGGTTTACTGGAGGGTTTGCTTGTTGCGAGTACATCACTGAACTCATAAAAATAATCGCCACCATTGAATTCTCCCTCGACAAGCGTTCCTTTTTCTATTTGAAAATTCCAACCTCCTTCCTCAAAATCGACCGTCAAGACAGCTTTAAGTTCAGAAGAACATCCTAAACAGGTAAATACAACCGGAAGAATCGTCCGTTCAGGAATTTGGATTCTAAGATTTGTAATTTTATCGCAATTACTGCATTTTATATGATATCTAGTCCACATGATGTTACTTTTGAAGAAAGCTAATTTGCATGACCGCTAACCGTAGCGCTTTTTGCAGGTGTGGAATTGGAATTCCTTCCGCCCCGAATTAAAGCCGAATAAAGATATAAATGGTAATGATAAGAACTAAAAGCTAGGCTATGATTTTCTGCCCAAATTAAAGCCCAATAGCGAACTGCCGCCCATTGGGCTTCCGTCCGCCACACTTGCACAAAACGCAATATACGCTGCCGTGTGAAGAGTTTACTCATCAACCTTTCGATTTCGAGTGTCCACAATGTCGTAAGCTGTGCCATAATCTGATTTTGGATCATCCATCACAACTATTCTTGAAATTCCACGCAAGGTTTCAATAACATGTACAGTTACCATTTTATATTGAGGAGAATAGGTTTCATAGATTGTTGTTATTCCATTCTTGTCACTCCATTTTGATAATTCAGTTAGCTTGGTAAGATCTATTTTTTTTCGCTTTATTTGGATATGAGATTTGTTTATTACGACTGAATCATAGTCAGTCGTAGTTGACAAAACTGCATATTCATTATGAGCCAAATCAAATTTTACTTTTTCAGATTTGCAGCACAAAACATACTGGGATATGGCATCATTACTATTCGACATTACAATAAAAAAAGTCAATATCTTAAAATAGATGTCCATCTAATGTCTTAGATTTTTAGTTCAAATTAACAAACGGTCAAAAAAGGGGGCGTATAACGTATGTATTTCCGCTAATATACCCTGCCTATTTCTCGCAACAATTTATTTTAGTCTTTTGTTTTTAATGTTTTATGAAAAAAAGCGGGAGTTATTTCACTAGCGTCAATACAACTTATTTACATTCCAATTCTGTCCAAATTTTTTCAGCAATTCTGTTCTGCTGGCTTGTTTTATATTTCCCTCCTTTTTTCCCGCCGGGCAAGGCTTCGCCGTCCCTCAGTCCCATTCTGCACGGACTTATCTAATACGCCTTGTTGATAAAATGAAGATAAGTAATTGATTTGATATACATAACAATTTTTTATATTATTTTTTTGTAGTGGGTATGTTTCTTGGGTTTTTTACCGCAGAGAAGGGAGGGGAAGAAGTTTTCGCAGCGGATGTATTTAGTAGCGATTTTATCGATTAATTATGTTGCCCGCAGATTTTGCAGATGTACGCAGAACGAAGAGAGTTTTCGCAGAGGGAGTATTTCGTAGAGATTGTTACGATTAATGATGTTGCCCGCAGATTTTGCAGACGTACGCAGAACGAAGAGAGTTTTCGCAGAGGGTGTATTTAGTGATATTGTATCGATTAATTAAGTTGCCCGCAGATTTTGCAGATTTTGCAGATGTACGCAGACCGATTAAGAGGCCAATTAATGCTAAGATTTTCACACCTCAGCCGGTTTGCAGCTTGCTGAAGGCGGGCTTCGGAGTACAAAACCGTCAAACTACCACTATTGTTTATTACATGCTTTACGCTTCCTATTCGCAGTTAAGCCTCGCTTTTGGTAAAGTGCTGTTATGCCTAGTGCTTTATCTTTACTAACAATTTTAAGTTGTCCAATAATAATTATTTTTCCAGGGTAAAAATAAATTTTGCTCCAGCACCAAGCTCCGATTCTACATAAATACTGCCTCCTAAAGCTTCCACTATTTTTTTCACCGTTGCTAAACCAATTCCGTTGCCACGCTGTCCGAATTTATCTTCATTTGCAAGAACTTTAAAAATTTCAAAAATTTTATCCTGATCCCTTTTAGAAATACCTGGCCCGTTGTCTTTTACCGAAATAGTATATACCGCATTTTCCTCTTTTATTTCAATTTCAATTTCAACGTTTGATTTGTCGTTGTATTTAATTGAATTTGTGACCAAATTGATAAAAATTTGTTCTATTGCAGTTCTATTTGTATAAATTGTTTCTAAAGAAGATTTTAAAGTAATGGCACAATTATTTTCAAAATCGAAAAGACTTTTTACTTCATCTATTAAAGTTTTTAGGTTAATTTCTACCTTTTCTTCTTTAAGTATGGTGCTTGATCTACTATAGTCAAGCAAACCTTCAATTAATTTTCTTAGTGTAACAGAACAATTTGCAATTAATGATATAATTTTTTGACCTTCTACATCTAATTTATCAGCATAAGAATCTAAAAAAAGATCGGTAAGCGATGAAATATTGTTTAAAGGAGATTTTAAATCGTGCGCAGCTATGTAAGCAAAACTTTCCAATTCTACGTTTATTTGTTCAACATTTTTTAGAGACAGTTCCAATTGAGCTTTGGTTTTTCTTAACTCCAATAAATTCATTACTTGATTGGCTAAAGCCTTTAAAGCTTGTATTTGAGTTTGGCTTAAAAGTTTTGGTTTATGATCTATTACACATAAAGTTCCCAGGGGTAAATTATCCGAACCAACCAATGGAACACCAGCATAAAATATCACATGGGGTTCTCCGGTTACAAAAGGATTATCATTAAATCGAACATCATTCCTTGTATCTTGGATAATAAAAATCTCGTTATCATTATTAATCGCATGGGCACAAAAGGCATAATCCTTGGAGGTTTCAGTTACATCTAAACCGTGATGTGATTTAAACCATTGACGTTTCATATCTATTAAACTCACCAGGGAAATGGGCGTATTACATATTTCAGAAGCTATAGAGGTTATGTTATCATAATCAACCTCTGGAAAGCTGTCTAAGATTGAATACGATTCTAAGAGTTTAAGTCTCTCCCTTTCTTGTTTGTGCTCTTCAGGTATTTTCATATAACTAAATTGTAGTTAAGATGTCTGTTTTAGAATTGTACCTATGCACTAGGCTTTACGAACAGGGTTTTATGTCATGTAAAGAATTCCGTCTGCCAGTTACTTTTGCTAAAGTATATTATTATTTTTAAATTTTGCATATTAGTTGAAGTTTGCTTGTTTAGCCCCACTTGCCAGCTATACGGAGGGTCAAACAACAGCGCAAGTGTATGCAGGGGTGGGGCTCAAAAAAAACCGAAGTTGGCGTGCATTTAAAATTAGCTTCGCAGCAACGCTGAAGAAGAGCCAGCCACACTTTATTGCTTTTTAATAATATGGTATTTCTGTATATATTGTTATAGCACTTAAAAAGTAGATAATAGCAATAAAAAATAACCGCAGAGAAAAGGAGAGCAGAAAGATTACGCTGAAATTCTCTGCGAAGCCTCTTTTAACCCATTTCTCTGCGGTTAATTGGCTAGGCAGCGTGACTAAAGAAAAGCCCCGAAATAATTTCGAGGCTTTTAAACATTAATCAATCTTATCTTAAAAACAAAATTTCTCTGTATTTTGGAAGTGTCCAAAAACTGTCGTCTACCATCAGTTCCAATTTATCTACATGGTAACGGATATCATCAAAGAATTTGCCCTTTACTTCTTCGCAGTATGCAATGGCTTTTTCACGAATGTCGGTAAGGTCGTTTGCCTTTTTACGGGCTTGTATCATGGCTTCTGTTTTATCGCTTATGATAGTAATATGGTTGCTTATTATTTTTACAATAGCCAATTGGTTTGCATAACCAGCTGCTTCTATACCTGCATCTTTTAAGCCATTGATATTTTGCAACAACACATTTTGGTATTTTACCGCTGCAGGTAAAATATAAGTGCTTGCGAGGTCGCCCATTACACGTGCTTCTATCTGCACTTTTTTTACATACTCTTCTAGCATTATTTCGTGCCTTGCTTCTAACTCTTCGTGTGTGTAAATATTGTTGGTTGCAAACAATGCTTTTGCTTTTTCGGTTACATAAGCATCCAAAGCAAGTGGCGTAGTTTTTACATTTTGCAATCCTCTTTTTTCTGCTTCATTTGCCCACTCTTCGCTGTAGCCATCGCCTTCAAACAATACGGCCTTGCTGTCTACAATGTATTTTTGTATGATGTGCAAAATGGCTACTTCTTTTTTCTCGCCTTTTTCTATCAGCGTATCTACTTCTACTTTAAAATTCTTAAGCGTTTCGGCCATTACCGCATTTAGCGTGGTCATAGGCACTGCACAGTTTGCAGAAGATCCTACGGCACGGAACTCAAATTTGTTTCCGGTAAATGCAAAGGGCGAAGTACGGTTTCTGTCGGTATTGTCCAACATCAATTCTGGTATGCTTTTGTGTATATCCAATTTAAGGATGGCTTCGTCTTGCTCATCAAATTTATCGCCTACTCTTTTTTCTACCTGTGCCAATAAATCGGTTAGGAATTTGCCTATGAAAATAGAAATAATAGCAGGTGGGGCTTCGTTGGCACCCAACCTATGATCGTTGCCTGCAGTAGCAATAGATGCACGTATTAGATCTGCATAATCGTGTACGGCTTTGATGGTGTTTACAAAGAAAGTAAGGAACATCAAATTGGTTTTGGGCGTTTTGCCCGGTGCCAATAAGTTTACGCCTGTATCGGTGCTAAGGCTCCAGTTGTTGTGCTTGCCGCTGCCATTGATACCTGCAAATGGTTTTTCGTGCAACAGTACCATTAAGTTGTGGCGCCTAGCTACCCGTAGCATAATATCCATCAACAAAGTATTGTGGTCTACCGCTAAGTTGGTTTCTTCGAATATAGGTGCACACTCAAATTGCGATGGCGCTACTTCATTGTGGCGGGTACGAATAGGAATGCCAAGCTTGTAAGATTCTTTTTCGAAATCGAGCATGAACGCATAAATACGCTCGGGTATGGCACCAAAATAATGATCATCTAATTGTTGTCCTTTTGCCGGGGCATGACCAAATACGGTACGGCCAGAAAGTAAAATATCTGGGCGGGCATTGGCAAGGCCAGCATCTACTACAAAATATTCTTGCTCCCAGCCCAATGTGGCTGTTACTTTAGAAACGTTTTTATCGAAATACTGGCAAACATCTACTGCAGCTTTATCGAGCGCTACCAATGTTTTAAGCAAAGGTGTTTTGGTATCCAACGATTCGCCGGTGTACGAAACAAAAATGGTAGGGATGCACAATGTTTTACCATCGCCTATTTCCATAATAAAAGCGGGGGAAGAAGGATCCCATGCGGTATAGCCACGGGCTTCAAAAGTAGCACGCAATCCACCATTGGGAAAAGAAGATGCATCGGGCTCTTGTTGTATAAGTGCTGCTCCTTCAAATTCTTCTATGGGCGTACCATCGCCTTTTAGGGTAAAAAACGAATCATGTTTTTCTGCAGATAAACCTGTCAATGGCTGAAACCAATGTGTAAAATGGGTAACGCCCTTGCTTTCGGCCCATGCACGCAAACCATTGGCTATTTGATTGCCCATGGAGCGATCTATTTTTTTGCCACCACGGGTGCTGGCTAGTAAGCTTTTATAAGCATCGTCTGTAAGATATTGTCTAGCTGCGCTTAATGTAAATACGTTTTCGTTGAAAATGCCGGTGATTTTTGCGGCGTTTTCTACTTTAACTGGGGTAGGTTGGTTTGCAAGTTTTTTAACTGCATTCACACGTAAATTGCTCATTTATTTAAATTTGACACAAAAAAAAGCAATTTTGTTCATTAAATCAAAAAATAAGTTGCCAAATGTTAATAAAAATGTAGTTGTGTTGAAAAATTAAACGTATATAAAAATATTGCATATTTGTTTATTTGTAAGAATATTTCACTTGGTAAGTGTGGAAATTGATAGAGAGTTGCTTGATGTGATGGGATGACTATGATGTTGAAACAAATACAATTTGAACACGGATGACACGGATTGGATGGATTTTAAAGGATTTTTGCGACTGTGTCCGCCGAAGGAGGATTCAAAAAATCAAATCCATATTTTCTTATCCATCAGATCCGTTAAACTTGCCTACCGGCAGGCAGGTCCGTGTCATCCGTGTTCTTTTTTCTCCAAATGAGTTCTGTCCGCCGAAGGAGGAAAAAAATCAAATCCATGTTTTCTTGTCCATAAAAATCCGTGTCATCCGTGTTCTTTTTTCTCCAAATGAGTTCTGTCCGCCGAAGGAGGAAGCAAAAAATCAAATCCATGTTTTCTTATCCATAAAAATCCGTGTCATCCGTGTTCTTTTTTCTCCAAATGAGTTCTGTCCGCCCAAGGAGGAAGCAAAAAATCAAATCCATGTTTTCTTATCCATAAAATCCGTTAAACTTGCCTACCGGCAGGCAGGTCTGTGTCATCCGTGTTCTATTTTCTCCAAAGGAGTCCTACGGGAAACTGCTATTGTAGCGTAGAAGGGGTTGTATAAATAGTAATTATCCTAGAACAGTTTGGTACCATAATGCCCTGCAATGGTAAACACAACACACCTGCTGATAACACCCAGTGAGCACCAAAATATAAGCCTATGTATACTGGCATTGAGGCCTACACCTACGGCAATGCTTACGGGCGCACCAACGGTAAATGTTCCAAAAAAGCCTAAACCGATGATGCCGTATTTATTCCATATTCGATGAGCAAGTGTATCTGTTTTTTCTACTTTTGTAGGTTGCTTTTTGTACCTGGCAAAAAAGGTTCTTATTTTATCGCCCAAAAATGCCGCTACAAAAACGCCAATCAGCCCGCCCACCACGCTGGCAAAAAATATAACCCAAGCCGATAAGCCAAAGGCAAAACCTGTGGGTATGGCTGCGTATATTTCGAAAGTGGCTAAGCCTGCAACCGTAAGTATTTTAAAAAGCATGTAATATTATATTGGAGTTGTAATTGTAATCTTTATAAAAGTAGCGAAACATTGGCGAATAGAATTATTTTTAAATTGTTAATAAACTTATAGCGTTACTTTTACGAATCAAAAATGCTCAAATTATGTATACAAAATATTTCTATTATTTGTTGCTTGCGCTTATTGTTATAAGCTGCAATAACCCTACCAATAAAATAACAGTAGATACTTATTTTAAAAACACGGACACCAGCCTGGTGAAAATGGGTGGTGTACAAATGATTGATATAAGCACCCCAAAAGGAAAGTTTAAAGTATGGACCAAAAAATTTGGCAATAACCCCACCATAAAAGTATTGCTGTTGCATGGTGGCCCGGGTGGTGACCATGAGTTTTTTGAGAGCTTCGAAAGTTTTTTACCACAGGAGGGCATTGAATTTATTTATTATGACCAGCTTGGCAGTTACCGCAGCGATAAGCCCACCGATAGTGCATTGTGGACCACAGAGCGCTTTGTAGAAGAAGTGGAGCAAGTGCGGCAGGCATTGCATTTGGATAGGTCCAATTTTTATTTATTGGGCCATAGTTGGGGTGGTATTTTGGCCATGGAATATGCATTGAAATACCAACAACATTTAAAAGGATTGATTGTAAGCAATATGATGAGTAGTTGCCCCGCTTATGCCGCATACAATAAAAATGTGTTGCAAAAAACGATGAACCCTGCAGTGGTAGACAGCATTTTGTATTTTGAAAAAACCAATACCACCAGCAATCCACGCTATATGGATTTACTGTTGAATAATTATTACAACAAACATATTTGCAGAGTATATCCTTTTCCGGAGCCGGTAAACAGGGCATTTGCACACTTGAATGGTTCGGTTTATACGATTATGCAAGGCCCTTCGGAATTTGGCATAAGTGGCAGGCTTGCTTTGTGGGATAGAACGGCAGACTTGCCAAAAATAAAAACCCCCACATTGGTTATACGTGGTATGTACGATACGATGGATCCTGCGTTTATGAAAATGATGAGCGAAAAATTTCCCAATGGCTCGTTGGTTACTTGTACAAATGGAAGCCATTGCAGCATGTGGGACGATCAGGAAAACTATTTTAAAGGGTTGATTGGTTTTTTGAAGAAGTGATTTTTTTTGTTTCACGCAAAGAGGCAAAGATAACAAAGAAACAAAGAAGGAAGTTTTTTCACACAGCGATGCAACGATAACAGAGAAACAGCGTTTTTTTATTGAGACTTAGTAAAATTGGCGTTCGTTATAAGCTTAAAACCCTGTCAGAGGGTTTTAGCCCTGACAGCGGTTTTAAAAAATATATTGGTTTAAAATTAATAGAAAAAGAAGTATGAATTACTTAATTACAGGAGCAGGAACAGGAATTGGTAGAGCCATTGCAATAGAGATAGCAAAGCATGGGCATACTTGTTTTTTGATGGGAAGAAATGAAAAAAACTTGCAAGAAACATTGGCTCTTTTAGAAAATGGAGAAAAAGGAGAGCACCAGATTTTTTGTGCAGATATTACCGATGCTGTTTCCTTGAAAACTGTTGTAGATAATAACGCTGCGATCGTGTTGGATGGTATTATTGCCAATGCTGGTATTGGTGGTGAAAATAATTTTGGAGAATGAGATAGGTGGCATGAAATAATAGACACAAATCTTACGGGAACTTATTTAAGTGTGCAATATTTTTTACCAGCCCTCTTGCGAAGCGAAAATGCTTATAAACAAATTGTAATTACCTCTTCGGTATTGGCAAGGTTAGGGGTAGCAAACTACTCGGCCTATTGTGCCTCTAAAGCAGGGCTGCTAGGGCTTATGCGTAGTTGGGCGGTGCAATATGCGCCCGATCATATTTTGGTAAATGCTATTTGTCCTGGTTGGGTAAATACCAGCATGGCACAAGATGGCTTGCAAGGTATTGCAGATGGCATTGGTATTAGCAAAAATGAGTTTTACGATATAGCCATGCAATCGGTGCCGCTTAAAAAAATGAGTGAGCCAACAGAAATTGCAGGGTTGGTTTATTATTTATTGAACCAACAATCCATAACTGGGCAAGCCATTGATATTAATGGGGGTGCCGTGATGAATAGTTAGTTGAAATTAAATTTAAGATAAACCTATAAGGTCTTCTACAAAGTTGTTTCGAATTGAATGGCTGTTAATAGACCTTATAGGTTTTGTTATTGATATAAATGGGGATCGGTTATGAATAGTTAATTACATGAAAAATTATACCTTACTCTTTATCTTAGTAATACTGTTTTCCACTTCCATAAAATCTGATGGATTAAATACAATACAAATTGCTTCATCTATTCATAAAACCAAAAAGCCAAACATTAAATTAAAGCCAATGGGAATTTCAATAAATCTTTATAGAATTGCAACAGCTGAAAAAATGGATGATGTAAAAAATATAGAAAATGAGATAATAAAAGCAAGAATTACCAAAGTTGATTTGTATAAAATGACAGAGGATTTGGCTATTATTTTTTTGAATAAACCTGATCCTTGGGCTGATATTAATTCGATTCCGTATAAGATGATGTTTGGAAATAAAGTATCTAAAAATATGGGCGATTATCAAGTAGGCGGTTTTTTGCCAAGTTCTGAAGTTAAAAATATAGTAGGTTGGATAAAGCAAAATAACTTAAGTAAAATAGAAGGGTTTTCAAAAATGTATGATAATCTATCAAAGGACACAGTACATGAGCTTGAAGAAATAGATTCACCTGATAAAAATGAAATGTTTACTGCTTATGTAAAACCATTGGTTGATTTTTATTTTGCAGCATTAAAAGACCATAATTCAATTGTAATAATTGGAGAATAGGAAATAAAACCTATAAGGTCTTTTACAAAGTTTTTTATTAATTGTAATTCTATTATTTGGCCTTATATTTTTTGCTAATTCTTTTTTTTATTTTCCCTGCAATAGTTTAAGATAAACCTATAAGGTCTTTTATAAAGTTGTTTCTAATTGAATGGCTGTTATTAGACCTTATAGGTTTTTGCTAGTACTATTTTCTCCATTTTTTCTTGCAATAATTTAAGATAAACCTATAAGGTCTTTTACAAAGTTTTTATTAATTGTAATTCTTCTATTAGACCTTATAGGTTTTGCTAGTACTATTTTCTCCATTTTTCCTCGCAATAATTTAAGATAAACCTATAAGGTCTTTTATAAAGTTGTTTCTAATTGAATGGCTGTTATTAGACCTTATAGGTTTTGCTAATTCTACTTTTTCCATTTTCCCTCGCAATGAGTTAAGATAAACCTATATGGTCTTTTATAAAGTTGTTTCTAATTGAATGGCTGTTATTAGACCTTATAGGTTTTGCTAGTACTTATTAAATTATTTTTATTCCACTTCTATTTCATCTACAAACAGCCAAGCTTTTTCGCCTTGCCCTGGTTGTCCTGCAGGTATTTTGCCAAAGTTTTTTGCAATAATTCTTACGTAACGGCAAGTTTTAGGTACGGCAAGTTGCAGTACTTGTAAATTGTTTTTATCTGTTACGGTTTTAAAAAGCGATTCAATGGGTGGATGTTTGGTAACAATTGTTGTATCAATAAAAGGTAAAAATGATACTTCAATTTCTGATGGTAAATAAATCCAACTGCTGTTTTGGTGTAAGCAATGCAAACTGATTTTAGATATCTCTACATCTTTTCCAAAATCGATGGTTGCATCCAAATCTTTCCCCAAAAAGCCGAGGAACTCTGAAGAGCGAGCCGTGCCTTTTTCATTTTGCACTCCGTTTACCAATGTAAATGCGCCATCCCCTGGGTAGGATTTGTTGGGTTGGTTTACGAGGGTAATTTTTTTGCCGGTGGCTTTGTTGAGTGAAAAATTTTGTAACACTAAAGAAGTCTCTATATACGGGTTTAATTTTAGAAGACGATAACCGTAAGTATCACTACAAACTATTCTTTTTGTAAAAGGTAATTTTTCTGCCCCAATAATATAATAATTACTATCAGGAACTTTTCCATATTGCTTAATTAAACAATCTTTTTTTAAATTAGCATAATTGTGAAAGAGTATGCTGTCATTTAGAAACTTACTTTTCAGCTTCCAATAAACCCCTTCACTGTTTTCTGTAGGCAAAACGGTTGCTTCCAAATCATAATAAGCCTTGCTATAATTTATTTTTTCAGCATCCAATCTTTCAAAAATGCTGGGCAATCTTATTTCAAAATCGTTCCAGTTTCTGTTGGCCTTGGGGCTCCACAGTACTTCGCTTAACGCAATCATGCGAGGGAAAATCATGTATTCAAGTTTGCTGGTATTGTTCATGTATTCTGTCCATACATTGCCTTGTGCACCCAGGACATGTGTTTGTTGTTTGGTGTTTAAGATGGCCGGTACAGGCTCGTAGCTGTATATTTTTTCTAAGGAGGTATATCCACCAATAGTTACACTGTCTTCATTTTTTGATTGGCTATGGTCCAAGTAACACCAACCACCAGGTGTCATTATCACATCGTGGCCTTGCTTGGCTGCTTCTATGCCGCCTTCTTCGCCACGCCAGCTCATTACGGTAGCATTGGGGGCCAGACCACCTTCCAATATTTCGTCCCAGCCAATAATATTTCTGCCTTTACTATTCAGGTATTTTTCTATCCGTTGAATAAAATAACTCTGCAAAGCATGCTCATCTTTCAGGTTATTGTCTTTTATTCTTTTTTGGCAAGCGGTACAAGTTTTCCATCTTTCTTTGGGGCATTCATCGCCTCCGATATGTATGTATTTGCTAGGGAAAAGTTGTATCACTTCGTCCAATACATTTTGCAAAAAAGTAAACGTACTATCGTTGCCTGCACAATACACATCATCCAATACGCCCCAAGTATCCATTACTTTGTATGGTCCTTTTGTACATCCTAGATATGGATAACTAGCCAATGCTGCCATGCTATGCCCGGGCATTTCTATTTCGGGAATAACGGTAATGTAGCGGTCTGTAGCATATTGTACTATTTCTTTTATTTGTGCTTGTGTGTAATAGCCGCAGTACTGTATGCTATCGTATTTGTTACTGCCATAGCGGCCAATGAGTGTCCTACCCCTGCAACTGCCTACTTTGGTAAGGTTTGGGTATTTTTTTATTTCTATACGCCAGCCTTGGTCTTCGGTAAGATGCCAATGAAAGGTATTGTATTTGTAGGCGGCCAAATAATCGATGTATTTTTTTACGTAATCAACAGAGAAGAAATGCCTACTCACATCGAGGTGCATGCCACGGTAGGAGAAACGGGGGTAGTCGGTTATTTTTAATTGGGGAATGGTGAGGTTGTTTGGTGTTTGTTGTTTGGAGTTAGACTGTTTGTTGTTTGGTGTTTGTTGTTTGGTGTTGGGCTCTATGCTGTTGCTGGTTTCTAATAATTGTAGAACCGTTTGAACGGCATAAAAAATCCCTTCATTTTCCATTGAAGTAATGGTTATGTTTTTTTCTTTTACAGTAAGATCATAAGTCCCGGCAATTGGATCCTCTTTTACAAGTTTTGGAAATAAGATTAAAGTGATATTGCTGTTTTTTAAACTTAAAGCTTTGTCAACATCTACTTTAATGATGGGTAAACTAAAACCATATCGTTTTTTTAATGAATTGTTTAATTCAATACAAATGAGCTTGGTACTATTTTCTGTATAATAAATGGAAGTTGTTTTTGGATTTAAGTTAAAATTCCCCTTTCCCATTTTTACTTCTGCAGGCATGGGCACTACATTTATTTGTGTAAATGATTTTAGGGAAATCAATAAGCATATTATAATGCAATAATTTTTCATGTAAACTTATTTTTTATAAAAGTAATTTTAATTTGCAAGAATGTGTTTTAATAATTTCAAAAGCACAATGGATAGTCCTGTGGTTTATGAATTGTCCTGAGCTTTATGAATTGTCCTGTGCTTTAGCACAGGAATAATTGAAAGAAGAATAAGGGGCTTTAGCCCCTATAAAATCCGTTTGGGGCTAAAGCCCCTTGTTGGAGGATTTTTTTTCACCGGCCTAAAGGCCGGTTCAATTCAAAAGGCCGGTGCATTTCAAAGGCCATTACAATTGATTAATTTATTTACAAGGAATGTTGTATATCCATTTTTACTTTAAAAAATTATTTCATAATTTTAAACCATGAAGCATTTAATCCTTTTCCTTTTTGTTTTTTTTACTACAAATTCATTTGGACAATACAATTTGCAAATTATCTTATCTGATGATGCCCGTACAAAAGCAGAAAGAGTATACTTAGCGGGCAGTTTTAATGGTTGGAATCCGGCAGATGTAAAAAATCAATGTAATAAGCAAGCAGATAGATGGGAGATTACCATCCAAAATTTAGCAAAAAATACCTATGAATTTAAATGTACGCAAGGAAGTTGGGAAACAGTAGAATGCGGCATAAATGGCGCCGATATTCCTAACAGGATGATAGATTTAAAATCGGATACAACCATATTTATAACAACACTTGGGTGGAGAATTGCTGATGATAAGAAACCTCGCAGGCACACAGCATCTGTAAATGTGCATTTGGTAAGCGATTCGTTTTACATGCCTCAACTAGAACGCAAAAGAAGAATTTGGATTTATTTACCTTCAAATTATAACGACAGTAAACAAAGTTATCTTGTACTATACATGCAGGATGGGCAAAACTTGTTTGACGAATTTACCGCTCCTTATGGCGAATGGAATGTAGATGAAACGCTGGATTCGTTGCAAAAAATAACGGGCAAGTTTGCCATTGTTGTAGGAATAGACCATGGTGAAAAGAGCAGAGGAGTTGAATATGATCCATACTTTTCGAAAGAATTTGGCGTGGGAGAGGGAGCAGCCTACACTGATTTTTTGGTGCAAACCCTTAAACCATTTATTGATAAAAATTAC
>JANNGD010000195.1:0-5865 GCA_031380515.1 Ferruginibacter sp. | reverse complement strand
CAGAAGGAGATTGGTTTTTTCATTGCCACATCCTTTACCATATGATGGCTGGTATGGGCAGGGTATTTACATACAAAGACCAAGCACCAAACCCCGAAATACCAAATGCAAAATTGGCAAAGCGAAAATTATTTGCAGACGATAGGCGTTTTCATTTTATGGGAGAAAATGATTTTGCAACCAATGG
The DNA here is from genome assembly GCA_031380515.1 of Ferruginibacter sp. Lineage (GTDB taxonomy): Bacteria > Bacteroidota > Bacteroidia > Chitinophagales > Chitinophagaceae > Ferruginibacter. Next base: position 5,678 of record JANNGD010000195.1, on the reverse strand, counting down.
CAATGATGGTATGGCAATGTTTAGCAATACCCGTTGGAGCATAGGTACAGAATGGCGGTTGGGTTACCACGATTATCACGGTTACGAAACAGAAACACATATTGGTAGATACATTGGTAAAATGCAATGGATAATGCCTTTTATTGGTTTTGATTGGAGGTATAGAAAATTAGGAATAAATGAAGTTGAAAAAAACTTGTTTGGACAAGAAAGTACAAAAGATGAACGTACACAAATAAGCGTTGGTTTGGAATATACTTTACCGATGCTATTAAAATTTCAATCGGAAATTTATACAGATGGAAATATACGTTTACAATTAATGAGAGAAGATATACCTGTAAGCAAAAGACTGCGTTTTAGTTTTATGGCGAATACAGATAAAGAGTATATGGCAGGGCTGCGCTACATTGCTGGCAAAAATATTTCTATTACTACACATTACGATAGCGATATGGGGTTGGGTTTTGGGATGAGCTTAAATTATTAGGGTTGTAATTTTTGAGGGCTTCGCTCGTGAAAACCACTCTGAGACAGTATATGAAAAAATTAATTTGAAATGCTTAGTTGTTTAAAGTCAACCTGTCTAAAATTCTTAGTTCAATTCATCTATGGTTGCCTTCAGTCTTTTCAAGTGTTTGCCAAAAGCAAAGTTGAACATCCATTTTGCTCCATAATAGCATAATGGAACTAAAACTACCAGCGTAACTCCGAGTACAAGCAACATTTTTGGATTATACAAAAAAGCTTCTACCGATTTGCCCGAACCTTCTACGCCACCCAATATAAAACCACCGGTTGCTGCTATTGGATAAACAAATAAACCCAATCTTTCCTGTATGCGCCACCAACTTTGAAAACTTGAATAGTTTTTTTGAAGCTCGTCTTTTAACGAGTTTGTCGTAGAAACGTTTACATCAATGTTATTATACAATTTCCAAGTATCAAACCCTACATAAATATTGAAAAGTATGGCGATACCTATAGCAACACGAACCTGCCAAATTTCGATGTAGTAAAATAATGGCACATAAGCGGCAGTAAGAAGAACAGCCAATAGTAAACTAGTAAAGAGGTTTTTCTTTAATTTTACTAAAGGCAATTTAGATTGAAAGTTTCCAAAATCTTTTCGCTCAAATATTTTGTTCAATGCATTATCACTTCCGCTGGCTTGGTCCCATATATTTTTGATGTCCATTATATATCTTTTAAAAGTGTTGCCAAATGTTGTTTAATCCGGTGAAGTTTTACAGCCACCAAATTTGCTGTTATGCCTATCAGCTCACTTACTTCTTTATTGTCATACCCATCCAAATGCAGCGATATCACAGCCCTTTCCGTTTCGGGCAATGTACGAATGGCTTTGTATAACCGCTCTGCTTCGTCGGAAGTTGGTGTAGATGAAAACTGCTCCTCATACTTTATGGTGTCGGTATATTCAATCCTGTTTGTTTTTCGTTTAATAGTGAAGATTGTATTTAAACAAATACGATATAACCAAGTGCTGAATTTCGCTTCGCCCCTAAAAGCTGCGTACGTTTTCCATGCTTGCAATACGATCTCCTGGTACAGATCCTTCTTGTCTTCTTCCGTGTTGGCATAAAGATGCACCAGCTTAAAAATGATATTCTGGTGTTCTTTAAGTTGGGACAAAAATTCTTTTTCGCTCACTAATTTTTTGTATTTACGGGTGTAATTGTATAACCCTTCTCTTTTAATTGATTAACCAAACCAGTTTTGCCTACCAAATGTAAAGCTCCTACGGCAACAAACAAAGATTGTTCTTTCATCAGTTCGGGTAATTGCTGCATCCAATAATTATTGCGGTCATCCAACAATGCTTTTAGCTCTTCGGGCTTGTAACTATTACCATACATCAATTGTTGCAGCTCATAAAGGTTTTGTGAAGTATAAGCAGTATTCATAATGCCAATCATTCGTTTCAATCCATCTTTTTCATTAAATAATTCGCTTAAAAGCTCAGCCTGTCTTTGTATTGTCATCTGTCCAAAAATGGCTTTAATCTGCATTTGTATAGTTTCTAAACCCATTACTTTTTTTCCATCCTTTTTTGCTGCCTGTTGAAAATACGTATCCAATTGTACTTCCCCCTTTTTGTTTGGAAAATATTTTTGCTGTGTAATAGCCATTGCAAAAGACATCACAGCAAAGGGGCTAACCTTGTTTAGTTGTGCTATATCAAATCCGGCTTCTTCTTTAAACCAATTGCTTGCTTTTGTGTAAAGTGTATCGGGTAATTCTTTTTGCAGCGTTGTTCCCTTTAGCATGGAGGCTTCCATCATGGGAGTTTGTATATTGCTATCAATAACCAATTCTCCCACAACAGCGTCGCTTGCAGCATAAGCATTTGTTACAGCTTGCATCGTATCTACAAATCCATTTGAAAAAAAGTGGTAGGTACCAAAGAGGTAAGATGGTTTCTTTAATCCGTTGCCGGTAACTTTCCATAGTAATGCATTGGCGGTGTTGTTTTGTTGCGCTACAACAGCTGATGACCATAATAAGCAAAATAGTGCCAGTAGAAAATTTCTTTTCATTTTTTTAAATTTTTGAAATGAGTGTTTAGTGTTTTAGGAAGATGATATAAAATAAACCTGCAAAAGTGAGGGCTAAATGCACCAGCAGCCATACTTTTTGATACATAGGTCTTTGCTGCCATTTAACAGATTGGTCGAACGGGTCGAAAATAAGTGCAATTCCCAGATTGGTAAATGCCCATTCGTAATCGCTTTTTATAAAAAGGTAGATAACGAGTATTATGTATGCTACGTAAGCATATCGGTTAAAAGGAGAGAATGTTGGAGTTGTTTTAGCAGATAATTCCTGTTTCATAATCGTGTATTTTATATATAAGTGGCACGAGGAAATGATTTATTACAGAAAAGAAAAATATTTTTATGGTTGTTCAGGATACTTGTAATTAAAAGTGGTTTAAGTAATCTCCCGTGCTGGAGACGTTGCTTTGAAGAAAACCCAATTTGGTGTTGGCGTTTTTGTCAAAGGAACTAAATCATTATTTTTTTGCCTTGAATTTCGTTTAATTGTCTTTGATTTCGGAAACACTAAGGGTGTTTGGAACTGTATTTACCCCCAAGGGGTGATATTAGTAATAATGCCATCTTTTCGGGATTTCGACCTCATAATATTGTTTGAATGCTATATTAATTCAGCTTTTCAGGCTTAACTTTATTATTGTGAAATTATAGTTTTCAATCTTTCGAACACTAGTCTTACGTATACCAACCACTAGGAAAAATGATAAAATTTATGTATGTCAGTTGTTGCAAACAAAAAACAACAACTACCGTCTTCAGGGTATTATTTTGAATGATAATTCTCCTTATTTTTATAGGATAATGAGAATTTGAATTAATCGAATATGAAACATGCATATTTTTTTCTGTTGGTAATGGCCAGTTTTACTTCTGGTCGTTTGGGTGCCCAATCGCTCGTCTACCCGGTAACAGGTATTGGTATTGTACCCCAAATGAAAGTACTTGGTAAATATGGTGACCCTGCCAATTTCCAGGATGGAAAAATGAAGGCAGGTGAATATGCAAGCGTGGATCTATCCCCATCACTGAGCAGGAAAGAAAAAAAGGAATACGGAAAATCGCCTTTGCCGGAGTTTCATTTATATTATGAAGGGGAAATGAAGAACAATACCTTTCACGGATTGGGCAAACTCCGTTTTACAAACCGGAATACGGGTTATAATGACTGGTCATATACCGGTGATTTTGTAAATGGAAAGGCAGATGGGTTTGGTGAGCTGAGCTGTTATTTTTTAACGTCCAAACCCGGCACTATTACGGAGTGCTGGTTCAGGGGGGAGTTTGAAAACGGGCAACCCACAGAAAGCAGCCTGATCCATATTTTTCACAAAGAGAAGAAGCGTACTCCCGTTATATTTTACTCCGGCCAGGTTTTATTTGAAACCGGAAGAATTACCTGGGATGGATATGGCGCATTGCTGCGGTCAGAAATGGATCACTCGGATCCCAAATTCTCCACTGGCTCAGGTGTACCAGGCGCTTTGTATATAGGACAATTTTATAAGGGTTCTGTTACTGGTTTTGGTCTTTCCAATACAGTGGATGCATCGGGTCATTTGGGACCACTGGTATCTGTCTTGACCGGGGCAGATGATATCTTTCAACAATACAGTAACCTGGGTTTGTATGCCGATTTTATGGCCAGTCAGCCTTATTCACCGCCTGTAAACAAACAGGTACAATTGTACCGCCTGTTTCCCCAAATGGAAGCAGCCATTTATAAAGAGATGGCACTTACCAATGAGGTTATTTACAAGGGCATGATGGTGGATAATCTTCCTTACGGTTTGGGGTATGTGGAATATCCCGGCGAAAAAGGAAACTATCGTGATATTGGCTGGTGGATGAATGGGAAAAAATTACCGGTAGAACAGGTATTGAAAACCCTTTTGCCCGACAGCAATTGGCTACAGCCAAAGAAAATACCCGTCTTTGTTAAAGATTGCAATAAAACCTGGAACAGTAAACTTAAAAAAGAAGAAATCCTTTGTACAGAAAAACAAACCGAAGGCCTTTATTATGGCCCTGTTTCTGCAAAGGGTTTTCCTCTTGGTTGGGGTTTGCTGCATCCTTCACAAAGAGGTGATGCATATTTCAAATCTTACCTGGGAAAATTTAGCGGTGCCGATCCTGCAGCAGACAGATCAACCAATATGGGTGCCGAACAATTATATGTGTACAGTTATAACCAGCAATGGCAGTATAATTATTATGACCCGGCTAAAGCGGCTCAGGATCAGTATTACAATGAATTTGAATTGGGGGTATTTGATCCGTATTTTCCTGCTGTGCCTTTCGGTTACAAGCGTTATTATACCCGTATTGCATTTGCAGAAGATATGTTTTTAGAAAAACGGCATGTGGATTATGTAAAATATGAAAGAGAGTTTAAACAGGAACTGGCCAACCGTCCCTCAATACAGGTAGATGCTGTTTATTTGAATGACCGTACAATGAGTAATAGCTATGTGCAAGATATGAATGGCAATAAGATCAGCATGAGCTATATCGCCAAAGAGCAACTCACCAGAGGCGACTATGTATTTTTAGGAAAGGCCCTGTATTATGTGCATGACAGTTACGGAAATATCATGCTTGGGATGGTACCCACCGACGGATTCTGGTTTGCCGAATCTGTACCTGCCAAGGTATTGGTGCTGAGGGGATATAAAATTACCAATATCGAACACAACTTGGCTTATTGTTCGGGTTGTTCTAACCTGCCGCCTCTGCCAACGGGCCCGGTTATAGTTACTGGCTCTGCTCACAGCGGTCGCTATGAGACCAATGTATACCAGAATAATTCAGGCGGAGGTTCTATTGTATCAAAACCAATATACAACCAAATAAGCATTACCCTGCCACCACCCACCCGTAAACCCTGTAAAGTATGTAATGACAGAAGGAAAAATGAAAAAGTGCCGTTGAAGGTAATTGGGATATAGCGGGTGTTCTTTTTCTTAGTAAGCTCTTTCCATAGTTTTGTGTACTGGCTTAGGATGTTGCAATTGTTATTAAAATTAGTTTATACATTGTACCTCCAGCCAAGATGAAGCACAAAAGCGATAAAATGACCACTGCTCCCTCGTTCAGCCAGCCTTG
>JANNGD010000165.1:0-48602 GCA_031380515.1 Ferruginibacter sp. | reverse complement strand
AGTTTCTTGGCTGTATGCAAAAAAAGCATTTGCCATAATAGAAAATAGTAAAAGTACTTTTCTGGTTGGAATCATTTTATTTTTTTTGATTAATTAATTGGATTTGTAATTTAAGGAAAGAATGGGGAATATTTTATAAAGCTTATCTATAAATGGTTGAGTGGTCACTCGAATCATGGTTTTTGATGGAAAAGCCTTGGCTATATTGATATTAATACTTTTTTGCATAACAAATTTATCATAAACAACATGCGTATAAAAATTACAATGACTATCCGTTATTGGGTGCAAAAGAATTTTATTTATGAAATACACAATTCATGATTTTTAAAAGGGTAGATTAAAATGATATTTCTGTTTTTTTCTGTGAATCTTTGGCAATATTTTTGCCACAGATTCACAAAAAAACTGTTTTGTATATGATCTTTTAACTATTAAACAAATAGATTACAGATAATATGAGTAAATTTATAGAGGTAAATTCTTTAAATGAAGAATGAATTTTTATACAGTTTATATTTAATTTTCTACAATTTTATATTCCTTGCACCCAATAGCGGATAGCTATTAAAATTACATAATTCGTTCATTGATTTTCACCGTTTGTTTTATAGCTCATTCGGTTTCGTTATTTTTGCTAAAATGGAAATAGCAGCATATATTGAACATAGCATTTTAAAACCTACTACTACCATTGCAGATATAGAAAAGCTATGTGCCGAAGCTGTGAAGCATAATTTTACCAGCATTTGTGTACCTCCTTTGTTTGTAAAAAAGGCAAAACAGCTTTGTGTAAATAGTGAAGTGCAAATAGCAACAGTTATAGGTTTCCCTTTTGGGTACAGTGCAGTAGAGGCAAAACTGGCAGAAGTTTTGCTTGCCATGGTAGATGGTGCAGATGAATTGGAAGTGGTAATAAATATTGCGGCAATAAAAAACAACGATTGGCAATATCTTGCAAACGAGTTAAATACTATCTTGCCCATTATAAAGCGTAAACAAAAGGGCATAAAAATAATTATTGAAACGGCTTTGCTAACGGAAGATGAAATAATAAAATGTTGCGATTTGTATGGCATAGCAGGGGTGAATTTTATTAAAACATCTACAGGCTATGCGGAGAGGGCTGTATCGATAGAATCGGTTAAGCTATTGAGAAAGCATTTGGCAGATGCAGTAAAAATAAATGCCAGCGGCGATATACTACCTTTTCAATTTGCAAAAGCACTGATAGATGCAGGTGCAGATCGTATTGGGTGCAGCAACGGTATGTTGATTTTAGAAGAAAGTAAAAGTTAATAAAAAGCGTTAACTATTTTTAGGAACGGTATTTGAATAATGGGTACACAATAAATGAATAGATATGAAAGGATTTTTTTTAATGTTAATTATGTTGGTTTCGTTTTTTTTGGTGAAGGCACAAGTTGTTACTGATACAACGGTAGGAGGTTCGTCTACAATCATTAAAGATGCTAGAATTGAAATACTGGGTAAAAAATTAGCTGAACGCAATATAGCAATTGCTGCGGCTAACAAACCAGATATTATAGCCACGAGTAGTACAGGTATTGTGCTTACAAAAGGTTATAGGCTAATGGTAATAAGTACAACTGATAGAGAATTGGCAATGAAGGTACGTGCGCAATTGTATCAAGCTTTTCCTGATCAAAAGCAATACATGAGTTTTCAAATGCCTAATACTAAAATAAAATTTGGTAATTTTTTGGATAGAGCACAAGCAGAACTAGCACGTAAAAAAATTATTGGGATGAAGCTCGTAAACAATAATATTTATATACTGCCAGATACAGTAGAAATGAAAGTAGAAAAGAAAAGCCCGAATGAAGAAGAAGATGAAAATGATAAGAAAAAAGGCATTTCCAAAGCACAATAATAATATCCTGTATAATTTTATCTTATTTTCAGAAGGCTTTTGATACCGAACATCTTGGGCCTACTATTAAATTCGCTTACTTGTTACAAAAAATAAAAATACTTTCAGCAAAATACAAAGATGAGTTTATACAAATTCGTCAGACCATACACGCTAATCCAGAGTTGAGTTATGAAGAATTTGAAACATCTACATTTATTCAAGCTAAACTAGCAGAATGGGAAATTCCATTTGAAGTAATGGCTACAACAGGTGTAGTAGGGTTAATAAAAGGGAAAAACCCTGATGAAAGGATTGTTGCTTTAAGAGCAGATATGGATGCATTGCCCATTACAGAAGAAAATGAGGTGATATACAAATCTAAAAATCCTGGTGTAATGCATGCATGTGGCCATGATGTACATACAACTTGTTTGTTGGGCGCCGCAAAAATTTTAAATGAAACAAAAGAATACTGGACGGGTACTGTGAAATTAATTTTTCAACCAGGCGAAGAAAAAAACCCCGGCGGGGCAAGTTACTTAATAAAAGAAGGGGTACTCGAAAACCCTGCCCCACAGAAAATATTTGCATTGCATGTGCATAATATTTTGCAAGTAGGGGAGTTTAGTTTTAGAGGCGGTATGGTAATGGCAAGTGCCGATGAAATTTATATAACCATCAAAGCAAAAGGCGGCCATGCAGCAGCTCCGCATTTAACGGCAGATACCATTCTAATAGCCTCGCAATTGGTAGTAAGCCTACAACAGATTATAAGTAGAAACAATAGTCCATTTAATCCGTCTGTGCTTAGCATCACTTCTATACAAGGAGGTAATGCTACCAATATAATACCAAGCGAAGTAAAGTTGATGGGTACCTTTAGGGCAATGAACGAGGAATGGCGTTTTAAAGCACACGAACTTATAAAAACACATACGGAATTGCTGGTAAAAGCAATGGGTGGCGAGGTAGATATTAAAATAGATATTGGCTATCCATTTGTAAAAAATGATGAAGCGCTTAGTGCAGCAGCTAGAATACTTGCAGAAGAATTTGCTGGTGCAAAAAATGTATCTGAAACAGAATTGCGTATGGGTGCCGAAGATTTTGCTTACTATTCACAATTAATACCTGCTTGTTTTTTTAGATTGGGAGCTGGTAATGTAGAAAAAAATATTACCATTGGCGTGCATACACCTACTTTTAATATCGATGAAAATGCCATAGAGCACGGTATGGGAATGATGGCTTGGTTAGGGGCAAACGGTTAGTATATTATTGCTTTTTTAATGCAAACAAATCTCCCATAAATTTCGCTCATTTTTTACGATTTTATTTTAAGTGTTTCATACTGTACTTTTATCATTTTGTAAATGTAATAGGTGGCTATTGCTGCAGCAATATGTTTTAGGGGGTGCCCACTTATTATGCCCGTCGTTTTAAAAATAGCCGCATCAAAATGTTCTAATAATTTTGCAATGATGTACCATACAATAATCATAGATATTGGTTTTATAAGAAAAGTATGTTTCTTATAATTACTTGCCATTATAATTACAATTAAAACAATGGGTAAAAATTGTACGATGGCATACAAACGCAAATCTCCTCTAAAGGCCTGCTCGGTATATTGCCAATAAAAAACAGCATATATCCCAACTGCTACACTGATAAGCCAAATTTTGAAACCCACTGTAGGAGAAAAGCACCAGGTATAAATGATTGCAAAAAAAGATGTAAATACAATTGTCATGGGTAATCTATCCCAAACCAAACTGCTATTGTTTGGATTAAAATGATAATAAGCTGAGCCAAAACCTGTTAATACGATGCCTGCAAAAAGTAGCCAATTTATAGAATTTATTATTTTGTAATGTCTCAAAAATTTTATTCCTAATAAGCCAGTTATTACAAAACCAATATTACTGAGCACATTCCAACAATTATTTATTCCCAAAGCTGCAAGGTCATTAGAAAAAAAATGATACTGAATATCTTGCGCTATTGGTTTTATAAAAATAAAAACGGCAATGCTGGTGAGTATGGTTACCCAAAGAAGTAATTGAGGAATAGATATAAATTTGGGTTTCATGTTTCTATTTATTGAGAATCTTTTATTTTAAACCTACTTGTTTTTTTTTGTGCATTAATCGTATTTTGTATGTAAGATTATACGACTTTTATTAAACTAAACTATATGAGCTGTAAAACATACGTTAAAACTACCAAGCTTTTGGTAGATTGTCTTCCCATTATTCACAATATAAACATCTTGGGTTTTAGATAGTACTTAGCTGTTAAAGGGTATTAAATTTTTTGCAAATAGGCATAATTTTCCTAGAACAAATACTACATTAGCCAAAGGAATTATTTGGAAAGCTAGCTTAGGGATGATTTAATTTATCTTTTTTATTATCTTAGGAGTAAAATAATTAACTCAATAAGTAAAACATTGCTTGGTATGACACATCCAAATGTTATTAGTATTGAAACTATTCAGCAATGGGTAGAAAAGAAATGGCAACTAAATGCCATTGAAGAAGAATTAAAATCGAAAGGTTTTGACGCAGATATGATAAAACTTACTATAAATGAGTTTAAACGATTGCGTTATGCCAAAAGGAGATTTACGGCTTTTATATTGATGGGCATCGGGGCCATTGTTGGTTTTATAAGTTGCATACTTACTGTTATAAATGCATTGCCCCATATGTTTGATTTCTTTTTGTACGGTTTTACAATATTGGCTGCCATACTCGTTTTTATTGGCCTGTATTTGTTGTTTGAAGGCTAATGGCTTTAGAGCCTTTCCTGTTTTACCAAAATGTGGTTAATGGAGCAAACTTATAAGTAGAAGCATATTTATGTGTATTGTGGGATAGTAATATAGTAATTATTTTACTGTATTTTTAATACGCTTTGGTTTTTTAGTATATAAGTTGGGGCCTAGAAAAAGATGTACGGTTTAATAAAGGTGCTTACTCTTGGGTATCTACTAAGCTTAAGGTTGTGTTAAAGCAAGTTTAGGGGTAGCTTTTTCGTACATTTGTAAAAAAATAATACGAAAAGTTTTGAAATTTACAGAATTTAATTTTGATGCACGCTTGCAAGAAGGTATAGAAGCATCTAACTACGACACAGCAACACCGGTACAGGAACAAGTTATACCTCATATACTCGCTGGAAAAGACATTATTGCCTCAGCACAAACTGGTACTGGTAAAACGGCTGCATTTTTATTGCCACTTATACACAGAATGCTGGGCGAAACACATGACCCACATAGCATTACTGCATTGGTAATTGTACCTACTAGGGAGCTAGCCATACAAATAGCACAGCATCTGGAAGGACTTTCTTATTTTACCTCTATAAGTTCTATTCCTATTTATGGTGGTGGAGATGGCAATGCATTTGTACAAGAAAAAAAAGCATTGACTATGGGTGCAGATTTTGTAGTATGTACACCCGGCAAAATGATGAGCCATATAAAAATGGGATATGTAAAATTAGACAACCTGAAATACCTAGTGCTAGATGAAGCAGATAGGATGTTGGATATGGGTTTTTATGATGACATAGATTTTATCATACAGCATTTACCCAAGAAACGGCAAAACCTGTTGTTTTCTGCCACCATGCCTCCCAAGATTCGTAGCCTTGCAAAAACAATCTTGCACAATCCAGAAGAAGTGAGCATATCGATAAGCAAGCCTGCAGAAAAAATAAAACAATTTGCATTTGTGGTGTATGATACACAAAAAATTCCGCTCATTGTGCATTTATTAAAAACAAAAGATTTTAAAAAAGTAGTGGTGTTTTGCAGCAGCAAGCTAAGTGTAAAACAACTTACCCGAGATCTTGTACGCAATGGCGTACGGGCAGGCGAGATACACAGCGACTTAGACCAAGAACAAAGAGAAGATACGTTGATTCAATTTAGAAGCGGTAGATTGCCAGTACTGGTAGCCACCGATATTTTGAGCCGTGGCATAGATATAGATGATATTGACCTTGTGATAAATTTTGATGTACCACACGATGGTGAAGATTATGTGCATAGGATAGGGCGTACCGCCCGTGCAGAAGCAGACGGTACCGCTTACACGCTCATAAACGAAAAAGAGCAGAGAAAATTTGCAGATATAGAAAGACTCATAGAGAAAGAAGTGCTGAAATGTGCTATACCAGAGGCTTTGGGTGAACAGCCGGAATATAATGTATCTGAGAGAAGGAGCAGTGGCGGGTTTAAAGGAAATAGGAATTTCAAAGGGAAGAAGAAAGTGGGGTAAGGAAATGTTAAATAATTGCAATCTCCCCAGTGTCTGATACCTTATGAATAGAATAACAATCTAAAAACTACTTGCAGGTATCTGACACATTTAACAGAGACTTCAAGAAATTTTAAGGCGAAGAAGACAATGGGGTAAAGAAATTTTAAATAATTAGAAACTTCACTGTGTCTGATACCTTGTGAATAGAATAACAATCTAAAAACTACTTGCAGGTGTCTGACACATTTATCAGATACCTCAAATAAATTTTTTTCTTTAAAGTGAAGATTTTTTTGAATGTGTCAGACACCTCTCAAACATTCTATAAAAGCAAGCGCCATTTTAAAGGTGTCAGACACATGCAGCATCTCAATACTTTGCAGATAAAGTATCAGATAATATAACTTATATTCCTTTCATCCATATCCCTTATAAAATTATTACTATAGCTTTCAAAATTATTTATATCAATATCTAATAATTGTGTAGCTAATTCTTTATTACAAAGTGAGTCCTCTCTTAGCCCTGCGTACTCTTTATAAGAGCTAAACTCCCATTCATGCATGCCTTTTACTAAATATGATTTAATTGGATTTTGATGAATGTAATGAAAAGCTTGTACGGCATAATTCCCTTTGCCATCATATACATTTTTGGATTTAGTTTTTTGTTGAAACAAACTACCCGTTCTGTTATACCTTTTGTTAATTGCTTTTGTGTAGCTAGAAAGTAATAAACGAATACCTTTCGATAATTGTTGTATTGGAATATTTTTTGAAGGAAGGCATTGTACACTTTTTTCGTTTGCATAAATAAGAAAGTGAAAATGATTAGGCATTAAACAGCATGCTAAAATTTCGCAATTAGGGGAAAGGAATTTTTTAACTAGTTTTAAAAAGTGAGTATAATTTTCTTCTTCAAAAAATAATTGTTGAGAATTGTTTCCTCTGTTGTAGATGTGATAAATATCTTTTTCTGTAAAATTCATGGCGGTAAATTTTAGAAAGTAATTTATTACATTTTTGTCAATTATAAATAGTTATTGATTTCGCTGTGTCTGACAGCTTATGAATAAACTAACAATTTGAAAACTACTCGCAGGTGTCTGACACATTTATCAGAGACCTCAAATAAATTTTCTTTAGAGTCAAAGATTGTTCCGAATGTGTCAGACAGCTACTAGCACGCTGGGAAAGCAAGCGTCATTTTATAGGTATCAGACACATGGATGCGCTACAAATATTGAAGGGATTCTTCATTAAAGCGAACTGTATTCTATAGGTTTCAGACATAGCGTGCGCAAAAAATGTTTGAAGGAATTTGCTGTCAAATTTTTACATTTGTCAAATCCTTCAATTTGTCAAATCCTTCAATTGGTACAATGCAAAAATTAAATACTTTCACGAAGCTTATCAAACAATCGCTAAAAGGCGAGCAGCACGATTATACACAAGGCAGTATAAAATCAGCCATTGTATTATTGGCCATTCCAATGATTTTAGAATTAAGTTTAGAGTCGGTGTTTGCTGTAGTAGATATGTATTTTGTAGGGCACTTGCCCAATGCAAAAGAAGCAGTGGCTACGGTGGGTTTAACAGAATCTGTTATATCGTTGGTGTACACTTTGGGCATAGGGTTGAGTGTAGGCGCTACAGCCATTGTGGCTCGTAGGGTGGGCGAAAAGCATTTTGAAGATGCTTCTCGCTCAGGAGCGCAAGCCATTGTTGTTTCTATTTTACTTTCATTGGTTTTATGCGTAATTGGCTTTTTTTATGCGCCTAATATTTTGGCAATGATGGGCGCAAAAGATGAAGTGATACAACAAGGAGCCATATTTACAAAAATCATGTTTTTAGGTAGCCCTTCTATTATTTTGTTGTTTTTAATAAATGGCATTTTTAGAGGCGCTGGCGATGCTGCCATGGCAATGAAAAGTTTGTGGATTGCAAGCGGTGTTAATATTATGCTTTGCCCGATATTAATTTATGGTGTAGGCCCTTTATCTGCGTTAGGCTTAAAAGGTGCTGCCATTGCCACCGTAATTGGCAGAACATCTGGCGTAGTTTACCAGTGTTATCATTTATTTAAAAAAGGAAGGTCAATAGAGCTGATGAAAAATTATTTTAGATGGAATTGGCCCATCATAAAAAACTTATTGAATGTAGCCATGCCAGCTACTTTTCAGTTTTTTATTCAAAGTGGTAGCTGGATAATTTTGGCTTATATCGTTTCTAAAACCGGCAGTACCAATGCCAGTGCAGGTTATCAAATTGCGATTAGGAATGTGGTGTTTTTTATTTTGCCAGCTTGGGGTTTAAGCAACGCAGCTGCCACATTGGTAGGGCAAAATCTTGGAGCCAAACAACCGGAGCGTGCACAAAAATCTGTATTGCTCACTACAAAGTACAATGTATTTTTTATGGGTTTTGTAACTGTGCTGTTTGTGTTTTTTTCAACACCAATTATAAGTATTTTTACAAGCGATGTAGAAATTTTAAACTATGGTAGCCATGCATTGCAAATTATTGGGCTTGGTTATATTTTTTATGGCATTGGCATGGTGATGATACAATCGCTCAATGGTGCAGGTGATACCAAAACACCCACTTGGATAAATATTGTTTGTTTTTGGCTGATTCAAATACCATTGGCTTGGTTATTGGCCATTCATTTTAATATGGGACCCACTGGCGCATTTATCGCTATACCAGCTGCAGAAACGGTATTGGCATTAACGGCTTGGTATTTCTTTAAAAAAGGGAAATGGAAAACGGTGCAAGTATGATTATAAACAACTTTTAAATATTTAGCATATGATTTTGGAAAGACAAATCACAAAAACGCATTCCATAAAAAAAGGTTTTTCATTCTAAGGTTTTCTTCTGCCTCTTCTTCATCGCCACCACTATACCAATCTTTCGTTTTTTCTTCTATTATTTTTTTTAAACCAACGTAACTATAATACTTTTTTGCCAAAGTTGGTTTTATGTCTGTTACACTGACATTGTTTACAGATACTTTAGTTGCAATGTAAGAGGTATAGAGCCTAGGGATAGAAAGTCCCAATATCATACCAGGTAATCCACTTATAGAACAAGGACCCCCAGCTATTGTAATCTCATTGGTATAAAATGCAAAGACATATACGCTATCCATAATTTTACCAATTGCCTTTCGGCAATTAAAACCTGCTATCTCCCTGCTTTCATTGGTAAGTTTCCATTTAATAAGAGGTATGCTATCTGCTATATTAAAATTAGTGCCACGTATTTGCTTTTGTACATTTACTTTATTGTTATTAAAATCAAAGTACCATATATTTTCTTCATCGCTCTCTTTGTACCATTTTGGTATTTTAGTTTTATCGCTCCATCTGCTAAATTTAAATAGGCTTTTATTATCTGCAAAAGTATAACTGTAATAAGCAGTTTTAAAATCTGACATATTTTCTTTTAGCATTTCTGCCCAGCTACCACTCCACATTGTTTTTTTTATATTGGTGGTTACCTCATATTCAATTACTGCCTTTTCTATAAACTGTTGCGCATAGTTTGTGGTTGTAAATATTAGGTAGACTATTAATAAAAGTAATTTCTTCATGTATATTTTTTTAAAATTTATTTTGCTGTTGCTGTAGATTTGTTTTTGAAGTTCCAAGTAAATCCAATCATACCATATCTTTTAAGCCTATCGTTTTGTACTTCCGATATGCTGGTTTCATTAAACCTTCTAGTGATACCTATGTTTTGATTTAAAATATCTCTTATCATTATATAAGCTGTAAAGGCATCTTTTTTAAATGTTTTTTGAAGCTTGGCGTTCCACAGTTGGTTGCTCAAATTTGTTTGAAAGTCGGGCGTTTTTTGACGAACAAAATAATTGTAATCTGTAGATATTGACCAGGTTTTTTTATAATAAATAGTAGCGTATAATTCTAAATTATACGTGTTGAATTTTTTAATCTCCTTATTTTGTGTGGTGGTATTTCTGTTGTTAGAAAAATTGTTGTATATACTGACATCATATTTTTTATCGGCAGATTTAGATAGGGAAAGGGACAAACCCGAGTTTAAGGTTCTTGAAAAACTATTTATATTGTTGATGATATTGGTAATTTTATTAAAGCCAACATTTGGATTGACACCCGCTTGTAGGTTCAGTTTTTTTATTTTAAACCATGTGCCGCCATAAAAATTAATGGAGATGTTGCCGTTTGTATTTATTGGTTTTGTAATTGTTTTACCACTGTCTAAGTTTGTTAATCTGCTATAAACAATAGCATTATTTGCTGTTCTAATGTTTATAGATTGGTAGGTGGACATTTCTTTTAAAAAGTTATAGCTATTATGTGAAAGTCTAAAACTATTGGTGAAAGATTGTTTAAGATCTGGGTTGCCAATAAATTGATTAAAGAAGTTTGTATTGTTTCTTAAAGGTTGTAGATCATTAAGGCTTGGTTGGCTTGTATTGCCGTTATAGCTTAACTGTAGATTGTGGTTGCTTTTATAACTATAAGAAAAACTTGCTGCTGGAAAAAAGTTAGTAAAGTTTCTTTGATAATCCTTGTTAAAACTTTTATCAAGTAAGTCGAAATTTGTAAACCCAAATCCACTGCCAAAACTGTATTTTATTTTTTTAGCGTTGTAACTTATTTTTAAGCTCGGCCTATTAATGGTGATGGATTGCTCGAATTGATTTGATAAAGAGTCTACAAAGAAATCATACTTGCCAGTTGCATTATTATAACTATAAGTAAGCTGGTCATTTGAACCTTTAGTAGAGGTAACTTGATGCGATATTTCTAAAGAATGTTTTTTTGTCAACGGTTCTGTAAAAATAATAGTAGCAGAAATATTTTGATTTGTTTTATCTGATAGCCTATTTTGCTTAAGTTCTTGAATGGATGAAGTATCTCCATTTTTGTAAATAAAATTGTTTGAGTTTAAAAAATTATTGCCTTCATTGGTTAATAAATTCCAACTGCTATTTATAGAAAAGGTACGGCGAGCTTTTTTAAACTTATGTCTGTATAAAATGCTCCCAAAATAGGATTCTTTATTGCTATTTGTAGTAGAAGTCCTATCAGATGAATTTTTTAATACTGCATTTGATCCGGTAGTGATGGCGTTTTCTATTTCTGTACTAATGGTATTGTAAAAATTGGCCCTACTTGTAAATTTTATACTATTGTTAGAATCTAATTTTACATCGTAAGCAGCATTAATTTTAAAATTGCTCCTGTTTACATTTATAGATGTGTTGGCATTTTCATTTAGTACGCCATCGCCAAATTGAGTTTGTGTAAACCTACTATTATTGTTTGTATATATTTGACTATTGTATTTTGGTGTAAGGTTTAATGTTTGCTTATCATTCCACTTATTGCTGTATTGTAGCCCAGCATTGGTATTTCTAATAAAGCCATTTTCAGTATCTACATAAGGCTCGTCATCATTATTACCGCCAGTCCATTGGTAACTTATTTCGCCAGCATCATCCATACTCACACTTACATTATCGTTCTCGCCGCCAAATTTTTCACTGTCCTGCCAGCTCAATCCATCTTGCCCAGTATTCCCATTTAACACAAATGCAGATAATTTTCTTTTTCCCTTAAAGCTGCTGAATAATATATTTGTATTATATCTGTCATCAATATTTTTTTGGGGTCCACCAGAAGCATCTATTTTTCCAAAGTATCCTTTCTTTTTATTATCCTTTAGTTTTAAGTTAATCGTTTTATTTGTATTACCATCATCAATGCCTGTAAATTCTGCTTGGTCACTTTTTTTATCAAATACCTGTACCTCTTTTACAGCATCTGCTCTTAAATTTTTTACTGCCATGCCTGGATCATCGCCAAAAAACTCTTCACCATCTACCAATACTTTGGTTACTTTTTCGCCCATGGCTTTTATTTCTCCATTTTTATCTACTTGTATACCAGGTAATTTTTTTAGCAACTCTTCCACATTTGCATTGGCGCTTACTTTAAAACTATCGGCTGTGTAAATAGTAGTATCACCTTTTATTCTAATGGCAGATCCCGATTTTATAATTACATCTTGCAATAGTTTACTCTTGTTGAGCAATGTTATGTTACCTAATTTATTTTCATTTTCTTTTATGTTTATCGAATCTAAATAATCTGCATAAAAAGAATGGTTGGTCATGAGTATATAACCACCCGGTGCTACATTTTTTATGGTAAACTGCCCATTTACGTCCGTGCGGGTAAACTTATATAAAAAAGAATCGATGGGGGTTAACAAAGCAACTACAGCATTGTAAACAGGTTTTTTCTCAGATCCGTCTAATAGCCCGCCAGAAACGGTTGTAGTTTGGCTTTTGGCAGAAATGATAGTGAACGTGAAAACGGTAACTAGTATAAGAAATTTATACATGAGTAGTATTTGGTCTGTTTTGAATATTGAAAATCAATGAGTCGCAAATCTAACTTGTAATAAATTAAACTTGATTTTGAGATTCACAATATAACGTTAAAGAAATAAAGAATAGGAAGAAGGCTGATATTTTCTCATGCAAACATGTTGCCAAGTAACGTGATTTTCAAATTCAAGCTGCCCACTGCCCACTGCCAACTTGCCCATTGTCCACTGGTAATTGCCAACTGCCTACTGAGCTTTATATTTGCAGCATCAACCTACTATCTACCATATTACAAACACCCATCGAATACCTTACTGGCATTTCCGCACAGAGAGGAGATATGTTACGCAAAGATTTGAATATTTATACTTTCAATGATTTACTCAATCACTTTCCATTTAGGCATGTAGATAAAACGAAAGTAGATACCATCGCTTCGCTAAACATGCAAGATGAATATGCTTATGTAGCAGGAAAATTATTAAGTTTAGATATGCTAGGGGAAGGCAGGGGCAGAAGGCTTGTGGGAAAACTAAAAGACAACACCGGGGTTATAGAATTGGTTTGGTTTCAAGGCATAAATTATGTAGAAAAAATTATGCAGGTGGGCCAACAATATTTGGTATTTGGTAAGCTTGGTTTTTTTATGGGTTCCCCACAAATTGCACATCCCGAAATAGAAAACTTTTCGCCACAAAAATTAGCCGGTAAGCCAAGCCTAGAGCCCATTTACCCTTGCACAGAAAAACTAAAAGCACGGGGTATAAATGGTAGTAACATTGGAAAATTTACGGCAGAACTTTTTCTAAAAATTACTGAAAAGGATATTGCTGAAAACCTTCCCAAACAAATGATTGAACAGTATAAGTTAATGAATCGTTTTGAGGCATTTAAGCAAATACATTTTCCTTCTACAGAAAAACATTATCAACACGCCCTCAGAAGATTAAAATTTGATGAATTGTTTTTTGCACAATTAAGGATGCAATTGGTAAAGTTGCAACGGCATCGGTTTAGCAAAGGAAATATTTTTGATAAAGTGGGCGATCATTTCAATAATTTTTACAATAATTATTTACCCTTTACTCTTACCAATGCACAAAAAAGGGTGTTGAAAGAAATACGAAAAGATACAGGTAGTGGCAGGCAAATGAACAGGCTTTTACAAGGGGATGTAGGCAGTGGTAAAACCATGGTAGCATTGCTTTGCATGCTTATTGCCATAGACAATGGTTTTCAAAGTGTGCTGATGGCGCCTACCGAAATTTTGGCAAACCAGCATTTGATAAGCATTACAGATATGCTAAAAGATATGCCGGTAAATGTGCAGTTGCTTACAGGTTCGGTAAAAGCAAAAGCAAGGAAAAAAATATTGGCAGATGCCGAAGATGGAACCCTACATATTTTGATAGGTACCCATGCTGTGATAGAAGATAAAGTAAAATTTAATAACCTGGGTCTGGCTGTAATAGATGAGCAACATAAATTTGGCGTAGCACAACGAGCACAATTAAGAGACAAAAACACCATACCTCCACATATACTCGTAATGACAGCAACGCCTATTCCACGTACATTGGCGCTTACCGCTTATGGAGATTTGGATTATAGCGTAATGGACGAATTGCCACCAGGTAGAAAACCAATCGACACCATTCATAGAAACGAAAGCACCCGACCGCAAGTAATGGATTTTATAAAAACAGAAATTGCCCTAGGGCTTCAAGTATATATTGTGTATCCATTAATTGAAGAAAGTAGTACACTCGATTATGAAAATTTGATGAAAGGGTATGAAGAAATAAAATCATTTTTTCCTGAACCAAAATATTGGATAAGTATGGTGCATGGCAAACAATTGCCAGAGGTAAAAGAAGCCAATATGCAACGATTTGTAAAGGGTGAAACAAATATTATGGTAAGCACTACCGTAATAGAAGTGGGTGTAAATGTGCCCAACGCATCTGTGATGGTTATAGAAAGTGCCGAAAAATTTGGCCTGTCGCAATTACACCAGTTGCGGGGGCGTGTAGGAAGAGGAGCAGATAAAAGTTATTGTATTTTACTTACTGGCAGAAAATTATCCAATGATGCCAGAGAGCGTATGAAAATAATGGTAGCAACCAATGATGGTTTTGCTATTGCAGAAAAGGATTTGGAGATACGTGGTCCAGGAGAAATTGAAGGAACAAAACAGAGTGGCGCACTAAATTTTAAACTAGCCAGCATAGTAAATGATAAGGCTATGCTAGAAGTAGCAAGAAATACAGTTGAAATATTATTAGCAGCAGATCCAGATATAGAGACACCAGAAAACATGCCAATTAAAAATTATTTGGTTTCTCAAAAAGGAAAAACGAAGTGGAGTAAGATAGCTTAATCAGAGAGCAGTTGGCAGTTGGCAGAAAGCAATTGGCAAAGAGCAGTTGGCAATTGCAAAACAACATCGTTAAGTTAAGGGTTTATGATTTGCCCTGTGCTTTAGCACAGGGGACAAAAAATTAATACTAAAGTGGCTTTAGCCACAATAGTATTAATTTGGAGGCTTTAGCAAAATAAAAAAAATAGAACTACATTAAAAGCTGCTTTAATGTCATTCAATTGTAAAAGGTAAGTATCGGTAAAATATTAACTTTTAATAATGCAAAACACAATAGCAGCGTTGTTTTAGTTTATTTCCGTAAATTGTACACAAAAATTCATCCTTGCAATTCATTTCTACAATAATGTTTAGGTTTTTATTTTTAGGTCTCAGTTTTCTTTTTGGTACAAATGCTTTTGCTCAAATGGAATTTGTACAAAATAAAGGGCAATGGGACAAGCGAGTAGATTATAAAGGTGATTTCAATACGGGTGCTTTCTTTTTACAAAACAATGGCTTTACTGTTTTGCTAAATAAGCCAGCAGACGTAATGCAGCTTTCACAAAAAAAGCATGGCGTGTATTCTACAAAACAACCAAAAGTAGACCCGCCCGATAGTTTTATTTTTCATTCATTTGCTTACAATGTTTCTTTCCTAGGAACATCATTAAAAGCCGAGGGTATTCCAGATAAAGAATTACCAACATACAATAATTATTTTATTGGAAACGATAAAAAAAAATGGGCAAGCAATTGTAAAATTTATAATGCGGTAACCTATAAAAATATTTATCCCAATATTGATATTAGATATTACAGTACGCAAAATAATTTGAAATACGATTTTATTGTACACCCAGGTGGCAATCCTTCTGCTATTGCCATGCGTTATGATGGAGGGGTAAAACTAGCTATAAAAAATAAAAAATTAATTATTGGTACATCGGTAGGAGACGTTACAGAGCTTGAACCTTACACCTATCAAACCAATACAATTGTAAAGAAAGATGTTGTTACAAAATATATTTTAAAAGACAATGTAGTTAGTTTTGATGTAAGTGATTATGATCCTAGCGCTACTTTGATAATTGATCCTCAATTAATTTTTTCGACTTTTACTGGCAGTACAGCAGATAATTGGGGTTATACAGCCACACCTGGTGCAGATGGTAGTTTTTTTGCAGGAGGAATTGCTTTTGATATTGGGTTCCCTATTACACTTGGGGCTTTTCAAACCTTGTTTGTAGGAGGAGAGTATGATATCAGTATTTTTAAATTTTCGCCAAGTGGAAGGCAAAGATTGTATGCTACCTATATTGGTGGAAATGGTGAAGAACAACCTCATAGCATGATTGCAGATGCGAGTGGAAATTTAATTATAGCAGGAAGAACCAATTCTCCTAATTTTCCTTTACTTACCAATATTACAAATATTGGAGGAGGATATGATATATTTATTACCAAATTAAATGCTACAGGTACTGCAATAATAGGCTCTGTGAAAATTGGAGGGTCAGCCGATGATGGGGTAAATATTGCCGATAAAGCGTTTGTAAATGGTGATACAAGTATAAGAAGAAATTATGGAGATGATGCAAGAAGCGAAGTGATTTTAGATGCTGCAAATAATATAATTCTTGCCTCTTGCACCAAGTCAAATAATTTTCCTACGTCTAATGCTGTTCAACCCATTTTTGGTGGAGGCTTGCAAGATGGGGTTATTTTAAAATTAAATTCAAATCTTTCCTCATTAATTTTTTCTACTTATTATGGCGGTAGTGGGGATGACGCCTGTTTTGTGACAGCTATAAATCCTCTGAGTAATAACTTGTACATTGGAGGAGCTACATCAAGTAACAATTTACTTGGCAATACTACCAATACGGTCAATCCAAGTTTGGTAGGCAGAATAGATGGCTTTGTAACAGAACTTCAACCAAATGGAGCCTCTATTATTAAAACTACTTATTTAGGAACAGCGGAAATAGATATGGTATACGGATTAAAGTTTGATAAATTTGGTTTTCCTTATGTTATGGGCACCACAACTGGTGCCTGGCCAGTTACATCGAATGTTCTTTACAGTGTGCCCAATTCAAAACAATTTATTGCAAAGTTGCAACCCAATTTATCTGCTTATGTGTATTCTACTATTTTTGGAACAAATGCTCCTACTCCTAATATTTCTCCAATCGCTTTTTTAGTAGATCGTTGCGAAAATGTATATGTTTCTGGTTGGGGCGGAAATGTTAATTCGGGGTACTCAAACAGTGGTACAGCTGGCTTACCGGAAGTAGATCAATTACCCGGTCTGCCGATTGCAGATGGGTCTGACTTTTATTTCTTTGTTTTGAAAAAAGATGCACAATCACAATTGTTTGGATCTCACTTTGGGCAAAATGGAGCCGCTGGCGACCATGTAGATGGGGGTACAAGTCGCTTCGATGCCAATGGCGTTATTTACCAAGCAATTTGTGCAAACTGTTTAGCCTTTGGCCCTGCTGTATTTCCTATTTTTCCCACTGGACCTGTATTTCCTTGGTCAAATGTTAATCCAAGTTCTAATTGTAACTTAGCAGCAGTAAAAATCGATATGAATTTTGCTGGTGTAGCCACAGAAATTCAATCGTCTATAGCCGGTGTATTAAATGATACTTTTACCTGTGTGCAAACTCTTGTAAATTTTAGAGATACTTTGGCAAAAGGGGTTACATATTATTGGAATTTTAATTCTGCTGTCTTTCCTAATGCGGTTGATGATATTACAACTGTTCCTACAAGTTCAAACGTATTTCCTTCGGTCGGTAGTTACAGGGTAAGGCTAATTTCTGAGGATTCTAGTACCTGTAATATCAGGGATACCTCATATATTACCATTACCATTTCTAATAGGGTGGTAACACCTAAAATTATTGCAACAGGTATTTCGCCTTGTAGCAATAAACAATTTGAATTTAAAAATGCTTCTTTTAATTCAGATGGTACTTCATTTACGGCCCAATCTTTTGTTTGGGATTATGGGGATGGATCGCCAAAAGATACAACAAATTTAAACCCTATACGTACGCATACCTATGCAAGTATAGGCACTTACTTTGTTACCCTCACCGTAATAGACACTCGGTTTTGTAATGCACCTATTTCAGATACTTTTAAACTTATTATAGGGCCAGATGTAAAAGCAAAAACAAGACAAGAATCCATTGGGTGCTCCCAGAACGGCGTAAATTTCAAAAACTTATCTGGTACGGCATTAGCCTGGAAATGGGAGTTTTATGACGCAACCACCAACAGCTTGGTTGGTTCTTCTACAGACTTTGAACCTACATTTATATTTCCGACAGAAGGGAATTTTAAATATAGGTTAATCGCTTACGACTCTACAACCTGTAATAAAACAGATACTACACAGTTTTATTTTATTACCATAATAAAAAAACCAGTGGCTTTATTTGATTATACACCCAGACCTCCAATACCAAATAGACCTACTCGATTTATTAATCTTTCTACTTTTTCGGAAAGGTATTTGTGGACTTTTGGTGATGGAGAAAGCTCCACCGCATTTGAACCAGTGCATGAGTATGAAAAACCAGGCAATTACACAGTAACACTTTTTGCTTTCAATAAATCTACTTGTACTGATTCTTTTCCTCTGGTAATAAATGTAATTATTGATCCTTTATTGGATGTGCCCAACGCATTTACGCCCGGAAAGTTTGGAGAAAATGCCATAGTTTATGTTCGTGGCTTTGGCATCAATAAAATGGATTGGAGAATCTACAATAGGTGGGGAGAATTGGTTTTTCAATCCTCTAATAGACGAAATGGATGGGATGGCTACTACAAAGGAAAATTGCAACCAATGGATGTGTATACATATACCTTGGATGTTGAATTTTTAGACGGTAAAAAATTGAGAAGAACGGGTGATATTAGTTTGTTGAGATGAGTTGTTTTTTCTTAGCTACAATAATGGCGAAATAATTGTATGAAAAAATTATAAAATTTATGTTAAAAGATGCATTAAAGTACCCGTTAAAACTCGTTTTCTGTAATAGTTCTGTCATTTATCTAAAATCGTAAAACTTATTAAGATTGCTATTCGTTTATTTAACTAAATTGTACATAAATTAATATTCGGTTGAGCTATACATTTAAAATATCATTGAAACAATTTGTCTTATTAGCTGTTGTGTTTTTTCTTCAAAAAAATGCAATTGCACAAATAGAATTTATAGAAAACAAAGGTCAATGGGATAAGCGGGTTATTTACAAAGGCGATTTTTCTACGGGTGCTTTGTTTTTAGAAAAAAAGGGATTTACTGTTTTGTTGAGCAATGCCGATGACCTAAAAAAGCGAAATGAATTTTTGCATGGAGCTGAAAAAAAGAATGCAAAAGAAAACCCCAACGATACTTTTACAGTTCATTCTTTTGCATACAATGTAAGCTTTTTGGGAGGTACAGCCAATCCGCAACAAATTGCCGAAAAACCCTTGGCTACTTACAATAATTATTTTATTGGTAATGATGAAAAAAAATGGGCCTCTAATTGTAAAATATTTACGGCTATTACCTATAAAAATATATATCCAAATATAGATGTGCGTTACTATAGCACAGCAGATAGATTAAAATACGATTTCATTGTTCATCCAGGAGGTAATCCAGCGGCTATCGGTATGCGTTTTGATGGAGGAGTTAATTTGTCTATAAAAAATAAAGAGTTGGTTATTGGTACGCCAGTTGCTACGGTGAAAGAGTTGGCTCCATATTCTTACCAAACAGGGGCTAACGGCTCTACAGATATAAAAACAAAGTTTGTAATAAAAGACAATGTGGTAACTTTTGATGTAGATGGATATGATGCAAAAGAAACACTGATAATAGACCCTCAAGTAGTTTTTACCACTCTAAGCGGTAGTACTTCAGACAATTGGGGATACACGGCCACGCCAGGTCCAGATGGAAGTTTTTTCTCTGGCGGAATTGTTTTTGGAACTGGATACCCTGTTTCACCTGGGGCATATCAAACCACCTATGGCGGCGGAGTAAATGAGGGACAGTTTCCAGGAGTTGATATGGGTATTTTTAAATTTTCACCTAACGGGAGCTTAAGATTATACGCAACTTACATTGGTGGCAATGGCAATGAGCAACCGCATAGTATGATTACAGATGCCGCAGGTAATTTGGTTATTGCAGGCAGAACAAATTCTCCCAATTATCCCCTTCTTACTGGAATACCGGCTACAGGTTCTGGTAACGATATTGTAATTACAAAATTAAATGCTGCGGGTAATGCATTAATTGGCTCTGTAAAAATAGGAGGTTCAGCAGATGATGGGGTAAATATTAGGCCTAAATATATAGGTACAACTGGCGCAGACAGGCTAAGGAGAAACTATGGAGATGATGCAAGAAGCGAAGTCATTTTGGATGCAAGCAACAATGTTTATGTGGTATCATGTACACAATCTGCTAATTTTCCCGTTCAGTTTCCAGTACAAGCCACTTCGGGGGGTAATCAAGATGGAGTAATACTAAAACTTACGCCTAATTTATCTGGTTTGTTTTATTCTACCTACTTTGGTGGTAGTGGAGATGATGCTTGTTTTGTAGCAGCAGTAAGTCCAGTCACTGGGAGTTTATATGTTGGCGGAGCTACTTCTAGCAACAACCTTAGAGGTACTACTGCTGGCACAATTGGCCCCAATTTTGTTGGAAATATAGACGGCTTTGTAACCCAGCTTCCCGCCTCCGGTGCTACTATTACGAGAACAACTTATTTGGGAACAGGTGCTATAGATTTGGTGTATGGGTTAAAATTTGACCGTCTTGGTTTTCCTTATGTAATGGGAACTACCACAGGAGCGTGGCCAGTTACATCGAATGTAGTTTATAGTGTACCCAATTCAAAACAATTTATTGCAAAGATGCAGCCCGATTTATCTGTTTATATATATTCTACTATTTTTGGAACATCCTCCACCGATCCCAATATTTCTCCCATTGCTTTTTTAGTAGATCGTTGTGAAAATGTATATGTGTCTGGTTGGGGTGGGGGAATAAACAACTCTCAAAATTACAACACAGGAAATACCAATGGCTTGCCCCAAGTAAATCCACTAAATGTTCGGCCCCCAGATGGGGCAGATTTTTATTTTTTTGTGCTTAGAAAAGATGCCCAATCACAATTGTTTGGATCTACTTACGGACAGTTTGGAGGTTTAGGAGATCATGTTGATGGAGGAACAAGTCGCTTTGATGATAATGGTGTAATTTATCAAGCTATATGTGCTAATTGTGCTGGACGAACAAGCTCGCCTCCTATTTTTTTCCCTACAACACTTGGAGCTTGGTCTCAGCAAAATGGAAGTAATGCCTGTAACCAAGCTTCTGTAAAAATAGATATGAATTTTGCTGGAATAGGTTCCGAGATACAATCAGAAATAGATGGAGAAGTAAACGATACGTTGGGTTGTTTTCCACTTACAGTAACTTTTAAAGATGTACGTCAAAAGGGTGTAACGTATTATTGGAATTATGATGCTATAGGTAATCCGACGGGGGTTGATGATATTACAACCGTACCACAATCACCACCTCATACATTTTTTACTGTTGGTACGTATAGAGTAAGACTTATATCCGAAGATCTTACTACTTGTAATCTTAGAGATACCTCTTATATTACCATTACTGTAGGAGATAAGAGAGTGGCACCAGATTTTACCTATAGAAAAGTAGGTCTTTGCACAAGCAATCGCTATGAGTTTACCAATACTACTCCGGCAGTAGCCACCGTCCCATTTGCTCCTCAAACTTTTGTTTGGGATTTTGGGGATGGGTCGCCATTAGATACCGCAGATTTTGCACCACCAATACCACATAATTATGCTGGTCCAGGATCTTACAGGGTAATATTAAAAATATTTGATTCAAGATATTGTAATTCGCCTGCAAGCGATACGCAAATTGTAAGGGTAAATCCAAGTGTAAGTGCCAGGCCATCTTCCTCAAAATTAGGATGTGCTCCCTATGTGCCTATTTTTAGAAATGAAAGTTTGGGAGGCTTAAGTTGGTTATGGCAATTGGTAGATGATGCTACTGGAAATCTTATTGGAACCTCAACAGATGAACTACCTACGTTTCCACCGCTCGCAGTAGGGAATTATAGTTTTAGATTAATAGCGTATGATTCTACTACATGTAATAAGATAGATACTTCTGCTTATTTTAAAATTAAAGTTGTACAAAAACCACAAGCGGCTGGCAATTGGGCCCCCAATCCGCCACAACCAAATGTGCCTGTAAGGTTTACTAATTTCTCTAATTTTGCCGATAGTTATTTGTGGAATTTTGGCGATGGTGAAAGCAGTTCCCTTTTTCAACCAACCCATGAATACAATGCAACTGGAACATACAATGCACAATTAATTGCTTACAGTAATGCCGGTTGTTCAGATACATTTCCTTTAATTGTAAATGTAATTGTGAATCCATTGCTAGATGTACCCAACGCATTTACACCTGGAAGATTTGGTATAAATAGTGTGGTGAATGTTAGGGGATTTGGTATTGGAAAAATGGATTGGAGGATTTACAACAGATGGGGGCAAATGGTTTTTCAATCTGCCAGCAAAAAAGTAGGATGGGATGGATATTATAAAGGTAAATTACAACCGACAGATATTTACACCTACACGCTATTTGCAGAACTTACGGACGGACAAAAAATAACAAAAACAGGAGATATAACTTTACTAAGATAGTATTTAGTTAAAATGCTAGATTAGCAAATGTAGTTTGCCTTAAATGAATTAATTTTAAATACAGAAAATAAACGAAAGCTTTTCAAAATTGAATAAAATAAAAAAAATATTTTTTCTACTGATATTCCTATTACAAGGCATATATACAAATGCCCAAGACTTGCATTTTTCGCAGTTTTACAATTCTCCTCTTACTACAAATCCTGCCAACGCCGGATTTATACCAGATGCAGATTATCGCATTGGCGTAAATTATAGGAGCCAGTGGAATAGCTTATTAAGTACACCTTACACCACAGTAAGTGCTTTTGCAGATGCACAATTGTTTAGAGATAAATTGGAAAATGGATGGATAGGAATTGGAGGAGTTTTACTGAGCGATAAAGCAGGTAGCGGTGGGCTAAGGTCAGATAAATTTTATGGCTCTGTTGCTTATCACAAGATGCTTGGTTTAAGTAGCTTGTTAAGTGCTGGTTTCAATCTTGGGTATGTTTCAAAAAGAATAGATCCAACCAATCTTAGATTTCCTGATCAGTTTAATGGAAAGTTTTTTGATGGAACAATTTCTCCAGGAGTACAGTTTACAAATGTTAATATAGATTATTTCGATATGCAAGTAGGTTTGAACTACGCCTACTTTCCACAAGAAAATGTGTACATCAACGCAGGTTATTCTATACACCATGTAAACAAGCCGAAGGAAACATTTTTTGGAGACAATACAGCGGTGGGAAAAATTCCTGTAAGGCATATCGGTTTTGTAAATGCCATTCTTAAAGTAAACCCAAGGGTAATCATTAACCCTAATATTTATTTTACCACACAAACAAATGCCATAGAATTAAATGCTGGTATCAATGCTAATTACAACCTCTCTGAGTTTGGTGAAAGCCAATTGATTTTTGGCATGTATTATAGGTACAATGATGCTGTTATTCCTGTGCTTGGCTTCGAAACAAAAAAAGTTGCCTTCACTTTTAGTTATGATGCTACCATGTCTAACCTTAATAAATTTAATAATTATAGAGGTGCTGGAGAAATTAGTATAGTAAAAAAAGGATTCTATCCTGGCAATGTTGACAGGCAAACATTGTGTCCTAAGTTTTAAAAAAAATCACAAATAAATTTTGAATTTCCTTTTTTTCAAAATTTATTTGTGATTTTTTATATAACAGTTTTGAGTACTGTTCCTTGACTATTCAAATATTATTTTCTCATTCACAACAGTACTACCATAAACTATATGTAAGACATACAATGTTTTTACATCGAAATGGGCAGGTACTTTAAATGATATGGTTCTATTGCCTCGTGGGTTTACTTGGTTGTAATATAATCTTTCTCCCAAGGTTCCAAAAATGGTTATCTCTACATTTTCATTTACGCTTCTTAAAAATTCAACATTGATTGTGTTATTCGTAATAGGATTTGGATAAACACTCACCTCTTGTTTAATGCTGTTTTTTAATGTTGCAATTCTAGAGTAAGAAACTTCTCCTTGTTTTGAAATTCCTTTTATGCGATAATACACTACACTTGCATTTATTCTATTGTCCTTGTAAGTATAGTTTTGTTTATTGTTGTTGCTGGTATTAGTAACCGTATTTACCAAACTAAAATCAATACTGTTTACTGATCTTTCTACAATAAATCTATCATAAGTATCATTTTCTAATACCTCAAAATTCAAGATAGCATGTTCATTATCCCAACGAGCAAGCAGCTCCATACCCGTAAGCGGTAGAACAACGTTGTTAAAGATAGGAATGGTATTAAAGGTTCCATTTAAAATGGATTGAGATTCGGCACTTGTCATACACATCCATTTTTGCTGAATGGATGCATATAGTTGCCTGAAATCGTATTGCATGGGCACTTGTGAGTTTCCGTTTGCAGTTCCTGCTGCAGGTAATACAGGGGATGAACCAATTACGCCTCCATTTAAACCAGCACCAAAAAATATTACAGGAGCACCAGACCCATGATCGGTTCCACTACTTGCGTTGCTAATAACCCTTCTACCAAATTCACTAAATGTCATTCCGGTAACCTTATTAGCTTTACCCATCAATGTAATATCGTTTTGAAAAGCAGATATGGCAACAGAAAGTCTTGATAAATTAGTTGCATGATTACCCGTGGTATGATCTGCCGCCACCACTTGGCTTTCGTGCGTATCATAACCTTCCGATTGGTTTACAATATAAATAGGCGTAGTAAGTCCACCTCCTATAAGGCGTGCCACAACTTTCAATTGTGCTGCCAAATTATTGGTGGTAGTAGGATACATGGTAGATAGCGTAGTTTGTGCATTGTACGAAGCGGTAATTCTAGACGCATACACATTGCTTTGGTTTCTCATCTGCCTCAAAAAAGTAAGTTCCGTACCGTAATCATTTGCTGGGGCAGGCTCTGGTGCAGCAGTAGCTACACTAATAAGCGAAGCTGGGTTAGGTGCATTGTATCCAAAATTTACATCAGTGCCAAGTAGTGACAATGGTAACGATCCACCAATTTGTATGGCCATAGGATCGGGATTGGTAGCATTGGGATATCCAGTTGGGAAAGCAGGATAATTTGTTTCCAATTGTCTGCCCATCCAACCTGTTGTAGCGTTCGGATTGGTAGTACCCGAAAACCAAATGTTTTGTGCAAAGAAATGGCTGAAATTTGGATTTGGGTAAGTAACCCCATTCACAATGCTAACCTTGCCTTGGTTGAACAAATCTCTTATCCCCGTCATGGCAGGATGCAAACCAGTAGAGGTAGTTCCATTTAATGTAAGTACGGATGCTTGCGGAAGAATAACATCTGGCCTTGCTGCGGTAAGCTCTGTATACCTATCGAGAGGGATAACCATGTTTAATCCATCATTGCCTCCATTCATCTGAATTATTACTAATACTTTGCCACAGTTTGCTACCGATGAAGCCATGGCTTGTAACATTGGATGTAATACGCCTTCCCCTGCAAATACGGGTACGCCTGTTAGCATAATTGGAACAGATACCAACGCTGTATTTCCTAAGAATTTTCTACGGTTCATAAGATTTATTTTTTTTAAACTACATTAATTGAAACTCTGCTAATTGTAATAAAGAAGTAAAAAACGCTTTTAATTTGTTTACTACTATGGTTGTATTTGTGGCAGTAGGGCTTGATAAATAATTTACCCAAGCTTGTGTCCAATAAATATCACTCGATTGTCCGGTAAGCAAATCTTGTTGCTTCAATTGTGTTTTGTAAGCAGCAGGAAGGTCTACGCAAAAGAGGTATTTCGTCACTTCGTCTATTAATAAATTAGGGTCATTTATGGTTGCATTTGGAAACTGCTGAATAAAAGCGATAAAATCTAATTTAATAAGTGTGCTTGACGAAGAAGGCGTAAACCCATTCATAAAAGTGGTAAGCATGCTTGCTCTTTTCTGAATGGTTTCAGAATTAATCCAGTTTTGGTAGTAGGTCGGTTCTTGGTAATAAGCCTTCCAACCTGCCACATTGGGCGGGCCACCAAATTCTTGCCCCAGGTTATTGTCACTATAATCGTGAAAATATCTCCAAATAAAATACTGTTTATCTACACCCAACGCGGTAGTCGTATTTAGATTAAATGTTCGAATCAAACCTATAATGTAATCCATCGGGCTTTTTATCATTACGCCTTTATTGGCTACATCAAAAAAATGTTCACTATTAAACAAGGCTTTTACAACCGGTGCCATTTCCCAATTGTTACTCACTAGTAATGCAGCCAATGGTACAATAACATTTGCTTCTACATTGGCATCAATATCATAATAAACGAAATAGCGATACAGTCTTCTGCAAATGTATCTAGATATGGTTGTAGCTTGTTGGGTAAAAAGCAGATCGAAAAATATATTAAATTCGTTTGCCCCTGCGGCCCCAGCTTGATTGGTGATGGTTGTATTCGTATTGCCTAAATTGCCAAATAACAAAGAGGAAAATACTTTATTGGTTTGATTGTGTCTGGTAGAATCAAAACCTGGTGCAAATGGATATGCACTTATAAAACTGGGCACTCTCCAACCAGAAAATACTTTTGAAGCAGCTATTACATCAGACTCTGTATAATTTTGTGTTGGTACTTTTCCCATCGTAAACAATTCCAATAACTCCCTAGCAAAGTTTTCATTGGGAGCCGATGCTGTACTATATTGGTTGCTCAAATACACCAGCATAGCAGGTGTTTTGGCAATATCTTTTATAAGTGTTTTAAAGTTTCCCAAACAATTTGTACGGAGTAGTTTCATATAGTCGTGCAACATCGTTGCCGAATTATTCTGCGAATTTTCTAAACTCTCGAAACCTACTGGAATAAAATGATACCAAAACTGTTGCATTTTTTCTCTTATACTAGCAGGCTCATTTATACATACACCCCAATGCCAGTATGCCAAACTCAATCTTCTAGAATATGCTGGACCAAAAGGAGGATAACCAATAATATTTGAGGTGGTCCAATCTGCACCTTGCGCAACGCCTCCTGTAATCACAGGTGTACCAGTACCTTGGCCCAGTGTATCGGGATAGTTAGCAGTATTAAAATACAATGGTGTAGGGCTTGGGCTTATAGGAACAGGTGTAAAAGTAAACAGGGAATCTACTGCTGCAGATGGAGTCATAGCTAGCAAAGCAGTAAGATCTGCTTTCTTTACCCCAAAACTTGCTCTGCGCAATAAATGTGTTGCTTCCCACACCGTCCAAGTTCCTGCATACGGCGCAATGCCACTCGTGATATTTCCAATACGATTTGATAAAGCAGCATCATTTTCACTAGGGATAACTATAACATTGCTGTATACCCTCGGCCCCAAAGATTTGCGTGAATATTTATCAAAAAGCGGATCATCTGAATCTGGAGCATTTGAATCTGGAGCTTGTTGTTTTTGTATTTTTAGAGAGCGAAAGAATTCTCTCCTAGAAACTGTTGGGGTTCCCATATGATTTTTATTTAGATGTAATGAATTTCTATATTATTGATTTTTTGTACAAAGAAAATTGAACACCCACTTATCGTTGGACCAAATAAAAAGTATAAGTTTACATAAAAATAAGCCTTGAAAGCAATATATCTTGTAGTATTATCTACTTTTTTTATTAACGTTTCGTTAGCACAAACCGTACCAATTAATTTGCCTGCTTACGAAAGGATTCCTACTTTGCCAGCATTTAAGCTGTTTTTAGCCCCCGATAGTATTGCTTTTCTAAAACAAGATCTAAAAAAAAGGAAGGAAACCATTATTATGGTATTTAGCCCAGATTGCGACCATTGCATACATGCAACCGAAGATTTAATTGCGCACATAAACCTTTTTAAAAAAGTGCAAATTGTAATGGCTTCTTCACTAGGCTTTCAACCAGTAAAAAAATTCTATCAAGATTTTAAAATAGCCGATTATGCCAATATTAAAGTAGGTTGGGATAATATCTATTTTTTAAGTACATTCTATGAAGTAAATAGTTTTCCAGCTATTTTTTTGTACAACAAAAAGGGAAAATTCATAAAAGCATTTGATGCCAATGTAAAGTGGGAAACAATTGCAGCATCACTTTAATATCGCATGAATTGTTGTATCCATTCCGCTTTATTGCCTATAGATACTCTTATAACATACATTCCTTTTCCAATATTTGAAATGGGTATTTGTATGTCTTTTGTATTAGAAGCTAGTCTTAGTCTCGTAAATGTAGTGCCCGATTGAAGGTTTTGAACGAGAATATTAATTACCCCATCAATTATATCTGTACCAGTATGCTTAAGATGTAGCAACCCGCCAATGGCGGGCACTGGATAAATATTCCACGAATTTTTTACATCCTTTATTGCATTATTAATGGATTTTGTTGTTTCAGTATTTTTATTGATGCGGTTAATTTTTAATCTATAATATACGGTTTCGCCAGCAGTAATTTTATGCATATATCTTATAAACTCCCCAACTGGAATTTCGTTGTTTTTCCTTATGAAAATGTCCGAAAAAATGATATTGTCTGTGCTACTTTGCAAAGTGTAAGTAGTTACATTTTTATCTTCATGTTGCCACCCAATTGTGACTGTTTCATCATCGTTTTCTATTTTGGCAAAAAGGTTGCTGTTGTTTTGTGCTATGCAAGCGCTAGATATTAATATCAACAGTGTAATACAGAAAATGCTTTTCATTTGGAAATTGGTTTCCGATAAAAATAGGGAGCAATTTTCTAATAAATTTGTTAAACAACTTTTCTTTATAGAAAAATGTACTTCTCTTCTGCAAATAAGACAAAGGCTGAGGTAAATAAACCGTTCGATAGAAAAATGCGTACCTTAAATTAAAAATACACATTATGAAAAAAATACAGTCATTGTCTTTCTTGTTAATTTGTTTGTTTATAAATTATACAGTTTTGGCTCAAAACGATAAAAGTAAAAGACTTAGTCCCCCTGCTTTGGTAAAACAGACATTGGTATCGGGAGCTAATATTTCAATTGATTACAGTCAGCCTTCTGTGAAAGGTAGAATCATTGGCGAAAACCTAGAACCAAAAGATGGAGAGGTTTGGCGCACAGGCGCTAATGAAGCAACTGTTTTTGAAACAGATAAACCGATAAAAGTTGATGGCAAAGATTTAGCGGCCGGTAAGTTCGGGCTTTTTAGTATTGCTGGAAAAGATAATTGGGTGGTGATTTTTAATAAAACTTGGGACCAGTGGGGAGCTTCAGATTATAAAGCTGATGATGATGCTTTACGTATAAATGTAAAACCACAAAAGGCAGAAAGTTTTGCAGAGAAAATGACTTTTACCATTGATAAAAATGGATTGGTAACTTTATTATGGGGTGATAATAAAGTTAGTTTTATACTGCAATAACACGCCTGTTTGTTAAACATTTTTTAAGGGCTAATTTTTTTAAAGTCAAAAAAGTTGGGAGAAAATGAATGGTTGTTTTTTTATTATGTTCTAGGATAAATAACCCCATCACCAAGCCATTAAAATTTTTAATTTCTGTGCTTATAGATGTTCAAATTAGCCAACTTATTAAAATAATTAAACTGCCGCTAGGATTAACCCTAGCGGCAGTTTAATTAAAAAAGTGCAAAGAAGACCTACATACATATAACGTTTTGCATTGCCGAAGGGCAGGGAATCGATGCTGGTCCCGCCCGGTGGAAATGCTTAAAAGAAATATGATAGTAAAATTATCGAAAAATTTGTTTAGAACGAGTCCAGCCCCAAACCAAAGCTGATAGCGAACTGAAGCCGAAGAACCAATGTCCCGCCCTGACTTTTGGCAATGCATTGTTAGCGGTTAGTCGTTTTTGACTTTCTCGTTGTGTTTATAATTACTGCCCCGCTGTCTGCACCATTGCCATAGATAAGCTGACTGCCTTTCTTGCTAATAAATCCAATGTTCACAATATCGCTTTTTGACAAAGGCAGCACTATAGTGTCTAACTTCTTTTGATATTTAAATACAATGCCATCAATAGCAATTATTGGCGTTTGCCCGATATATCCTTCATAGAAACCTTTATTTATTGAATCTGCTAAGTAATACTTGTTACTATTAATGTCCTTAAGGACAAATGCTTTGGGATTGCCCTGTACTTGCGCATTAGGTGAACTTGATGGAAGATGTGGTGTTGTGTCAAATGGTAAAAAGTCCATTCTAATTTTCAAAAAAAGTTCCTTTAAGGCTTCAAGTTCTTTTGGTGGGCTCATGCTGTGAACCTTAAAGTATTTCCTCACCGTATCACCTTCAATCTCCAGCTTATACTCATCTCCATCTAAATGACCAGTTTCATAAACAGAATCAAGTTTGTCAAAGTTGATGACAGCCATTAAGCTATCAAGTTGTTGCTTTAATTTCCCTGTAAGCAAAGCCTTGTAAGTTGTGTCGTTACTTAGACTTTTTTCAGGTGAAAAGTTTTGGCTTAGAAAAACAGAGTCTTGATTATGAATTTTTAAAGTAAATGACAACGGTGATATGTCGAAATAATAAAAATCTATTGATTTAAAGTATGGTCTGCTCTTGTTGTGGGAGTTGCAAGTTGTTAGCGCTAAAGAAAGAAATACAAAAAGTGCAATTGGTCTCATTACCGTTTTAAGATTCATAAAATGCAGATTTTCCATACGATTACAGCTAACATTAAGGTATCATAAGCCTTTATAAAATTGTGCAAAAGCCACAACTGTTTCATTAGCGGCTTTTACCATTTGAGTTGTTGGAGCCCAATCACTTTCTTGCAACACATTATGAATGCTCGTAAACTCATTTATAAAACTATTTAATGTTTTTGCAGCAGCTGAATTCTCCGTTAATCCTGCCAATTTTTTCATACATAGTTTAATGTTGTTGTAACAAATCAAGCTCAAATCATGCTGCAGTTGTAAATCTTTTACATTTGTTTTTACCCTTGGATCCATCTTTACCTGAAAGGCTTGTGAATATTCTTTTCCATCCACTGTAAGTTTTGCAATATATACTCCTGGCATTATCCAGGGTGATGTTGCCTCTGGTGCAGTGTTCATGTACGTTGCAGAAATAGGATAGGAGGGTGGAACATTCAATGGCGCATAATGCATATCCCACATAAAACGATGTGAGCCTTCTTTGGTAGACAAAATTTGCTGTGGCCTTATCCAATAGTGTGGAATATTTACATTGGGTATTTTATACAAACTGTCTTTATTTGTATAAGTTCTTATTAATTTATTTGGCTCAGTACGTATTTTACTCAATTCGTTTTGTGCAACGGGTGTTTTATATTTTGTATCATAAATTTCTAGTTTAATACCGGAGGCTTCTTCATTCAAATAATAATTTATCACAGCACCGTCTGGTGGATTTTCTCCTGCAGGTTCTTCTTGTGGTATGGGCGTATCTGGGTACAAGCACCATCTTACTCTGTAAGTATTTTGCGGAGCATACAATATAACAGGAGAGGCACTTAATTTTTCATCAAGCTGCCTAAGCGGGGTTATATCATCTAGTATCCAAAAACTTCTTCCATGCGTACCTATAACCAAATCGTCATCTTTAATTACCAAATCCCTGATAGATGTTGCGGGCATATTCAACCGCAATGATTCCCAATTTGCACCATCATCAAAAGAAACATATACGGCTCGCTCGCTACCAGCAAACAATAAGCCTTTTCTTATGGGGTCTTCTTTCACCACATTTATCGGGTCGTTTGGCAATCCGTTTGTAATTTCTTGCCAAGTTTTTCCACCGTCAGTAGTTTTATAAATATGCGGCTGCATATCATCTAACCTTATTTTATTTACTGCAGCGTAAGCAGTGTTTACATCCGTATGGCTGGCATCCATTAATGAAACTTTGCACCAAGGCGTAAGTTGTGGAGGTGTAACATTGCGCCAGGTTTTTCCACCATCTTTTGTTATATGTATTAAACCATCATCGGTGCCGCACCAAATAGTATTGATGTCTACATAGGATGGTGCAACTGTATAAATAACCCCACGCCTTTTCATTTTCTTCATTTCATCGTTGGTATAAATGCCAATATTATTTGGAATATTTTTTACCACTTCTGCTGAGTCTCTAGATAAATCGGGGCTTATAATTTGCCAACTGCTGCCTCCATTATTTGTTTTAAACAATACATTGCCGGCGTAGTACAATGTTTTATTATCAATAGGATTAAATAAAACGGGGGCTGTTCTTAAAAATCGGTATTTACCACTTCGCACCACTTCGGGTGCAATATTTTGTGCCTGTCCCGTGCGCTTATCATAACGAGAAATTTTACCGCCATAAATAATATTATTGTCCAAAGGATCTGCAACCACATACCCATATTCTTCTGCGCCTACAGGATGCCAGTCTCTAAAACTAATGACACCATCGTTACCACGTGATCCTATACCTACGCTACCACTCTCTTGCTGGCCGCTATACACATTATACGGAAAAGCATTGTCTACACTTACATGATAAAACTGTGCAGTGGGTTGGTTGTACCACGATGAAAATGTTTCTCCACCATTCACTGTAATGATAGCACCTTGGTCGCTTGCAAGTAACATTATTTTATTGTTGTTGGGATTAATCCAAATGCGGTGATAATCATCGCCACCCGGTGCACCACGAAAAGCCGACCATGTTTTACCAGCATCCATACTTTTCCAGGTAACTACATCGGCAGTGTACACAATATCTGCATTAGTAGGGTCGGCTTTTACTTCTGCAAAATCGCTTCCCCTTCCCCAAAGCCTTTCATCCGAATTTATGTTTATCCAGCTTTCCCCAGCATTATCGCTGCGGTATATGCCGCCATATTTGCCTGCATCTACCGTGGCGTATAAACGATTGGAGTTGGATGGTGCTATGCAAAAACCAATTCTTCCCAGCCCTTGCTCGGTAGTAGGCAATCCTGTCGTTAATTTTTTCCAAGTGCTGCCGCCATCTATACTTTTAAAAAGCCCACTTTCTTTTCCATTCCAAGCACCATTTTCCCATGGTCCAAGCCTGCCCGCCCACATATCTGCATACACAATGTTTGTATTGTTGGGATCTATGGCAACCTGCACGGCACCTGTATTTTCATCTTTGTACAAAACACGTTCCCATGTTTTTCCTCCATCTATCGTTCTATATACACCACGCTCTTGATTGGCACCATAAGGATGCCCAAGTGCCGCAACAAATACACGGTTTTCGTTGGTAGGGTCTATGGCAAGGCCACCAATTTGCTGTGCATTTTTTAACCCGATATTCGTCCATGTTTTTCCTGCATCAGTCGATTTGTAAATGCCATCACCCACACTTAGATCGGGCCGTTGCAAGCCTTCGCCACTGCCCACATAAATTACATTGGGGTTTGATGGCGATACCACTATATCTCCAATACTACCAGTTGGCTGGTCATCAAAAATCGGTTTCCATGTGCGTCCAAAGTCGGTGGTTTTCCATACACCGCCATTGTTTACACCAATATAAAACACATTGGGTTGCGATGGAACACCTACTGCCCCAACCGTTCTGCCACCTCTGTGTGGCCCAATACAGCGCCACCGCATAGCGTTGAAATAACTTGCATCAAACGATTGTGCCAAAGAAATAACAGCCGATAAATAAATGATGATAAAAATGTAGGTAGCTTTTATTTTCATGATAAACGGTTTGTGTATCAAATGTACTGTTTAAAATGAAAGGTTGGTATTTGGATGGAGCTGCAAGTTTACAGTTTATAAAATTATTCCGGTACAATGGTTCAAATTTCCTTCCTATGGGCCGTTTACCCAAGGAAGAAGGAGCGTGAGCAGCAGTTCATTTTTCAACTTCAGTTTCCCGCTTTACGTTACTCCCCACACTTTGTGTAGGGATCCACTTCAATTGGGGCTAGGCTGAGCAGAGAAACTTTTTTCTCCAAAGGAGTCCTTCGGGCAACCTTTATGATGGAGTAGATTGAAGAGGAGGTTTCTTTGGCATTGGATAAGTGGCGAGGCGGAGTAGTAAGATATATAGTTATTCAACCCCATTCGGGGTTGTTTTATCATGCTAGGTTTAGTACCATGGGTTGCACCCATGGTTATGCAAATTTTACCACTTCGTGGTAAGTTGTACGAATTTCGAATACACTTTTATGCAGCAAACCCTGAAAGGGTTTAACAACCAAAGCCACGGGTGCAACCCGTGGATATGAAATATGTATGAATAAAGCCAACCCCAAATGGGGTTGAACATTATTTTTGTTGCATTTTTTGCGAAAATTTATTGTAGGGGTTGCCTCAAACATACGTACATGTAGGGTAACCCTTGCAGATATGTTGCATAGATATGTGCAGCAGTGGATAGGTGCTTTACATAAACCTATTTTATAATTTGCCGTACAGAAAGCTAGCGCACAAAAGCCATCATGCCATTTCTGCTATTGTGCGACTCCTGGATGAGTGCCATAGGTACTCATGAGTTTGTGAGTTGGCTAGCATAGGCAAGAAGGGGTTAATCGATACAAATAATTGATTCGAGCTCAATAGTACTAATGCAATGATTTTTTACATGCGAAATTTTAAAATATTTCATAGATTTAGTGTTTACTAGCAAATAGATTAACCAAAATACAGTAATTGAAATATGGAGGAGACTTTAATATCTGAGGGGCTATGCGTTTATTGTAATCAATTTTTTTCACAAAAAGGAATAGCAAAGCATTTAGTGGCCCACTTGGTTCAATTGGAAAAAGCTTCAAAATTAAAAACGCCAAAAACATACTGCCATATTGAGGTAGAAGCGGGAGAAATGTTTTTGCATTTGCTCGTAAAGGGAGCTACAAAAATGAAAGTTATTGACAATTTTCTAAGAGATATTTGGTTAGATTGCTGTGGACACCTAAGTGATTTTCGTCATAAAAATTTTGAACCTTCAATGAATAGTTTGGTAAAAGACATTTTTACGGCAAAAATAAAATTACAGCATGATTATGATTATGGTACAACTACAACTGTAACTTTAATCGCTCGAAAACAATATGAACTTTCGTTGAAGGAAGATATAATTTTGTTATCCAGAAATGAGCCTTTGAAATTATTATGTGCAACCTGTAAAACAAATGCAGCTATTTTTTTGTGCACAAATTGCCAATGGGATAGCTATGCTTTCTTTTGTAATGACTGTAGTATTGAACATGAAGCTACTTGTTCTGATTTTGGGGATTATGCAAAAATGAATGTGGTTAATTCTCCCCGTATGGGAGAGTGTGGATACAATGGAGGAAGGATTGATAAAAGTAGAGATGGGTATTTTAAAATATCGAAATAAAGTATAATGATTATCTGACTGTGCTACTGCTATTACTTTCATCTATATATCGGGTAAATATTTGCCGTTGCTTAAGCTCTATTTAGTCGATTTCATGCCTCGGCGGGGAATAAGGGAGGGATTGAGTAGTTAAAGAATGTAAAGCTCACCAACACTGGCTCAGAATGCTGACGGACGATGGCAAGGGAGAGGGTTTGTTATATTATGCTAGGTTTTGTACCATGGGTTGCACCCATGGTTATGCAAATTTTACCACTTCGTGGTAAGTTGTACGAATTTCGACTACACTTTTATCCAGCAAACCCTGAAAAGGTTTAACAACCATATCGACGGGTGCAACCCGTGGATATGAAATATGTATGAATAAAGCCAACCCCGAATGGGGTTTAATATTATTTTTGTTGCATTTTTTTCGAAAATTTATTGTAGGGGTTGCCTCAAACATACATGTAGGGTAACCCCTTTGCATAGGTGCCTGTCCTCACGCACTCTCCGCTTCAATCTCCTCCACAATAAAAGCCTAACAGAATTGCTAATGTTCAGCCTAGCCCCTGATGGGCAGTAGTAGCTGCCGCAATATGAGAACATTAAAGCATAATACAACTTGCTGTGGCACCTGCCTTTGCCGGTAGGCTGGCTACTACAGACAGCGGGTTACCTATGTTTGTTAATGTTATATAGCCCATGCTCCTCCCTCCTTTGTCGTGCATGCTGTTCGGTGGTTAAGTAAATACTACTTTTTTACCCTTCGCCTTGGTGCGTGTCCCCACGCACCCTCCGCTTCTATCTCCTCCACAATAAAAGCCCAACAGAATTGCCAATGTTCAGCCTAGCCCCGATAGGAATGGAAATAGGCGAGGAACGAAGCCTATTGCAATGGATAGCGGGTAACTGAAGTTGAAAAATGGTATGTAGTTGATGCTCCTAAAGGCCTCACTAAATCCCTCAATAGGAGGGACTTTCGAACGCTACAAGTTTTTGAAATTATTTTCTGAATCAATATTTCAATGTTGTAATTTGTTTTACCATTTCCTAACAACCAATTCCCAATTCCTTTAATTACCTTTACCAACTAGAAGGAACAAAAAAATATGGCTACAAAAAAGGCACTAAAACGGGTACAGGCAGCAGTGGATACAATACAAGAAGATATGATAGAAGTGTTTGGTGCCAGGGAGCACAACCTCAAAAATATTGATATAAAAATTCCCAAAAATAAATTGGTGGTGTTTACGGGTGTAAGTGGAAGCGGCAAGAGCAGTCTTGCCTTTGATACCATTTACAACGAAGGCCAGCGGAGGTATATGGAAAGTTTTTCGGCATACGCCAGGCAGTTTGTGGGCGATATGGAGCGCCCCGATGTAGATAAAATTACGGGCCTCTCTCCAGTCATTTCGATAGAGCAAAAAACCACCAATAAAAACCCACGCAGTACAGTGGGGACCATTACAGAGATTTACGATTTTTTGCGTTTGCTGTATGCAAGGGTGGGAGAGGCCTACAGCTACAACACGGGCAAAAAAATGGTAAAGTTTTCGGAAGAAGAAATTGTACAAAACATTTACTCAAAATTTGCCGGTAAAAAAATAAGCTTGCTTGCACCGCTGGTGCGTGGGCGTAAAGGGCATTACCGGGAGTTGTTTGAAGATATACGCAAAAAAGGATTTTTAAAAGTACGTGTAGATGGTGCGGTGCTAGACCTCATGCCACGCATGCAACTAGATCGCTACAAAATACACGATATAGAATTGGTAGTAGATAGGCTGCAGGTTACCGATGATATGAAATTTAGGGTAAGCCAAAGTGTGCAAAAATGTTTGCAAATGGGGAAAGATTTGATGTTTGTGACGGCCGAAGCGGCCCCCCCACCCCCCGAAGGGGGGATCACAAACCCTGTAAAAAAAAGAAGTTCATCTAAAAGTTTAGAGTCCCAAATCCCCCCTTCGGGGGGTGGGGGGGCTTCTATGTACAGCAAACAACTCATGTGTATCGACACCGGTATCAGTTACGAAGAGCCATCACCCAACGCATTTTCTTTTAACTCTCCGTATGGTGCATGCCCGCAATGCAAGGGCTTGGGCAATGTATATACCATCAATATAGAGGAAGTAGTGCCCGATAAAACCAAAACGGTGAAAGAGGGTGGTATCGTTCCTTTGGGCGAAGAGCGGGAGGCCAGTGTGTATAGACAAGTGGTAGAGTTTGCCAAAAAGTATAAAATAAATTTAGGTAAGCCGTTAAAAGATTTACCAGAAGCACAATTGGATTTATTGTTGTACGGCGACCAAAATATTAGTCCGGATTTGAGTTTGGATATGAGCGATGAAACCTTACCCATGACCTATACTGGAAGTTATGAAGGTATTATTCCGATGTTGAAAAGATGGTTTGCTTCGCCCAATAGTAATGAGAGTTTACGCACATGGGTAGAGCAATTTATGCAGCTTGCTGCTTGCACAACCTGCGAGGGTACAAGGTTGCGCAAAGAAAGCCTTTGGTTTAAATTTGATGAAAAAAATATTGCAGAGCTGAGTGCAATGGATTTAGATGTGTTGCACAAATGGTTTGAAGGTGTAGAAAATAGATTGAGCAACAAACAAAATACGATAGCAAAAGATTTGTTGAAAGAAATACGAGAGCGATTGGAATTTTTATTGAATGTAGGGCTCACTTATTTAACATTGTACCGCCCATCGAAAAGCCTGAGTGGTGGCGAGTACCAGCGCATAAGGCTTGCAACACAAATAGGCTCGCAGTTACAAGGCATAACGTATGTGTTAGATGAGCCGAGCATTGGCCTTCACCAACGAGATAATATGCGTTTGATATT
This sequence comes from Ferruginibacter sp., assembly GCA_031380515.1. Classification (GTDB taxonomy): domain Bacteria; phylum Bacteroidota; class Bacteroidia; order Chitinophagales; family Chitinophagaceae; genus Ferruginibacter. Next base: position 10,303 of record JANNGD010000165.1, on the reverse strand, counting down.
GGCATTGCAAAACCTGCGAGATATCGGCAACAGTGTATTGGTTGTAGAGCATGATAAAGATATAATGATGGCTGCAGATCATTTGATAGATATAGGCCCAAAGGCTGGAATACATGGGGGGCGTATAGTGGCGGCAGGTACACCAGAAGAAGTACTGCAATCGGGTTCTGAAACAGCAAAATATTTGAAGGGTGAAAAATCGATTGCCATACCTGCCGAAACCAGAAAAGGAAACGGAAAATTTATAGAACTTAAGGGTGCTACCGGCAATAATTTAAAAAATATTTCTGTAAAATTACCATTGGGAAAAATGATATTGGTAACAGGTGTGAGCGGTAGTGGAAAATCTACTTTGATAAATGAAACCCTGTATCCGCTACTGGCAAAATATTGTTACAATAGCAAGGGCGATGCTATGCCACATAAAAGCATAGTGGGATTAGAAGAAATAGACAAAGTAATAGAGATAGATCAAAGCCCCATTGGACGTACGCCTCGTAGCAACCCAAGTACTTACTGCGGTTTTTTTACAGATATACGTACGTTGTTTGCAGCCATACCTGAGGCGAAAATAAGGGGTTATACGGCAGGGCGTTTTTCGTTTAATGTAAAGAGTGGTAGATGCGAAGTGTGCGAGGGTGGTGGCATGCGTACAATTGAAATGAATTTTTTACCAGATGTATATGTGCATTGCGAAAAGTGCAATGGTAAAAGATACAATAGAGAAACACTGGAAATACGTTACAAAGGCAAATCAATAAGCGATGTGCTAGATATGACAGTAGAAGAAGCGGTTGAATTTTTTAATGCCGTACCATGGATTTACAGAAAAATAAAAGTATTGCAAGAAGTAGGGCTTGGTTATATAACACTTGGGCAAAGCTCGGTGACCCTTAGTGGTGGAGAGGCACAGCGTGTAAAGCTTGCTACCGAATTGGGTAAAAGAGATACGGGTAAAACATTTTATATTTTAGATGAGCCAACAACAGGTTTGCATTTTCAAGACATACAACACTTATTGGATGTTTTAAATAAATTGGTAGACAGAGGAAATACGGTATTGGTAATAGAACACAATTTAGATATGATAAAAATTGCCGATCATATTATTGATATTGGCCCCGAAGGTGGGCATGCAGGTGGAAAAGTATTGTACGCAGGCGAGCCAATGGGCATGGTAAATGTGAAGGAAAGTTTTACGGCTAAGTATTTGAAGGAGGAGTTTAGGCTGGCAGGCAAGCTGTAAATTAATGGGGCTTTCTTGAAGTATGTGTAAACCTATAAGGTCTTTTTAAAACCGTAATAAATTTATAGGACTTAATTAGACCTTATAGGTTTTGTAAAGAAGCTGTAGATAAATAATGGAATTATTCGTTTATAGAAAAGCATCTTGTGATACAATAGAATTATAGCTTCATTTCGATCCTATTTACTATTTAGAATTTTCATTCCACAATCTCCACATCATCTGCATGCACCGGTGTAATATTTTTAAAACGTAAAATAATATTAGCAGTCGTCACCACATCTTTTTGACAATAAGTGGCAATCCGTTTCATATTAATGATTCTTTCTTCTGGCGTACCGTTGTGGTACAGTTCGCCCACCATACTTCCATCTATATCATCTTTTGGGGAAGGGATACCCATTGCTGCGGCCAATAATTTTAAAGAGGTATAATTTTTATAATCGCCAAAACGCCAATATTGAAAAGTATCTACAATATTGGTTTCCCATGGTTTCATGTTTTGAAAATCGAGGTAGGGTGGTATGCGCATATTGTTTACCAATAGCCTTCTACATATAAAGGGGATATCAAATTCTTTTATATTGTGCCCAGCAAAACACCAACGGTTATTAAAACTTTCAATTTTTGTAATGGTCAATAAAAAATCGCTCAGTATCTTTTTTTCATCATCGCCATAAAAAGATTTTACACGCATTTTTAAATGCTGCTCTTTTATGAAGTAGCCGATGCTAATACAAACAATTTTAGAGAACTCTGCCATCACACCTGCACGCATTGGATAAAAATCGGCAGCAGTTAAGCCTTCCGGAATTACTTTGGATGTTTTTTCCTGCCACAATTCCTGCCATTTTTCATCGAGGTTAGAAAAAGTGCTGGCTACAGACGCTGTTTCAATATCTATAATAATGAGGTCTTCTGTGCGAATATTATGCATAGTTGTAAAATTGACTCTACAATTTAAGCAAAATAAAAAAGCCACGAATGTATGATTGTACATTTTTACAAAAAATGTATTTTATTATACAAGCATTCGTGCTGTGGGTACTACTTTTTAAAAAGTAAAACCTGCAGATATTTGTATGGCTTGGTTTTTCCAGGTTTGGTTGCCATCAATAGCGTTGATATTACTAAGGCCTAGTTTATACCTAGCACTTATGTTAACAAAAGGTAACTGAATCCATAGCCCACCAATGGCGCTCCAGTCCCCGTTTCTATAAATACTGTTCACATTGGTTTTGAGGCTATCTACTGTTTGTTTTAATAAGCCGCCATAAGCTGGGCCGAATTGAAGTTTTACTTTTTGTGTTGGACCTACATTAATGTTTAGCAATACAGGTATTTCCAAATAATCTAATTTGGCTTTGTGTTGCGTACCGCCCCCAAACAAATCATCGTAAATATTATTGGGGTCGTCTGCAAATTCAGATTGAGTTTGTACAAAACTTACTTCTGGTTGTATACCAATTTTCTTGGTTAAGTTAATTTGAGCAAAAACACCTCCTTGAAAGTTATAGTTAAATGCTTCGTTGTAAGATTTACCTGTTATCTTATTTACATTTACACCCGCTTTTATTCCAAATCGAAAAAAACTTTCTTTTTGCTCAAAAAGTTTCGCACTTTTTTTCTGTGCATTAATGGATAGCATACTAACCAGAAAAAAAGAAAGCAAAAATATAAACTTATTCTTTTGCAATTGCCTTGGAGCATTCATATGGATTTGTTTTTAGTTAAAAATGCCTAAGAAGGCTTGGATTATGTTTCAGGTTTAAAATTAACTAAAACTGTACCAATTTTACTATTATCTCCAACGACCTGGTCTCCAAATCCAACCTCTTCTTGTATTTTTCCAATGCCCTTTTATCCAAATGGCATTTCCACGCGGTGGTGCAGCCCAATATCCTCCTCTAGAAATATAGTTGTTATTTTGCCATACCCAATCCTCTTCTACCCAAACATGTCGTGGGGAGGGCGCTACCACTCGTATAACCCTTGGAGCAACGGGCCTTACTTTTATTACAAACTGTGCATAGTTTGATTGACTCAATGTTAAAGCAACAGCAAATGCCACTAAAATTTTCAAAACGGGATTTTTCATTTTTTAAGATTTAATTATGTTAATTTAATTTTACCATCTTCCATTTTTCCAATAATATCCATTTCTACCTTTTACCCAATACCCAGGAGTATAATAAGTGCGACCACGGGGAGGCAAAGTATAGTATCCATTTCTATATGTGTAGCCGTACCTCCGATTGCCCACCCAGAAGCCCTCTACCCATACATGCCTTGGGCTAGGTGCCAGGGTGCGCACATATACAGGTGCTACTGGGTGCTGCCTTACCACAACTGCACTAGGTCCGCAGCTGGCTAAGCTTACAATTGATAATATAGAAATAAAATAAATGAACTTTTTCATAGTCTGTTATTTCTTATAGGACATAAAATAAATAGCTAAGTTTAAATGGGGTTATGAAAGTTTTTAAAATCAAATTATCAAATACAAAAAACCCGCTCTTTTCAGAACGGGTTTTGTTTGTTTATTTCAGACTCCACAAGTCCCCCCCCCCTTCGGGGGATTTAGGGGGCTTTATTCTTCAATCTTCACTTTACCCTTTGCTTTAGCTATTATCTCTTCCGAAACACCGTTTGGTGCAGGTGCATAATGACTAAACTCCATGGTACTTGTAGCACGGCCAGATGACAATGAGCGCAATTGTGTTACATAACCAAACATTTCACTTAAAGGAACTTTGGCTTTTATAACTTGTACTCCATGTCTTGTATCCATACCTTCTAGCATACCACGACGACGGTTAAGATCACCAGTTACATCTCCCATGTACTGATCTGGTGTAAGTACTTCTACTTTCATTATTGGCTCAAGCAAAACTGGTTTTGCTTTACGACCAGCTTCACGATATCCTTGTTTAGCACATAATTCAAAAGATATTGCATCACTATCCACATCATGGTAGCTACCGTCAAATACCCTTATTTTCATATCCACCACTGGATACCCAGCCAATACACCATTTGTCATACTACCTGTAAACCCTTTCAATATTGGTGCAATAAATTCTTTTGGAATACTACCACCAAATATTTCATTTACAAATTGCAAACCACCTGTTGGGTTTAGTACCAACCATTCTGCATCGGCAGGTCCAAGATCAAATGCAATATCACCAAACTTACCTCTACCACCAGACTGCTTCTTGTAAGTTTCTCTGTGTGTAATGGTTTGTTTAAATGATTCTTTGTAGGCAACCATTGGGGCACCTTGGTTTATTTCTACTTTAAACTCACGCTTCATCCTATCAATAATGATCTCCAAATGCAACTCACCCATACCACTCAAAATGGTTTGGCCAGTTTCTTCATCTGTCTTTACTCTTAGTGTAGGATCTTCCTCTACCAATTTCGCAATGGCCATACCCATTTTATCTACGTCAGCCTGTGTTTTTGGCTCAATAGCTATAGAGATAACCGGCTCTGGGAAGGTCATAGATTCCAATACGATTGGATGATCTTCGTGACACAATGTATCCCCCGTTTTGATATCTTTAAAACCTACTGCTGCTCCAATATCACCTGCTTCAATAAAATCTACAGGGTTTTGTTTGTTGGCATGCATCTGCATAATACGACTGATACGCTCTTTCTTACCAGTACGGGTGTTCAATACATAGCTACCAGAATCTAAACGACCACTATACGCACGGAAGAAAGCCAAACGACCCACAAAAGGATCTGTCATAATCTTAAATGCCAATGCACTAAATGGTTCTTTAGGATCTGCATGACGTAAGATTTCTTCTTCTGTATCTGGATTAACACCTTTCACCGCTTCAATATCTAATGGTCCAGGTAAATATCTTACTACCGCATCCAATGCTGTTTGTACACCTTTGTTTTTGAAAGATGAACCACACATCATCGGAATAATAGAAATATCAATGGTTGCTTTACGAATAGCTTCATGCATTTCTGCTTCCGTGATAGAATTAGGATCATCAAAGAATTTTTCTAAAAGTTTCTCATCATAATCTGCAACTGCTTCTACCAATTCTTGACGATATTGTGTTACTTCTTCCAACATTTCTGCAGGAATAGGCACTTCTTGAAAAGTCATTCCTTTATCGTGCTCGTTCCATACAATACCTTTCATGGTAATCAAATCTACCACACCAGTAAAATTATCTTCTGCACCTATTGGTAATTGAAGTGGAACAGCTTTAGCACCTAGCATTTCACGAACTTGTTTTACCACGTTCAAGAAATCGGCACCACTTCTATCCATTTTGTTTACAAAACCAATACGAGGTACTTTGTATTTATTGGCTTGGCGCCATACTGTTTCAGATTGTGGCTCTACACCAGATACTGCACAAAACAATGCCAGCAAACCATCCAATACACGAAGACTACGCTCTACCTCTACGGTAAAATCCACGTGGCCTGGGGTATCAATGATGTTAAATTTATATTCTTTGGTATCGGCAATTTTTTTGCCATCTACCATGGGAAAGTTCCAAAAGCAAGTAGTAGCCGCACTGGTAATAGTGATACCTCTTTCTTGTTCCTGAGCCATCCAATCCATTGTTGCGCCTCCATCATGTACTTCACCTATTTTATGGTTTACACCGGTGTAGTAAAGGATACGCTCTGTAGTAGTGGTTTTACCAGCATCAATGTGCGCAGCAATACCAAAGTTTCGTTGATAACGTAAGTCTCCCATTTTGTTTTTTTTGTTTAATTGTATTTAAAGAAATTGTGTTATTATTTTTTTGTCCAAACAAAGAACCAGCTATGATCAGCATCGTCCCCGCCCCGGCGGGGCTCACTTCATCCTGTATATCTCTGTTCGACTTTTTTCGTAGCGAAGAAATTCGCTACCATCTCCCTTGTGGTTAAGTCCCCTTTGGGGGATTTAGGGGGCTTTTGTTGTATATATTTTTATGCTCTCATATAATGCTAAATCATTCAACCTCCATCTATAATGATATTTGCTGATGCTTTTAGCGGCGCAAAGGTAGGGGAAATTTTGTAATAAACAAGCCTAATAAGCTCGAAAGCACAAAATGTTATGAACCATGGGTTAGATGGTTTACAATCATTAGTTAAAGAAAAATGAGAAGTTTCTAATGCAAAATGGTTAAGATAACGCCTGTATTTGTTGTTAAAGTAGCTGGAGCTCTAATTGTGATACTTCTTATAGTTGCATTAGAATTTAGAACAACATTGCCTCCATTTATGATTACATCTGTATTAGCATCGGGTACTGCATTGCAGCTCCAATTACCGGCTGTATTCCAGTCTGTATTAATTAAACCTGTCCAACTGTTTCTAAAGGTTAAAGTAAAGATCTGCCCAGTTATACCATTAGCAATACAACGAAATTGCTCACCATATCTATTAGATGAAATATTGCTAAGATTTAATGATGAACTATTTGTTCCTGTATAGTTTGAATTATCAACAATATTATTGAATTGCACACTGTCAGTGCTATTTTGCCATTGGTAAGGTCCGATAAGTCCAGTTGTTAAAACTGCAGTTGCAATGGGATTACACAAAACAGGACTAGCGCCACAGGGTATCCCAGCTATTTGAAAGGTAACAGAATTGAAGGTTTGATCAGCTGTTTGCCAACAGCCAGTGTTCCCATCAGAACTTCCTCTTAGTCTAAGTACAAAAGAATTACTAATATTGAAATTCCGTATTTTAATTAGAAAACTAATACTATATGGATTAGAACATTTCGCCGTACTATCTCCATAATTGTTACATGGATTTCCATCAGGCGCAGGATTTCCATAAAAGCAGCAATAGGATTGATTAGTACCGTCAAAATAATACCCAGGCCCTCCCTGAACTTGACCTCCAGTTGGGCAGGCTCCAGTACACCCAGAACTCATAAAAATCCAATTGGGTGTCGTAAATGAACTACCAATAATCCGTATTCCAGTTCCGCTGCCATTTAAAAAATAAACAGCATGTAACCAGTTATCATTTGGGCTTTTATCCCAACGTAGATTACTAAATGTTAATTCAACAAGCGATGAATCGTTAGGGTTAAGACAAGCTAATGCTCCATTTTGAACCATAGAACCATTTCCTGAAATAAAAGTAGCAGTAATTATTGGAGAGATTCCACATGTATTAAATCGGCCAGTGGTTACAATACCACTCACATTAATTGATTGTGCTTTTACTATTGATACCATGCTTAAAAAAAACACGAAGAAAAAGATTAGTTTTTTAGCCATTATTTAGAATTGATAACAAAACGGTTCAGATTATTTAATACAAAATTAAATGTATCTTATTAACTAATGATGATCTAAAAAAATAAGAACTTCATAAGTATAAAGCTTTACAATTTTGTCAACTCCAAATAAAAGCAATTAGCCTTTACTTTAAGTAACCAAAACTTAACGTATGTAACTAACTACGTTTCATTCAAACGACAGAATTGCTTTAGCTAAAAATAATTTATTTAAAATTATCGCAGCAGTATCTGTACTCATTTGGATTATCTTTTACATAAATGCATTGGATAAAACAGATTGGTGGATAGAAAACATATTGGTCATTATTTTTATTATTGTACTTGCCGCTACGCACAATCGTTTTTTATTTTCGGATATAAGCTTGGTTTTTCTTTTTCTTTTTTTGCTTGTACATATATATGGTGCACAAGCTGCCTACACGCACAATGCGCTGGGGGAATTTTTTAGAGATACTTGGCAGCTAAAAAGAAACCCATACGATAGGATAGTGCATTTTAGTTTTGGCTTTTTACTAGCCTACCCAGCAATAGACTTATTGTACAACAAATATAAAGTGCCACAAAAATGGGTTGGCACCATTACAAATATGGGGATTCTCTGCCTGGCTACTATTTTTGAACTAATAGAATGGGGCGTAGCCGAATTTACTACCAAAGAAACTGGCGAAACCTATGTAGCAACGCAAGGTGATGTGTGGGATGCACAAAAAGATATCATTTTGGCATTGATAGGATCTATGATTGTAACTGGTACCATCAAATATTTCGCTAAAACTAAGGTAGAGCTATGAATTTTAAAAGCCACCAAAAAATAAAATAGTATAATAGATAGAATAAGTTGAACTTTATCATTCATAATAACAAACTAGTTCAGTTTGCCTTTAAATATTTTACTTACCGGTGCAAACGGCTATATAGGCCAACGACTCATTCCAGTTTTATTGGAACAAGGGCATACCTTACTTTGTTGTGTGAGAAACAAAGAGCGTTTTGAAGATGAACATCAACACCCAAATTTACAAACGATAGAAATAGATTTTTTAGCAGACAACAATGATATTGATTTTCCTGAAGCAATAGATGCCGCTTATTTTTTAATACATTCTATGAGCAGCGACGGCGATTTTGAAGCAAAAGAATTAGCAACTGCAAAAAACTTTTTAGAAAAAATTGAACAAACCAATTGTAATCAAATTATTTACCTTTCTGGCATTGTAAATGAATCACATTTATCTAAACATTTGCATTCCCGCCTGGCAGTAGAAAATAAATTAAATGAAAGTGTCATCCCACTCACAACTTTGCGTGCCGGCATTATTGTAGGCTCTGGTAGTGCATCGTTTGAGATTATTAGAGACCTGGTAGAAAAGCTGCCGATTATGATTACACCGAAATGGTTGAACACAAAATGCCAACCCATTGCCATTAGGAATGTAATACAGTTTTTATCGGGGGTACTGTTAAAAGAATCTTGCTTTAACAAGCATTACGATATTAGCAACGACGAAGTTTTAAGCTACAAAGAAATGCTATTGCAATTTGCAGGAGTACGAAAACTAAAGCGATTGATCATTACAATACCTATAATGACACCCAGAATTTCATCTTATTGGTTATATTTTGTAACGTCTACTTCTTATTCCTTGGCTATCAATTTGGTAAATAGCATGAAGGTGAATGTTATTGCCGAGCCCAATACATTGGCTAAAGAATTGAATATTGATTTACTTTCTTATAAAGCAGCGGTACAATTGGCTTTCGAAAAAATTGAACAAAATTTAGTGCTTAGTAGTTGGAAGGATTCATTTAGCTCTTCTAATGCAAACCAGCAATGGATGAATCAAGTGGAAGTTCCAACTTTTGGATGTTTCAAGGATTTGAAATGGCGAGCGCTTAACGACAATACTATTGAAAATGTACTTGAAAATATTTGGAGCATTGGCGGTGCAAAAGGATGGTATTATGGTAACAGGTTGTGGAAAATGAGAGGTTTTGTAGATAAAATGGTAGGTGGGGTAGGTTTGCGAAGAGGAAGAACCAATCTTAAAGAAATACACAGGGGAGATGCCTTAGATTTTTGGCGAGTGCTAGTGGCCGATAAAAAGAACAAACGCTTATTGCTATACGCAGAAATGAAATTGCCCGGGGAAGCTTGGCTCGAGTTTAGAATAATGCAACGCCACAATAAAATTCAATTACGTCAAACAGCTACTTTTCGCCCACGAGGTTTGTGGGGCAGGTTATATTGGTATAGCGTATTACCTTTTCATGGTTTTATATTTAATGGCATGATAAGTAATATTGTAAAAGCTAATCGCTCTAAAATTAGTACATCTGCCTAAAATTATCTTTATAGTATGTCTCGGCGGGCAATGTCGTTAAGTTAACGGTTGTCAGACTGAGGCACTCATAAAATAAATTTTAAGCTCTTCCCTACTAAAATAGGGACAGGTTGCAAATGACATATAAAAAAAGTTTTATGCAGCTTCGCTGCGAAAAAAAAAGGCTTGCCACAAAGGCACGAAGTAGAAAAAATGCTACGCATTTTTCCTTTGTGTCTTCGAGTCTTTGTGGCTAAATTAGATTTTGTAAAAAATTGTTTTATAGCCTTTTAGTAAACATGTCATTAGCAGCTTGTCGAAGATTCTGTGTTAATAGCCAAATGATTTAAAATATTTATTTTTGCTTATTAAGGCAGATTTATCTAGCCTGTTTAGTGTGGTAGCCTTTTGGCTACCCACTAATTTTATACTGCTTCTTCT
>JANNGD010000155.1:0-43181 GCA_031380515.1 Ferruginibacter sp. | reverse complement strand
CGCAGGTCTAAAATAACGTGGATGAATGCCTATTACTTGCCTGCCAATTTCTAAATTGTAGGAGGGATGGTTACAAGACTTTATGTAACCTTTCTCATCTACTCCTTCTCCTTTAAACTCAAGCGTAATACCTATCTCTGCAAAAGCCATAATAATAAAATCTCTAATGGTAGTAGTAATACCCGTCGCTAGTACAAAATCTTCTGGAGTGTTGTGTTGCAACATACGCCACATTCCTTCTACGTAGTCTTTAGCGTGCCCCCAGTCTCTTTTAGCATCTAAATTTCCCAACATTAATGGGCTATTGTCTAAACCCAAGACAATACGGGCAACACCAATGGTAATCTTTCTGGTTACAAAACTTTCTCCTCTGAGCGGACTTTCGTGGTTAAATAAAATGCCATTTACAGCGAATATATTATAAGCTTCTCTATAGTTAACAACAATCCAATAGCCGTACAATTTTGCAACACCATAAGGAGAACGAGGATAAAATGGCGTGCTTTCACGCTGGGGAATTTCCTGAACCAATCCGTATAATTCTGAAGTGGAAGCTTGGTAAAATTTTGTTTTTTCAGTCAATCCAAGAATTCTGATAGCTTCAAGAATTCTTAAAACGCCAATTCCATCGGAGTTTGCAGTATATTCAGGTGTTTCAAAACTTACTTGTACATGGCTTTGAGCACCTAGATTGTAAATTTCATCTGGTTGTGTTTGTTGTATGATTCTAACGAGACTACTGCTATCCGTCAAATCACCATAGTGCAAATGAAAGCGGTCTGCAATAGAGCTGTCGAAAATAAGATGGTCTATCCTATCTGTATTCATTAAAGAACTGCGGCGTTTTATACCATGAACCATATACCCTTTTTCTAATAAAAGCTCTGCTAAGTAAGCACCATCCTGTCCAGTAATTCCAGTAATTAAAGCTGTCTTCATCTAATTCTATTTAATTGCAAATCTATCAAAAATAATGAAATAAAATCTCCTTGTGGTAATTTAGCATGATACAATCCTAATTTGTTGCTAAAAACTATCAGAATTAAAAATGATATGAATATTTTCAAAAAAAGCAATGTCAATGAAATTTTTTAGAGCGGTTCCCGTCATCTTCATATTTGTATCCATTGAAAAATGATTCATTGATTTCTTTTGCTGGAAGTTGTCTTTTTTATGATGTCATGGTCCCATAACCAATTGTAATGTTTTAAAAATTAATTCTGGCTACTTTTATTTAAAAAAAAGGATATTCTTTCCAAGCATAAAATTAATTTGGTCTCCTAATATACGGCATAATTGTTTTTGAGCTACAGGCTTAACCGATTTTTCCTTTAATATAAAGATATCCATATTGTTTTACTTTGTATATGACTGCAAAAATATACCATCGCCAATCGCTATAATATTTTTTCATTAGTTGAGCATGATTTTTTATCGTGGTTTTTGTAATTCCAATCCACTTGTCTTTACTCGAGCTCCCCTTATGTATGTGCATAACCTTTGCATCTGGTAAAAAATATATTTCATAACCAAGATTGTAAAAATCCAAACACCAGAGGGTGTCTTCACTGTACATAAAAAAATCGGTGCTCAATTTCTTTTCTGGTAACTGCGCTATAATTTGCTTTGGAAAAAACATAAATGCGCCCCAAACCCAATCGCATTTCATTAATCGCTTGTGGTCAAAATAATGATGAAGCATCAATGATTCTCTTTTTTCTTTGGGCAATAATTTGTAGAGTGGAAATACTTCTAATAGCTCCCAACTTATTGTTCTAAATTTTCTGCAGTTGTATTGTAAGCTTCCATCTGGGTAAGTCAATTGACAAGTTACCATGCCTACTGTTGGATGTTGTGTAATGTAGTCGTAACAGATTTTCGGTGCATTATTTATTAGTTCGGTATCACTGTTTAGCAATAATATATATTCCCCTTTTGCTGCTGCTACTCCAATATTATTACCACCAGCAAAACCAGTATTTGTTTCACTAATTATTAAATGTATTGTAGGAAATTTTTGTTTAAATAAATTTGCATCACATTCTATCGAGGCATTGTCTATCAATATTATTTCATAAGATAATCCTTGCAATTTGTCATAAATGGACTGGATACAATTACAGGTTAATGAAAATGTATTATAATTTATGATAATAATCGATAACTGCATTTTTATGGAACTTTATAAAAATAAGGCTTGTTTAAAACCATTTTCGGCAAATAGTAAAAAACATATAGAACATTAATAAAATAATTTTTTACAGAAATCCATGTATATTTTGCTTTTCCAAGCTTAATAATATTTTCCAATAGCAAGCCGATTGTGAAGATAAATGTTTCAAGCGTTAAGATAAATAGCATGATGAAATACCATAGCAAACCATATTGTTTCCTTATCCTTAAAACAAGTGACAGCAGAACTTGTCTTCCTTTCCTGTTCCACAAATTCTTTCCATTTTCGCTTTCTGTTGTGTCGTAAAACTCACCGCTGGTTCCACCACCAATATGTATAACTTTTGGTTCGCCAAATAGGTACATTCCACCCTGCTTTTTTAATCTACTGCACCATTCAATTTCTTCTGCATACATAAAAAAATCTTCATCAAGCATACCTGCTTTTTCAATAACATTTCTACTTGTCAAAATAAAGGCACCGACAATCCAATCCACTTCAACCTTATCTACAATTTGCGCAATACTAGGTACTTTGGATTTTAATCGATATCCCCAATATCTAATAAATTTCCCTAAGTAGGGTAATGGTAGTAGTAAATTTAATCCCCCTTTTACAAAATGGGCTCCCGATATTTGATTGCTGCCATCTGTATTTAGTAATTGTACACCACAAGCTGCAATGTTTCTTTCTTTTCTAAATAATACTACTGCTTTATCTAATGCATTATCTAAAATGATAGTGTCTGTATTTAGTAAAAGAACTAATTCTCCACTTGCTATTTTTATAGCCGCATTATTGCCTCTAGCAAATCCAGCGTTATAATTTAATTGTATCCATTTTACTTGTGGAAATTTGTTTAATATAATTTCTTTGCTTTTGTCTTGTGAAGCATTATCTACAATCAATATTTCAAAACTTGTATTTCTGGTTTGCTCATATATGCTTTGCACACAATCAAGCACCAATTGTGGCGATTTATAATTTACCAAAATAATAGATAAGTCCATAAAAATGTAGCAATTTGTACTAGCCCTTTTTGTTTGATTGCTTGTACAATAAAAATAGCCCACCAAATAAAAGTATAAAAGAAATGATACCACTTATTAAACTCAATTTGTTTCCTAAAATATAGGACGCTGGTTTAAATTCAAATCGTATTTTATGATTGCCAGCTGGAACGGATAAACCACGCAATAAATAATTCACTTTTGTTATGGGCGTTTCCTTATCATCTATATAAGCTTTCCAACCATTTGGGTAATAGATTTCACTAAATACTGCAAATTGATTTGTTTTTGAAGATGATTCATAATTAATTAAATCATTTTTATTTTCTATTAAGCTAATTTTTGCAGTTGAATCAAATGTAGGTTCAACTGTAACTTTCGCTTTTTCTCTGATATCTATAACCACTGTTTCTTTTACTTTCAAACTATCCAAAGCCAACATTTCTTCATTGGCGTTATTTACGTATTGAATGTTTTTTATAAACCATACATTACCTGCTGCATCTGGATTTTGTTGTACCATTGGCTGCCCAGTTTGAGGGTTTTGGGCAATAATATATTTTGTGTTGAGCATATTAAATGCAGGAAAATTCCCTTTGCTTAATTGATGCGTAATAATATCTTGATACAATCCTAATTTCACAGGGCTATATCCACCTACGGAGTTATGAAAATAACTTGTTTGGGCATCTTGAAACGGATCTCCTCCAATCTGATTAAATATCCTGAATTGTGTTTTATCTGCTAATATTTGCTGGTCTGCGGCAGAGGGTGTTCTTTCTCCAGCAAACTCATCGTATGGTACAAAATTTTCTTTATTAAGGTATCTGTTGCTTACCAAAATAATATCTGCAAAAGAAACGATGCATAACAATATGGTAGCTACCAAAACTGATATTTTCTTATTTACGGTAAACCAAATAATAGCTCCACCTATTGATAAAAATAGAAGCATTCTTAAAAAGTCCATCAAATAAATATTTTTTCTATCGTCCATCAAGCTTTTCTTAAAATCACCCACCATGGTTTTTGCTTGAGCACTCACCTCTGCCGAAGGTTGGTTGCCTTTTGCCAATACTTGCTCTACATACTGTTGCATATTATTCATACGTGCATTATCTGCATCTCCACTAAAATCTGCACTCATATAATTAAATGCCAATAATGCAATAACTATAACTGTAATTATACCAGTGTACTTTAATTTCTTTATTAGTACTGTTTTTTCAATGTCAGCATAAACAATTTTTTGCAAGGCCAATACTGCCAATAAAATCATTGTAAACTGGGGAATTATCATTGCCATAGAGGGCGCACGAAATTTGTTGTAAAATGGTAAGTGGTCAAAAAGGAAATAATTGACTGCTTTAAAATTGCTACCCCAAGCCATTACAATACCAATAATAGTAGCAGCTAATAGCCAGCCTAGGTATTTTTTATCTACAAAAAATAAACTTGCAATAAATAACATACAAATAATAGCTCCAAAATATACTGGGCCTGACGTACCAGGTTGTGTACCCCAATATGCACTAAAGCTACTATACATATTATTGATTACTTGTTCTGGCAAGCCACTGTTTGATAAGCTTTCTATTGTCTTACTTTTTTCACCCAAGGGTTTGGGGCCAGAGTTACTACCCAAATAATTTGGCAAAATAAAAGTAAACGTTTCACCTATTCCATAGCTCCATTGAAAAGCATAATCTTTGTTTAAACCACCTTTCGTCTTGTTTTCTTTGTCTTCCGGCTTTTCTCCAAGCGTAAGTTCGGAGCGGCCACCACGCATAGTTTCTTTTGCAAATTCTTGAGTGGGCATAAAAATGGTAGCAAAAGACAATAAAGCCAATGTAGCGGCTACAACAGAAAGACCCATTGTTTTAAAAAAATGAGTAAGCTCCTTATTTTTTATAGAATATATTAAAAAGCTGATTCCGAAACATATCAAAATAATAAAAACATAATACACTACTTGTACGTGGTTTTGATTCATTAGTAAAGTAGCAGATAATAAAGTTGTAATAAAGCCAAGAATGTATTTTTTATCCGTAAGCAATATTATTCCTCCAACAAGTAATGGAGCATAACCCATTGCAGCAAATTTAGTAATGTGTCCAACTTCTATCAATATGGCATTATAAGAGGCAAATCCATATGCCAAAGCACCCAAAATGCCAATCCAAGGTTTTACTTTTACTATTTGAGAAAGTACATAAAAACTAAAACAGGCTAAGAAAAATAAGCCAGGCGCCTGGGGTAAAAAAAGCGTGAATAATTTATGAAACCAGTTTAACGTGATTGAGTGAGTGGCATTGATCGTTATTTGAAAACCAGGCATGCCGCTAAATAAACTATTTATCCATAATGGGTAGTGCCCATTTTCTTGATAAAATAGTTTGGATTGCTGGGCCATACCCCCTACTTGGCTCATATCGCTTTGGTTTATTGCCATACCTTGAAATACGGGTAAACAAAATACAATAGATACCAATAAAAATATACCAACAGCCACCGCATGTGGTATCATGCCTTTGAAATCAATATTTTTCATTTATTCATTTTTACAAGTAGCAAAATAAGGCTAAAAAATTAAAGATTTAATATTTAACGGATAAGTTTTAAGCATTTCAGTTTCGAATGTAATAAAGAACCATTCATTTAATCAAATCTTTGATTGGCATTTTTAAACCAATGATGGTGATTTCTTCCATTTTTTGATTAAAATATTCGATTCTATTTTGTATGCCAATAAAAAAGCTATATTTTTGCTGCCCAAATCAAACGGTAGTCGTAACTCAGTTGTTTAGAGTCCCGAAATTTCGGGATGTTTCTGAGTTATATATTTGGTTATATGGTAGTCGTAGCTCAGTTGGTTAGAGTCCCGAAATTTCGGGATGTTTCTGAGTTGTATATTTGGTTAAATGGTAGTCGTAGCTCAGTTGGTTAGAGCATCAGATTGTGATTCTGAGGGTCGGGGGTTCGAGCCCCCTCGATTACCCATAAAAAAGCTTTTCGAGAAATTCGAAAGGCTTTTTTTCTTCAATTTATTGTCATTAAATAGTAAACTGCCCTTTTTTACTCCCCGTTTAACAAAAAATTATTACCTTTTATCACTTCAAATAAACTTGTAACTTCATTTTTACGTTAATTTTACTATATGCAAAAAATTGCTACATTTATTATGAGTAAGAAATTCATTCCTGTTATGCTCGTTATCTTGGGCGCTAGTTTTTTTATTGCTTTTAAATCTCAAGGCAGCTCTGATAATAATGAGAATCCTAAACTGCGCTATGCAAAAATTTTAAGAAACGTAGGTATCTTGCTTGAAGAAGGTCACTTTAGTCCAAGAAAAATTGATGATGAATTTAGTAAAATCATTCTCAAGAGATTTGAAGAGGATTTGGATGGTGAAAAAAATATCTTCTTTCAATCAGACATAGATGCATTAAAAAAGTACGAGAATAAAATTGATGATGAAATTCACGGGGCGGAATTGCTATCTTTTTATGATATCAATACTATATATCTAAAAAGGCAAAATGAAGTATCTAAACTTTATATAGATTTACTTGCAAAGCCTTTTGATTTTACCATAAATGAGTCTTTGGAAGCAAATCCGGATAAACTTACTTTTCCAAAGAACGAAGCAGAACGAACAGACATGTGGAGAAAGCGTATGAAATTTATGGCATTGGGAAAATACCTAGAACTACAGGAAGACAGAGCCAAGGGTAAGGAAAAAAAGGATTTTAAATTTAAAGCAGATAGTACGCTAGAAAGAGAGTCGAGGGATTTTGTAAGAAAACAAATGGTGCGCTACTTTACAACTAAAATAAGCAGAGAAACAATAGATGAAAACTTTAGCACTTTTGTAAATAATATTGCTGGTACAATGGATCCACATACCGATTATTTTGCTCCAGTAGATCTTAGAAGTTTCAACGAATCGATGAAAGGAAGTTTTTATGGAATAGGAGCACAGCTAAAAGAGGAAGATGGCAAAATTAAAATAACAAGCTTAGTGAGTGGCATGCCAGCATGGAGAAGTGGTGAGCTTAAAGAAAATGATGAAATTATAAAAATTGGTCAAGGAAAAGAGGAGCCAATTGATGTTACGGGTTACTCAGTAACGGATGCAGTAAAAATTATTCGTGGATCAGAAAAAGGCTCAGAAGTAAGGCTCACCGTTCGTAGGATTGATGGAAGTATAAAAGTAGTTTCCCTGCTAAGAGATGAAATAAGAATTGATGAAACGTTTGCAAAATCGGTGATTATAAACAGCGAACACAAAATTGGATACATTTATTTACCCGAGTTTTATGCAGATTTTCAAGATCCTAAAGGTAGAAGATGCGCTGCCGATGTAGCCAAAGAAGTTGAAAAATTAAAAGCCGAAAATGTAGATGGAATTGTGCTAGATCTTCGTGGAAATGGTGGAGGGTCATTGTATGATGTAGTGCAAATGGCAGGATTGTTTATTGAAGATGGCCCAATTGTACAGGTAAAAAGCAGAGATGATAAACCATCTATTTTAAGGGATAGAGATAAAACAGTGCAATATACAGGTCCGCTAGCCGTAATGGTAGATGAAACAAGTGCTTCTGCTTCAGAAATATTTGCTGCAGCTATACAAGATTACAAAAGGGGAATAATAATAGGTAGCACCAGTAGTTATGGCAAAGGTACGGTACAAAGAACCATTCCTTTAAACCCCGAGAGTGAAAATTCTTTATTGGGTGTAAAAAAATCAGATGACCTTGGATCTTTAAAAATTACGCTTCAGAAATTCTACCGGATCAATGGTGGTGCCACCCAGCTTAAAGGTGTAACACCAGATGTTGTTTTGCCAGATAGGCTTGAGTATCTTAAGTTCAGAGAAAAAGACAATATTTATTCTTTGAAATGGGATGAAATTCCACAGGCAGAATATAAGCCATGGTTAAATACAACTGATTTAAGTACCGTTATTGCCAATGCAAATGCGGAAACAGCTAAAAATGCTAATTTTAATAAAATAAAAGCAAACGTATTGCTATTGGAAAAGAATGTAAACAAGCAGTATAGTTTAAATTTGAAACAGTATGATGCAGATCAAAAGCAACTTAAAGTTGTTTACAAACAATTGGAAGAAGCGTACAAATTACCAAAACCACTCGATGTGAAAAATATCGTTTCAGATACAGCAGATATTGGTAAAACAAAAGAGAAAATTGATGGTAACAAAAGATTTGTAAAAAGGGTAGGGGAAGATATTTATATTGATGAATCTGTGAAAATATTGAATAGAATGATAGTAAATGATAAAGTAGCTAGAAAAAATTAACCCTAATAATAACCTAATTGTAAGAGCCGCCATTTAAGAATGGCGGCTCTTATAGTAATATTAATGCTAACATTATTTATCACAAATATCTTTCCGTAGTTATCTTTATATGATGATAAGCATGCCCAATAGTTATGAAGCCAATTAATTTCACCGTAGCTTGATTAGTGCCACTAAAAGTGCCAACAGTGTCTAACATTTCTGCATTAAATGATCTGTATAATAAATTGGTCGCTTTTCTTACAGCTTTCATTTCTTCTACTAGTTCGGCCCAGGTTCTTCTATTAGCATCCGAATTATTTGCATATAAATTTTCATCAAAGCTTGGTAGGCTCGCCGTTTCTTTACGAGATATTGCCAGTGCTCTGTAGGCAAAAATTCTTTCCGTATCAATCATGTGCTGCAACATTTCCTTCAGTGTCCACTTTCCTTCAGCATATGCATAATTGGATTTATCTTCCGTAATTTTTGTAAAAAAATCATCCAATACTTTTTCTTGATATTCAAATGCTGTTTCAATAATATTTTCCTTTACCAAGGAGGAATATTTTTCGAAAAAATTTTTGTAGGTACTTGAGTCGTTCATTTTTTTTTGTAAAATTATTGAATCTTATTAATCTAAAAAAACCGCTTTGCATTTTGCAAAAGCGGTTTTTTTGAAATGAAATAATAAATTATTAACCTTTTTTGGTATTCTTTATTTTCGTTGGAGGAATTATTATAGCCTTGGTTTTATTATTGGTTTTCATGTTTCCTGCATATTTTACGGCTTCGTATGCATTTACAAAACCTCCTGTTTTAGAAAGTGTACTCAACAACACCTGTTCTTTGGTTTCGGGGTTATCTACTTTTTCTTTAGATACAACAGCAGATTTTTCAATTGCTTCTTTTAATTGAAGGGCTGTAAGATTTGGGTAGTATTGCAATATTAAAGCTGCAATACCTGCTACAACGGGGCAAGCCATAGAAGTACCACTTGCATTGCCATACGTGTTGCCACCAGGTACAGTAGAATTTATATTTACACCCGGTGCAAACACATCTACTTCTTTTGCACCATAGTTGCTAAAAGAAGCAGTGAGTCCACCATTCTTTTTATCGCCACTAGCACCTACCGTAATAATATTATTTGCTCTTCCATTTCCATCTATATAAAATGGATTGGGGAAATTATAAGTGGTATCTACATTTTTAGAATCATTGCCAGCAGCATGAACCAGTAATACGTTTTTGCTTGCAGCATAACGGTATGCATCATCCACCCATTGTTTTTCAGGCGAAAAATCCTTGCCAAAACTCATACTAATAATTTGAGCCCCATTATCTACTGCATAACGTATTGCATTGGCTATATCTTTATCGTGCTCATCGCCATCTGGTACAGCTCTCAACATCATAATGCGCACATTGTCGGCAATACCATCTACACCCTTGCCATTGTTTCTTGCTGCTGCAATAATGCCCGAACAATGCGTACCATGAAAGGGAGTGCTTGCCATAATATCATTGTTGCCATAAAAACGGTCATTGATATCAGCTTCATTGTCTCCCACAATTTCTTGTCTTATTGCTTTTGGGGCAACCGTTTTTGCTTCTTCTTTTTTCTGTAAACTTTCTAAATATTGCGTAAGTTCTCCAATGAAAGCTTTACTTGTTTGATCCATTGCTCCAGCAGGCTTCATAATCCCCATTAATAGGAGTTTCGATTTTTTTTCTTCTTCCGTTTTGGTTACATATGCATCAAGGTCGTTTCCTGTGTACTCCTCTTTTCCAACCGCTTTTTTCAATAGCTCATCTGCTTTCAATAAGTTTGTTTCTACTTTTTTAAGCATAGCATAAGATGGACCATCTTCTTCTGTTCCTATTATTTTTTTCTCGGCCCTTTTAAAGTCAGCATACTCTTTTTTATCTGCTTCATTTAAGTCACTTACCTTAATGTCTTTACCATCATATTTTGATTTAAACCTATGGTAAACCCTAGCAGCTTCGTAACTGTCTTCTTTTACATTACGCCCGTCTTTTCCACCTATAAAATTCCACCCATGTACATCATCAATGAAGCCATTTTTGTCATCATCAATTCCATTGGCTGGTATTTCCTTGGGGTTGGTCCAAAGTATTGGTTTTAGGTCTTCGTGTAAAGTATCTATGCCACTGTCAATAACGGCAACGGTAACCCGGTTACTTTTTAATTTTTTTGTTTTAATAAGACTATAAGCTTTATCCAAACTTATTCCGTTATAACCCGACGTGATAGGGTCTAATTGATGCCAGTTTTTTGGTACTTCTTTTTGTGCAAATGCGGAAGAAAAACCAAAAACCATCCCAATAAAAAGAAAGGTAATTTTATTCATTTTGTTTATTTATTTAATTATTAATAGTTCACGAAAATAATCTTTAATAAATTGTAGCCAATACCAGCTATCCATTTTGTAAATTTTTTATGAAATTTATTCGAATTGTCTGTATGTACATATTGGCCCTTTATTATAGCTTACAAATCAAACCGTATGCCTTGTGCCAATGGTAATTTATCGGTATAATTTATCGTATTTGTCTGTCTGCGCATATAAACTTTCCAAGCGTCGCTGCCACTTTCTCTACCGCCGCCTGTTTCTTTTTCTCCGCCAAAAGCTCCGCCTATTTCTGCACCCGATGTACCAATGTTTACATTTGCTATTCCACAATCACTTCCTGCTTGCGATAAAAACAACTCGGCTTCCCTTAAGTTATTGGTTACAATTGCAGAAGATAATCCTTGTGGCACACCATTTTGTAAAGCGATGGCTTCGTCCATGGTTTTATATTTCATGATGTAAAGAATTGGGGCAAAAGTTTCATGTTGCACTATATCAAAACTGTTTTTTGCTTCTGCCACACATGGTTTTACATAACACCCACTTTCAAAATTTTTACCTTTTAATACCCCACCTTCTACAATAAATTTTCCGCCAGCTTCTTTGCATTTTTCAATGGCATGTAGATAATTTTTTACTGCATCTTTATCAATCAATGGCCCTACATGCATTTTCTCATTTAGCGGATTCCCAATCTTTAATTGGCTATAAGCATTTATCAATCTTTCTTTAAACTTATTGTATATTTTTTCGTGTATGATGAGCCTTCTGGTAGTTGTACAACGTTGGCCTGCGGTACCTACAGCACCAAATACAGCAGCTGTAATGGCAATATTTATATCTGCTTCGGCCGAAATGATAATCGCATTATTACCACCCAATTCTAGTAAGCTTCTACCAAGTCTTTGGCCTACAGTAGCAGCTACAGCTTTGCCCATACGGGTACTACCTGTTGCGCTTACCAATGCTACACGGGTATCTGCACTCATCCATTCACCCACGTTTCTTCCACCACTTATTAATCCAGATACACCTTCTGGTACATTATTTTTCTTAAAAACAGTTTGTATAATATGTTGACATGCTATGCCACAAAGGGGCGTTTTTTCACTTGGCTTCCATATACTCACATCACCACAAACCCATGCTAGCATACTGTTCCAACTCCACACAGCTACAGGAAAATTAAAAGCAGAAATGATTCCTACAATTCCTAGGGGATGATATTGTTCGTACATTCGATGGCCGGGTCTTTCGCTGTGCATGGTAAGGCCATGTAATTGTCTGGATAATCCTACTGCAAAGTCGCATATATCTATCATTTCTTGTACTTCACCCATTCCTTCCTGTAAGCTTTTACCCATCTCATAACTTACCAATGTACCTAGTTCCTGTTTGTATTTTCTAAGTTCCATGCCTATTTGCCTCACAATTTCGCCACGCTTAGGTGCCGGCCACAAACGCCACTCCGCAAAGGCCTCCTGCGCTTTTTCTATTACAGTATCGTATGCAAATCGGTCTGCACCGGTCACTGTTCCTATGATGGCACCATCTACAGGCGAAAAAGAAGTGATTTTTTCACCTTTGGATTTTACCCAATGTAATCCAGTAGAAACACCTTTGTTGTTTACAGAAATATTTAATGTTTTTAAGAAATCCATTTTGTGATTTTTTGAATATTATATGTAATTGAAAATTGATTAATAATGAATGTAAACTTTGTTATTTTATTTCAAATAAATAGTAGTGCTTCTTGCCTTTTTGAACCAATAAAAATTTATTGTGTAGAAGCATTTCTTTGGTTGGAATAAATTTAGGGTCATCTATTTTATTCCTATTGATGCTAACGCCAGCATCTAAAATCGTTTTTCTTGCATTTCCCCTGCTATCAAATATTCCTGCATCTGTAAAAAGCGTTGTAACATCTATCCCGGTTTCAAAAACGGCTTTCTCTACTATTACTTTTACAATACCTTCAATATTGTTCAAATCTGTTTCCGATAAACTTTCAACAGAAGCATTTTTTGAAGCAAACAGTTTCTCTGTAGTTTCTACTGCTTTTTCAAATTCTTCTTTACCGTGTACAAAAATGGTAATTTCTTCTGCCAGTGTTTTTTGTAGTACTCTTTTGCTTGCTTCAGCAGTATGGGTGGCTATAATCCCATCAATAACATCTTTCTCTAAAAAAGTAAATATTTTAATCCAACTGGCTGCATCATCATCAGAAGCATTTAGCCAAAATTGGTAAAACTGAAAAGGGGTTGTTTTTGTTGCATCTAACCAAATATTACCTTGTTCCGATTTGCCAAACTTACCACCGTCTGCTTTTTTTATAAGTGGACAGGTAAATGCAAAAGCTTC
The DNA here is from genome assembly GCA_031380515.1 of Ferruginibacter sp. Taxonomy (GTDB): domain Bacteria; phylum Bacteroidota; class Bacteroidia; order Chitinophagales; family Chitinophagaceae; genus Ferruginibacter. The sequence continues at coordinate 29,957 of JANNGD010000155.1, read as the reverse complement.
GCCGCCTACTTTTTTGCGTATAAGCTCTGTACCTGTTACAATATTTCCCCATTGATCGCTCCCGCCCATTTGCAATTTGCAATTTTTATGATTGTACAACCAATAATAATCATAACCCTGCACTAGTTGATAAGTAAATTCTGTAAATGACATACCATTTTCTCCTTCCAATCTTTTCTTTACACTATCTTTTGCCATCATATAGTTTACTGTAATAAACTTTCCAGTATCTCGTATAAAATCCAAAAAAGAAATGCCTTTAAACCAATCGTAATTATTTACCAATATTGCTGCATTAGGCAATGCATTATCAAAATTTAAAAATTTCGTTAGTTGCTTTTTTATTCCTTCTACGTTTTTATTTAATACTTCTTCGCTCAACATATTTCTTTCTTCACTTTTTCCACTTGGGTCGCCTACCATGCCAGTAGCTCCCCCCACAAGTGCTACAGGTTTGTGCCCCGCTTTCTGCAAGTGTACGAGTAATAGGATTGGGACAAGGCTTCCAATGTGTAAGCTATCGGCGGTTGGGTCAAATCCTATATAACCGTTTGTTATTTCTTTATTAAGTTGTTCTGCGGTACCTGGCATAATATCTTGCAACATGCCTCTCCATTTTAACTCTTCTATAAATGCATTCATTAATGTAATCTTATTTATGGCAAAATTAAGGCTGCAAAGCCTATAGAAAATCTCATATTAACTAATACTTGCCCATTTTGCTGTATATTTTTACTTTTTTTTAAAATTAAAACAATATTGCACAACAAATTGTATATAAATAGCGTCTAATGTAATTGTAATGTATTGGCTCTATTTTATGCTAGTTTTATCATATATTTGATAAAAAATTTATTAGTAGTATAATATCCCAATCAAATTCCTTACACATTATTATAACAAAATAGAACTTGGCAAATAATAAATTTGGTGAATTTTAAAAGTTTTATGGAAAACCTTCCAGTTGGGAGGCATTTTTTATTTGACTGAACACAAAAAACTTGAGCACATGAAAAAAAGCTTTATTGCTTTATTATCGTTTATATTTTTTTATACTGTAGAATGTAGTGCACAGTTTAGGAAATATTCCAATGAATTTTTAAATATTGGTGCAGGCGCAAGGGGGTTAGGTATGGGAAATGCCCAGATTGCCTCTGTAAATGATGCAACTGCGGGTTATTGGAATCCTGCTGGATTGGCAGAAGTAAAAGACGACCCCAATGCCGCTATTATGCACGCAGAGTATTTTAGTGGGATAGCAAAATATGATTATGCAGCTGTGGCAGTTCCAATACAAAACAATAAGAGAACACTCGGCTTTTCATTGCTTCGCTTTGCAGTAGATGATATACCCAACACACTTTTTCTTGTAGATCCAGATGGAAGCATAAACTATAATAACATCAAAACCTTTTCTTCTGCAGATTATGCTTTCCTTTTGTCGCTGGCACAAAAGGTAAAAGAAACAGATAAGTACAGTATAAATGCAGGTATAAATGCAAAAGTTATCTATCGAAAAGTAGGCAAATTTGCCAATGCTTGGGGTTTTGGTATGGATGCTGGCATACAAATGCGCAGCGATAAATGGAGTGTAGGGCTTGCAGCAAAAGACATTACAACAACTTTTAACGCTTGGTCATTTAAATTTACCGACGCAGAAAAGGAAAGGCTATACCTAACCAAAAATGATATTCCAATAACATCTACAGAAATAACTGCACCAAGGATTGTATTGGGTGGTGCATATAATTTCGAGATTGGTAGTAATTTTAAATTATTAGCCGAAGCCAATGTTGATGTGACTTTTGACGGCAAAAGAAGTACCATTTTAAGTGGCAACACAGTAAGTGTAGATCCTCACATGGGTTTGGAAGCTTCCATAAAAGATGCCTTTTTTGTAAGGGCTGGTATTACCAATTTTCAACGTGCTTTATCTGATGGTGATACCATAAATCAAAAAAAAGTATGGATTTATCAGCCAAGTTTAGGAGCTGGGTTTAAAATTAAAAAAATTAATCTTGATTATGCTTTTACCAATCTGGCAAATCAATCTAACCCATTGTATACGCATGTTATTTCTTTGAGAATAAATTTTGGAAAAAATGAAGAAGAATAAAAATTCTGCAAATTGTTTCGTTATGAATAAAAAATTATTACTTCCATTATTATTGTTTTTTGCTTTTGCTGCAAAAGCCCAGCTAAACAATAGTTGGATAGATTACAGCAAAACCTATTACAAATTTAAAATTGCAACAGATAAAATTTGTCGCATACCTCAAACGGCAATTGCAAGTTTGGGACTTACCTCTACCAACGCAGATCATTTTCAACTTTGGAGAAACGGCCAGCAAGTAAGGTTGTTTACCTCTATTACGGCAGCGCCACTTGGCTCAACAGACTATTTAGAGTTTTTTGGAGAAATGAACGATGGTAAAGCTGATAATGCTTTGTACAAGAATGCTCAATTTCAGCTGGCAGATAGGCATAGTTTAGAAACAGATACGGCGATATACTTTCTTACAGTAAACCCTACTGGAGGTAATTTAAGGTATAGCAACACTGCGAACCCTTCACCTGGCGCTGCAGTGCCAGATGCATATTTTATGCGCAAAATAGACTTGTATTATAGAAACCAAATAAATAGGGGCTTTGGAATAGATTTCGGAGAATATGTTCATTCTTCTGCTTATGACAATGGAGAAGGTCTTGTAAGCAGTACAATTTCTGCTTCTCCACCAGCTTCAGCTACTAGTCCGGCAGTTCCTTTAAATTATACACAAACGATTAGTGGTTTAAATGTGTATGCAGCAGGGCCTGCCAATAGCCTCTCGGTAAGGGCAAAAGTTTATTTCAATACAGATCATAGTTCAAGGAGTTTAAATGTAAAAATTTTCAACAACCAAGTGCTAAACAATTCGGAGCCACTTCCGCTTACCAAATCTAATTTAATAGATGGAGAGATCAATGCTACAAATCAGCCTTTATCTTTTTTGCAAAACACTTCATCCGTAGATATTAATTTCACTTTGCTAAACCTGAATGGACCACCACCTTCACCTCAAACAGTTCCGCCATTCTTCCCTCCAGTAGAAAATATGGTTTTGGCTACAGTTGGATTAACCTACCCTGCAACGTTTAATTTTAATAATTTAAAATCGTTTTATTTTGAACTTGCTCCGTCTGCTGCAGGTAATTATTTATTGATAGATAATTTTAACTACGGTACTGTAGCACCCGTTTTATACGATATGAACAATGGCAGAAGGTATATTGGAGATATCGTATCTACTCCCGGAAAAGTAAAATTTGTACTACCAGCTTCTGTAGAACCTGTTAGAAAATTTATGTTGAATAATGTAGAAACATCTTCTATAAATACAGTTAGTAATATTACAACTAAAACGTTTGTAAACTATAATACAGCTACCACAAGAGGAGATTACGTTATTATTAGTAACCCCGTTTTATTTAATGATGGTAGCGGCGTAAATAATGTAGAGTTGTACCGTGCATATAGAAGTACGGTAAATGGAGGTGGGTACAATGCAAAAGTATATGATATAAATGAACTTACAGATCAGTTTGCTTTTGGTATAAAATCGCACCCTGCAGCTATTAGAGATTTTGTACGTTTTATGGATGTACAATACCCCGTAAAACCAAAAGCTATTTTTATCATCGGTAGAGGAGTAAGTTATCAAGATAAGAGAGCGTTGGAGTTAAATCCTGCAACATACCCAACAACGGCCCCTATAGCCGATAAACTAGATTTGGTTCCAACATTTGGCTGGCCACCTTCTGATATTTTATTGGTATCTCAACCAGGTACAACCTTACCAATAACTCCAATAGGAAGGTTGGGTGCAATAAACGGTACCGAGGTAGGTTATTATTATCAAAAAGTGTTGCAATACGAGCAAGCCCAAAAATTCCAGAGCCCTGCTATTATAGACAAAGCTTGGATGAAGAATACGATGCAAATTGTGGGTGGAAAAACAGAACAGGAATCTGCAGCTTTTAATTACTATATGGATCAATATGCCGATTTAATAAAAGATACTTTATTTGGAGGAAGAGTAGAGAGATTCAATAAAACTTCTTCTGCAACGGTACAGCAAGCAAGTACTGAGCGAATAACCCAACTTTTTGGAGAAGGCTTAGGGTTTATTAGTTATTTTGGCCATTCGTCTGCAACCACTTTCGAATTTAATTTAAGTGACCCATCAGTTTACAGTAATGCTGGCAAGTATCCTTTTTTTAATATTAGTGGTTGTACTGCTGGTAATTTTTATAATTATGACCCATCTAGATTATTGAGCACAGTTACATTGTCGGAGAAGTACATTATTGCAAACCAAAAAGGTAGTATTGGCTTTTTGGCTGATACTCATTTTGGAATACCAGGTTACTTACATAATTATAACTATAAGCTGCACCAAGATTTTACAAAAATTACTTATGCACAAAATGTTGGTGAGCAAATAAAGGATGTAATTATTAATCAAGGCGGTTCAAACCCTGGCCTTGATTACAATACAAGGGTTCATTTAGAAGAAATAAATTTACATGGCGACCCTGCCATAAAAATAAATAACTTTCCTAAACCCGATTATGTAATAGAGCCACAATTGGTTAAAATTTCCCCAAGTATTATTACCGTTGCAGATCCTTCTTTTAAAGTAAAAGTGCAAATGCAAAATATTGGCAGGGCAATTAATGATTCAATGAGGGTTTATGTAAAAAGGCTATTACCAAATGCCAGCATACCCATTACAATCATTGATACAATGATTTTTGCAATAAGAAATACAGATAGTCTTGCGCTTACCATACCCATCATTAATCCGCTCACAGAAAAAGGGTTAAACAAACTTATTATTGAGCTAGATCATACAAACAGGATTTCAGAAATTTATGAAACCAATAATAGACTTACGGTAGATTTTTTCATTTTTGAAAATACATTAACGCCAATTTATCCATACAATTATTCAATAGTAAATACACAAAACATTACTTTCGCAGCAAGTACTGCAAATCCTTTATTAGGTGTTAGTAATTATATCATGGAGATAGATACTACGGAATTATTTAACTCTAGTTTCAAAAAAACGTATAACAAAACAAGTGTGGGAGGCTGTATAGAATTTACACCTACCAATTTAACTTTTGCAGATAGCACGGTTTATTATTGGAGAACAGCAATCGTACCAACCTCTGGGATTACTATTTGGAATGGGTCATCGTTTGTTTACTTGCCTACAAGTACCACTGGATTCAATCAATCACATTATTATCAATATTTGAAAAATGCTTATACGAATATTAATGTTGGTACCGACAGGGTTTTTAGATTTATGCCAAAAACAGTTCCTTATTCTGTAAAGACGACTATTTTTCCAGCTGGTCCTCTTGCAAGCGATTACGCTATAGTAAATGGAGGGTTTTTAGAGCAGTATGGACTAGCATCACCTATAGGTTCTAATAATAATTGTCTTAGGTTTTACATTATTGACTCAATAACATTGAAACCAATTTTCAATCAGCTTGTAGGTACTACAGGACAGTATGGAAGTAATGCACCTACTCCTTTTGCCGCTGGACACGTAGCTGGTTACTTCCAATTTGATATTTCTACAGCAGCAAAACGCCAAATTATTAAACAATTTATTGACCAGATTCCCAACGGAAATGTAATTGTAATGGTAAATGCCCCTTTTACTACTAATACATTTTTTCCAGCTACTTGGGCAACAGATCCTGGCCAAAATTTATACCTTGCATTAAAAGGGCTCGGTTTTACCGATATTGATTTAATTACTTCACATGTACCATTTGCGTTTATAGGCAAAAAAGGAAGTAATGTGCCCATTAGACAAGTAGTAGCCATCGTAAATAGCGAAAGGCTAAATGTTTCATTCAATGTAGACGGATATGCCTATGAAGGATCATATACTTCTGAAGTATTTGGACCAGTTAGTAAATGGAATAGATTGAGATGGCAAGCAAGGAATCTTGAACCAGCTACCAACAATGATAAAAATGCCATTCAAATTATCGGATTAAACATTAATGGCACCGAGAATATTTTAGCAACTGTAAACCCAGCAACAGATACCAGCCTTACTTGGATTAATTCCGTTACCTATCCAAAATTAAAGCTAAGGATGCTAACCTCAGATTCTATTACCGGTTCTCCAAGTCAATTGAAGTATTGGATTTTAAATGCAGATTTGGTACCTGAAGGTGCAATAGCTCCCAATATTTCTTATACTATGAAAGATACTGTTGATGCAGGCGAGCCAATCAATTTCTCAGTTGCATTTAAAAACGTAAGCCAATTGAAATTTGATAGTTTAATGAAAATTAGTTTACGTATCAAAACTGCTAATAACTTCGATAGCATCATTAACATACCAAGAGGTAAAATATTGATTGCTGGAGATACGCTCAAGGCATCTTATACAATAAAATCCGAAAATTATATTGGCAACAATACCCTTTTTGTAGATTTCAATACCAATTATGCCCAGCCAGAACAAACTGTAAATAATAATTTCCTAATCAAAAACTTTTTTGTAAAAAATGACCCATTCAATCCTTTGTTAGATGTTACTTTTGACGGTGTACATATATTGAATAGGGATATTGTTTCTTCTAAACCAAACATATTAATCAAGTTAAAAGATGAAAGTAGGTTTCTTGCATTAAATGATACCAACCTATTAAAAGTTCAAATAAAATACCCAGGCGAGTCAAACTATAGAAGGTTTTATTTTAATACAGATACCATGCGTTTTAATGCAGCCAATCTTTCGGCAGGAGAAAATGCAGCTACCATAAATTTAAGACCTTTCCTAAAAGAAGATGGTGATTATGAATTAATGGTTTCAGGTAAAGATGTGACAGGAAATACTGCAGGTTCGTTGGATTATCATTCTGTATTTTCTGTAATTAATAAGGCAATGATTAGTGAAATGCTTAATTATCCTAATCCATTTACAACCTCTACTGCATTTGTATTTACACTTACTGGTAGCCAAGTACCCCAAAATTTGAGGATACAGGTACTAACAATTACAGGCAAAGTTGTTAGAGAAATTACGAAGCAAGAATTGGGGCCAATACATGTTGGTAGAAATATTACCGATTTCAAATGGGATGGTACAGATATGTACGGCCAGAAACTTGCAAATGGTGTATATATTTATAGAGTAATTACAAACCTAAATGGTAAGTCTTTAGAAAAGTATAAAGCCGATGGTGATGATACAAATAAATATTTCAACAAAGGATATGGAAAGATGTATTTGATGAGATAATTAGATACTAAGCGAAAAATTAATTATAAAAATGGCCACTTTTTGGGTGGTCATTTTTATAAACTGTCGGTTATAATTTGTTTTAAACCAAGGCCTATTTTTTGAGAATACATTATTGAGCCTTTTATGTTTAAATGGCGAGGGTCTTGAAAAAGAATTTTCTTAAAGCTGCTATCTTTTTCAAAATGCCAAATGTCTATGTTATTTCTATCTGCAATTTTTTCAATTTCTATTCCTAATTTTTGAAACGCTATGCCGTAAAAGCTTTTAGAAAAATTTACATCGGGTGGGTAAACCAAAACTATCTTACTTTTATTTTTTAGTATTAGATCAATTAAGGAATTAAACTGCCCTATTCCTTTTTGGATCCTATAATTACTTGGATTATCAATAGAGTCTGAATTCGTAGTTTGTGATTCTTTGTATGAATTCTCATATGCATTGTTTATAAAACCCTTGTAATTTATCCCGCCTACTTTCAAAAACCTATCACCCTTCATACTTCTCAAAATGGAGGTCTTATTATACTCATCGTAAGCGGAGTATTTGCAAATAGGAAAATATTTAAATAGGGTTGTATGGTATTTTAAATCGGAAAATTGCTTGTAAACATATTCGTTGTTTAAGTAGGAAAAATAATAACAAGGATTTTCAAAATTGTCATCATATCTCAACATACTCCCGTAACCAATAGATATGACAAATATTTTTGGAGAAGCATGTTTATTAAACCAGGCTTGTGTTAAGAAATATAACTCGTTTAAAGGAGCACCTCCAATACCTATATTGTAAGAATTAAATTTTGTAATTGAATCAATATAATAAGGGTTAATACCTACGTGAACCCTCGAATCTCCTAAAAAAACGATATCCCTGTAAGAAGTATCTTTAAACACAGCATCCAATTTTTCAAATGGGTTTGCCCAATATTTTTTATAATAGATATCAAATACCTTTCCAACAATTGATGAAGTAATTAGAATAAAAACAAAAATAAAAAATACTCTTTTCATCACATTAAAATTGAAAATATATAAAAGATTCTTTTGTAAAAACGCCCCAAAATATTATTGCAATAAAAATAAAAGCAAACCAAATGCTGTCTAAAATTGGGTATTTATTCATTTTAAATAAGGATGGGTCAAGTATTGCTTCATTTACAAAAAGGAAAAGTACAAACAGCAATAACATTACAAGGGTATAATTTCCTAATATAGGGATACTTGATATTAATTGCGTTGAATTAAAACTTGAATTAGGAAAATGGATAGATTGCAAAATGATATTGCTTGCATTGAGAAGAGATGTATTTCTGAAAAATACAAAAGCATATGCAACAATAAAATTTACAGCCAATATTTTTATAAAATTATAAAATGGATTTACTTTATTGGGTGTAGAAAAAAATCTTTTTGATAGAATGAATGTAATTATTAAAAAAAATGCGTGAATAACACCCCAAATAATGAAGTTCCATCCAGCCCCATGCCAAAGACCACTAACAATGAAGACCAGAAATATTAAACTGATTTGATTAGGTAATCCTTTTTTATTACCCCCCAAAGGGACGTATACATAATCCCTAAACCATGAAGAAAGTGAGATATGCCATCTTTGCCAAAAGTTGCGAATACTGGTCGCCAATAATGGCCTGTTAAAATTTATCATTAAATCAAATCCTAAAATTTTTGCGGCACCTCTTGCTATATCCGTATAACCAGAGAAGTCGCAATATATCTGGATACTAAATAAAAATATGGTAAGCATTACGATATACCATTGGTATTGCAATGGAGATTTATAAACCATATCAACAATTAAAGATAAATTGTCTGCAATAACTAATTTTTTAAAATAGCCCCAAACAATTAGTCTTAACCCATCTAATAAATTTTGTGCAGAAAAATATTGCTTTTTATGTAATTGTGGTAATAAATGTTGAGGCCGCTCAATTGGCCCAGCCACTAACTGGGGATAAAATAAAACATACAGTGCATAAACCGATAAATCTTTTTCAGCTTTTACTGTTCCTCTATAAACTTCTATTGTGTAAGCCATCGCTTGAAACGTATGAAAGGATAAACCAATAGGAAGGATAATCTTTAACATACTTGCAGACGTGCCAAAAACATCATTAAAGTTTGTTATGAAAAAGTTGAAGTATTTAAAAACAGCTAATATTCCAACATTTGCAAAAATGCTTATAAGTAGCCATTTCTTTTTATGATCGGTATGCTTTTCAATTTTTAATCCTACATAATAGTCTATCAAAATAATAAATAGCAAAAGAAGCAGATAGATTGGTATAAAATAGCAATAAAATACGCAGCTAGCTACAAGTAAAAAATATACCCTGAACTTATTTGGAAGTAAAAAAAACAACAGTGTTACTAGCGGTAAAAAAATTAAGAAATCAAAAGAATTAAAAAGCATGAAATGGCAGTTTTTGGATGTGTCTTTAATTTACTTTTATAATTCTTAGCTTTGCGGATAATTATCAATTAAGTAAAAATACTTTTTTTACTCCATTTATTTAAAAAGAATATGGCCAAAATCGCAATAAATATTGCAACAGGTAGTTTGCAAAAGGAAGAGATTATAGTAGGCATAGATTTGGGTACAACCAATAGTTTGATAGCAGTAATACATCCAGATACTAGAAAAGCAGTGGCTTTAAAAGAACATGATAATACATCACTTGTACCTTCTGTAGTTTATTTTGATAAGAAAGGAAACGTAATCGTAGGAGATGAGGCAAAAGAATTTTTGGTTACAGAACCTGAGCGAACAATATTTTCTGCTAAAAGACTTATTGGCAAAAACTATGATGATATAAAATCAAATGCTTCTTTCTTTTCTTATAAAATAATAGATGAAGATAAAAGCAAACAAGTAAAAATAAAAGTGGATGATGTCTTTTATTCACCGGTTGATTTATCTGCACTTATACTGAAGGAATTAAAGAAAAGAGCAGAACATATACTTAAAACGCCCGTAAACAAAGCGGTAATAACCGTACCAGCCTATTTTAGTGATGCACAAAGACAAGCAACAAGGGACGCAGGTAAGTTGGCAGGGCTTGATGTTTTGAGAATAATAAACGAACCTACTGCTGCTAGCTTGGCATACGGTTTAGGACTTAAAATAAATGAAGATAAAACAATTGCTGTGTATGATTTAGGCGGTGGCACATTTGATGTTTCTATTTTAAGATTGAGTGCGGGTATATTTGAAGTCTTATCAACCAATGGTGATACTTACCTTGGTGGTGATGATTTTGATAACGCCATTGTTGGTTTTTGGCAAAAGCAATTGGAAATTAGTAATGAAATATTGCAAATCGATAAGTCATTATCGCAAACCTTGCGGTTAAAAGCAGAAGAAGCAAAAATACAACTAACGACTGCCGAAAAATATGATGGACTAGTTGGCGAAAGGCAAATTAGCATAAGTAAAAATGAGTTCGAAGAATTGATAATGCCGCTCATTGATAAAACAATTGACTGTTGTAGAAATGCACTAAAAGATGCAGGAATAAAGAAAAATGAAATCGATGAAATAATTATGGTTGGCGGCAGTACAAGGGTACCAATCGTAATTAATGAAGTAAGCAATTTTTTTGGAAAGCCGGTTAATAATTCAGTAAATCCGGACGAAGTGGTGGCACTTGGAGCCGCAATACAGGCTGATATTTTAGCTGGCAATAACAAAGATGTTTTATTATTGGACATAACACCACTGAGCCTTGGAATAGAAACAGCAGGAGACTTGATGGACGTAATTATTCCAAGAAATGCAAAAATACCTTCATCTGCCGCTCGAGAATATACTACGCAAGTAGATGCTCAAGTGAATATGCGCATTAGTATTTATCAAGGCGAGCGGGATATGGTAAGCGATAATAGATTATTGGCTACTTTAAATTTAAAAGGTATCCCCGCTATGCCTGCTGGTATGGCGAAAGTGCAAGTAAGTTTTATGATAAATGCCGACGGAATACTTACAGTAAAGGCAAAAGAATTGCGAAGTGGAGTTGAACAATCGATTGAGGTAAAACCACAATTGGGTATCGATGATATAACAGTAGAGAACATGCTGTTGGATTCATTAAAAAATGCAGAAAGTGATGTAGCTGCTAGGGCATTGGCTGAAGCAAAAACAGAAGGAGAGCAATTGCTAAAAACTACAGAGCGGTTTTTACAAAAAAATGCAACATTTTTAATAAACTATGAATTGTCTGAAACCGCATTGGCAATGCAAGCTTTGCAATTAGCAATTACAATGAACGATAAAAATTTAATACAAACAAAAACGGAGGAGCTAAATAATATTTCAAGACCATATGCTGAACGTATCATGGATATGGCAGTAAGTGATGCCTTAAAGGGTAATGTAATTTAATATAATCAGCGGTTGATGATGAAACAAAAAAAGTATTTTCCTCAATTAGATGCGATAAGAGGCTTGTCTTTTTTGTGTGTATTTTTTTTTCATGCATACAAGCCAATTCTTGGTAATTCTGTTATAGAAAAAATACTAGCTTATGTTTACTCAAACTTAACATTAAGCATTGATGTTTTTTTTGTGCTATCTTCTTTTTTATTAACTTTTTTAGGAATTAGCGAGTACCAGAAATACGGAAAATTTTCTTTTAAGAATTATTTTATAAGGAGAGCTTTGAGAATTTGGCCTCTTTATTATTTATTGATGTTTTTTTCGTTTGTGATACTTAAAAAAATTGCATTATACAGTGGGCTACAATTAACTTTGCCACCATCGGGCTGGTATTTGTTTTTTATAGCCAATTATTATTCAATAGGCCATGTTTTTTTCTTACAAGTTTTATGGACATTATCAGTAGAAGAACAATTTTATTTGGTTTGGGGTATTTGTCTAACGTTGTTCCAAAAAAAATTGAAAACAGTTATATTATTATTTATTTTGGTAAGCGTTATTTTTAATTTATGGGGAGGGATCCAAAATTTAAGTATTTATTTTCATACATTGACTTATTTATTTGACATGATGGCAGGTGCATACGCTGCTCTTTGTGTATATAATAAAAGCAATATTGTTAAAGTATTACAAAGGCTTAGCGGGCTTAAATCAGTATTATTTTATTTAATATTGATACCTTTTTTTATTGGGTGTTATTTTATCAGCGGTTCATTAAATGAAATTCTGAATAACATATTTTCTGTAATGATGAGATTTGCATTTATCATTTATTGTTGCCTAGTCATAATAGATCAAATGGTAAATGAACAGCGGATATTTGATTTTGCGAAAAATAGAATTATCGTTTACACAGGAAAAATTTCATATGGGCTTTACTGTTTTCATGGTTTTGTTATTTCAATTTGCGGTATAGTAATACAAAAATATAAGATAGAAATCCCTTCAGTTTTTTTACTATTTATACTTTTAATAATAACTTTCATAGTTGCCTCTTTAAGTTATTATATTATTGAAAAACCTTTTTTGAAATTAAAGGGAAAATTGGCTAGAGTTTAATATTTAAGATACCATTGCTAATGTTTATTAAGATATTATTTTGATTTTATAACTAGCTTCAAATGTTTAATGTAAAGTTTTAATTATGACATCTTATTTCCTATTAAACAAACACTAAGTTATTTAATAGAATACACGAAAATCCGCTTGTTCTTTTTTCTATTTACATTTTTAGTGGTACTGTCAATTGTTTATTTAAGTTGGCATTTTTTGGAGAAGAAAATCTTGATGCTAAAGGATTGGGTTATGTAGAAGTTTTTATTTCATTCATCCTATTAACATACTTCCCCACCATATCAAACTCTACATTCACTTTATCGCCCAATTGCAATGTGTGCATATTTGTATGCTCGTATGTGTACGGGATAATGGCTACCGTAAAACTAGTATTCGTAATATTAAAAATGGTGAGGCTTATGCCATTTAATGCAATAGACCCTTTTTCAATAATTAAAGAGGCAAATTTTTTGTCTATTTCAATTACATATTCCCAACTACCATTTTTTTCTTCATAGCCTATACAAGTTCCTATTGTATCTACATGCCCTTGTACAATATGACCATCCAATCTTCCATCAAAACGCAAACATCTTTCTAAATTAATTACTTCTCCTTTTTTCCAAGATGCGATTGTCGTTTTTTGCAAGGTCTCTTCTATAGCCGTCACTTGGTAAGAATCACCCACTATTTTTTCTATGGTAAGGCAAACGCCATTGTGACTTAAACTTTGGTCAATCTTTAAAGAAGTACTTAAACTGCTAGAAATCGTTAATGTAACGTTTGAACCAGCTGTTTCCGAAGCTACTACAACACCTAATTGCTCTATTATTCCTGTAAACATGCTGTAAATTTCGGGAATGTTTTTTAAATTCATGATTTAAACTTAAAACTAAAATGCTATGACAGAAAATGAATTAGCAAACAAAATTATTGGCCTAGCTATTGAAGTTCATACAGTATTGGGACCAGGATTATTAGAGAGTGCTTACAAGGAGTGCTTATATTACAAAATCGGAAAATCAGGCTTGTTTTGTGAAAAGAAAAGCCAATGCCATTAATTTTTGAAGAGGTAAAATGGGAATGCGGTTATAGAATAGATTTGTTGGTAGAAAATAAATTAGTAATTGAACTTAAAAGTGTAGAAGCCTTGAATGATGTACATTTAGCTCAGACTTTGACTTACATGAAACTTGGTAATTACAAACTTGGATTACTTATAAATTTTAATGTGGCAAGGATTAAAGATGGCTTAAAAAGAGTTGTAAATGGATTTTAAATTTGGAAAGTAATTTTACCGCAAAGAACGCTAAGAAATAACCGCAAAGGACACAAAGGATTAATCGCAAACAAGACAGAGTATTAACGCAATTATACATGTAAATAAACTACGAAAAGAAATTAGCTTAGCGAGCTCTGCGAAAAACTTTGCCTCTTTGCGGTTAAAAATCGAAAAACTTTGCCTCTTTGCGGTTAAAAATCGAAAAACTTCCATTCTTTCCAGTATTTATTTCTTTTTTTCAAAAATTCTTTTATCTTTGCACTCCTAAATCATCAAAAGGGGGTATACATACAATGTTAATAATAGATTCAAAAGATTGCGAAAACATAGACAAAGCGCTAAAAAAGTACAAAAAGAAATTTGAAAAAAGCAAAACGCTTTTACAACTTAGAGAAAGGCAAGCTTTCATTAAGCCTTCTATCCGTCACCGCATGATGGTGCTTAAAGCAGTTTATAAACAACAGCTTTCTGAAGGAAAATTCGATTAATATTACTTTTTAAGAAATATTTTATTAACTGATGATAAGTTATCGCTAACTTTAATCATCAGTTTTTTTATGCACATACCCTTCGAGCAACACCAACAGCATTTTTTAGACCAGCTTCGCTTTCAAAAACGATATAGTTCGCATACAATCATTGCTTACGAAAATGATTTATCATCCTTTTCTCAATTTCTTCGTACAGAATTTGAAGAGATTGAGGTAGATAAGATAAAAACGACCTATGTGCGCACCTGGCTTGCAGGTATGAAAGAGGCAGAAATAAGCTCACGTTCCATAAACCGAAAAATATCTTCTCTCCGTTCTTTTTTCAAATATTTATTAAAAAATGAAATGGTTTCAGCTAACCCTGTTTCAGCTATCATATCGCCAAAAATGCCCAAACGATTGCCGCAATTTGTAGAAGAAAAGGATACGCATGATTTATTTTCTACAGTAGTATTTTCTGAAGGGTTTAAAGGCCTAACGGAAAAATTGGTATTAGAAGTATTGTATCATACTGGCATACGTAAAGCCGAGCTCATTGGCATACAGGAACACAGTATTGATAGGATGAACAGCAATATAAAAGTAAAAGGTAAAGGAAACAAAGAACGCATTATTCCTATAAATAATATATTGGCAAATGAAATTAAATTTTATATAGAAGAGAAGAAAAAGATATGGGGTAAAATGGAAAGTACCACATTATTCATTACTGCTAAAGGAAAGCCATTGGATCCGAAACAGGTATATAACATAGCCAATAAGTACCTTAAAAAAATAACTACCATAGAAAAGAAGAGCCCTCACATTTTGAGACATAGTTTTGCAACACATTTGATGAACAATGGGGCAGACCTAAATGCAGTAAAAGAACTACTAGGCCATAGTAGCCTTGCAGCAACGCAGGTGTACACACATAATACCATAGAAAAACTGAAAGATGTATATAAAAAAGCACACCCAAAAGCTTAACCCTCTATCAAATAAATTTTTTTATTTTTATTAATTATGCTAACTTGTCTACCTAAATCTATACCAAGAAAATAAACTGCCTATGTATTGAATGTTACCTATTTTTTTTATTCACCAACAAAAACGAGGCTATGAATATTAACATTCAAACAGTGCATTTTGATGCAGATTCTAAACTAGTGGAGCACATAAAAACAAAGTGCCCAAAGATTACCCAATTTCACGATAGAGTTACTAAAGTAGATGTTTATTTGAAATTAGATAATATTGTTCACAATATAAAAGATAAAGTGGCAGAAATAAAAGTCCTTATACCTGGACATGAATTTTTTGTAAAACATTCTTCAAAATCTTTTGAAGAAAGCTTTGATGCAGCGCTAGATGCGGTTATAACTCAAATAAAAAGAAAGAAAGAGAAGCTCGCAGCTTAATGATATGCTAAAAAAATCTATCCCGCTTTGCAAGAAGCGGGATTTTTATTTGCTTAATATTGAAAAAACTTTAAAAAATTGTTTTGCAAAATTTTTCTATTAATTATTTTCTCTTACCTTTGCCATCCGAAAAAAAAGATAGGCTTTAATAAGGCATTTTTATTTGAGGAAGTTCTTTAAAAAATAAGCCGAAATAGCTCAGTTGGTAGAGCAACTGATTTGTAATCAGTAGGTCGCTGGTTCGACTCCAGTTTTCGGCTCCGGATGAGCATTTTAGAATTGGCAGATGTTTAGCGCATCCCGACTAGTAGTCGGGAAGGTCGCTGGTTCGACTCCAGTTTTCGGCTCAAAAGATTTGAGTACAGTTTTAGCTGTACATTTTTTTTGATGTAGATTTGGGCAGATGGCCGAGTGGTTAAAGGCGACAGACTGTAAATCTGTTCTCTCACGAGTACGTAGGTTCGAAACCTACTCTGCCCACAAAGCAAAATTTGCAAATATGCCAATTGGCAAATGTGCAAATCTTGTTTGTAGTTCTTTTTTTGTTTGCATTTTGGCACATTTGCCTATTTGCATATTTATTAGCGGAAGTAGCTCATTTGGTAGAGCGGTAGCCTTCCAAGCTTCAGGTGGCCGGTTCGAGCCCGGTCTTCCGCTCAGTTCAACATGCAGTTGGCAGTTGGCAAATTGCAAAAGAAACATTTGTTTTTGTCAACTGCAAATTGCAAACTGCCAACTGACTAGCCGTCGTAGCTCAGGGGTAGAGCACTTCCTTGGTAGGGAAGGGGTCATGAGTTCGATTCTCATTGATGGCTCAATAAATAGTATAAGAATCTGAAAAGATTTTAGCATAAAAAGTCTATGGTTAACGGACTTAAAATGAAACCTACATTTCAAAACAAATAATAAATTTAAACAATGGCAAAAGAATCATTCAAAAGGGATAAACCCCATCTTAACGTAGGTACCATCGGTCACGTAGATCATGGAAAAACCACGCTTACAGCCGCTATAACCGATGTTTTGTCACAAAGAGGTTTAGCGCAGAAAAAAAATTATGACGATATTGATGGTGCTCCTGAAGAAAAAGAAAGGGGTATTACAATAAATACTGCTCACGTAGAATACGAAACTGCTAGTCGTCACTATGCTCACGTAGATTGTCCAGGTCACGCCGATTATGTAAAGAACATGATTACAGGTGCTGCTCAAATGGATGGCGCAATATTAGTAGTTGCTGCTACAGACGGTCCAATGCCACAAACGAAAGAGCATATCTTGCTTGCTCGCCAGGTAGGTGTACCTAAATTGGTAGTATTCATGAACAAAGTTGATTTGGTAGACGATCCAGAATTACTTGAATTGGTAGAAATGGAAGTTCGTGAATTGCTTACTTCATATGGTTTTGATGGTGATAACACACCAATCATTCAAGGTTCTGCAACTGGCGCTCTTGCTGGTGATGCAAATTGGATGGCTAAAATCAACGATTTGATGGATGCTGTAGATACTTATATCCCAGTTCCACCACGTTTGGTTGACTTGCCTTTCTTGATGAGTGTGGAGGATGTATTCTCTATAACTGGTCGTGGAACAGTAGCAACTGGTCGCATAGAAAGAGGCCGTATTAAAGTAGGTGAGCCAATGGAAATCGTTGGATTAATGGAAAAACCATTGTCATCAACTTGTACAGGTGTTGAAATGTTCAAAAAGTTATTGGATGAAGGAGAAGCTGGAGATAACGCAGGTCTTTTGTTACGTGGTATTGAGAAAACTCAAATACGTCGTGGTATGGTTCTTTGCAAACCAGGTTCTATTACGCCGCATACAGAATTTAAAGGTGAAGTATATGTTCTTAGCAAAGAAGAAGGTGGACGTCACACTCCTTTCTTTAACAAATACCGCCCTCAGTTTTATTTCCGTACTACAGACGTAACTGGAGAAGTAACTTTGAACGAAGGAACTGAAATGATTATGCCTGGTGATAATACTAACTTTACTGTTAAACTTATCCAACCTATTGCAATGGAGAAAGGTCTTAAGTTTGCGATACGTGAAGGTGGTCGTACTGTAGGTGCTGGTCAGGTTACTGAAATCATCAAATAAAAAACATCCTAAATCCTCTAAAGGGGGCTCTTTGTGGAAATTTTTACATATCTTTACAAAGTACTTAGGCGAAAAGCTTAGGTACTTTGTTTTTTAAAAAGGACTCCTAAATATCCAAAGGAAATGTAGGAAATCTTATTTAAAATAGAGATTTAAACGTTGGTCTTTAAAATATTGAAGTCTTTAAAATCCCATCTTGGTGGTATGATAAAGATTTTTTCTGCGGGCATGGTGCAACGGCTAGCATACGGGTCTCCAACACCCTTGATCTGGGTTCGAATCCTAGTGCCCGTGCAAAGAAATTTAGCCAATGAGAAAATATGCAAATATCTCTTTATGGCTAGTTATTTTTTTATTTGAATATATGCACTTTTGCATATTTGTACATTATTTACTTGCATATTTGCATATTTGCACATCTGCACATTTTTTTTATTATGAACAAATTCACTGTGTTTTTAAAAGAATCTTATTCCGAATTAACGGAGAAGGTTAGTTGGCCAAAATGGGAGCAACTTACTCAATCTACTATGATCGTGTTAGGGGCTACTGTATTTATTACATTTATTGTAGGTGTAATGGATTTTATAGCAAATGGTTCAATGAAATTTATTTACTCTCTATTTAAGTAATCATGGAAGAAATAATAACTGCGGCAGTTGCTTCTGAAAAACCAGCCAAGGACAACAAATGGTATGTTCTTCGTGTGGTAAGTGGCAAAGAGCGTAAAATTAAAGAGTATCTTGATAAAGATATTGTACGCAATGGTTGGGATAAAATTATCTCTCAAATATTTTTACCGGTAGAGAAAGTTTACAAAGTATTGAATGGTAAAAAAGTAATGAGGGAACGTAATTTCTATCCAGGTTATATAATGATGGAAGTAGCAGATGGTAAACTTACAGACGATATTATACAGCATGTAAGCGGCATCAGCAATGTTATGCACTTTTTAACAGACGGAAAAGGTTCTAAAGGAAACATCATTTCACTTAGAAAAGCAGAAGTAAACAAAATGCTTGGTAGGGTAGACGAAATGACGGATGCTGGTGGTGTAACAATGAGCGAACCATTTATCATTGGTGAAACGATTAAGATTATTGATGGGCCGTTCAATGACTTTAACGGTGTTATTGAAGAAGTAAATGATGAGAAGAAAAAATTGAAAGTACAAGTAAAAATATTTGGCCGTGCAACTCCTGTGGAATTGAGTTATATGCAGGTAGAAAAAATTGCTTAAGTTTAATAATATATTCGAAATAAAAAAACCGCATTTTTTGCGGTTTTTTTGTTATCGCCTCAATTCAGTTTTTGAATTAGACCAAAATTATTGTACTTTCTTATTATTTTTTTTGCAAAATAGCTTTTATAAAAAAGCCCCGAATCACTTCGAGGCTTTTAATCTAATATCTTAAATCTAATATCTCAAATCCTTTAAACATCCGTAGCTTCTCCATAAGCCACCGCTACAGCTTCCTTTAAGCCTTCGCTCATAGTAGGGTGCGGGTGCACTGCATTTAACAATTCATGAGCAGTTGTTTCTAGTTTACGAGCCACCACTGCTTCTGCAATAAGTTCTGTAACTCCAGCTCCTATCATATGGCAGCCAAGAAACTCACCATATTTAGCATCAAAAATTACTTTTATAAAACCTTCTGTTGCACCACCTGCAGTAGCTTTACCACTAGCAACAAATGGAAACTTACCTACTTTTACTTCAAAGCCTGCATCTTTTGCTGCTTTTTCGGTATAACCAACTGAAGCAATTTCTGGTGAGCAATAAGTACATCCAGGTATATTGTTATAATCCATAGGTGTTACTTTATGCCCTGCAATGTGTTCGGCTGCATTGATTCCTTCTTTACCAGCCACATGTGCAAGCGCTTGTCCTGGTGTACAATCGCCTATAGCGTATAGGCTAGCTATATTTGTTTGCCCATATGCATCTACTATAATTTTACCTTTCTCTGTTTTTACGCCCAGCGCTTCCAATCCTATGTTTTCAATATTTGCCACTACACCAACTGCACTTAATAAAATATCGGCTTCTAAGGTTATTTCTCCATTGGGTGTCTTTACTGTAGCTTTTACACCTACACCACTTGTATCTACTTTTAGCACTTCGCTATTGGTCATTATTTCAATACCCTGCTTTTTGAATTGTTTTTCCAATTCTTTGCTAATATCCTCATCCTCTACTGGTACAATTCTTTGCATAAATTCTACGATGGTTACTTTGGTTTGCATGCTATTATAAAAGTATGCAAACTCACTTCCTATCGCTCCACTACCACATACAATCATGCTCTTTGGTTGTGTAGGCAATACCATTGCTTTGCGGTATTCTACAATTTTTTCTCCATCAATTGGTAACGAAGGTAATTCCCTTGCACGGCCTCCGGTTGCAATAATAATATTGGTAGCATCTAGTATTTGTTTGCTGCCATCTGCTGCCGTAACTTCTAGTTTGTTGGCAGACAACAATGTACCGTTACCCATTATTACATCTATCTTATTCTTCTTCATCAAGAAGGCAATGCCCTTGCTCATCTTATCTGCTACGCCACGACTGCGTTTAATAACTGCTTCAAATTCATGCATAGGGTTTTCTACCTTTATGCCATAATCTGCAGCGTGTTTTGCATATTCATATACTTGTGCACTTTTTAGCAATGCCTTTGTAGGTATGCAACCCCAGTTAAGACAAATACCTCCAAGGCTTTCACGCTCTACAATTGCTACTTTTTTACCTAATTGGCTGGCACGAATGGCTGCAGGGTATCCACCTGGGCCGCTGCCTAAAACGATTACATCATATCCCATAAAATATATTTGATTCTGTTTTGAATAATTGCGGCAAAGGTAAATTATTATTGAATATTAAAATTTGATATTTTACTATTAAAAAAGCCCCAGATTTTCTGAGGCTTACAATGATATATGATATAAAAATTTATAAACTCACAATTACATAAGGTTTTTCTTTAGATACAGCTACACCACCTTCTTTTTCTAGCGTTACTGCAAAGGCCTGTGCTCTTCCGAAAGTCTTCATTTTTTGCATTTTCAGTGTTCTACCATCTTTTGATACAATTAAACCCGCATCCATGGCTTTTCCATCTACAATAGCCCATAATTGGTATTGCATGCCTGTAGGTGCACTTGGTAAGTCAGATGGGTCTATATATAATTCACCAGTATCAGTTATCCAATATATTTCTGCATCCACATCTTTGGGAGCAACTACTGGCTTCAACCTTAATTGTAAGCTATGCTTATCTGTAATGGCGTTAAAATTGTTAGTAGTTTCAGAAAAATTTTCATTTAATACTGCAAGTTGTTGCTGGCTTTCTTCGGCTTTCGAATAAGCATCTTTGTACTTATTGTAAAATACGATATTAAAAATAGCACTACCTATAAGTAGTAGTACAGCTGCTGCTGCAATTCTACGTAGTAGGGAAATAGAAATTACTTTTGCAGGTACGACTGCTGTTTTTGCAGACGATACATTTAGCTGATAAAATAACTTGTCTTTTATATTGGCATTTGGCGTTATGGCATTTGCTATAGCATAAGCTTCCAAAGCTTTTTGAACTTTGATTAGCTCTTCCCTTACCTCGGGATATTGCTCAATATTAGCCAATATTAACTCATTTTCTTCGGGTGTAGTATCCCCAAGTGTATACATTTCCAAAAGCCCTGATGATATAATTTCTTCTTTTTTCACTTTATTAAGATTGCACTAATTTTCTAAGTTCGATTATAGCTGTACGCATTCTAGTTTTTACTGTTCCCAATGGGATACTCATTTCTTTTGAGATTTCCTCTTGTGTAAACCCATTAAAATATGCCAAGTCTATTATTATTTTTTGATCTGGCTTTAGATTTTGAACTTGTTTGCGTAACCCTATTGTATCGAATTTTGATGTGTTATGATTTCTGTCTTGTGAACTACTTACGAAATTTTCGTCTTGAGAGATTTTTTGTTGCTTTTTATACCCTTTACTTCTTAGGGTATCTATTGTTAAGTTTCTGGTAATGTTAATCATCCAGGTAAAAAGTCTTCCTTTAGAAGCATCGTACTGCCCAAAATTGTACCAAATTTTCACAAATGCCTCTTGCAATATATCTTCTGCAATCTGCACATCATCTACCATTCGCATTATTACCCCATTGAGCGCTGGCGAATAATTATCGTATAAGTAGGCAAATGCTTTTTGGTCCTTTGCTTGTAGTAAAGAAACCAGTTCTTCTTCGCTATATGTTATGGTTAGAGGCAAACTAGATGCTGTATATTTTATTAATGTTGTGCAAGTTACATTCTTTTGCAATATTAATTAACTTAAAAACCGTTTTAGAGTAAAAAAAATGTGAAGTAATTTCAGTTTAACACCTTAATTACTTCAAAAACAGGGCTAAATAAATACCATTTTCCGTTAACTATTTCTTTACATTTATAACGCTTTCTTATTTTTTCACCTTTTTCAAAAATCCTATTTCCCTTTATTTTAAATTTTTCGCCCGTTGCTAGTTGTTCCACCAGCAGAATTCCCACTTTGGGGCTATCATAACTTTTTAATACCCTCAGTAATTTCTCATCTCCACAACTACTTGCTGCAGGGTTGTTTATCGATTTTTGTAATGCATGTTCAATATCATTTGGAAAAATATTTTTGGCCGTAAAAGTTCGGAGTAAATTACCGAAATGCATTTTCCATTCGCTCCCATGTGGTTGAACCCGGTTTCCATGTTTTTCAAAAGTAATTAGGTGGGCAATTTCATGCAATAGGGTTACCAGAAAAGAATATTTATTAAGATCACCATTTACACTAATTCTATGGCCTTTGTCGGCATGTGCGTGCCTATAATCACCTAACACACTACTACGCCTTCTTGTAACGGTTAGTTGAATTTTATGTTCATGTATATAAATAAGCACCGGTTCAAATCCTCCAGTTGGGAGGTATTGTTCCAAAACCGAAAAATCTACTTTTGTTTTAGACATTTTTTTTCTTGTTCACTTTAGAAATGGCATACACTTCGGCTGCCAAATAGATCAAATACATAAATAGGGAAATAAAAACGGCATTTTTATTATAACCATTTCCCTCTAATACTACATAAGCTAGTACTGCTATTACTGTACTAAACATCTTTATCATCATACCACCAATTATACTTCTTACAAATACATTCGGGTTTGGGTTTGTAAGGGCTTTTTTTTGTAAAAAGAAAACCAATACCCCTGTAATTAAAAAAAGAACATTGGCTCCTAATAATACGTTCTTATCTACATTAAATTTTTGCCACAATGTATTTGCAAATAGAATGAGAATAGAGAGCAATACAAATATAATAAGTATAGGCAATAAAATTTTCCCGAATAATTTCATGTTTTTATTTTAGCGATTTTTTAGAACTTAAATCTTTTAAACTTTTTTGCAAATATTGATATCAACAACAACCATCTATTTTTTGGGTGCCGTGCCTTTTATAATTTTATAAATAACAGCACTAATAACAAGTAGCGGAAGCAGCCATACAAAAATAGGGCTGGTAAAATGTAGCCATTCATCTATTTTTATACCCAAATAAACCGAAAGACCTATGGCAACAGCCAGTTGAGTGGCAAGGCCTGCATATTTTAGCAAAAGCGAGTTGTTTTGTTGCTTCATCAAAAAAATTAATTATTGTTTATGATTTCTTTAGGCAAAGCCAGTTTATTGGTATCCAATGGTACAATTTTACCTTGTAATACTTTCTGTATATTTTTTAAATAACCATCTTGGTATTTTAATGCTTGCTCCATTGAATCTGTTCGTAATTTTAGCTCTCTGTATTCTTTTAATTGTTTGGCGTTGCCCATACCCGAGCCTGGTAGATAATATTTTAATGGCGTAAAAACAATCAAAGCCGAAGTTAAGCCCACTAATAATATAAAAACGCTGCTTAAAACTACATAAACACTTATTCGGGTTAGCTTAAATTTTACAACTTCTTCAAAGCTGTCTTCGTTCATTATTACAAGCCTATAGTGATTGCGCAGTCTTTTTAGGGTAGAGTTCATATCGGGCATTGACATATTGGCTACTTTTATGTTAGTAAAATGCAGAAAAATGCTAAATTAGCCATTCTACAAGAGAACATATATTTTTTAACAGAAATAAATTATCGAAAGTTGCTATTTTAACGATGTACCCGTTATTTTTGGATGATATTACAGAATTAAATCCGAACTTTAATTGACATTTTAAAAAACTTCATGCGCAGATTTAACTTAATAAAAGGAATTGCATTTTTGTACTTGCTATCTGTTGGTCTTACAGCCAAGGCACAACCTGCATGGACCTTTGATATTTTTGGTAAAGAAAAAAAGCCAGAGAAATATGAAGAGAAACTACTTGCCTCTGAAAAAACGGGGACAAAGAAGTTCGGTTTGGTTAGAAAGTTTCTTCAAAATACCACTTCCCATTATAATTTTTACTTTAATGCAAATAATACATTAAACGCAGTGTTTGAGCGTACAAGAATTTCCAATAAAGATGATTACGCTAAATTACTGTCCTTTTATGCCTATTCATTAGAAAACACTGCTTCCCAAAAAAGCGATTTAGATTCCATTATTTATAAAGCTACAGCGGGTATTTTGTTACACGACTTGCGAACAGAATGGGTAGATAATTTTTATTTACTCATTGGTAAATCCTATTTTCTTAAAAAAGATTTTGACTCTGCTGCACTTACCTTTCAATTTATAAACTATAATCTTTTTCCAAGAAAAAAGAAAAACGACGATGATAATAAAATTGTAGGAAGCAATGAAACAATTAAGGGTACAGGATCTGTTTCTATTGCAAACAAAGAGAATAGAAAGCTTGTACAAAAAGTATTTACAAGGCCACCTAGCAGAAATGAAGCTTTGATATGGCTTACTCGTACTTTTATAGAGCAAAACGAATTGGGAGATGCGGCTGGTTTAATTAGCATTTTACAGAATGACCCAAACTTACCCAAGCGTTTGCAAAATGATTTGCATGAAATAACCTCTTACTGGTTTTTTGCACAAAATATTTACGATAGCGCTGCCAATCATTTAGAAAAAGCACTGAGCAATGCTGAAACAAAGGCGGATAAAAGCAGGTGGCAATTCTTGCTTGCACAGCTATTTGAAAAGACGAAAAATTTTGATGAGGCAGAAAAGTATTATGCAAAAGCAGCTAAAAGTACCAACGATCCTATTATGGATATTTATGCAAATCTGAACAGTGCTAAAATGTTGCGAGATAATTCAAATCCTAAAGAACTGGATAATAGCATTGATAAACTTTTGCGCATGGCTCGCAAAGATAAATTTGATGCATATAGAGATATTATTTTTTACTCTGCAGCTCAACTTCATTTGCAAAAAGGAGATACATTGGGTGGTATTGCACTTTACAAAAAAAGCATTGCCAATAATTTAAACGCATCTCCTTACAAGGATAAATCTTTTCTACAATTGGCTAATATTGCTTACGCACAAAGAAAATATAAAGATGCCCATTCTTACTACGATAGCCTTGGAGTAGCTACTGCTACCTTGGACATAGATTCTGCAACACTGGCAGATAGAAAAGAAATTTTGGGTAGGTTGGTACCTAAAATTTTTGCTATTGAAACAGAAGATAGTTTGCAATTGATAGCTGCTATGGCTCCAGCTGATAGAGATATTTTTTTAAAGAAACTAGCAAAGAAATATAGGAAAGATAATGGACTAAAAGAAGAAGAAGATTTTGGAGGTATCACACCTATTACTTTTGCAAACAATAAAAATGCACCTGTAGATCTTTTTCCAACTTCCAGTTCTAGTAGTGGACAATGGTATTTTTATAATACCAGCTTAAGGGCTAAGGGCTTCAATGACTTTAAAAACAAATGGGGCAAAAGAACCAATATAGATAACTGGAGAAGAAAAAGTGCATCGCAAACGGTAATTACCAAAGGAGGGGATATAAATGCGGGCAATTTAGATCCCAATGCACCGTTGACCAAAGAAGAATCAGGGGATTCAAAAATAGCCGATTATTCTTATGATGGCTTATTAGCAGGATTACCATTGACAAAAGAACGATTGGATTCTAGTAATTTAATAATTGCAAAAAATCTTTATGAAGCAACGCAAATTTTTCAAACTGAGTTGCAAGATTATGTGCAGGCTCTACATCTTTATGATGATTTTGTAAAAAGATTTCCTACTGATATAATGCTTCCTGATGTATATTATGGTATGTCATTTTGTTATTTAAAATTAGGAGATAATTTTAAAGCTGATTACTATAAAAATTTAGTAAAAAATAATTTTGCTGGCAGCAATGCGGCTAAGGTAATCAACAATCCTTCTTTATTAACCACTAATGCCAAAAATCCTGAAGTAACTGCCAAGTATGAATCCATTTATAATTTGTTTATAGAGGGAAAATTTGAAGAAGCCATTTCAGCAAAAATTAAAGCGGATAGTACCAATGGCAAAAATTATTGGTCGCCACAATTATTATACATAGAGTCTGTGTATTACATAAAAGAAAAAAAAGACAGCTTAGCCATCGTTACATTGAAAAATATCGTTACCCTTTATCCTACATCTGCATTAAAAGAAAAAGCAACCACATTAATAGATGTGATAGGTAGAAGGGCTGCTATAGAAAAGTATCTTACAGAGTTGCAAGTAACCAGAGTAGAAGATGAGCAAATAATAATGGTTGATGACAAAGGTCCTGCTAAGGTAATTGCACAAACGGCCAAGCCAGCCGAAGTAAAAGTGATTGCTCCTACGATTACAAAAAAAGTGATAGCGGATTCTATTAAAGTTCCGGATGTATACGTAAATAAATCTTTTGTTTTAAAGCCAGACCAACCTCATAACGTAGCAATGATTTTAGATAAAGTAGACGGGGTTTACGTAAATGAAGCGAAAAATGCATTTACAAGGTTTAATAAAGGAAGTATGGCTACCCTCAATATTGCAATATCAAAAGATACTTTAGATGTAGAAAAGAGTTTATTAATCTTTTCGAGTTTTGAAAATGCAGAAGCTGCACTAAAATATTTTGATAAAATAAAGAAGGCGGCACCAACCGAGGTCTCTTGGTTGCAAGTGGCCAAATATTCTTTTATCATCATTTCTGATACCAACCTGCAGTTGCTAAAAGCCAACAAGGATATTAAGTCATATAAAGAATTAATAAACACAAATTTCGGAAATAGATTTTAGGCATTATTTTTGCCAACTGTTTCTTTAATAATTATTTGTACCTACCCATGAAACGATCTGTAAAAATCCTTTGGCGTGTTTTTTTTGGCGGCCTTTTATTTGTAATCTTATTATTTACTGCAGCAAATTTTGGTTTATTTGGCAAAATGCCTTCTTTGCAAGAATTGGAAAATCCTGAAGCTGACTTGGCTAGCGAGGTAATAAGTGCAGATGGTTTGCTCATGGGGAAATATTATGCAGAAAATAGGAGTGAGGTGGCATATAATGAAATTTCGCCCAACGCAATTCATGCTTTGATAGCTACAGAAGATGAGCGTTTTTTCGACCACTCAGGCATAGACGCACAAGCAGTTGGCAGGGTTGTTCTTACATTAGGACAACAGGGTGGAGGAAGTACACTTTCACAGCAGCTTGCAAAAATGATCTTAAAACAAGGGCACGGCAATATTTTTTCGAGGGGATTAGAAAAAATAAAAGAATGGATTATAGCGGTAAAGCTTGAAAGGAACTTTACAAAAGAAGAAATTATAGCACTTTATTTAAACAGGGCGCCATGGGGAAATATTTTTGGTATTAGAAACGCAAGTCTAACTTATTTTCAAAAAGAACCCAAAGACTTAAAAATTGAAGACGCAGCTGTATTGATAGGAATGTTGAAGGGGCCTTCTATTTATGAACCTATTAGGCATTCAGCAGCTTCATTAGATAGAAGAAATGTTGTAATAGGCCAAATGGTTGTCGCTAAAGAGCATTATCTCACAGAGGCAGAAGCTGCCAAATTAAAAGCAAAGCCACTTATTACAAACTACAAACAAATAGATGAAGCGATAGGAATTGCGCCGCATTACAGAAGGGCTCTTATAGTAGTAATGAAAGAGTGGTGTAAGAATAATAAAAATACCAAAACTGGCGAGCCTTATGATTTATTTAGGGATGGATTAAAAATATACACTACCATAGATTCTCGCATGCAACAGTATGCAGAAGAGTCTATGCAAGCACATATGCCAGGGGAACAAAGCAAACTAAATGCTGCACTTCGCTACAGAGGAGATAAATTGTGGAAAGGTCACGAGAATATTTTGGAAAATGCCATGAAACAATCTGAGCGATGGAAAAATATGAAAGAGGATGAGATTGATGAAGCCATCATAAGAAAATCTTTCACTATTCCTGTACGAATGAAAATTTTTTCTTGGAAAAAAGGAGGAGATAGGCATGAGATGGATACGATACTAACCCCGTTGGATTCCATTAAATACCATAAAAAATTGATGCAAACATCTTTTGTCGCTATGGATCCCCGCAGTGGCGAAGTAAAAGCATGGATAGGTGGTACAGATTTTAGGTGGTTTAAATATGACCATGTTACTGCTATGAGGCAGGTAGGTTCTACTTTTAAACCTTTACTTTATACGCTTGCTGTTCAAGATGCTGGGTATACACCTGAAACCTATATACCAGGTGGGCCACTTACCCTTAGTGGAAAAACAATTACTACAGGTGGAGGTACATGCGCCTATTGCTTAGCACGTTCTATAAATGGTTGTGCCTGGCATTTAATGGCAGTAGTAGGAGTAAAAAGAACCATTGAATTTGCAAAACAATGTGGCATTAAAGTAAAGATACCTCCTTATCCATCTATCGCATTGGGAGCAGCAGAAATACCCATGTTGCAAATGTTACAATCTTACACCATGTTTCCTAATAAAGGATATAATACAGAGCCAGTTTTTGTAACAAGAATAGAAGATAAGAACGGTAATCTTATACATGAATTTCCTATGGCACAAAGCAAACAAGTAATAGGAGAGGCAGATGCTTATACGATGGTGAAAATGATGCAAGGTGTAATAAAAGAGGGCACGGCTAAAAGATTGAATAGTTACAATATACCCTGTGAAAAAGCTGGCAAAACAGGTACAACAGACAACAATACAGATGGTTGGTTTATTGGTTATACCCCTACCTTACTTGCTGGTACATGGGTGGGTTGCGAAGATCCATTTATACCTATTTATAACAGTGGTGGAGGTGCAGAAATGGCTGCGCCAGCTTGGGGTAATTTTATGAAAAAAGTGTATGCAGATAAGAAATACAAATATTACACAGAGCAAAAAGAATTTACTGTTCCGGTAGAATTGAAAAATGACCCGATACTTGCAGATGCAAACTTTTATCAAACGTTAAAAAGAGGAGAAGCTGTTACCGATGACAATGGTAACCCAATAGATACGCAACAGGAATATTTGGAAGAAGAAGATTCAGTTGTAATTGAACAAGCCCCAGATGCTATAACGAAAGATACCATAAAAAAGGAAATACCTAAAAATACAGACCCTAAAAAGGAAGATAAGAAAATGACTTCAAATGCACCTGCTGTAGTAGATGATAAAAAAGGGAAGCCAAAACCCAAACCGAAAGAAACACAAACAGACTATTGATACAAAAAAGGGCTCAGTTTTATTTAATGGGGACTAAAGTTATCTTTGGTTAAAATTTAAATCGATTGGATACAACATTACTATCTCATTTTTTACCTAAAGGATTGCTAGAACATTTTACCATTACTTCTATAAATGATTTAGAAGACAC
>JANNGD010000067.1:0-108196 GCA_031380515.1 Ferruginibacter sp. | reverse complement strand
TCAGGATTTGTAAAAATTACAACTCCTTTTGGGTCTGATTCATTAATAGGATTTCAACATTTGAGACCAACTATCACTTCTTTTAGTCCAACGAGCGGGGGGCCTGGTTCAGTTATTACTATCAACGGAAGTGGATTTACTAATGGTGGAGGTACTTTTACACCCCTCTTAAATTTTGGAGGAACATCCGCCTCATCTTTTGTATTCACAAATACTACCTCCATGAATGCTGTAGTTGGAAATGGAGCATCTGGGAATATTACTTTTACAACAATCTATGGTACCGCTACTATTGCAGGGTTCACTTACATACCACCACCAGCACCACCGTCCATTAATTCATTTGCGCCAATGCAAGCAGCACAAGGCAATACTGTTACAATCACTGGTACAAGTTTTATTAATGTAACGGGTGTAAAATTTGGTAGCACAGCAGCCGCAAGTTTTATTGTAGTATCGCCTACTAGCATCACGGCTGTAGTGGGTGCAGGTAGTAGTGGAAGAGTTTTTGTAACTACTGGTACAGGAACTGATAGCCTTGCAGGTTTTGTATATACTACACCAATTATTAGTAACATATCGCCAAGTGTAGGAAGTACTGGTACTGTTGTGAACATTAACGGGAGTAACTTTAATGGTACTACTTCTGTAACATTTGGCGGTACGGCAGCATCATCTTTTGTAATAAATAGTTCCACTAGTATCACTGCAATAGTAGGTAATGGTAGCACAGGTATTGTAACTATTACTAGCCCAAATGGCACAGTAAGTGGTAGTAATTTTTTATTTGTACCTAATAATGTGCCCATAATAAATTCTTTTAGTCCAACCACCGGGATAGTCGGAAGTACTGTACAGATTATTGGAACTGGTTTTAGTAATATTCCAACCAACAACATTGTATATTTTGGTGCTACAAAAGCTGTAGTAACTTCATCAAGCACAACTAGCTTGTCGGTTGTAGTTCCTTTAGGTGCAAATTATAATAATATTAATGTTACTGTAAATGGGTTAACCTGTACTTCAAACAAGGGGTTTGTAGTAAATTTCCCCAATGGTCTATTAACTTCAAATACTTATAGCACTAAACTAGAATTAGCAACTAAATTAAATCCTCGAAATAACTTCATTGTAGATTTAGATGTGGACGGGAAACCCGATATAATTTTAATAAGCGATGATACAATATCTGTATTTAGAAATATTAGTTCTTTGAATAATTATAATTTTGAATCTCGTGTCGATTTTCCTTTAATAGGTATTTTTTCTCGATTTAAGATTGCTGACATGAACGGCGATGGACGAAAAGATATCATCTATCAAAAAGGCGATAGTCTATATATTTTGATAAACTCAAGTACAATTGGTACAATTTCATTTTCTGCTTCAACAGTGAGAGTTTTTGTGTCTAATAATAATGGTATTGATGTTGGAGACTTTAATAATGATGGTAAAATAGATATTGCAATTTTAAAATCTTGGGTAGAAATTTTTCAGAATAATAGTGTAGGTGGTATCATCAGTTTTGCAAATGGGGTTATTGTCACACCAATTATTAATCCTAATTCGGTTATGTCATTTATAGTTAATGATTTGGATGGTGATGGAAAACAAGATATTGCCGTTTCAAATACTTATACGCCTGGAATTTCATCTATTTCCAATTCTGCTGTTACTATTTATAGAAATACTTTTAACGGAAATAATATTTCATTTTCTGAAATAACAAATTACGGAACTTCAGGTATCTACTTTAATATAAATTCAGGTGATATTGATAATGATGGAAAACTAGATTTGTTTTTTGGCATCTTTGGATATTATAATTATTTAAATAATACTATTACGCAAACAAATAAAATTGGTATTTTAAGAAACATTAGTAGTGTAGGTTTAATGAATTTTTCATTACAAGATTTTGCTTCGAGTAATAGTGGCGGATCAATTACTAATTCGATTGGAGACGTTGATGGTGATCAAAAACCAGATATTATTTCATTTGATATATCAGATGAGTTTAATGTTTTGAAAAATATAAGCACAATAGGTAATATTAACTACAATGGACCGTTACGTTTTACGACAAATTCAGGCTTAAATACTAACATCTCTGTGTGCGATATGAATGAAGATAGTAAACCCGAAATAGTTATTTGCGGCATATCAACCAATAAAGTTTATATTTTTAAAAATAAGGATTCTGCAGTTTCTGTTAATGTATGTGCAAATTCAAATAAAATAATAAATTCAAATATAGCTGGTAGTAATTATCAATGGCAAGTAAATACAGGTTCTGGTTTTATAAATATTACAGACGGTGTGAATTATTCTGGTACGAACACACACGATTTACAGATAACTAATACACCAATAAGTTTTAACAATAATAAGTATAAGTGCCTGGTAGGTTCAAACAGTAGTAGTGTATTTATTTTAACTGTAAACCCTATAATTATACCAACAATAAATTTAATAAATAACGATACTACAATTTGTGCCAGTTCTTCAATAACATTTACTACTAATTCTTCGAATGCTGGTATAAATCCAATTTATCAATGGCAAGTAAATGGAGTAAATACTGGTATTAATTCTCCTACATTTATTACAAATAGCCTTACTAATAATTCTCAAATAAAATGTATTCTTACAAGTACTGAACTTTGTGCAATTCCACCAACTATTACCAGTAATATTGTTAATGTATCTGTGAATCCTGTAATAGTTCCAACTGTATCTATTGCAGCTAGTGCAACTAATATATGTAGTGCAATTTCCATCAATTTTACTGCTACCTCTACTAACTCGGGTACAACACCTATATATCAATGGCAAGTAAATGGCGTAAATGTTGGTACAAATTCAAATACATTTACCACTAATTCTTTAACCAATAATGCTCAAGTAAAATGTATACTTACAAATAGTGCAACTTGTGTAAGCCCGCAAACAGTTTTAAGTAATGTTCTAAATATTACAGTTAATCCAATTCTGACACCAAGTGTTACTATTAGTACAGCATCTTCAACTATATGTGTAGGTTCGTCAACAACTTTTACAGCTAATGCCACAAATGGAGGTACAACCCCAACTTACCAATGGCAAGTAAACGGCGTAAATATTGGTACAAATTCACCCACTTTTACATCAAGTACATTAAACAATAACGATCAAGTAAAATGTATTCTTACGAGTAATGGAAACTGTGTGAGCCCACAAATAGTTACAAGTAATACAATTATAGTTTCTGTAAATACAGCAGTTGTTCCAAGTGTTTTAATTATTTCTTCAGCCACTACTATTTGCGCTGGCTCTCCAATAACCTTCACTGCCACTCCCACAAACGGAGGCGCAGCACCATCTTACCAATGGCAAGTGAATGGGGTAAATGCAGGTACAAACTCCAACATATTTACTACTTCTACTCTAACCAATGCAAGTGTTGTAAAAATAGTTATGACGAGTTCGTTGGCTTGTGCAGTGCCACAAAATTCTACTAGTAATTCAATAAATATTATCGTAAATAATACAGTAACGCCAACAGCAACTTTTACTTCTTCTGCAACTAGTATTTGTAGTGGAGCAAGTATTACGTTTACTTCTACATCTACAAATGTAGGCACAGTACCTATTTACCAATGGAAGAGAAATGGCATTAACGTGGGTGCAAATAGTGCAACATATACAAGTAATGGTTTTGTAAATGGAGATGCTATTACACTTACGTTAACAAGTAATGCAACATGCGCAAGCAATATTCCTGTTGTAAGTAGCCCAGTAATAATAACTGTATCAACTGCTATCCCCGCTATATCTATTGCTGGCAACACAACTGTAATTGTTAATAACAGTACCAATATAACTTCTAGTACTTCATTTGGTGGCACAACCCCAAGCTACCAATGGCAGGATAGTACGAACTTACATAATTGGGCAAATATAAGCGGTGCTAACAATAGTTCTTTATTGTATAGCCCAACAGCCAGTGGAAATAAATTGAGAGGTTTAATGACAAGCAATGCCACTTGTTCGCCAGGTATTTTAGCCTATAGCAATGTACTTACATTTGATGTAACGCCTTCTATTGTGGCTCCAAACCCAACAGGCCCTTATACGTTAAGGTATTTTCCTAATCCTGTTCATAGCATTTTAACGATTGATAGTTTGCAATTATCGAAAGAATGGGAGTCTCTAAAAATTATTACTCCCGAAGGCTTAGTTTATAAAACTTTAATAAATTACTTAGTTGGAAAAACAAAGGTTATTGTAAATGTAGATGAATTATTACCGAGTGTTTATTTCCTTATACTTACAAGGAAACAGGGTGTGCCAGTTTTTTTAAAATTTGTAAAATTGTAAACTGTAAATGTATTATTATTAAAAAGTCGCGGTATTTTTTCTGCGACTTTTTAATAATTCCTAAAACAAATCATCCCCTACCACCTTATTACTTACTATACTAAGCGAATGCTCATTTTGTTTTACTCCATACAATGTTATTAAAGTTATAAAAATATTTTTTTTAGTTTTTGTATTTGTTTTAAATATTTCCCGCTTATCTCTTAAGTTATCTGCGTATTGTTTTGTTATTTCAAAAGGAGCGTTGTAAAATTTCATTTCGCACATTGATATACAATTGTCGGCTCTATCTATTAATAAATCTATTTGTGCACCTTCATCTAATTTTGTTCCTTTTTTTACCCATGAATAGTCATTACTTGCTATACCGCTAATGCCTAGTTTATATTTTATTTGCGCAGTATGTTTCAAGCAAATGGTTTCAAATGCATAACCACACCATATTCTGTAGGGTTGTTTGCTAAAAACAGTTGTCCAGTCCGTTATTTTACTTTTGTACATAAACTTAAAATAGAACAGGCTAAACTCGTCTATAAGCCTATATAATCTATCTTCTGATGTTTTGTTTATCGGAAAAATTTGGGTTACAAAACCACACTCAATTAATTCGTTTAGCAAAACTGTAGTGCCACCACCGCTGCTCAATCCTGTTGCTGCAATTATTTCTTGTCTTGTAAGTCCTCTATTTTTTTTAGCTAAAGCAGTTACAATTTCTATATGTAAATGTGCATTTTTAAACAAGGAGGCATACAAGTTATTAAACTCGTTCTTTAAACTTGCTTTTTGCGTAAAACAAAGCTCATTTATAATTTGCACTACACTTCTTCCTTTCTTTATATCCTTATAATAAAATGGTACACCGCCAATGCACATGTATAATTCAATGATATCTTTTTTTGAAAGCTGGATATTTTTTGAAATTAAATACTCGTTCGTTTCTGCTAATGTAAACGGAAAAAGCTGAATCGTTTTTGTAACTCGATTGTGTAAACCACCTCGGTTATTAATTACTTTATTAATGATCCAAGATGCTGCGGAGCCACATATCGTTAAAATAATATCATCTCGTTTGCTGCAAAACTGATTCCAAAAATTATCCAGCGCAGCTAAGAAACCAGATCGGGGCGTATCAAACCAGGATATTTCGTCTAAGAATATCACTTTCTTTTTTTTGCCTTTTAAAGAGAGTATATATTGTTTTAGATAAGCAAATGCTTTTAACCATGTTTTGGGTGGAGATGAAAATCGTTGGCTGGGCATTAGCTCTAATAATACCAACCAAAAGTTTTCCAGTTGTTGCTCCATTACATTTTCATGAATACCACTTGCTTCAAAAATTATATGGGACTCGTACACTTGTCTAAGTAAATATGTTTTACCAATTCTCCGTCGCCCATACATGGCTAAAAACGCTGAGTCATCAGATTTCAGTAGGTTTTCTAGTATTTCTAATTCCTCTTTTCTTCCTGCAACTTTCATTTGAAAAAATTTATAGTTCGCCAAATGTAGTATATTTTACATTAAGTTGGCGAATTATAAAATCTATAGTTCGCCAAGTTATACCAATTTTATATCAACTTGGCGAACTATAAATAATGTAGAATAACCATAAAAACATTCATTTGAACGTTTTGTGCCTTTTGCCTACTTTTATTTCTGGAGTGAGTGGTTAAAAATTCCCTAAAACCATCAAAACAAAAAAACATTTTTTGAAATATCAAAAATTCTTCTAACATTTACGTAAGCAATTTTATTGCCCTCAACAATTCATAAAACTACCACCATGTCTTCCTTTAAAAATTTTGCTAACCGCAATTCTTTTGCGCAAGCATTTTTATGCCTTTTTGCTATTGTATTACTTACCAATTCGTGCAAGAAAAACAACAACCAAAAATGGATTGATGTAGACCCTGCCTTTTCAAAATATGTAGAAGCTTACACGACAGGCATCGTTTCTAAAACAAGTAGCGTACGGGTACAACTGTCCACAGATGCAGCTACTACGCATACAGTAGGCCAGCCTGTAAGCGATAAGCTTTTTGAACTTTCTCCAGCAGTAAAAGGGAAAGCCTCGTGGATAGATGCAAGAACCATTGAATTTAAACCAGAGAAAAATTTAGAAGCAGACAAATTATACAAAGTAAATTTTAACCTTGGTAAAGTAACCAAAGTGCCTGTAAAATATGAAATGCTGGCTTTTAATCTTCAAACAGTAAAGCCATCTTTTAAAGTAAATATAGATGGTTTGAGGGCGGATGCTACCAAAGATAAAATGTTTTTGAATGGAGAAGTAGTAACTGCCGATGTGGAAGATGGCAAAGAATTGGAGAAAGTGTTGACAGCTTCGCAAAATGACAAAGAGTATAAAATAATATGGCAACATAATAATGGAGGAAAAACACATGGATACACTATTAATGGAATTGTACGAAGTAAGGTAGCAGAAACGCCTCTTACTATTAAATGGAATGGAAAGCCAATGGATATTGCTGTTGCAGGCGAAGAAATTTTGAAAGTGCCACCGGTAGGCGATTTTAAAGTACTTAGCGTAACGCCTGTAAATGACGCACAACAATATGCGTCCGTAAAATTTAGTGAGCCAATAGCAATAGGCCAAGATCTTACAGGGTTGGTGACCATAAGCAATGAGCCTGACGTTTCGTATACAATCAATGGGAGCGAAGTAAAATTATTTTCGGGTAAATCCCTCGAAGGAAATTATACCGTGAATGTTAATGCAGGTATAAAAGACAGTTGGGGAGAGTCATTGGCCAATGGGTTTACATCAAATCTTGTTTTTGAAAACAAAAAACCTTCTGTAAAAATTCTAGGGAAAGGTAATATTTTACCCTCATCGGGTAAATTAGTGCTGCCTTTTGATGCTATAAATCTAAATGCGGTGGACATAAGTATCATTAAAATATTTGAAAACAATGTGCCACAGTTTTTGCAACAAAACGATATTGGTGGCGAGCAAGAACTACGTAGGGTAGCAAAACCAATTGTGCAAAAAACACTAAGGTTAGACGATGACAAAACATTGGACTTGCATACCAAACAGCGCTTTTCGCTCGATGTAGATAAATTCCTAAAAACAGAGCCAGGTGCAATTTACAGGGTTACGATTGGCTTTAGGCCGGCTTATTCCTTGTATTCAAAAATGGCGTCCGATACCTTGGCAACGGAAGAAAACAACGATGAAGAATATTTTGAGGATGAGGGCAGTTACAACGGTGGAACTGGTAATGATGATGACGATGCTTTTTGGGATTCTTATGACAATTACTATCCAAGAGGCTACAATTGGGAACGAAGAGACGACCCAACCAGTCGCTCCTATTTCAACAAAGATAGATGGGCATCTAGGAATATATTGGCAAGTAATATTGGGCTTACAGCAAAAAGGGGCAACGATAATTCGTTGATGGTAGCAGTGAGTAGTATCATTAGTACCGAGCCAATGGGTGGAGTAGATTTGATCGTAATGGATTATCAAAACCAGGTTATAGGGAAAGCAAATAGCAGCAGCGATGGGTTTGCAACAGTTGATTTAAAACAAAAACCCTATTTACTTATTGCAAAAAAAGGAACAGAAAGAGGGTATCTAAAATTGGATGATGGAAGCTCTCTTGCACTCAGCCGTTTTGATGTGAGTGGCGAAGAAATTAAAAATGGAATTAAAGGATTTGTTTTTGGAGAGCGGGGTGTATGGAGACCAGGTGATAGCCTTTTCATTAATTGTATTTTGGAAGATAAAACAGGCAATTTACCAAAGGATATGCCTGTAGAATTTAACCTTATTTCCCCGCAAGGGCAGCTCTATAAAAAGCTCGTACAATCCAATGGGGTAGATGGGTTTAATATTTTTAAAACCACTACAGAGGCATCATCACCTACCGGTAATTGGTTGGTGCGCATAAAAGTGGGAGGAGCCGTTTTTGAAAAAAGAATAAAAATAGAAACGGTGATGCCCAACCGTTTGAAAATAAATATTGATTTTGGAAAAGATCCTTTGCTAGGCGTAAACAGCACCAACAAAGGCACCATTAATTCTATGTGGTTGTTTGGTAGCCCTGGCAAAAATTTGAAAGCAAAAATAGATGCATCCTTGAGTGCACGAAGAACCAGTTTTACAAAATTCCCTGATTTTGAATTTGATAATCCTACCTCCAATTACAGCATACAAATAAAAACAATTTTTGATGGAAGTTTAGATGAAAACGGTAACGCACCAATAAATCCAAATTTTCAAATAGATGGAGCTGCTCCAGGCATGCTCACAGCCAATTTATTTACCAAAGTTTTTGAACCTGGAGGGAGTTTTAGTATAGATAATATTAGTATGCAGTACAGTCCATACAAATCCTATGCAGGGTTAAAAATGCCCGATGGTGAAAAGCCGTTTAACTATTTGCTTACAGGTAAAACGCATGTAGTACAAATTGTAGATGTAGATGAAAAAGGAAATTTACTTACAGGCACACAAGAAGTAGAAGTGCAGTTTTATAAAATTCAATGGCGATGGTGGTGGGATGAAAATGGAAATAACCTAAGCAATTTTACACAAGACAATTACAATAAACTTATAAGCAAAGCAGATGTTTCTCTTAGCAATGGAAAGGGGTCTTGGTCTTTTAAAACGGGCGATAGTGAATGGGGCCGATATCTTATTTTAGTAAAAGATAAGTTGAGTGGCCACATGACAGGTAGTGCCTTTTATGTAGATGAACCTGGCTGGCAGAGCCGTTCTGGCAACGACGACCAAAGTGCAGCTAGTATGCTTTCTTTTAGCAGCGATAGGGGCAAATACAATGTAGGCGATGAAATAAAATTGACAGTACCATCTGCAAAAGGAGGAAGACTATTTGTGAGTCTAGAAAGTGGCAGTAAAGTTGTAAAAACTTTTTGGCAAGAATCTACGCAAGGGCAAACAGTTGTAAAATTTAAAGCAGATGCCAGCATGGCACCCAATATTTATGCTACCATAAGTTTATTGCAACCACATGCACAAACAATAAATGACTTGCCCATTCGCATGTATGGCTCTATACCCATTTTTGTAGAAGATAAAAGTACGGTACTAAGCCCGCAAATAAATATGCAAGCAAGTGTGCGTCCCGAAACAAATGTATCGGTAAGTGTGAGTGAAAAAAGCGGCAAAGAAATGACTTATTGTATTGCCGTAGTTGATGATGGATTGCTTGACCTTACTCGTTTTAAAACCCCCGATCCTCATGCTGCATTTTATGCAAGAGAAGCGTTGGGTGTAAAAAGTTTTGATATGTTCGATTTGGTTATTGGTGCATGGGGCGGAGATTTGGAGCGTATCTTAACCATAGGTGGTGATGAAGATGCAGGGCCTGTAAAAGAAAAAAAGGCAAACCGTTTTAAACCCGTTGTAAAATACCTTGGTCCATTTACATTACGCAGTGGGCAAACACAAACGCAAACTTTTATGATGCCAAATTATATTGGCTCGGTAAGAACGATGGTAGTAGCGGCGCATAAGGGCAGTTATGGTTTTGCAGAAAAAACAGTAACGGTAAAGAAGCCATTAATGGTATTGGCTACGATGCCCCGTGTGCTTGCGCCAGGCGAAATGATCAAATTGCCTGTTACCGTTTTTGCCATGGAGAATAATATAAAAAATGTAAATGTAACCATGCAACCAAATAGTTTCTTAGAAATTATTGGTCCAGCTTCACAAACACTAACTTTTGAAAAAATGGGTGAGCAATTAGCTTACTTTGATGTGAGAGTGAAAAATGCAATCGGAATAGGAAAAATAAAAGTAAGTGCAAGTAGCAACGGTGAAAAGGCAACAGATGAAATAGAACTGGATGTACGCAATCCAAATCCGATAATTACAAATGTGCAACAAATAACATTGGCGCCAGGACAAAAATGGGATGCGGCAGTAATGCCTATTGGTGTTGCAGCGCTAGGTACTTCTGTAATGGAAGTATCCAGTATACCATCTATGAACTTGCAAAAGCGTTTGAGCTATTTGATAGAATATCCGCATGGTTGTATAGAACAAACGACATCAGCCGTTTTTCCACAATTGGTATTAAATCAATTGACAGATTTGTCCGATTTTCAAAAAGCAAGTATTGATAAAAATATAAAAGCGGCCATTGCCAAAATAAATAATTTTCAAAGGCCTGATGGTGGTTTTGGATATTGGCCTGGAGCCAGTGAAAGTGATGATTGGGGTAGTACTTATGCAGGGCACTTTTTGATAGAAGCACAGAACAATGGTCATATTGTAAGTGAAAATTTACTTAGCCAATGGAAAAATTATCAAAAAGGAAAAGCAAATGCTTGGGCACCTAGTACGACTAATTTTTATGGAGGCGATCTTGCACAAGCATACAGGTTGTATACACTTGCGATTGCAAAGTCGGCAGAAATGGGTGCTATGAACCGGTTGAGGGAATTTAAATATTTATCTGTAGAAGCAAAATGGAGATTGGCAGCAGCCTATAAATTGGCAGGGCAAGATAATATAGCAGTAGATTTAATTAGTGGATTGCCTACAACATTTACACAAAGATTGTATGCAGGGTTTACCTATGGCTCCGATCTTAGGGACGAAGCCATGGTTTTAGAAACACTTACGCTGCTAGGAAGAAAAGCGCAAGCAGCTACGGTGCTTAACAATGTTGCGGCGAGGCTTTCGGAAGATAGTTGGTATAGCACGCAAACAACCGCCTACAGTTTAATAGCTATTGCAAAGTATTGTGGAAAAAATGCTAGCGGAGCAAAAATAATTGCTGCTACAAATCTTGCAGGTAAGGCGCAAGACATAAATGCAAACTCATACATCAAGCAATTGCCTGTAGCGTTGAAGGATGGTAGCAATGCGACTTCCATTATAAACCGAGGTACCAACGTTTTGTATGTAAAAATAATTACACAAGGCCAACCATTAACGGGTGATACCATCAAAACAGCCAATAGTTCAGCCGCATTGAGTATGAGTATTTCTTATATTTCGCAAGATGGATCTGCGGTAGATATTTCTAAACTTGCACAAGGCAAAGATTTTATTGCAAAAGTATCCATAAAAAATACGGGCAATAAATTTTATTTGCAAATGGCATTGTCGCAAATTTTTCCTAGTGGTTGGGAAATTTTAAACCCACGCATGATGGATGGAGAAGGAGCATTTAAGTCATCGCCAAGCACGTATCAAGATGTGAGAGATGATAGGGTGTATACTTATTTTGATATAAGGCAAAACGATGTACTTACTTTTTATGTTCAGTTAAATGCATCTTACCTGGGTAGGTATTTTTTAGCAGCTACCGATTGTAGAAATATGTACGACAATACAATCTCAGCAGCTACCAATGGGCGATGGGTGGAGGTAGTTAGTGGAAAATAAAATATTTTATAACCCCGTCAGCGGTTAAAAACCCTGACGGCGGTTTTAAATCTTGACCTCGGTTATTGAAAATCGGCATTGTCTTTATTGATTGCGAGCCATTACAGCTTTTGATGTAATAGGCATTTTTCCAATGCAATTATAAACGAACAAGATTAAAATGGCTTCCGTTGCTATCTTTGTTGCGTTGTGTGAAATAAATCTTGCATGTAAATTGAATAATAATTTTCTACATAATATTTCTAAAACAAAAAAGATCATTGGAGCACTAGCAATAGTTTTTCTACTCATTTTTTATTTTATTCTCCCATCAAAACTTTTTAAAACACCCACAAGTTATGTACTAGAAGATGCGGAAGGAAATTTATTGAATGCAACCATAGCAGCAGATGGACAATGGCGTTTTCCTTACAATAAAAATGTACCAGCACATTTTGTAGATTGTATAACTATCTACGAAGATAAACGTTTTTTTGTGCATGCAGGAGTAGACATGAGTGCTATTGCAAGGGCTATAAAAGCCAATATTCAAGGTTCAAAAACTACACAAGGAGGTAGCACGCTTACGATGCAGGTTATGCGTCTTTCAGAACGAAATAGCAATCGCAGTATTTGGAATAAATTAAAAGAATCTGTACTTGCTGTCAGATTAGAATTTTCTTATTCAAAAAATGAGATACTAGGATTGTATGCAAGCAATGCGCCGTTTGGTAGCAATGTGGTTGGATTAGATGCAGCATCATGGCGTTATTTTGGGAGAAGTGCAGATAAATTGAGTTGGGCAGAAACAGCCATGCTTGCGGTGCTTCCCAATGCACCATCGCTTGTTCATCCTGGGAAAAACAGGGAAACCTTATTACAAAAAAGAAATGCTTTGCTGGATAAATTAGTAGCTGCAAATAAAATTTCAAAAGAAGAATGCGCATTAGCCAAACAAGAAACACTGCCAAACAAGCCATTGCCTTTGCCACAAAATGCACCACACCTCTTACAACGATTTAGGTTCGAAAATAAAACAGGTATTACAAAAATACGTTCCACTTTAAATGGAACATTGCAATTAAACGTAAATGAAATTGTCTTACGCCAGCAGCAAGTATTAAAGAGCAATGGCATCAACAATATGTGTGCATTGGTACTCGATGTAGAAACGGGAAATACGTTGGCTTATGTAGGAAATATTTTTCAGCCACAAAATAAAAATTTGGAAAGTGATGTGGATGTTATAAATGCGCCTCGTAGCCCTGGCAGTGCACTAAAACCCATTTTGTATGCAGCTATGTTAAGCGATGGTGGCGTATTGCCCAATAGTTTGGTGGCCGATGTGCCTACACAAATTGGCGGCTACACACCACAAAATTTCGATTTGGAATATGATGGTGCTGTGCCAGCAAACAAAGCACTAAGCAGAAGTTTAAATATTCCGGCTGTAAAATTATTGCAACAATACAAATACCAACGCTTTTACGAAACCTTACAGCAATGCGGCATTAACACACTTAACAATCCCGCAAATTTTTATGGGCTTAGTCTTATCCTAGGCGGTTGCGAAGTAAAAATGTGGGAGCTTGCGGGTTTGTACGCCTCTTTTGCTAGAACGTTAAACCATCAGAAAAAAAATAAAGGGATTATTGACAAAAATGATTTTCATCCTCCATTTTATAAAGTTGCTCAATCAACCAATCAACAAAAAACGCAATCAACAATTCCTTTAGATGCTACATCCATATTTTTCACCTTTCAAGCAATGCAAGAAGTAATGCGCCCAGGAGAAGAAGGCTTATGGCAACAATTTTCTTCCTCCAAAAAAATAGCATGGAAAACGGGTACTAGTTTTGGTTTTAGAGATGGGTGGGCTATTGGAGTAACCCCAAAATATGTGGTAGCTGTATGGGCTGGTAATACAACTGGAGAAGGCCGTGCAGGACTTATAGGTATTCAAACAGCTGCTCCTGCTATGTTTGACATATTTAGATTGTTACCACAATCTGACTGGTTTGCAAAGCCTACATACAATTATGTGTATGCACCCGTATGTGGGCAAACCGGCTTTAGGGCTAATGTAGATTGCGCAGATATAGATACACTCATGATGCCAGCAAATGCATTACGCTCGCCACTTTGCCCATACCATAAAATTATTCAGTTAGACGGTACAGGAAATTATCAGGTAAATGAAAGTTGCGAAAGCCCTGCAAATATGCTACACAAAAGTTGGTTTATTTTGCCACCTACCATGGAATTTTATTATAAGCTTCGCAATGCAGATTACAAGGTTTTGCCTCCATTTAAAGAAGGATGTCAAACCTTTGCCACACAAAAATTAATGGAGCTTGTGTACCCACAGAGCGATGCTAAAATTTATGTACCTAAAGAAATGAATGGAGAAAAAGGTAAAACCATTTTTACTGCAGCACATCGTAACAGCGAAGCTAAAATATATTGGACACTCGATAATAGTTTTGCAGGTACAACACAACATTACCACCAGCTTGCATTAAGCCCTGGCAAAGGCACACATTTGATTACCATAACAGATGAGCTGGGTAATTCTGTAACGAAGAAGTTTGAGATTTTAGATGATAATAAGTAAAAGGAAACTAATTGGCAGTTTGATACTCAAACATCTTTATATATTTTTTATGTACGGTTTCGAAACTTATTTTTTCTTTTTTTAAAATGAAGTTATTGTCGGTCATTAATTGTTTGAAAGCGATTTCAGTAAAGAAAGGGTAATCGCAATGCCTTTCTTTTTTTTGTGGGTTATGTACTAAAATTTCTTCAATAAATAACGAGCCTCCCTTTTGCAAAATTCTTTTTATTTCATTTAGCATTGTTTGTCTATCAGACAATTCATGAATCACATCAAACATCAATACTTTATTAAAACTTGAAGCTGGTAAATTGGTGGAAGTAGTGGTTCCGTAAACGATATTGAATTGATGTATGTTGGCCTTGTTTCCAAATCTTTTAATTTGTGCCAATAGTTTTTTTCGGTTAAGCGTGCTACTGTCTATATCTTCTACTATAAAACTAATATTGGGATTTGAACCTGCAATAGGTACCAATGAATAACCTGCTCCAGTGCCTATATCAG
This sequence comes from Ferruginibacter sp., assembly GCA_031380515.1. Taxonomy (GTDB): domain Bacteria; phylum Bacteroidota; class Bacteroidia; order Chitinophagales; family Chitinophagaceae; genus Ferruginibacter. The sequence goes on along the minus strand of JANNGD010000067.1, from coordinate 93,350 downwards.
CTATTTTATCATTGGAGGAAAGATTGAGGAAATCCAATATGACCTGTTGTTTTACAAAGGTTAAGCTGTCGTAATTTAGCTTTTGGGAAAAACAGGGCATTACAATTACGAAAAGTAAAATTAGGTAGATAATAGATTTCATTTTTACAGAAATAATTTATTATTCATTAATTCCTTAATTATTTTATCAGAAATAATGGAATAGTTTTTATCCTTGCTATAATCAATAGTAATTTTTAAAATTGCTGCCCATAAAGTGCCCATCTCATTATCATATATTGAAATATCAAATCTTTGAATGTATTTTATCGTTCTCTTGTTAACGTTTACACCCACATATCCACCAGATGGTGGGTTGTAACCATAACGTTCTGTTTCAAACTTTTCTTCTAAATTAGAAGTATCTACTGGGTTAAAAACTAAAATCGCATCATAATTTTTATTTAGCATTTTATTTATTTGAATACTGCTGTCTTTATTTATTTTCCCCAAATAGTTATAATCAAGTTCAACATTATTTTTTTTTAAATCTTGTTTTATTTTCATAGCAAGTTTATCTAAAAAAAACCTTGACTCTATAGATCCTGCTCCTACCATCAATATTTTCTTAACGATTAATTTTTTATCATTTTGTTGTGTTTCTACAAGGGTTATTTTTTCAATGTATTTATTTTGACTGCAAGAAGAAATAATTATTGCCACAAATAAAATTAACAAATTTATTTTCATAATTATTTCTTTACCAAAGTCAATATTTCCTCCTGCCCACCATTGTTCATTCCAAAAACCAAACTGTCGTTTGAAAGTTTTAAAATTTTTACCATAATTTCTAATCCTTTCTCTGGAGTAGTAAACAAGCTTTCATTTTCTACTTTGTAAGAGCCATTTTCTATTTTTCCTGCATTTTCAAAACTATAACTGGCTTTATCGTCAAATGTAAATGAAGTGCTTGCAATGTTTCTGTCCAAATCTTTTCCATTCGATTTCCATTGTACACCTTGCCATTTTCCAATAATTAGCTTGTTGTTTTTGGTATCTGTGCAGGATACCATACATAACAACACTATGCCATAAAAAAAAGTACTGATTTTCATTTAATGCTATTTTAAGAATGTTTTTTGAGAAGTTTATATTAAGACAATTAAATCTTTTGGGCAACCATTTTTTTGAACATTTGTCAACGTCTGTGTTACAAACGGAAGGTAGTACTTTTTTCTGGTGTACTATATTTTGTCAATTTTAATATTTGTATCAAGAATAAAATTGGCAATGCGCTAAGGCCTATTAATTTAGTAGGATTTTATTAATATACCCAAAAGCGAAAACGTTTTCAATAATTTTGCGATTCTTGTTAGTTTTATATAATTTACAGATTATTTATTACTCAGACTTGCAATTAAATGAAAAAGATAATCTTAGTTTTTGGCCTTAGTTTTTTGGTTTTTTTTCAAATAGGGTTTTCCCAAACCACTGTAAAAAAAGTTATTTTACAAGCGTTTTGGTGGGATTATTGGAATAGTAATTATCCAAACAGTTGGGCAAATTATATTACGGAACTAGCACCTCGTATTAAGTTGATGGGCATAGATATGGTTTGGATACCACCAATTTCTAAAGGGGCAAATGGAACCGGTGATGTTGGTTATGGTGTATTTGATAATTATGACTTAGGCGATAAATTTCAAAAAGGAAACGTAAAAACAAGGGTTGGTACCAAAGATGAATTATTGAGAATGCTGGCAGTGTTGCACGCCAATGGAATTGAAGTAATGCAAGATGTGGTTCCAAATCAGCTGGGTGGTGCTGGCGATTTATCTACGGGTGGAATAGACCCTGCAGCTATGGCCACTAATAAGTTCAAAAACTTTAGGTATACCAGTTTTCGCAAGCCAGCTACACAACAAGCAAACGCATCAGATTCTGCGTTAGAATATTTAGCCAGAGATGGACGATTCTCAAAAAATTGGCAAAATTTTCATAACAATCCTGCACACAATGGCTGCGAAAATACCAGTGGCGATAATTGGTGCCAAGAGTTGTTTGGTCCTGATATATGTTATTACGACAACGCCATAGGGCAAAGCAGCAACGCTTCATTTAATCCGCTACAAACAGGTGCTGCCAATAATGGATATATGAGAAAAGGTATGAGGGAATGGTTGATATGGTTAAAAAAACAAACTGCATTTGATGGTATACGATTGGATGCATCTAAACATTATGAAAATGCAGCTTCGGAAGATTGGTTGTATAACATGCAACAGTTAGCCTCTTTTGCCAATGGTACGGATAGTATGATAGCGGTGGGCGAATATGTGGGCAGTGCAAGCGAAATGGATACATGGTGCAATAACGTACAAAATAGGGCTGGCACGTTCGATTTTAGTTTTAGAAATGGTATAAAAAGTATGGTAGATGCCGGGGGCTTTTTTAATATGTCTACATTGCCGGGTTTTCAACAATCTAATAGAGTGCAATATTATGCAGGTATTAATAGTTACGTAAACCGTACCATTCCTTTTGTAAATAATCATGATACTTATCGTCCTATTGTTGATAGCGTTGGAAACATAACCGACTGGAATACTGGCAGTGAACTTGCGCCACATATTGACCCAGCAAATAATATTCGATTAGCATTGGGTTATGCAGCCATGATAGCAATTGATGGTAATCCCCAAATATTTTTTGAAGATTTATTTAATATTCAAAATACTGGTAAAAGGTTTTCCCATTTGCCAGATAATCAAGTTGATTTGCCCAGTAGAGCAGCCATTGCAAATATTATTGCTTGCCATCAAAAATTGCAATTTAAAAATGGTGCCTATAAAATAAGATCAACAGCAGCCGGTGGTAATGTGTTTTTTAATGCAGGTAGTACCAACAACGATTTACTAATTATTGAAAGAAGTAATAAGGCATTGATAGGATTAAATGATAGGGCTGATGTTGGCGGATGGCAATCTGCTTTTGTGGATTCTGATTTTGCACCCGGTACCGTTTTAAAAGATTATAGCGGAGCAAATGGAGCGACTACTTATACTGTACCTGCCGATAAAAGAGTAAATGTAAATACACCACCAGTAAATCCGGCAAACAATACTTGGGGTTATTCCATTTGGGCACCTGTTGGTTTTGATGCCACTGTGTATGAGCCAATGCGAAACAAACGAACAATACAAGAGTGGGAAATGGCGGACGATCTTGGCGATAGCCATTGCAATTCTTTGGGCTACGGAGGTGCTTTGCCAAATAATAGCAGCAATCAAAGAATAGTAGGAAAAATATTTGTTGCTGCTTCCAATCTTGTATCTGCGCAGATAAGTCTTGCCAGCTCCCCCGCAAACATACTGTTAAGCCTTTGGGATGTAAATGGAAATAAGTTGGCGGAAAGCATTGGTACTGCTACATTAAATTATAACCCTACTATAGATGGATGGTTGGTTGTGAAAATAAGACACAGCAATACAACCACTGGTTCGCAAAATGTTTTTGTAAAAGTAGAATACCAAGCACCTACGATAGTTAATACTTTGGCTACAAGCAATAATTCAGATAATAAAGTGGCTATTTGGACTGGCAATAAAAATAATACCGATGTAGCAGATTGTGGCAATTGGGAAGAAGGTAAAATACCTTCTGCAACAACCGATGTACTGATACCATCGTATGCAAACCCATTTCCAATTGTAAATACAAATTTCGCTATTCGAAACATTACGATAGAAGATGGCGCTACCATTAATGTTACAAACGGAAATACACTGAGCGTGCTTGGAAATTGGATTAACAACAATACAAATAATATTAATGTTTGTGGTAAAGTAGCTTTCAATGGTACAAGCTTACAGCAATTGCAAGGAAAAACTACCTTTTGTAATTTAGAAATAAATAATGCTACCAATGTAAATGGGGTAACGGTTACACAGTAGTAGAAATTGCAATACTTATAAGTTCGAATAGTAGCCTTCAAATGAAAAGATTTATTAGATTTCTATCAAACTCATTAATAATAATTAAAGGGGTACAAGCAATAATATAAAACAGTTTAGTGTCCCCAAAAGTTTCCTCTCACAATTTCACCAAAACTCCATAATTTTAAGTTCTAAATTTTACCCTATGGCTTTACACATGGTTGATGACCCAGATAATCAAGACGACTACGTAGATGACAACAGCGGCGGCGGTGGTGGTGGAAATAGAGGTGGCGGTGGAGGTGGATTGAACCTCGGAGGATTGCTTAGTTTTTTACCATTGGTATTGGGCTTGTTTCGCAACAGAGGTGGCGGAACCAATCCCGATGGCTCAAAGCGGAGCGGTGGCTGCAGTGGCAAGAGCCTTATATTACTTTTAATTTTAGCTGTGGCAGCTTACTTCCTATTCTTTAAAGGAGGTTGCAATTTGCTCAATCAAACAGCAGGTGCTGGCAATAAAACATTTACCGAAAGCGGGTATAATTTTAATGCCAATGAAACCAAAAAAGCACAGGTATACGAAGGCTTGGAAGATGATAATACCAAAAACCCATTGCCCGAAATGGTAAACCTTGCAGCATATGCACCAAGCCGCTTAAACCAAGGCAAGCAAGGTAGTTGTGTAGCATGGAGCAGTGCCTATGCAGCTCGTACTATTTTAGAGGCTGCAAGTACAAAGCAAGATCCCAATACTATAGCGTATAGCCCTGCATTTATGTACAATAATATTGCATTGGAAGATTGCCAAGGTTCCTACATACAAAAAGCCATGGAGTTTATGCAACAAAATGGGGCGGTGCGTTACCAAGATTTTAAATACGATGAAAACGATTGTAGCCGCCAAGCAAATGGCTCTTTGATACAGCAAGGGCAACAAAATAAAATACACGGGTTTCATCGCCTTACCGAAACCGATGATGTAACGGGCATAAACATTCGTGCCGTAAAAGAACACCTTGCCAAAGATGCACCAGTGGTAATTGGTATGATGGTAGGGGGCTCCTTTATGCAAGAAATGATGGGCCAAAAAGTTTGGCGACCAACTTCAAATGATAGAGACATGACTGGTTTTGGCGGGCATGCCATGTGTGTAATAGGGTACGACGATAGGGTAGAAGGTGGGGCTTTTCAGATAATGAATAGTTGGGGGCCAGAGTGGGGGCAAAATGGGATTGGCTATGTGCGCTATGGCGATTTTAAAGAATTTGTAAGAGAAGCTTATGGTTTAGATCCTTTGCCAAAAAGAGGCGCTGCGCTCAATGTTGCTTTTGAATGTAACATCGGTCTATTCAATCCAGAAACTCGTACCAATGTTGCATTGAAATCTGCTGGAGGAAATTTGTTTAAGACCGTTACACCTATCAAAAAAGGATCTAAGTTTAAGATAGAAATAAAAAATGCGGTAGAATGTTATATCTATATTTTTACACCAGATGTAGCTGGCAAAAGTTCTGTACTTTTTCCATACAAACCTATACACTCGCCATACTGCGGTATTACAGGGTATCGTTTGTTTCCTCGCAAAGAATCTATACAGGCAGATGAAGTGGGCAATAAAGAAGAAATGGGCATTGTAGTAAGTAAAACCCAGTTGGATTACAATGCGCTCAATGCAGCAATAAATGCAAGTTCAAAAACAAATTTTGCAGGCAAGTTAAGCGATGCCGTTGCAGTAAAGGCTATAACCAATGCGTCATTTGGCAATACGAGCAATGGTATGATGTATTTTAAAAGTGTAGGCGATAGTAAAAGTATTGTAGCTTGTGTGGTAGAGATAGATAAGCTGTAAAGAGATTAGTATTTAGTATTGAGTATTTAGTATTGAGTATTTAGATCAGACTTATTTAAAGAGTTTTTCTAAATGCTCAATTCTTTTTTTGGTGCTATCAACAATGTACATTAATCAACCGTTTTTCGGGCTGTCGGTAGTACCTGCCTTTGCCGGTAGGCAGGCTCCTCGTATCTGCCGCAAAAGCGGCATATACTGCGGGGTACTACTTCCCATCCCGCACTGAGTCCCTATATTTTTGTAGGGAGCCATTCTGCGAAAGAATAAGTATCAACAATAATTTGTGCAACATTATTTTTCATACTTTGCAAATCATGCACATTCAAAAAATACAAACCATCATCAAGTATTTTATCGCTACCGTTTGGCTAGCAAACGGTTTGTTTTGTAAAGTGCTCAATCTAGTACCTCGGCATCGTCAAATTGTAGCAAGCATTTTGGGAAATGAATATGCAAGGTTTTTTACCATCGCCATTGGTATGTCAGAAATTGTGATGGCTATTTGGATAATAAGCAACATAAAATCTAGACTAAATGCAATAGCCCAAATAGCAATCATTGCTACAATGAACATACTCGAGTTTCTACTAGTACCAGATTTATTGCTTTGGGGAAAGTTTAATTCCATTTTTGCTTTCTTGTTCATACTTTTAATTTGTATAAATGAATTTTATTTAAACAAGAAAACAGTACCAATACAGTAGCATGCTCTCATTCTTAAAAAATCACCCTTTTGCTGTAGAAGCATTTTTTGAAAGCTCTATTGTTTTAACGTTTGCAGTACCCAAAGAAGAATTACAAACTTTGCTGCCAGCATGTTTAACACTTGATACTTTTAACGATAAATGGGCATTTGTAGCAGTAGCAATGGTACAAACCAAAGGGCTTAGACCAAAAGGATTTCCAGCATTTTTGGGAAACGATTTCTTTTTAATTGGTTACCGCATTTTTGTACGATATACCAACAATAGAGGAAAAAATTTGCGTGGTTTGTATATTTTAAAGTCTGAAACAGATAAAAAGAAAATGGAATTTCTTGGAAACATATTTACCCATTACAATTATACAACTACCGATATTAAAGAGAAAACAACAAACAATACGATTAATGTTTCCGCTATGCAATCATCGCTTAATATAAATGTACAAATAGGCACCGAGGATATTGGCTTGCCTGCCCTTTCTCCATTTGTAGATTGGAAAGAAGCAAGAAAATTTGCGGGCCCACTACCCTTTACATTCACATACAACGAAGCCAAAAAAGAAGTATTAATTATAGAAGGCGTAAGGCAAAATTGGACACCCATGCCACTAAAAGTTTTGAATTATACGATTCCATTTTTGCAGGAGCTGCAATTAAAAGAACCCATTTTGGCCAATGCATTTATTATAAAAGATATTCCCTATTATTGGAAAAAAGGTAAAATGGAAATATGGAAAAGTTAAGAAAGCCTTTTCAAGGAGTATGGAATATCATTAGGTTTAATTGGCAATTTTATGTGTATGCATCTGTTGCAATAATAAGTATTTTAATTGCTGTAAATTATGTTGATGAAAAACTGCAATTGTATTTTTATATTGTAGGTATTGCAATAACAATACCTACAATTGTTTCTTTATTGGTTTCCTTTTATATCTACGACATATCTCCTTTGTATAAGATGCATTGGTTAGATGAAATAAACGTAAGCGAGCACGGGCATATCGTAAATATTCATGCGGGTTTTGACGAAACAAGCCTATTGTTAAAAAGTAAATATCCAAAAACAGTTTTAGATGTATTTGATTTTTATGACCCTTTAAAACATACGGAAGTGTCCATAAAAAGAGCACGCAAAGCTTATCCGCCATATCCAAATACGAAAACTTTTTTAGCTACCTCGTTACCGTTAGCCGATAATTCGATAGATATAATTTTTGTAATTTTTGCTGCGCACGAAATTAGAAACCAAACAGAAAGAATTGCTTTTTTAAAAGAACTAAAAAGAATTTTAAAACCAACAGGAAAGATCGTAGTTACGGAGCATTTAAGAGATAGCACAAATTTTTTGGCTTATACCGTTGGCTTCTTACATTTTTATTCAAAGTCATCTTGGTTAAAGAATTTTGCGGAGGCAAAACTTTTTATCGTAAAAGAGAAAAAAATAACCAACTTCATTTCAACATTTATTCTTGATAAAAATGGAATTACAACTTAAAATAATCGGTGTATTGTTAATTATGTTGGCATTGGTTCATATAGTTTTTCCAAAGTATTTTAATTGGAAAGAAGAATGTAGTTCCATGAGTTTAATAAACCGCCAAATGATGTATGTGCATACTTTCTTTATTGCATTGGTCGTATTTTTAATGGGCGTTTTATGTTTAACCTCTGCTAAAGAACTTTTAGCAACTTCGCTGGGAAAGAAATTATGCTTAGGCTTTGCCATATTTTGGTGTACAAGGCTATACATTCAATTTTTTGGGTATTCAAAATTATTATGGCATGGCAAAACTTTTGAAACAATTATCCATATTTTGTTTACTATTCTTTGGGGCTATTTGACTGTTATCTTCTTTTCAATTTTTTGGATGTAATAGTATCTATAAAAAATGATAGGCGGTCAACCCATTCATAAACTATTACATAATTTTAGTAATTAAAATTAGTGTTTAGAAATGCAATTCACAAAATAGGATAGTATGTATAAAAAAAGCCTTGCTATTTTTCGATACAGGTTTATGTATGTAATTATTTTGTTCTTCATTAATCAAGTGAAAGCACAAACACTTGGCTGTGCATTTAAGGAGCCGATTATTACAATTAACTTTGGAACGACAAGCAATCCTAAAGATATTGACCTAGCTGTTTTGAAAAGCTATGGCAAGAGTAAATCTACTTGCCCAATAGATGGTAGTTATATTTTTACAGACTATACCGCAAATTGCTTCGGCAGTAAGTGGCATACCCTTTTGCAAGACCATACCCAGAATGATGTAAATGGTAGAATGATGCTTGTAAATGCGAGCGAAAGACCCAGTACCTTTTTTAGTAATAATATAGCTGGGCTTACGGCGGGGAAGATGCATGAATTCTCTTTTTGGATTGTAAATATTTGTAAATCGGCTGATGGTTGTACCCCTACACCTCCAAATATTAAAGTTGCTTTACTGAATGGTAATAGGGTGTTTGATCGTTTTGAGACGGGTGCAATTTCTCAAACGGCACAACCGAGATGGAGATTTTTTTTAGCTGAATTTTTTGTGCCTGAAGGTGCTAGCAACATTACACTTCGAATGGATGATATTACAGATGGTGGATGTGGAAATGATTTTGCTATAGACGATATTGTTATAAAAGAATGTAAAGTGGAAAATCCAATAGTAAAGGAAATCCCTAAATCTGCAATTGTAACTCCAAAAAAAAAGGCAGAAACAAAGCCAATTGTTAAGGTTCCTGCAAAAGAGCCTAATTTGAATGCTACAAAGCCAATTGAAAGTTTAGAAAAGCAAAAGCTGCCTATAAAAACTACAAGCCCTGCTATTACTAAAATTCCGATAAACCAAGCGCCGATAACTTTGCCCAAACCCATTGCTACAAGAGAAAATCTACTAATAAGGAAAATCGAAGTAGAAGAATCTGAAATGCTAATTGAATTATATGACAATGGCGAAATAGATGGCGATACAGTGAGCATTTATCATAACAATAAACTAATTGTAAGCCGTGCTGGTCTTTCGGCAAAACCCATAAGCATTAATATAAAAATTGATAAAGAACATCCCCACCACGAATTAGTGATGGTAGCAGATAATTTGGGTTCAATTCCACCGAACACTTCATTGATGATAATTACTGCAAATAAAAATCGTTACGAAGTTTTTATTTCATCTTCCGAACAAAGAAATGCCAAAGTTATAATTGATTTGAAGTGAAAGGCTATGTAGATGATTTATAAATTAGCCTAGGTTGGCTAGCTATTTGATATATTCGCTTAGAATAGTCAGATGTAAATTTTGATTGATTTACATTAAACTTTTTAAAAAAAGTACATTGGCCAACATAATAATTCAACACCCAATTATGAAAAAGACAATCACTTTAATCCTTCTTATTTATTCGCTTGCTGGCTTTGCTCAAGAAGTGAAGTTATACAACCCAAATGCCAATGCCTCCCAAGAAATAGCTGCTGCTATCATTAAAGCTAAAACGCAAGAGAAATTTGTGCTGATACAGGCAGGAGGCAATTGGTGCAGTTGGTGTATAGAATTTGCACGTTTTACGAAAGAAGATATCAAAATAGATTCAGTAATAAAAGCATCCTTTATTGTCTATCATTTGAATTATAGCAAAGAAAATGAAAACAAAGCCATGTTTGCAAAACTGGGCTACCCCCAGCGTTTTGGGTTTCCGGTATTCATTGTCTTAAATGCGAAAGGACAACGCATACATACCCAAGCCAGCGAATATTTAGAAGATGGTAAAAAGAGTTATAGCCAGCAAAAAGTACAAAGTTTTTTAGAAATGTGGAGTCCAAGGGTTTTAAATCCTCATATGTGGGGAGATAAATAGGGAGCCATGGATAGAATTAGTTTTCGAAACAATGGTAATTTTACTAAATAATCGCATATATGGCATCTTTTAATAATAATAGGAACAGTATAGTCGTTATAGTATTCAATCCAATAATCCGTCTAAAAGATGAGAGATCTCCGAATGTTTGATAAGTTTGCTACTCGTATTGCTAACCCAATCTATTTAAGGTTGTTTTTAATAGCAAAATTGCCTAGTGCCTATTTTAGTGGGGTGCGTGTGAAATTTGCCAATGAAAATATGTGCATGGTTACGGTGCCTTACAAATGGTTTTCCAAAAACCCTTTTAAAAGTACCTATTTTGCTTGTTTGGCCATGGCTGCAGAAATGAGTACAGGTGTTTTAGCAATGGGACATACGTATAAAAAAGACCCCAAAATAAGCATGCTTGTACGTAAAATAGAGGGCAACTTTTTCAAAAAAGCAATTGGTAGAACCACTTTTACCTGCGAAGATGGAAAACGCATAGAATCTGCTATAAAAGAAACCATCGCTTCTGGTAAGAGTGTCTTAATTAATACGTATTCTACAGGTAAAGACAAAGATGGTGAAACAATTGCTGAATTTGTTGTTGCTTGGTCATTTAAGGCAAAAACAACCTAGTTTTTTACTTTCCTATTTCTTGCTTATTTTTTATTGTGTAAATTGCATTCCATTCAAATGAATAATAAAAAACTCACCTGTGGTAATTTTTACCATGTTGCTAATTTTATTGGGCTTTAATAGGGTGTTTTTTTAGTTGATAAACCATTTTTTTAATGGGTTCAACAATTTAGAATAGGAAACCATATGGCAAAAGAACTACGCAAACAATTAGCTTTAGAATATCACTCCAAGGGAAGGCCAGGAAAAATTGAAGTGGTGCCTACCAAAGAGGCAAAAACACAACGAGACTTATCACTTGCTTATTCTCCTGGAGTTGCAGAACCTTGCAATGAAATTGTAAAAAACCCTGATGATATTTTTAAGTACACAGCAAAAGGAAATCTGGTAGGGGTTATTACAAATGGTACCGCTGTACTTGGTTTAGGAAATATAGGGCCCGAGGCAAGTAAACCAGTAATGGAAGGCAAAGCCGTACTTTTTAAAATATTTGCTGATATAGATGTTTTTGATATCGAAATAAATGAACCAGATCCGGTAAAATTCGTACAAATAGTAAAGTCACTTGAACCAACATTTGGCGGTATCAATTTAGAAGATATAAAAGCGCCTGAGTGTTTTTATATAGAGCAAGAACTGAAAAAGCAATGCAACATTCCGGTGATGCACGATGACCAACATGGAACAGCTATTATATCTTCCGCCGCATTGCTAAATGCATTGGAAATACAAAAGAAAAAAATAGAACGGGTAAATTTTGTTATAAATGGAGCAGGTGCAGCCGCCTCTGCTTGTATACGTTTATATGTTTCTCTTGGTGCAAACCCCGAAAATTTTATTGTGTTTGATAAAGATGGAATTTTACACAATGGACGTACAGATATTCCAGAAATATTACAGCCATTTACAAGAGATAAAAAATTCAGCACTTGGGATCTGGCAAGAGCTATGAAGGGTGCAGATGTTTTTCTTGGATTGAGCGTAGGTAATGTGGTAACGACTGATATGGTAAAATCTATGGCAAGAAATCCAATTGTTTTTGCCATGGCCAACCCCGTGCCCGAAATTATGTACGACCTTGCAAAAAGCTGTCGCAAAGATTTGATAATGGCCACAGGTAGAAGCGATACGCCCAATATGGTAAACAACGTTTTGGGCTTCCCCTATATTTTTAGAGGAGCACTCGATGTAAGGGCTACAACCATAAACGAAGCTATGAAGCTAGCGGCTGTAAAGGCATTAGCCGAACTTGCAAAAACACCAGTACCAGACGTTGTTAATCTTGCTTACAATGAAAAGATTCTTTCGTTTGGAGAGGATTATATCATACCAAAACCACTAGATCCCCGTTTACTTGCAGCAGTAGCACCCGCAGTGGCAAAAGCTGCAATAGAAAGCGGAGTGGCTAGAACCGTTATTACAGATTGGGATGCCTATAAAATAGAAATGAATAATAGGCTAGGCTTGGATAACCAGCTTAGCAGGGCTATTGGAAACAAGGCCAGACAAAATCCTAAACGAGTAGTTTTTGCCGATGCAGAGAATTCTAAGATTTTAAAAGCAGCTCAATTGGTATTGGAAGAGAAAATTGGATTCCCTATTTTGTTGGGCGATGAAAAGAAAATTAGAAAAATTGCAGAAGATAATTCAGTTGATTTAGAAGGTATGCCAATTATTAATCCAAAAGATGATGATACAGAAGAAATGCGAAAATCTTTTGGTGAAATATTTTTTGAGAAAAGACAACGCAAAGGTGTAAATAAATACGAAGCATATAAATCGATGAAAGACCGAAACCATTTTGGTTGTATGATGGTAGAAACGGGAGTGGCAGATTGTATGATAAGTGGATTAAGCAGAAACTATCCCGATACCATACGTCCAGCTTTACATATAATAGGTACCGAGCCAAGTGTAAAAAAGATTGCCGGTATGTATTTATTGTTTACAAAAAGAGGTCCTTTATTTTTAGCAGATACAACTGTTAATTTTAATCCAACAGCAGAGGAATTAGCAGAAATAACTTTGTTGGTAGCAAAAGCAGTAAGGCAATTCAATGTAATACCAAAAATTGCCATGCTTTCTTATTCAAATTTTGGAAGCAGCAACTCACCAGAAGCAAAGCTTGTGCAAAGAGCGCATGAGATAGTAAAAGAAAAAGAACCCAATTTGATTTGTGATGGCGAAATGCAAGGCATAATGGCTTTTAATAAAGATATTCTCAAAGAGAATTACCCTTTTTCTGAATTGGTAAATGGAGATGTGAATACACTTATTTTTCCCAATTTGGCTGCAGGTAATATCGCTTATAACCTTTTGCAAGAAGTGGGCGGTGCCGATAGCGTTGGTCCTATTTTATTAGGTTTAAACAAACCTGTACACGTTTTACAATTGGGCAGTAGCATACGCAGCATTTTCAATATGGTTGTAATTGCAGTAGTAGATGCACAATCTAAAAGTAAAAGTAGAGAAGCAACTTTGCCTGCTACACAAGATGAATTGAAGCGAAGCAAATGGTGGAAAAGTAGATCGAAAACTCAATTAAAAACAACATCATAAATAGTTCAAGCATGAATTTTATTACCCATTTTGGTAAATATGTTCTCATGCTAAAAGGCATGATTTCCAAACCTGAAAATGCCAAAGTTTATTGGAAAGAATTTATGCTTCAATGCAATGATATTGGCGTTGGGTCTTTAGGCATTGTTTCCATTGTTTCTGTATTTATGGGGGCAGTAAGTGCTGTGCAAACGGCCTATCAATTGGTAAGTCCCATTATACCTAAAACCACCATTGCACAAATTGTACGGGATACGGTTATTCTTGAATTTTCTCCTACACTCGTGTGTATCGTACTAGCAGGTGTTGTGGGCAGCAAGATTGCAAGTGAGTTGGGTAATATGCGGGTGAGCGAACAAATAGATGCGCTCGAAATAATGGGCATCAACACTAAAACATATCTTATAATGCCAAAGATTGCCGCAGCATTGTTAATGATACCGTTGCTAATTGTGTTATCCATGGTATTGGGTATTTGGGGCGGAAGACTTGCAGGTAATGCATCTGGCATTTTATCGTATGATACATTCGATCGTGGATTGCTACAAGAGTTTAAAGCGTTCAATGTATGGTTTGCATTAATTAAGGGGTACACTTTTGCTTTTATCATAAGTTCTATTCCTGCTTATTATGGCTACCATGTGCAAGGTGGCGCTTTGGAAATTGGTAGGTCCAGCACCAAAGCTGTTGTTGTAAGTTGTATTATGATTTTGCTTTCCGATTATATTTTAGCTCAACTACTCCTCAATAATTAAATGAATAGAAAAAAAACTTTTTTCTTCTTCTTTTTATTGCTTCTTGCAAATGCTTTCATATTTGTAAACAAGGATAAATGTGTTTACAAAAAGCAAATCAGTTATGCTACGCTTTATCCTGTAGTAACAGATATTACCGTAAAAGAAATGGTAAGGATAAATGATAGTGTACTAGAATGTCAGCTAAAAAATACCTTTAGAAAGCCTGTAAAATGGAATATTGCCATTAATGATACAAAGGTAGATTCATCATTCACTGCTGTATCTCCACAAATTAAACTGGTAAAGGGATTAAACACTTACACAGTTTATTCTCCAAGATATACGGATACCTTATTTGCAAGAATAGAATATGCACCTGCCTATAGAAATAATGGCATGGAAAATGCTTCATCTATTACCGTGTATCGTTCAAATTTTGGGAACACTTCATTTGAAGATATAGAATCTGATAAAGATATTTTTGAGGGGATTGATGATAAACAACAAAAAGAAATACAACAGCTACTTAAGGATTCCATTGGCATATTCAACAATATGTCGGCTGCAATGAAAGTAGAAAAAATTTGCATCTTCTTACATAAAAAAATAGGCGCATCTGTAGGTACACCAAATGATACTACCTTAAAGTTGAACGTTTTTGACCAATACAAAACTGCAGCAGCTGGAGCAAAAATATGGTGTGGTATTTATGCTAGAATTTTTAACCTTTTTGTTGCATCAACAGGAATAAAATGCAGAGCAGTAGAAATTTTTAGTAACTATAAAAATGTAAACGGCAGTGTACATGTTTGTAATGAATATTTTCTACCTGAGCTGAAACAATGGGTGGCTGCGGATATTATGTTCAATAACATAAGTTATATAAATGCAGCAGGAAAATGGTTGAATCTGGTAGAGATGAAAAATACAGATATAAAAGATTCTACTATAAAAATAGTATCCGCATCGGGCGATAGCACAATAAGCTTGCCGTTTACAAAAAAGGAAAATGCTTTTTATGATTTGTATGGCAGAGAAAAAGATTTACTTTATATTTATAAAACAACACAAAAAGAGTTTAGTGGGAATATAATGAAGAGAGCACAAAATTATGTTTTTCCAAATTATTGGTATCAATTTTATTCTGATATAAATATTGTTGATAATAGAAACTTTTATATAAAATCTTTGTTGATGTGCTTACTGATAATTTTTAGTACAGCCGTTTTTATTGGATTATTGTTTAGCGCATTTATAAAAAAATAATGATAGAATTTAAAAATATTAAAAAGGCATTTGGAGATAAGGTTGTGTTGGATGGGGTAAGCCATGTAATGGAAACGGGCAAAACAAATCTTATCATTGGTACCAGCGGCAGTGGCAAAACTGTATTGCAAAAATGTTTAGTTGGTTTATTTGAGCCCGACGAAGGGGAGATAATTTATGACGGAAAAAGTTTTACTGACATGACGGAGGATGATCGTAAAACCCTTCGTCAAGAAATAGGGATGCTTTTTCAAGGTTCTGCCTTGTTTGATAGTATGACGGTGGAAGAGAATGTAATGTTCCCATTAAACATGTTTACACATGATAACCATGCTAAGAAGCTAAAGCGGGTGAATGAAGTATTGGACAGAGTAAATTTAAAAGATGCCAATAAAAAATTTCCTGCAGAAATAAGCGGGGGTATGAAAAAAAGAGTGGGTATTGCAAGGGCGGTTGTACTTAATCCTAAATACCTTTTTTGCGATGAGCCCAACTCTGGTTTAGATCCTGTAACGGCCATGATTATTGATAAGTTGATTAGAGATCTAACATTGGAATTTAATATTACCACCATCGTAAATACCCATGATATGAACAGTGTAATGGAAATTGGCGATAATATCCTTTACATGGTGCAAGGCAGAAAAGAATGGACGGGGAATAGCAAAGACATTATTTTTTCAGACAACAAACAGTTGAATGAATTTATTTTTGCATCGGAATTTTTGCAAGATGCCAAAAGCTTGCGTATGCTCGAGGCGCAAGGAAAAATAAATTTAGACCAGTTAAATAAATAAGCCCAATTATCCTTATTATTATTTTAGCGTCAGATAATCCCAACAGTATTTTTACGATTTTATATTTTTTTTTAAAAATAACATTGGTACGTTAATTGTTTGTTATAATTTTGTTAACTAAATATTAGCAATTTATGATAAATCTAAACTTTACTAAGGTTATACTGAGTTTTTTCATCAGCATAATATGCCTTACTGCAAACGCTCAGGTAACCACAGCAACACTTAGTGGAAATATTACAAATACGGAGGGCAAAACGCTTTCAGGAGCTACCATCAAAATTACTTATGCAAATGCTGGTATTAGTAAAACTACCATTTCTCAAAGCAATGGGTCTTATGTTGTGCCAAACCTAAAAGTAGGTGGCCCATATTCAATTGTAGTTACTTATACCGGATACCTTTCCAAAACGGAAGACAATATCATATTGGAATTGGGGCAAAATACTGCTATAGATTTTAAACTTAAAGCAGGAGATGTTAATTTAGAAACGGTAACGGTAGCATCAAAATCTAAATTATTTGATGGCCAACGAACTGGGGCTTCTACAAATATTAGCTCTCGTCAACTTCGTCAATTGCCCACCATATCTCGTTCGGCAGATGATTTTACAAGGCTTACCCCTTCTGCATCTAGCACGGTAAACGGTACTTCATTTGCTGGTAGAAATGGGCAATATAATAACTACTCTTTGGATGGTGCAGTATTTAATAATCCTTTTGGTTTAGATGCACCAACACCAGGTGGACAAACAAGTTCACAGCCAGTATCGCTGGATGCGATAGACCAAATACAAGTAAACATAGCGCCCTACGATGTAACCCAGGCGGGCTTTACGGGTGCAGGTATCAACACAGTTACTAAAAGTGGTAGCAACACATTAGCAGGAACAGTATATGGCTTTTACAGAAATGAAGGGCTTACTGGTAAAAAAATAAATGGAACAAAAGTAGCAGTACCAAAGCTAGATCAATACCAAGTTGGTTTTGCATTAGGAGGAGCCATCAAGAAAAATAAATTATTTTATTTTGTAAATTTTGAAACAGAACAAAGGCAAGATGCTCCAACAGCTTTCATTGGTCAAACAGCTGCTAACTCAGATAAAAACAATGCCTCCCGTGTTTTGGAGCAAGACTTAATAGACGTGCGTACCATACTTAAAAATAAATTTGGATACGAAACAGGCGACTACCAAGGCTTTAATTACAAACAAAAAAGTAGCAAGTGGTTGGCAAAATTAGATTGGAATATTAATCAAAATAATAGCCTATCCTTTACTTACAACGGACTAGATGCATCTAAAGAAAAGCCAGCACATCCAAGTGCTATTGGTCGCCGTGGGCCAGACTTTACAACATTGCAATTTAGAAACTCTGGATATAGAATAAACAATAAACTAAATTCATTTGGTACAGAATTAAAATCGAATTTTAGCAGCAAATATGCCAATAAATTAAGATTGGTTTATACACAATTTAGAGACAATAGAGATCCTCTTTCCACTCCTTTTCCAGTTGTAAATATTACAAAAAATGGTGTCCGTTACATCATTGCAGGTCATGAACCATTTTCTATCAATAACATTCTAAATCAAGATGCTTTTCAGGCCACAAACAATTTTAATATTATTTTACCTAAACATACACTTACAATTGGGGCATCTTACGAATCTTTTAAATTTGCAAATTCATTCAATTTGACTGGCTATGGACCAGCGGTATTTTCAAACGCAGATATAAAAGTATTTAAAGATAGCGTGCCAGTAGATGGAGCTTATGTTTTTGGTGCATACCCATTAAGTGCTGATGTGGCTTATGCAAAGAATAGGGCAAAGGCTGACCAATGGACATTCTATTATTTAACGGTAGCGCAACTTTCAGTTTATTTACAAGATGAATGGAAAGCCAGTAAAGATTTTAAGTTAACGTATGGGTTAAGAGTTGATGCCCCCTCTTACTCTAATGCAAGTTTTAAAAACCCTAATTTTAATAATGACGGAACTTTTAAAGGCAACTTTCAAGAAGGGTCGCCCACTATCGCAAACAATGACCCTCAAGTTTTATTTGATGCCAGTGGTAATCGTATAACTAATGGTGAAGGTAAAGATTTAGACAATACAAAGTTTCCAACAAGAAAACCTTTGCTATCTCCAAGGGTTGGATTTAATTGGGACATTAATGGTAATAAAACAGCAGTACTTAGAGGGGGAACTGGATTGTTTACTGGTCGTTTCCCTTTTGTATGGCTAGGTAACCAACAAGCTAATCCTTATACTGGATTTTATAATGCCACCGATAAAAACTTTCAATGGCCACAAATTTGGAGAAGTAATCTTGGATTAGATTATAAATTAAAATCTGGAACAATTTTATCAGGTGATATAGCCTACTCTAAAGATAGAAGGGCCATGATGGTAAGAAACTATAATTTAGGAACACCAACAGGCGTATTAAATTCTGGCACTGGAGACACTAGGAAAATTTATAAAGCTACAGATAAAGGTACTGATGGGCCATTTACTACAAACAATACTTATGTTTTCACCAATGCAAAAAATACAGGATATCAATTTAATGTAAGCTTGCAAGCCGTACAAACTTTTAAAAATGGATGGTATATGCAAGGGTCTTACAATTACCTCATAGCACAAGATGCAAGTTCAATTTCTGCAGAAATATCAAGCGATGCCTTTGATAGAAACCCAATATTGAACAATGCCAACGAAGCCAGAAACTCTACTTCGTTATATGGCAACAAACATCGTTTTGTGTTGGCAGGTATTAAGAAATTTGAATATGGGGCGGCAAAAAAATATGCTACCACCGTTTCCTTCTTTGCTAATTGGGTGAGTGGAGATAGGTTTGCTTATGTATATGGCGGAGATATAAATAACGATGGCACAGGTACAAATGATTTATTTTATGTACCTACAGATAAGGAAGTAGACATAATGCAGTTTGCAAATTATACAGATGTATTTGGCGTGGTACAAGCTCCGGCAGTACAAAGAGCTACTTTTAAAAACTACTTGGCTACTGATAAATATTTAAGCCAACGTCGTGGAGAATATACTGAAAAATATGCTGGATCCACGCCTTGGTTTAGCCAAGTAGACATGAGAATATTGCAGGATTTTAATTTTATGAATGGCAAGAAAAGAAGTACAGTACAGTTTAGCATTGATATTCAAAATTTGGGAAATATGCTAAATAGTAGTTGGGGTGTAAGAAAATTAGCTACTAATTCAGGGTTTTATCAGCCTTTATCTGTTACAGGCTTTAGTGGAGCAGGCCAACCAATATTTAATTTTGATCCATCAACTAGAAGTACATTCACTGCAAGTCCAGATTTGATTTCTAGATGGCAAATGCAATTTGGATTAAGGTATATTTTTTAATAGAATTGCTTTTTATAATAGTAAAAATCCCAATCTCGAATGAGATTGGGATTTTTAATGCGTAGTCTTATATTTTTATAAGTTAGAACAATCATTTAATGTAAAGCCTGCTCCAAGTCATTTATCAAATCCCCCACATATTCAATGCCTATAGAAATGCGTATTAAATTATCTGGACTTATCGGATGATTGCCTTCTGCACTGCGCCTATGTTCTACCAAGCTTTCTACACCGCCAAGGCTGGTGGCATGTTTAAAAATATTCAATTTTGATGCAAACTTTAGTGCAGCCTGTTCTCCTCCTTTTACCAAAATAGACATGATACTACCAAAACCATTTGTCATTTGTTTCTTTGCAATAATATGGTTTTTGTGTGATGCCAATCCTGGGTAAAATACTTTTTCTATCGCAGGATGTGTGTTTAAAAAATCCGCAATGGCCAAGGCATTATTGCATTGCATAGATAAACGCAAAGGAAATGTGGCAAGGCTCCTGTTTAGCAACCAACAATCAAAAGGAGAAGGAACGGCACCTGCCGTTTGCTGATATGATCTTATGTTATTGCTAAGTTCATTGTTGTGATTGGTACAAATGATACCGCCTAAAATATCGGAGTGGCCACTAAAAAATTTGGTGGAGGAGTGCATCACAAAATCTACACCCATTTGTAGTGGTTTTTGTAACAGTGGTGTTGCAAAAGTGTTATCACAAGCAGTAATAATATGTTGTTTTTTTGCCAGTGTTACTATGGCATCTATATCGGCAATTTTTAATTGTGGGTTAGACGGTGTTTCCATCCATATCAATTTTGTATGGCTGTTTATTTTTTTTTCAATATTGGCAACCTCGGTCATATCTACTTCGTCAAAACTTACTTGCCATCTTTTAAAAAAGTTAGCTAGTAAACTTCTTGTGCCATGGTAGCAATCATCTGGAATAATTACATGGCTATTGGGCGACAATATATTTTCAAATAATGCATTTACTGCAGCTAAGCCAGATGAAAATGAAATAGCAGTTGTTGCTTCTTCTATAGCTGCAATTTTATTTTCTAACACATCTCTATTGGGGTTGCCGCTTCTTGTATAATTATATGCATTGTGAGTGCCATCTTTTTTCCTTTCAAATGTTGTAGACAAATGGATTGGCAGTATAACATCGCTTATGCTTTCCTCATGCTGTTGCCCTGCATGTACCGCTATTGTTTGTATGTGTTGTTTGTTACTGTCCATTTATATAATTGTATTTATGCTGCTAATGTACAACGTATTTTTTTTATTGATGAGTCTTATGAACTTTCATTATTGTGGCATACCCTTTTCAATAAGATTAGTGCTAGATAATCTTCAATTAGCTATCCTACCACTTGCATTTGTATAAAAAATACAATGATACCTGCAGCTAAACCTAATAAAGCCAACCAGCTAATTTTTTTAAGATACCACATAAAATCTATTTGCTCTATACCCATTACAGCTACGCCTGCTGCAGTGCCAATTATGATAGCACTACCGCCTGTACCAGTAGTTAGTGCAAGAAATTCCCAAAAAGGATGATCTGTAGGATAAGTAGATAGATCGAACATGCCTTGGGATGCTGCTACCAATGGCACATTGTCAACTACAGCCGAAAGAAGCCCAAGTGCAATACCAATTAAAAAATCATTTTTTAAAGTGCTGCTTAAAAAACCAGCCAAATCTTTTAGTATGCCAAATGATTGTAGGGCAGATACAGCCAATAATATGCCTAAAAAAAATAAAATGCTAGGACTATCAATTCTTTGCAATGCACTGGCTACTGTATATCTTTCTGCAATGTCATCACCCTTGCTTTTATGAATGATTGTATTAATTACCCACATCATTCCCAATGCCAACAAAATTCCCATAAAAGGAGGCAAATGTGTAAGGGTTTTAAATACAGGAACCAAAATTAAAAATCCAATACCTGAAAAAAGTATGATTCTGCCATTTCTTTTTTCTTTAGGTGTACAGGTGGATGCTGCTATGGGCTCTATTTTTTTTCCTCTAAAGCGATAAGAAATGATTAAAGCAGGAATGATACATACTACAACACTCGGAAGAAACAGTTGCTTCATAATATTTATGGCAGTTATTTGTCCACCAATCCAAAGCATGGTAGTAGTTACATCGCCCAACGGAGACCAAGCTCCGCCGGCATTAGCAGCTATTATAACCATGCCGGCAAACCATAGCCTATCTTCTTTTTCGCTTAATATTTTTGAGCAAAGCGATGTCATTACAATGGCTGTTGTAAGGTTATCCAATAACGAGGAAAGAAAAAAACTGATAGCTGTAATAATTAGTAAAAGGGTTGCTTTATTTGTTGTTTTAATTTTTTGCGTAATGATATCAAAGCCATCGTGAGAATCTATTAATTCTACAATGGTCATTGCGCCCAATAAAAAGAAAAGAATAGAGGCTATTTCTCCCATATGATGCAACAGTTCTTCGCTCACTACATGCGTTGAATTGCTTTGTAGGATATAGATTGTCCAGCATAGTACACCTGTAATTAATGCTGAAGCTGCCTTGTTTAATTTTAGCGGATGCTCAAAAGCAATGGCTATATAACCCAATACAAATACAATAATTATTAATGCTGAGACCATTTCAAGTAGACTAATGTTTTTTTGTAATATTACGTTGGTTACTACAAATTTAGTGGTTTAGCAGATGGTAGTTGAACGAACTATTTGTAGTTGATATTTCTTTTGTTATTAATGTTTTTGATTTGTCTCTATAAATTAAATTGATAAGCACTGGTTCGATATGGAAATTGGTTACAAATTTCAATGGATTTATTTGAATATTGCATTTTACTTATGCAGCAGCACAGAAATTTTGAGACAATTTTTTATGAAATACATGATTTCGAAAAAGATTGAGACACAGTAAGTTTTTTAGAAAAACGATATCGTATTCTTCGTTTTGTGACACGTACAATTTCATTTAAAAAAAAAGTAATAATGTGGAAAAGTATATTATAAAATATTAATATATTACTTTTTATTCCTTAATTTTATTCTCCCCCTAATAATTTACGTAAGACATAGATTCAGCTTAAATGAGCAATGATGGAATATGTACATTATGTGAACCTTGCAAAAGGGGATAAAAAAATTGAAGGTATTATAAAGCGATTTTGTACCGACACTACCAATCAATTAGGTAGTGCAGCTTTACCATTGTTATTTGTAGCAGACAAATTACCAAATAAACAACAGATAACAGAAAAGTTTAGCCAAATTGCTGCAAAAGGATTAACGCACGAAAAAATAATATTGATAATAATAAGCCCAGCAACTGCTAATTATAAGGACGAATGTGAATTGTTGCAAACTGGCTTAAACGATATTTATAACTGGGCAGGTGAAGAGGATTTCAAAAATTATATTTTATTTACCATTCAAAGACAGCAAAAAGTTGCTTCTATTTTAAATACTGTTTTAATTAAAGATAATCTTATTGGGCAAAGCAA
This sequence comes from Ferruginibacter sp., assembly GCA_031380515.1. Taxonomy (GTDB): domain Bacteria; phylum Bacteroidota; class Bacteroidia; order Chitinophagales; family Chitinophagaceae; genus Ferruginibacter. Next base: position 70,153 of record JANNGD010000067.1, on the reverse strand, counting down.
AGTATGGAAAGATTTTCTTGCAAAAATTGTAGAAACGGCGTTGTACTCACAATGTTCTTTTTTACTTACTGGGGAAAGTGGGACCGGAAAAGAATTGGTAAGTCGCCTTATTCATACCATAGATACAAGACAAGATAAACAAGATTTGATACTGGTAGACTGTGCTACGATTGTGCCAGAATTATCTGGTAGCGAATTTTTTGGACATGAGCGTGGTAGTTACACAAATGCTTTAAACAGTCGTGAAGGTGCGTTCGCATTGGCTAACCGAGGCACATTATTTTTAGATGAAATTGGAGAATTACCCTTACAGTTGCAAGCGGGGCTGCTTCGAGTAATACAAGAAGGTACATACAAAAAAGTGGGTAGCAATAACTGGCAAAAAACAAACTTTAGGTTGGTATGCGCCACACACCGTAATCTTCGTAAACAAGTAAATGAAAATTTTTTTAGGCAAGATTTGTATTATAGGATTTCCGATTTTGAGTTTACTGTGCCATCGCTCAACGAGCGAAAAGAAGATATTCCTTTACTAGCAAACTTTTTCCTGAAACAATTTAGCAAAGCTGGTGAAGTGGCAGAATTTGACAATACTGTTTTAGATTTTTTAAAACAGCGATCTTACCCGGGAAATATTAGGGAACTTAGACAATTGATACAAAGAATAGCACTACAGCATGTACCTCATAAAAAAATTACGATTGGCGAAATTCCATCGGAAGAAAGATTAAATGTAATTGTTACAAAACAATTTCAACAAGAGCATTCGCTGGATGATATTGTAAAGCAAATGATTTTAGGAGGGGATAATTATATTGGTATTAAAGAAAAAGTAGGCGCTGCGGCTTTTGAAGCTGCCATTGATATATGTGGCGGCAATAAACAAAAAGCAGCAGAGCGATTGGGGGTAGATGTGAGGACGGTGCAATTGGGGGTGAAGAAAAAGGTTTAGTTGAAGGAGTTGTTTAAATCTTATAAACATGCTCCCCATTCTACATTAGGGGCACTTTTTCTTTCAAAACGAATGATACTTAAACTTACTTCATTTTCAATACTTCTTGTATTTATAGCAACTGATTTTATGATATTTGTTATGATAGTATTAAGTCGTGTACCTAAATAATCATCTTCAACCTGTTGTGCAATTTGCTCTGCGCCATATTTGTCAAAATCTTTTCCAGGTATGTATGCGTATGCACATGTATCCTCATTTGCAGAAGCTGCATAACCCGCATTTATAGCATTTTTTACTACAAACGGGTCGGGTGAAATAAATGATGGCATTATTCTAGTAAATGCAACAGAAAATGCAGTTGCTTTAGCAAGAATACTGTCGGCAGCTGCATTTAATTGGCAATTTACTGCACCCTTTATAAAAGCTTGTGGATTTGTTCCATGATGTTGTGATTGCCAGGCATGAGTAAGCTCATGTATAAGCGTTCCACTACTTGGTAAATTGCCTAACATCATTATTACATAGTATTTTCCTGCAATTGGAATAGCAATCGTAAATGGTCTTCCCGAAAATCCTAAGCCATTTGTGATAATTATCCTGGAATAATCAAGACTATTTCCGAACACCGAATTCGCAATCGCTTCTTCATTGCAAGTGAGAAATCGTGCTATTTTGGGTGTTACTATTCCACTATATCCCAATAAGGGAATTTTTTTTAACATAGCATCAATAGCAGCCAATAAACTACTGATTGTACTTGGCAAAGCTCTCGCAGATGTGCATGTAGAGGATGTTGTAGTTGAAGTTGATATTGCAGAAGTAGTTGTTCCTGCACTTGCAATCAAAGTATTCGCTTTTATCAATGCAGCTTCGGTTTTTGGTCCTACATAGCCAAGTTGCTGCAATCCGTTTTTTGATTGAAAAAGCTTGATGGCATCACGAGTATTCTTTCCATTATCTCCATCCACTAATAGTTTTAGATTTAAAATTTTATTTAAAGATTCTTGCACCCATTTAATGTAAGGCTCACTATCTTTTGATACATTAACCGGCTTTGTCTCAAACTCCAATTCAGGATATAGTGATTCAAACTCATTACCGAATATACTTTCAAATTCGGGAAGCAAATCAAGTGCATTCATGTTAAATCTTTTCATCGTATAATAGATTTTAATAAAAATGGATTTGTAATTATCTACAAAAAATTATTTCAAATTTGCTTTTATAAAAGCCAGTATCTTGTTGTTAATAAAAATGGCTTTATTGTAATCAACGGTACCTACCGGCGAACTTGCAGCAGGTCCTTTTGCAATATGAATTCCTACAACTACTCTTCCTCCAAGTGAGGCATCCCTTTTGACCCAAACAGGGCCGCCACTCTGGCCCTTAAATGTATCTATAAGGTAAGTAAGTACGTTGCCATTACTAATGAAACTAAAAGCTTGGTTATAGGAAGAGTATTGAAAATGGGCTCCTTTGTCGGTAGGATACCCACATACATTCAGCTTCATTTGGTTTACGGGTAAGGGTAGTTTACCAGTTGCCAAAATTTTGCTTCCAAGGTTGTCTTTTGCCCATATACCTTTGCCAAAATAACCTGTTGTATTGCTAAAATTATTTGCTACATGTATAATGGCATAATCATTCTCACTAGAAAAAGCTGCTTTAGAATATCCAGGGTAGGAAGTAACGACATTTACTGGGTTTACTGTACCAAATGGTTTACTATCTCCATTCCTTGCTGGGGAAATAAAAATTTTGGAATATGGTACATTTTCGTCTGTACCATCATCCCAAATATTATGACCAGCAGTTAAAATTGTCCTAGGTCCTATAAAAAAACCAGTCCCAACAAACCATTTTCCATTATTTTTTTGAAAAAGTATTTGGCATATATATCGAAATGGTGTTGCATTTGTATCGTTTATTTTTACTCTGGAATCAGTAGTACCCACAATTTCTAGTTCATCATTTATCTCTGCCTGTCGGTAATTGTATTCATTGTTTATTTCGGCAGTACGATAATTATAGCTACTTTCTCCACTAAGAAGCATTTCAAACTCTGGAAGTAACTCCATTTGTTGTTCATCTTTACATTTTTGACATTGACACATAACTTACATTTTTAGCGTTAATATTTTTTGTTAATCGAATAAAGTTTTTATAAAGGATTTTGTCTTCTTCTTCTTTTGGCAAATGCAATGCATAAACTTTCATTAATTCGATGCCTGGATGTATCCAAGGACCATCACTTCCAAATAGTATTTTATTAGCACCAGCACGTTGATAAGCTTCCATTATTAAATCATATCGTCGCACACCAGAGAGGTCGGTGTGTATATTTGGGTACCGTGCTAACGGATCTAAAAAAGCAAGCTGAGCTTTCCAATCATCTGCAAAACTGCTGAGGTGTGGTATGATAAAATTTACTTGCGGGTATTCTTTTGCTATCAATTCCACTTGCGTTATTTCTCCCATTACATCGTACAACACTGGCAGGTTAAAATGCTTTGCCGTTTCGCAAACTTCTCTTGTAATTCTTGCATCGTACCGGTGTATTTTAATGCCACAAAACTCATACTGTGTTACAGCCGTTTTTACCATGTTAAAAATATTGCCCGCATCTTTTTGGGCATGTACAAAAGCAAAACCATAAAACCTATTTGGGTTATTGTTCACAATTTTTGCTACTGCTGCATTTGCTTTTGCATAGTTGCTATTAAAAGCTGCAAACAAAACTGTTTTTGTAATACCTGCCTCAGAAGCCCAAGGCAGGTAATTGTGTAAAGATGCATCGGTATCCCAAGGCCCTGTAAACCCATCTCCTTTTCCTGCATGGCAATGGCAGTCTATAATCATGGTTGATATTTTTAATTCCCAAAAAGAAATAATTACAATTTTATTGATACCCCATTCTAACCATTTTTTCTTTTTGATAACGGTTTGCAATAAGTGTAGCCGGCATAATACTTTTACCAGACTCATTAATATTTTCTGCCGTAATATCTACACCTGTTACAGCTTGGTAGCTATACGTGTAGCGTTGTATGGCTGGTCTAAATTTATTTGCCCAATTACCTGCTACTTGCGGATTATTTATTTGCGACCACATTGTATATCTAATAGAAAGCAAAATATCTTCTCCATACTCTGCTAGCTCATGATAAGGTTTTATGCTTGTACTCTGCCAACCTTGAATATTTTTCATGGTATCTACAACGCCCATCCAAGGCTCATCATAAATAACCATTGCTTTGCCCCGTAAAAATTCTTTGATTTCTTTACGGCCAAGTATCCATTGCTCTATCATCATTTCTATACGAGCTGTAAGCGATAAATCGTTAAACTGGTTGTGCATACCTTCTGTAAGCAATAAGTTTACTTCTCTTAGCGCATTTAGCACAGGGAAAGGATCTGCTTTTATCGTAAGGTTATCTACATCTCTATAAAACTGGCTACACTTGTGTAGCAGATTATGAAAAGCACCAATAAAATTTGAGCGACTTGTTACCGGTAATAAATCGGGCGCAGCTTTACCAATTAACCGAATACCATATTGACTTTGGTATTCATAATTACGCCGTACAATGCTCAGCCTATGTTGAGCATCTTGCACATAGCCCCAGAGGATATTGGATATAGGACGCAAAGAATCCAATTCAAAATTGGCTAAAGGATCACGACCACCTGTACCAATATTTTGAAAACGTAAAGCAATGGCATTGATGGTTTGTACCAACATTCCTTCTTCATGCCAGTAACTCCAAATTAATTCGGAACGTATTCCACTTTGACGGGTTTTAAAAAAAGGATTATTTTTATAATGGCTGCCATCAGCTTTAAAAAAATCTCCAATTTCTTTTACTACTCTATTGTAATATGGTAATATACCATTTGCTTTACCAATTTCAAATGGTGGTAATGATGTATTAGCATCAGGAATACCTGCATCTGAAAATTTAGAATCTTCAAGCCCCAATCCCTTTCTTACCACTTGCTCCATAGCAAATTTTAAAATATTATATGCTTGCGAATTTAGAAGCAATGAATTTTCTGGATTTGCAGCTTTGTCCTTTGTTTGACCCGGATCAATTATTCCGTCAATTAATGTTTGAATTTTACTAAAAGGTAGCTTTGTTTTTTCAATTGCATCCCAAGTTGCTTCATTATTATCTGGATCTACAAAATTTCCTCCTGCTGCAGTAAGTTCTACTTTTACCCCAGTTTCCAAAATGTCTAACACATCTTCACAACATTTATTGGTATTGGTATAACTTGGTTGAGATTTTATTTCTTCTAAATTTTCCGGTACAATAGGTTCTTCTTTATTACCCTCGGGGTTTGTTTGACTTTTTGCCATAACATAGTTTTTAATTGTTTAAAAAAATATTTATTTTCTATTATAAGCCCAGTTGCGTAACTGTTGCGTTAGTATTTTATTTTCTTCTACTGCATTGATTGTTTGGTCAAATTTGGCCTGACCAAGTACTGCAAATACCATAGTAGGGGATGCACTTTCCATTAAATTTGTATCAATTTTCCATTGTTGAAAAAGCGTTTGCAATTGTACGGGTTGCCTTTCCGCATAGGGAAAAATTTGTCCCAATTGTTTTCCCTTTAACGAATCGGATTTATAGCTCAATACCAATTGCACAAAGTTTTTTTCTTCTTCATCTAGCATCGTAAGAATTGCTTTTTTATCTGCTGGTAAATCATCTGTTGAATAAAATATTTGCCACATTTGCCAAAGCTTGTCCCATTGTTGGTTTGGAAACAGTGCCTTACCAAAAGCACAGCTTAGCTTTACACGTACATATGGAGCAGGGTGGGGGTCGTCCAAATCTAATCGAAACTGAAAATATTTAGGAAGTGTGACCACACCCATTAAACCAAGTGTAGCCGATATTCCCAAATGCCCCATTGCCCAACAGTCGGCTAATATTTCTGAGATCCACCTTTCATAATATTTCCATGCAACTTTATTTTTTGTTGCAGATTGCATTTTGTTTCCAAGTTCAATTCTTATTCCTTTTGTTAGCTCCATCCCTTCTGCTGCTTGATGCCCTACTTCATGTATTAATGAGGATGCTATTCCACTACCTACCATCCTTTGTCTTGGTATTTGTATTACTGCTACTGGGTTTTCGTCTCCACCTGGTAATCTTGTACGTGCCCTGCGAATAGCTGCTCCATGCCCACGCTCTAAAAAAACCATCAGGGGCGGAATATCGAAATGGTTTTTGCAAACTTCCAAACCATCTTCTGCCAATACATCCAATCCGGCTAGCCAAATACCTACATCATGTTCGCCCCTTTGCGATAATACATCAGCAAAAATATCCAGTTGATCTAGAATGCTATTGTAGCGAAGTTTTTGAATAGTAAATCCAGTTTGTAATTCATTGCTTCCTTTTTGCTGTTGCTTAGCAATATTTACTTTTTCAATAAACTGCGTAATAGATAGATGTATTTCTTTTTTTCCTTTTTCTAGCAATCCTACAATTTCATTAAGTGCTTTTGAAGAAATTGATGCACCTTTTACCATGGGCATCGTCATCGAAAATGGCTTTACTTGCTGCAACCTACTTATCAAAGATTGAGATTCGTTTATCAAATATTCGTATGGATAGTTATCTACGGAAGTCATTTATTCTTGATTTGCTGTTAGAATAATCCTTCCATTTTCTTTGTACCATGTACCTTCAGTAGCATCTCCTATATCACCTGCATTACAATCATTGTTGTTTTGAGTTCTATGATCAACCACATTTATATTCCCTCCATTTCTATGGTCAACAACATTTATATTACCACCATATCTTCTTCTAGCTAGTAAACCTGGTGCATATCTTTTTGCAGAATTTACAATAGCCGTTTTTGCTGCAGATGAAGGATTGGAGGCTCTTGTACTAGTAGCCCTTTTTGCTGAGTTGCCCGCAAAACGAACAAAGGCTCTGGCGGTTTCAAATTCACGATCTTCTGCACTAAGCCCTTCCAATTCTAATTCAAATAAATTACTAGCGGCTGTGCCTAGAGCGCCACCAATAGCCGTGCCAATACCTGGCGCTATAAAACTACCCAATGCCTTACCTGCTATAGGCAATGCTTTTTTTGCAAGCCCTTTAAGCATTCCTCCCAAGGCTTTACCGGTGCTACTTCTGGCAAAATTTTTGGCCGCACCAACCGCTTTCTTAAATAACTTTCCTAGAAATTGGTCCAGCTCCATTTCGCTTTGTATAGAAAGCAATTCAGATGCAAGTTCCATCTCTGTTATTTCATTAAAAGTACCTTCATTGTTGCTTATTTCGCCTTGCATTTCATAAGAAGTCTCCCCATACAATTCGTTGTTATATTCAAACTCATTGTTGTTCTCAAATTCAAATTCATTGTTGGCTTGTGTTGCACGCAAAGTGCCCCTCACTTTTAAGATAATGGGATAATGTTTTTTTGCTGCAGCTACTATGGCGGGCTTCACAGATGTTAGTGTTCCATTCTCAAATTCTTGACTCATATGACCCAATGCCTCTGTTAAGAATTTTACAAAATCTGGATAGCGGTCTAGAGCAGCTTGGGCTCCTTGATTTCCCAATTTTTGTCCAAGTTGGCGGCCATAATTTGCTTTGCCAACAAGCCCACCTACTTTGCCACCTGCCCATGCTCCTGCTTTTGATGCTAATCCCGGCAATGTTTTTTTGGCAATACTGCCTAGGGCGCCAATTGCTTGCTGGCCTGTAGGACTTGCCAAAAATCCACTTGCTGCACCAGCTGCTTTCTTAGCAGCTTTTTTCAACCAGGAGGTAAATTCAAATTCGTTTGATATCTCCATCAACTCTTGTGATAATTCAAACTCATTCATTTCATAGTTTGGATTTTCAAATTCAAATTCGGGGCTGAGCTCGTTAGCATATTCGTTGTTGTAACCTCCCTCAAATTCAAATTCGGGCGATAGTTCATTTGAATATTCTTGGTTATTACTTTCAAACTCATTTTGAAAATATTCATTGCTTAAGTTGTGCATACCTATTTTTTTATTTGGTTAATAATGATTGTTTCATTTCTTAGATGAAACCTAATTTCCAAATACAATGCCACAACAAAAAGGATTGATTATCTATCAGTAACAACAATAAATTGCGAATTATAATTCGTATCTACTACAAATTGTAAGAAATTACGAAAAAAAAATCGTGGTTTCGACGATTAGTTTTTTTACGAATAGTATTTTATGTAAGGAGGAAATTAGAATTTCTTTTGTAGCAATACTTTTGAATCCTTTTTGAAAGATCATGAATTTTTGAAAGGAGCTTCCCCTAAAATTGGCTACAATGGAGTGTAAACAATGATTGATTTATTTTCGTCTTTCACATACTCTATTTATGAAAAAGCCTACAAATTATTTATTTGAAAATGCAACTGCAATTTTTGCTCCCAACGCTGCATTGTGTAAGATCAATTCTATGTTGGATTGCAGGCTTTCTCCATTGGTATGTTCTGCTAAATATTTTAATAAAAAGGGTGTTACTTCTTTTCCTTTTATTTGTTGTTTGTCTGCCGCTGCCAATGCAGTAAGAATGTGCTTTTCCATTGCTGCTTGCGGTATTTCATGTGCAGCGGGCAATGGATTTGCAATGAGAACCGAACCTTCTAATCCCATTGCCCATTTGGTTTGTAGCATAGCTGCAATTTCTGCTGCGCTATCTAAACGTAGGGGCGTTGTATATCCACTTTTGGAAGAATAAAAACTGGGAAATTCATCTTGCCCAAAGCTTACGACCGGTATTCCTTTTGTTTCGAGGTATTCTAATGTAAGGCCTATATCTAAAATGGATTTTACACCAGCAGAAACAACGGCTACAGATGTTTGTGCCATTTCTGTAAGGTCTGCAGAAATATCCATACTGCTAGCAGCACCTCGATGTACACCTCCAATACCACCGGTTACAAAAATAGAAATGCCAGCTATAGATGCAATACGCATGGTAGCAGCTACTGTGGTAGCGCCATTTAAGTTTTTACTAAGTACATAAGGCAAATCTCTAATGCTTACTTTCCATACATTGTTGGCATTGCCAAAAAATTCCAATTGCTCAGGTGAAAGACCCACAAAACATTTACCATTCATAATGGCAATGGTGGCTGGTATGGCTCCATTTGCTCTCACCATTTCCTCTACAGCAAGCGCTGTCTGTACATTTTTGGGGTATGGCATACCATGCGAAATGATGGTAGACTCTAAAGCTACAACTGGTTTGCCTTGTAGCAATGCCTGTTCAACTTCTGGCAAAATTTGTATAAGCGGATGACTCATTATTCTTCGTAATATTTAGAAACCAGTTGTAATAATTTTTCTTGATTGAGGTGTGTGGCAATAGCACCTTTTACCTGTAATATTTCGGCAGATAAAGTATGTGCCGTTCGAAGGCTGTTCAAATTATCTTTTCCAAAATATTTAGATAAGATAAATCCACTTACAGAACCATCGCCTGCGCCTGTACAATCCACCACATTTGCATTGGGAGCATTTAGCTGAAGTATTTCTGTTTTCTTATACAATGCAGAGCCATCAATACCTTTGTGTAGCCATATATATTGTATTCCTCTATCAAGCAATTCTTTTATCTGGTCATCTATGGTTATGGCTTCATCGCTACACAATGCGGGTAGTTCATCTTCATTGGGCGTAATCAGATACAAGCCATTAAAATTTGCAGTAGCTATTTTTTTTGCCGGCGGAACAGATACTGGTTCAATAATCATTCTTATTTTATGAATATTGGTAAACTGTATGAGCCAGTTTATAGACTCCACGCTAATATTGGCATCTACCATTACGTAAGCGGCTTCAGATAAAAGCAATTCTTGTTCCTGTAGATATTCTGGCGTAATAAGGTGTAAAGCAGCATTTGTTAATAGTGCGGTAAACATGGAGCCATCTGTATTGATGATGGCTGTGTATTTTCCAGTAGGCACCTGTGCTGTAATAGATGCATCCAATTTCATACCTGTATCTGTACAAGTTTTTTTTAGCCATTCGCCATCTGCATCATTGCCAAAAACAGATATGAGTTGCACTGGAATATCCAATAATGATAATTGGTGTGCAATATTTCTAGCTACACCGCCAGCTGTACGGGTAGAACTTACTTCGTTGGTAGTATGCATCAGCATTTTTTCTCTTGCATGAAAGAGCTCATCTACCAATGCAGCTCCAATGCAGATAATGGGTTTAGACATAGGCGTAAAAGTAACGAAAGTTTTTTTAAGCATCGTTTGTACTACCAATGAAGTGTATTTAAAATTGTCGCTTATTAATTCACCGCAGAGAAATGAGTTAAAAGAGACTTCGCAGAGAAATCTCAGCGTAATCGCTCTGCTCACCTTTTCTCTGCGGTTATTTTTTTTTCTATAATCTACTTTTAAATACGACAATTTTAAATACACCCAACCAATGAGTACAAAACTTAGCTATTTACGTAGCATGATAACTATGTTCTGTAAACCTGTTCCATCCTTTTTTTACTTTAGATTATACCGCCCAATGCATGCTTCCGTCATCGCTAGGCCAGTAAATCATTCTGGCAATACCTGCTGGCATTTTTGCTTCAAAACAAATGGCGTCTGGGTGTATATCTTTTCCATCGGATAGATAGCCCTCCGATCTTTTTCCATCCGATGTAAAAGACCAAAACGAAAGTGTATCGTCTGTTATACCGTAAATGGCCACTTCATTGTACGAGCCTTTACCAAATTCCCACGAAGCCTTTAGTTCAATATATTTACCCCCAAGGATGCTGGTGAAATTTCGGGTGCATTTTAGTTTACCCATCGGCGAATCTGCTTCAGCTATCCATTCACCTAAGAGCGGTTGCATAATGCCTAGTTTGCCTTTGCTTTTTTTCCAATGAGGGTTTTTGTTTGCCATGACATTTTTTTTAAAATTTCAACCTACAAATCCAAAAATAAAATAGATAAAATAACCTATCATATAAGATAACAAAAAAGCCATCAAACTTGATAGTAGCACGGCAGTATTGTTGTAAGATTTTTTGGTGACAAACTTTACAATACCATAACATATCAATGCCAAGGCTGCTATCATTAATATTGATGTAGCTCTAAAATACATGAACTGTGGTGCAACAAAAGCACCACCAACCAAGGAAGCCAATCCGCAGCCTAAAAGACTTTTCATTATTGTATCAGGATTTACTTTCGCATCCTCCACTTCGGCTTCTGCTTTCTCTACATTTGTTTCAATAACATCATGGAGCTCTTCTAACGAAAGTATAGACGAGTTGGTGGTTTTTTTTATGAAACTTACATCTACGCCATTACGTCCAAGTAATGTAGCTTCTTTGCTAATCCTCCTTTTCTCTTGCTCAATAATGGCTTTTGTTTCTAACCTTTTTATTAACGGCTCTATGCCTCCTTTTTTTGTGAGCACTATGTCTAATGCCATACTAGCCTCCTCGCTGTAGTTATCTATATTTTTATAAATGTTGTATAATTCTTCATCTGTATATAATTCATATTTGGCTTCAAAATCTTTTATGTTTAGCATGCGTATTTAGTTAAGTAAAAATTTTTTTATTAATATTCAAAATGAATTTCAGTTGTTATAAAATTACATGTTTCTTCGAATATGCTAATGAAGAATTTATTTTAATTCTAGCACAGGAGCAATTTTTTTATTTCAAACATATTCCTTTACCAATAAAGGTTGACAACCTTTGCTATATTTTTAAATGCACACATTTATACAATATGATATTTTAAATTGAAAAATATTCTTCAATTGTATTAATTTATTTATCTTCATTTTTTTAAATTATTCTTATGAGTGTACATATTAGTGCCAAGCCGGGTGAAATAGCAAAAATTGTTTTAATTGCTGGCGATCCATTAAGGGCTAAATACATTGCTGATACCATGTTACAGGATGTTAAATTGGTAAGCAGTACCCGCAATGCTTTTTATTTTACGGGCACTTATACAGGTACAGTTGTAACCATTGGTGCCAGCGGTATGGGCTGTCCTTCAATTGGAATATATTCTTACGAATTGTACAACGAATATGGGGTAGAATGCATCATCCGTATAGGTACTGCAGGAGGGTATGATGGAACGGTAAAAGTGTATGATGTAATAAATGTAGACAATGCCTTTAGCGAATCTACTTATGCTAGCGAGGCTTTTGAAATAACGGGAAACAAACTTTCACACCAAGGTATTGCTTATGGCATCATAAATGAAACTGCTCAAAAAATGAATGTCCCCGTAAAAGCTACCAACATTCATTCGAGCGATGTGTTTTATAGAAGCAAACAAGGAACACCTGCACTTGCTGCACAAAACAATTGCATAGCGGTAGAAATGGAAGCATTTGCCTTGTTTGCCAATGCACAATATTTAAATAAAATGGCCGCAACCATTCTTACCATTTCTGATATCATTCCCACACACGAAAGCATGTCGGCAGATCAAAGGCAATCGTCCTTGGATAGTATGGCCAAACTTGCATTGGAATCTGTGGTGGCCATCAGTGAAAAGATAGCTTAATCTATGTGAAAATAAAATCAAGTTTTAATAACCAGCCTTTACCCCGCCAATATTTTCTATTGGGTGCCAAGTCGTTTTTATTTCTTGAAAGTCCATAATAAAATAAGGGGATTGCCCACTGGCTTCCGGCCATTTTATTGTATCGTACAACACAATTCTTTTTACATTTAATGCCGCTTTTTCCTTTATCATTTTTTGTGAGGCAGCATCTGCTTCGCAATATACGGTAGCATTCACATCCATGTGATCTGCAAAATAAGGAACCAGTTCTGCTACTTTTCCCGTAATGATATTTACAACGCCACCTGGTAAGTCAGAGCTATTCAGCACTTCTGCAAATGTGACTGCACTAAGTGGTTTCAAATAGGAAGCTAAAATAATACAAGTATTTCCTCCTGCAATAATGGCTGCCATTACAGAAACCAAACCTAGCAAAGAAGTATTTTGGGGAGCGATGGCTGCAACAACACCAGTAGGCTCTGGCACAGAAAAATTGAAATGAGAAGAAGCTACAGGGTTTACTGCGCTATACACTTGCTGAAATTTATCGCACCAGCCACTGTAATAGATCAATCTGTCAATACAAAGGTTTACTTCTTTTTCTGCTTGTACTTTTGTTGCATCTTGTTTCATCAACTCATCCACGAATTGTGCTTTTCTTCCCTCCAGCATTTCTGCAATGCGATATAAAATTTGCCCACGATTAAATGCTGCCCTGCCGCTCCAACCTCCAAATGCATTTCTTGCAGCCACCACCGCATCTCTAAAATCTTTTCTAGAGCCCAAACAAACATTGGCAAGTTTTTCTTTTTTTATATTGGTAGCAATATAATATCTACCAGATTCTGTTCTTGGGAATTGCCCACCGATGTAAATTTTGTATGTTTTCAAAACTTCCAACCTGTTTTCTTTTTTTATTACTGTAGCCATAATTTTTTTTTTGATCTCACTGCAACTCCTTTTTGTGGAACTAGCTAGAGGGTAAATTTTTTTTATAACATCAATCTTCGCTTTTATCTTCGAGATATTCTCCCCCTGCGGGGGAGTTAGAGGGGGCTTATTTTAAGTAAGCACTCAATCCATGCAACCCACCTTCTCTGCCAAATCCACTTTCTTTATAACCACCAAATGGTGATGTGGGATCAAATTTATTAAATGTATTTGCCCAAATTACACCAGCCCTTAATTTAGTTGTAAGGTTAAATATTTTAGAACCCTTGTCTGTCCAAACGCCCGCCGATAGACCGTAGGGTGTGTTGTTTGCTTTTTCTATCACTTCATCATCTGTTCTAAAACTTTGAATGGTTAGCACCGGTCCAAAAATTTCCTCTTGTGCTATTCGGTTAGATTGTGCAACATTGGTAAAAATAGTTGGCCTGCAAAAAAATCCTTTTGTTGGTATAGCGCATGAGCTTTGGTATATTTCTGCTCCTTCTTGTTGCCCAATTTTTATATATTTATTAATGATGTCCAATTGCGCTTTCGAATTGATGGCGCCTATATCGGTATTCTTATCCATCGGATCTCCCACAATCAACGTTTCTAGCCTGTCTTTTAATTTACGCACCACTTCTTTAAAAACAGACTCCTGTACGTATAGCCTAGAGCCAGCGCAACATACATGACCTTGGTTAAAAAATATTCCATTGATAACACCTTCTACTGCTTGATCAATTGGTGCATCATCAAAAATAATATTGGCAGCTTTGCCGCCTAGCTCTAGTGTTGCTTTTTTATTGGTACCTGCTATGGCCCGCTGAATTATTTTTCCAACATCGGTAGAACCAGTGAATGCAATTTTGTTTACATCGGAATGGTTTACGATAGCTGCACCTGTAGCCCCAGCCCCGCTTATAATATTTACAACTCCGGGCGGTAAGTCTGCTTCCTGTATTATTTCTGCCAATTTTAAAGCTGTGAGCGAAGTATTTTCTGCAGGTTTTAAAACAACCGTATTACCACATGCAAGTGCAGGTGCTATTTTCCAAGCTGCCATTAGTAACGGGAAATTCCAAGGAATGATTTGGCCTGCTACACCCAATGGTTCTGTTGTACGATTGGGAAAAGCATATTCCAATTTATCAGCCCATCCTGCATAATAAAAAAAATGATTGGCAGCAGTAGGAACATCAAAATCCCTACTTTCTCTAATGGGTTTTCCTCCATCAAGCGTTTCTATTATGGCAAATTCTCTTGCCTTTTCCTGTACCATTCTGGCAATGCGGTAAATATATTTGGCCCTTTCTGCAGGCGGCATTTTTTTCCAAGTTTTATCATAGGCTGTTCTTGCTGCTTTCACTGCTTTGTTTACGTCTGCGGTATTGGCTTCTGCTATCATCGAAAGTTTTTCTTCTGTAGCCGGATTGATGGCTGCAAAATATTTTTTGCTCATCGGCTTTTCAAATTTACCGTTGATAAACAAATCGTACTGCTCATCTATTTTTGCAGCGCTTTTACTTTCCAATGCAGGAGCCAAATTTCTGGCAGAATCAAACTTTAATTTAATCGTATTGTTTTTTGCTTTAGCCATGGGTTTTATTTTTCACCTAGTTAAGTAATAACCAATTGTGTTTTTTTTATTTTAATGTAGGTTTAAAAATTCTTCCAGTGTAAAAAGATTAACTTTTGGAAAGTCTATACTTTTTAAAATGTTGTAACCTATATCATTTGTAATTAAGTATTCTGCATTTGCAGCTAGGTAACAATCAACAAATTTATTATCATCCTCATCTTGTGCTAGTAAATTCCATTTAAAATAGATATTTACATATTCAACAGTTGGTATTTCTTTTAATGCTGATAAAAAGTTTTGCGCAACTGTTACTGAATATTTTTTGTGTAGAATTTCTTCATACTCAAACATTATTTCATCAGTTACAAACATACTTACATCTTCATTTAAGATCAAACGTATCAATTTGTGAAATACCGATTTGGAGGATAAAGATGATACAAGTGCATTTGTATCTACTACAATTTTATTTGCCATAGTCTACATTGTCTTCGTTCAACCAATTTTTCATTGTTTCGTTGGAATATCCTTTCTCATCCCAAATTTTATCAGCTTCCGTAATTGCTTTTTCAGCAAAGAACTTTACCAGAAAACGTTTTATTGTCAGTAAATCTGTTTCTGATACATTTGAAGTATATAGCTTTAGTAATTCCTTTTGAAGATTACTTAATGGTGCTTGTACTTGCATAAAATTTTAATTTATTTGTGAGAAATCAATCAATTGAAAAATAATTTGCCGATTGATATACGCCTGTTCTCTGTTTCATCAACTGCATCAAAATATCATTTGCCAAACTGCTGGCACCAAATCTAAACCATTCATTGTTCATCCAGCCTTCGCCAAGGGTTTCGTTCAACATAACCAAATAATGCAATGCCAGCTTCGATTTCGAAATACCTCCTGCAGGTTTCATAGCAATCTTTTTCCCCGTTTTATAATAAAAATCACGAATGGCTTCCAGCATTACCAAGGTAACAGGCATTGTTGCAGCAGGAGAAATTTTTCCAGTAGATGTTTTTATAAAATCGGCACCTGCATACATGGCTATATCACTTGCCTTGCGCACTTTGTCATAAGTAACCAATTCGCCTGTTTCTAAAATTACTTTTAACCGTGCTTCTCCACAAGCTTCTTTGATAGAAGCTATTTCATCAAACACAAAATTGTATTCACCTTCTAAAAATTTACCCCTAGAGATAACCATGTCCACTTCATCGGCACCATTTTGTACAGCATATTTTGTATCTCTTATTTTTATATCGAGTGGCGCTTGTCCGCTAGGGAAAGCAGTAGCAACAGAGGCTACTTTTACTCCAGAATCTCCCAATGCTTTTTTGGCAACTTTTACCATAGATGGATACACACATATGGCCGCCACGGTGGGTAAGCCCGGGTAACTATCATGCAAATGAATGGCCTTGTAACATAGTTGTTTCACCTTTCCTTCTGTATCTTTTCCTTCTAAGGTTGTAAGGTCTATCATATTAAGTGCAAGCAACAAACCATTTAATTTGGTTTCGTTTTTTATGCTGCGCTTGGTAAATCGAGCGGCTCTCTCTTCAACGCCCACTTGATCTACATGGGGTGGTAAAGAAAAATCCGGTATTGTTTTGCTTGCAATCATTTGTATATTTTTATACCGTTAAAGCCTCTAGTGATTGTTTGATTAATTTTTCTACGGCGGCATTGCTGTCTTTAGAAAATTCTTTTGCCACTCTATTTGCTATGATGGCATTTACACTTAAGCATTCATGCCCCATCAATTTTCCCAATCCATAAATGGCCGATGTTTCCATTTCAAAGTTAGTGATTCGATGACTATTAAAATTAAAATGAGTTAGTTTATCTACCAAGCCAGGACTACTCAAACCCAAACGCAACACCCTTCCTTGTGGACCAAAAAAACCTGGGCAAGTTACTGTAATGCCTTTGTGAAAATTTTCTCCAAATTTTTGCAATAGTATATCGCTACCGCTAAAGGCGTATGGAATGGTTATGGTTGTCTCTAAATTTGTTTGGGAAATAAACGCTTCTTCCATTTCTTTATCATCAACTGTTTTTTCGTAGCTGTAGAAATTGAGTAGATTATCCAAACCCAATCCATGGGTAGAAGCTACAAAACTATCTACGGGAATATCTGCCTGCAAAGAACCAGATGTACCAAACCTAATGATGTTTAATTTGGTGAGTTTTTCTTTTATTTGCCTTGTATTAAAATCTATATTCACCAAAGCATCCAGTTCATTAAACACAATATCAATATTATCGGGACCAATGCCTGTAGATATGACCGATAAATGTTTTTTACCTATATAACCAGTATGGGTAATAAACTCCCTGTGTTTTAATGTATGCTCTATCTTGTCAAAATGAGCACTTACTTTTTCTACCCTATCAGGATCACCTACTACAATTATTGTATTGGCTATTTCTTCAGGCCTTACATCTAAATGATAAATGGCCCCACGACTATTAATGATAAGCTCAGATGCTTCTATACTTTGCATAGTAAAATCGTTTGTAACCAAAGGTATAAATTAATGAATACAAATTGTAAAGTATTGCTAGCGAGGTATTTTTAATATTGGCTTAATATTTTAAAATAAAAAATAAGTTAAAAATTGTAAGCGTAGTATTTCTCTACACTAATTTTATCTGTAAGCATATAATATTCATGATAACGCTGTTTCGATAATCCTCTTTTAACTCACCCTTTCAACTTTTCTATTTTTTGTTTTACGGTGCCACGTTCACCCAAGCGTATGATGCCCAAAATTAGGCTTGCCCAAAAACCATCATGGGTAATTATGTTGGTTTTTTCGGCAACTTTCATATCTCTTGCAGCAATCAAGGAATCCAATTCATCTGATTGTTTATCTGCAATACTTACTGCAAATTTCCATGCTCCCTCTCTGCTTAGCTTCATACTGTAGTCTATCATAAAATCATCAACCTTTGCGGTGCGCTGTAGAATCCATTTCAGCCTTGGCCAAATATTGGTAAGATCGTTTTGTACTTCGTTAACCAACGATGACAAGATGGTATTTATTTTATTAAAATCATTTTGAAGGCTGTATATATCTTCAGCTTTTGATATTGCTGCCGCTGCTATCCCTAGGTCGAGATTAATATGTGCATTCATACCTAGCAACAAATGCTGTAACACAATAGGCCAATAATCAGTTGTTTTGTCAAATGCTTTTTTCCATGAAGCAGTAGTGGGTTGGTTTTGTTTCCAAGCAAAGTAGGCCTCCAAATATCTATTGGCAAAAACCACATCCAATTTTTCCATGCGGGGTCCATCTTCAAATTCATTGTTTGCAATACCTTGTTTTACCCTGCGTGTTACTTTGAGGTACAATGCAGCAAAGTAGCCAGCGGTATCATTGTTTTCTTCCGATTGTATAATGATGGTATCCAATGCTTCCAACACTTCATTGATTGTATTTATGGCAGGCATGGGTTAAAGTTTTGTTGATGATTGCACTAAAGTAAATATAAATAATTTTTAAAAGATTCTTGTAAACATTGCTTAGTTATTGTTTTCAATATTTGAAATGTAAACAGGTGCAAAGATTAAAGTGATGCAGAAGAAAAAAGCATGTGTAAAAAAACACCAAGTTATGGTTTAATATTTTGCGTATTCCTTTTTGCGCAAAAGCCAACACTCTTTTCTTTAAAAGTGCAGATAAGTGAGCCGCTTTGTAGCTCTCCGTTGCTGGAGATAAATAAAATATTAAAACCAAATTGGGAGCACAACAACTATTGTTGGTATGCTGGCTGTTTGTCTGCACTGCATAAAAAAAACGGTGGTTTTAAAATGCTGCAACGGCGGAACGGGAAGTAATCATATATTCTAACAAGTGTGGAATCATCTTGCCCGCAATACTAAAAAAGCTGTTATTATTACTTATGTTTTATTCTAAGCGTTCTATTATAAATGTATTTGTCTCTTCAGATATATTGGTAGTACAAAAGGCTTTATAGCCATGCTTTTTTATTTCTACTATTTCTACCGTCACAATAATATTTTGCTCTAAAATGGAAGCATCCCCCTTGATTACTTTTACAGGCCTCAACTCATAAGTGCACTCACTTACCCATGTTATGCTAAAAACCAAATTGAAATCAGGATTTACTTCCGTTTGATATTTTTCGTTTCTTGTAATAATGGAAACCACATTTTCTTTATCCCTAAGCCTAAATTTCCCTTTATGTAATGATGTACATGTTTGTGCATTTGTGTGCATGCCAGCGATTAAAAAAAGTAAAACGAAGAGTAATGTTTTGTAGCGCATGTTATTCATAAATTAAAATGTAGCGTATGGCCTTTGGATAAGCTGTGGCAAAGATAGGGTATGAAAAGATGGGTAAAAGCCAATAGTAGAGAGGTTTTAATTTATCAAGTGAGCCGCAGGTAGCCACGGAGCAGTGGATATACGGTGGGGAGAGAAAAAAAGCCAATCTATAGTAGGCTGGATTTCTGCTGCAGTCCAATGTAAATGTTTATGGGTATTTCAATTTATCAAATACCTAGTCCTACACCAAATGAAAGGGGGCAGAAGTAATGGTTCCTAACTAATATCAAAGGTGAGCAACAGAAACTAAAAATGGTAAATATTGAAACTAATTTAAAAAAATTATTTCTTTTTTGCTTTTGTTTTTAAATTCACAATATGAAAGCCAATATTTACAAAAAAGTTAGTAGCTGGCGTATTTTCAACCACTAGATCTTCACCATCATACTTGCTCGCAAAATCCATTCTACCATTTAATCTTATTCCGGCATTGGTAGTAAATTTTGTGTTTTTACCCAACGCTCTTTCCCATCCAAGTTTTGGCCTTATTTCTCCTCTTTGAAAAAAAGTATTATTTAAAGCAGCATTATTACTTGCGTATGCAAATTGGCCACCTTCTAAATCAAATCCTGCAGTATAAATATTTTTCTTGTTTGGGGTATACCTCACTACAGCCCTTGCTGGCAGCAGCATTTCTATACCCCATTTTGGGTTAAAGTTTCTATTCATTAATAAAGCAGGTATATGAATCACCCTTCCCAGCCTGTAAGCTCTTAATACACCAACGCCCACCATGCTTGAAATTCCTTTTTTCCATCCATATATAGCTGCCCCACCTGCAAAAATGTTTCTTGCGCCTATTTTTTCAAATGACTTACCATTTCCGTTTAGCTCTACACTGGCATTGATAAGGATAAAATTTTTGGCACTGATGGGCTTAAAAATATTGGTAGATGCAGTAAAAGAATGAAAACTATTGTTATTAAAATCTTTTATAAATACTGAAGCAGGACTTGTATTGGAAACAGCATATTTGCTATACCAATAGCCCATATCTAATGTAACATAGCCTTTAGGTTTGGTAATAATGTTCTTGTAATAATTAAGCCGGAAGCTTTGTACATTATTAATGGTACTTGGCTTGATAGTAATGGGAAAGCCATATTTTTCGGAATAATTGTTACTAAAGCCGCTTTGTAACTCATATTGAAAGCTAAGTGCTTTTTTAGGAATTGACCCAATTACAAGCGGATTACAAAGAACTTTTTTTTTGGCAACAGCAGGTTTAACTTGTGCAATCATTAAAATGGGGCTTATCATACATAAGCCTATAAAAATCATTTTCATTGTATCATTTTTGGTATTGCAATTTACATGGATGTAGAAATAAAAAAAAATACGATTGTAAAAATCCGTTCTCTTTGTAAAATATTATAACCCCATTGGGAACGTTACAATTGTTGTTGGTAGGCTGCCTATGTTATATACCAACTATGGCAGTTTTACAAAGTTTCAATATAGGGATACGAAGTATTATGATATGCTAGCAATGGCGGAAATTGTCCCGTTTGGAGTGGTATGTTCCAAAATGGAACTAACCACTGGCTCGCTTAATTCACCAGATTCAAAAATATTTTTCAAGTGTTTTGTTATGGCTGGTCGTTGCACCCAGTTGTTGTTGAGCTACATTTGTCATTTATTTTCTTCATTATTTTCTTTAATGGCTTTAAATTCTTTTATTAGTAGTTCTTGCAATTCATCTTTTGGTAACAACAATTGATACTCTGCTACAGCAATTGGTTTGTTTATGTCTTGCAAAGCAATTTCTACATCTAAATGATCTTTGTCGGCACAAAGGATAATACCAATAGATTGATTTTCGTTTTCGCCTTTTTCTAATTTATCAAGTAGTGACAAATACAAATTCATTTTACCGGCATATTCGGCTTTGAAACTTCCAATTTTTAATTCAATGGCTACCAATGAACGCAAACCACGATGAAAAAAAAGCATATCTACAAAATATTCTTTATTGTTGTACTCTAAATGGTATTGGTTACCTATGAAAGTAAATCCTTTGCCCAACTCCAACACAAACGATTTTATTTTTTCTACCAGTCGCTTTTCTAACTCCAATTCTTTAGCGTGTTCGGTTATTCCTAAGAAACCAAGATTATAAGCGTCTTTAAACACTTCGTTAGCATAATCGGCATCAATGGCAGGAAGGGTTTCGCTAAAATTATGCGACTTTATTTGCTTTTGTGCGTAGGCATAACTGTCCATTTTTATGGCGTTGAGCAATATATCTCTGCTCCAACCTTTTGTAAGGACTTCGTTTGCGTAAAACTCAACAGCATCAAGCGATTGTGCTTTATTAAGTAGCAATGTGTTATGTCGCCACGGCAAAACTGCGACGCTGCGTCGCAGTTTTGCATCGGCTAAATTATAGCGTTCATAAAACCGCTTCATATCCCACAAATTGCGTGGCGACAAGCCCATATCTGGAAATTCATTTTTGAGGTCAATGGATAATTGTTTCACTACACCGCTGCCATAACCTTCTACTAACTGTTTCTCAAAAAGTAATTTTCCTAAGCTCCAATACACCGAATTGTTGGCACTGTTTACTTGTTTGGCAATGATGCTGCGAGCAGTATGTATTTCTGCTACAGCTTGTCGCAGTATTTGGCTATATTCTTCTTGATTTATAATATCTTTTTTGCCCATATTTATATTTTCAATCGTAATTCATCATTAAATCACGAAAATCAAAGTTCAGATATTTTTGGAAACAACCCTTGCATCACTCCCCTTTTTTATGCAACTTCAATTGTACTATTTTCTTCGCTTGTGCTGTGATAAGTGCATCTAAGGAAGAAAGACAATAAGCGATTTTTTGTTGTTCTGAAAGTGTAGAGGGCAAAATAATTGCATCTAAGTTGTAAAATTCGATGAGCCTATTTACTGCGCTGTTTCCCTCAATTTGAACTTCTGCAATTTTTTCACAGGTTGCTTCTTTGGTTAATTCCCTTTCTGTGTAAATATTGGCAAGATGCTTTGAAACCACAATTCTATCCTCCCCAAACAAATCAGCCATTTTTTGTGGGGTAAGCCAAATGGTTTCGTTTTGCAAATATATTTCTACTTTCACTTTTCCGTTGGGTGTGCTGTAAAGCAGTATTTCATTAAATCACTCTGTGGTTATTTTCTTTCTAGCCATAGCGTTACAAATTACAGCATTTTTTTTATTTCTTTTGATGGTAATTTGCTGGTTTGCTAAAACAATTAACCTTAAGTGTTGTTTGTTATTGGGCGAGATATTGTGGTGGTGGTTTTGACAAGCTTACTAATATGAGTAGAGAGACCAAGTTGTAAAATAGGTAGGGGAGGAAGTGTAAAAAGAGGTGCAAAAGCGAGCACACATTTCTTTACAAGGGCTGATATGGGAGTTGCTTTGTAGCTTTCCGCTCATGGATAGAGATATATATTATAACCAAATTGGGTGTGTTAGAATTGTTGTCGGTATCTTGCCTGTGCTAAATACCAACAATGGCAGTTTTACAATGCTGCAATAGATGGATAGGAAGTATTATGATATGCCAACAAGGGCGGAAAAGATACTGGCTAATTAATTTAGCTACAATCAAACCCCTGTATCCAATCCTCCAAATCTCCGCTTCCATAAAAGCCCATAAATGATTTACTACCGCTGAAGAGCTCCTGACAAAAATGTACGGGAAATGTACGGTGGACCTTCTCGTCGGCAGGCAAGGGGAGCGATGTATATATATGAAGGCGTGTCGCTTGTGCGGCATGCGCTTGCATACATATACGAAACAGCCACCCAATACTGCGGGATAAACTATTAAGACCGAAGCCCCGCCCACCCCTGCAAAACCGCCCACAGCCCCAAACTACCCCCAAATCCCAAAAAAATACCATCGGAATTTTTATTTACAAGCCTCAAACCTTACCTTTGCGGCAAATTTTGAAACCTCAATTATTTTAATACATAGATATGGCTAATACAGGCAAAGTAAAATCGATCATTGGTGCCGTTGTGGACGTGCAGTTCGACAACGATTCTAAACTTCCAGAAATCTTAAATGCACTTGAACTTATACGTGAAAACGGCGATATTTTGGTGCTAGAAGTACAACAGCATTTAGGAGAAGACAGCGTACGTACCATTGCAATGGACGGTACGGAAGGATTGGTTCGTGGTACAACAGTAACCGATACGGGCAGACCGATTACGATGCCTGTAGGCGAAAATATTAAAGGCCGCTTGTTTAACGTAACTGGCGATGCTATTGATGGTTTGCCACAGGTAAGCAAAGAAGGTGGCCGCCCTATTCATGCTAAGCCGCCATTGTTTGAAGACCTAAGTACGGCAAACGAAATTTTGTTTACTGGTATTAAAGTTATCGATTTGATAGAGCCTTATGCAAAAGGTGGTAAAATTGGGTTGTTTGGAGGTGCCGGTGTAGGTAAAACGGTATTGATTCAAGAATTGATTAATAATATTGCAAAAGCATATAGTGGTATATCGGTATTTGCTGGTGTAGGAGAGCGTACTCGTGAGGGTAATGACTTGATGCGTGAGATGATTGAAGCAGGTATCATGAACTATGGCGACAAGTTTAAACATAGCATGGAAGAAGGTGGATGGGATCTGGCTTCGGTAGATATGGAAGGTTTAAAAGATTCGAAAGCTACTTTCGTATTCGGACAAATGAACGAACCTCCTGGAGCTCGTGCTCGTGTGGCATTGAGTGGTCTTACGCTAGCGGAATATTTCCGTGATGGTGAAGGTGACGGACAAGGAAAAGACATTTTGTTTTTCGTAGATAATATATTCCGTTTTACACAGGCTGGTTCCGAGGTATCGGCATTGCTTGGTCGTATGCCAAGTGCGGTGGGTTACCAACCTACATTGGCTACGGAAATGGGATTGATGCAAGAGCGTATTACTTCTACTAAAAATGGTTCTATCACATCTGTACAAGCGGTTTACGTACCAGCAGATGATTTGACCGATCCAGCGCCAGCTACAACTTTTGCGCATTTGGATGCTACAACGGTATTGAGTCGTAAGATTGCCGATTTGGGTATTTACCCAGCGGTGGATCCTCTGGATAGTACTTCTCGTATTCTTACAGTAGCTATTGTAGGTGCAGAGCATTACAATACAGCCGATAGGGTTAAATTGATTTTACAA
Organism: Ferruginibacter sp.; assembly: GCA_031380515.1. Taxonomy (GTDB): domain Bacteria; phylum Bacteroidota; class Bacteroidia; order Chitinophagales; family Chitinophagaceae; genus Ferruginibacter. Next base: position 45,607 of record JANNGD010000067.1, on the reverse strand, counting down.
CGTTATAAGGAATTACAAGATATCATCGCCATCCTTGGTTTGGATGAATTGAGCGACGAAGATAAATTGGTGGTAAGCCGTGCACGTAAAGTACAACGTTTCTTATCTCAACCATTCTTTGTGGCAGAGCAGTTCACTGGTTTGAAAGGTGTATTGGTTCCAATAGAAGATACGATCCGTGGTTTCAATGCTATTATGGATGGTGAGGTTGATGAATATCCAGAAGCAGCATTTAACTTGGTAGGTACTTTGGAAGATGCAATAGAAAAAGGTAAGAAATTGATGGCGGCGGCGCTGGCTTAGAAAGCCCCCTGTCCCCCGAAGGGGGTACTTAGGACGGTGCTGTATTGTTATTTTTGAAAGTTCTTTTTAATTGAATAATTATTTGTTTTCAAGCAAAGGAAAAACTCTGGTCATCATTGTTGTGTCACTCACTTGTGCAGCATACCATTAATCAACTTTTATAGAAACGTATAAAATATTTTTAACAATTTAAAATAGGCTCAAGTAAAATTCAATATTTAAAAAGTTGTTTTTTATCACAGAGTTGTAAGCCTCCCCTTCGGGGAGGTTTGGAGGGGCTTCTTATGACTTTAGAAATATTAACACCAGAAAGAAAAATTTTTAGCGGCGAAGTGTATGGCGTACAATTGCCAGGCATTACAGGTTTGTTTGAAGTATTAGACAAACATGCCCCACTAGTAAGTGCCCTAAAAAATGGCAAGCTTAAAATTTTAAAAGACAAAACCAATACAGAATCATACACTATAAAGAGTGGATTTGTAGAAGTATTGAATAACAAGACTACGGTGTTGGTAGAAGGAGCTGCTGAGCAACTATAATACCAATAGCTATTATACTTTCACTCCATTAATTTACTTGAATTACTACTAATTTAATATACTTCATTTTGTAAAGGATGACAATTACTTTTTCCATCTCTGTAATTTTTTTGATGGTTGGTATTGTTGTAGGTCTCTTTACATCCCTTATTTTATTTTTTGATAAAACAAACAAAAAGGCTAATTTTTACTTAGCCTTTTTGGTTTTAATTTGTGTGGGGTCATTATTCCACAATTTTTTGATAGAAAGTGAAATTTATGCGCAAAAAAATGAACTCTACTTTTTACCTGTAATTTTCTCCCTCGGCATCGGACCGTTTTTATTTCTTTATGTAAGAACACTGCTGAACAATACAAAAATAAATACTTCAAAATTATTTTTGCACCTTCTACCGCTTCTCATTCAATTTGTAGTTTATTTGGTTTGCTTTGTGCAAAAAACAGCGGATAAATACAACATCTATTCAAAAATATATGAACCCCTCATAAATCCTATTCAAAATATTGCGGTTTATTTTTCGGTAGCTTTTTATGTATACTTATCGTTTATAGAAATTAAAAAGTATAAACAATTGCTCAACAATTTTTATTCTAATAGCGATCGAATTGCAATGCTTTGGTTAAAAAAAATATTATATGTTTTTATGGGGTATTACATGTTGTCCATCTTTTTTTTAATAATATCCTATTCTTTTAAATCCAATACCAATTATTTTCCAAGTGATTTTATTCGGTATGTAATTATTTTCATCATAGCCATTTTTGCAATAAAACAAAATAGTTTAATTGACATACAACACAATATTCAATCAGTAGTGAAAGAGACGGCCTTGGAATTTGATATGAAGGCCAATGTAGAAGCGGTGAAAGAAGTATTGAATAACGAAACTATTAAACCTGAAAATGTACCAACTAAACCCAAAGAAGTAAATACTGATATATTGCAAAAAATAATTGCCATTGTAGAAAAGGAGAAACTATATTTAAACGAAAACCTTACTATTGCAGATATAGCTTCAAAACTCGGGTACAGTACAAAAACGATTTCTACAAATATTAATAATGGGCTCGGCAAAAGCTTCTCCTTTTTTATAAATGAATATAGAGTAAACCTTTTTAAAGAAAGAAGATCATCAGGCAAGTATGATAACCTTTCTATTGTGGGTTTGGCTTACGATTGCGGCTTCAATTCAAAATCTACTTTCAATAGGATTTTTAAAGAAATAACGGGAACGGTCCCCAAAGCAGAAAAATAACTAAAATTAGAAGTGTCAAATTAAGAAGTTGATATCATAATTATATGATATGCAATAATTTATGCAATAAGTGTCAAAACATGCGTTGGGTCTTTATCCGTAATTGCGCAATCTATTTTTGTGTTTCAAAAATTTAAAAATATAAATCATGAAACACACAACATTTTTCATTTCTACCATTTTATTACTTTCTGTATTTTTTTCTGCATGTAAAAATAATAGAGAAAAAAGCAGCACATCAACCTCTCAAACGGCAGCATCTCCATCATCTTCTTTAAATTATCACGATGCTACTAAACCTGGCAACCGGTTGTTTCCTGACAAGTTGAGGTATTTACCTAATGTTATTACGGCTGCCCATTTTCCAAACCCATGCTATGCTACTTTAGAAGATAGCATGTATATATGGAAACACAACATCACTATAAAAACAGAGGAAGATTTACAAATAGTGGAGTATGGCAGTTTTGTTTACACCGAAAATGGCTGGTATTTAAGAATAACTTTAACGCCAACAGATTTTGAAAAAAGCTATAATTGTAAAGGAGGATTACTAAAAAAAGGAATTGTATATGTTGATAACGGAAGCTGGCGCAGGAGTGATGGCTTAACAGCGGGCGATGCCATGTGGTACTTTATTGCTAAAGATAAAAATGGTAATTTGGTAAAAGGTATTGCTCCGATAGAAACAGAGGCAAGGTTGGTTTCCTCTGCTACAAAAAATACTTTAGTACCAAGTCAAGCTATTCCCCAAAATGGAAATACTAACTTAATAGAAGATACCGCTTCTTCCAAAATGAAACCAATATCTAAACTGCCTATTACTAAAAATGCCATAATTGAAAGTGAGTCTATTTCTTGGACTGGCTATGGCGAAATTGGAGGCTATAGCCTAACTGGTAAAATACAATTAAAAGACGCTAGCATACAACTGGAATCTGATAGTATAAAAAAAGCCATCATTGTATTGGATATGCTTTCAATAAGCCACGACAATAAAGATTTAGAAAGTCATTTAAAAGGAGAGGATTTTTTTGACGTAGAAAAATATCCTACCGCAAATTTTATAACAGAAAGTACTAAATACCTGAATACTACCAGTGCAATTGCAAAAGGAAAGCTTACCATAAAAGGTATTGCTAAGCAGGTAGCCATCCCACTACAAATAACAGCAAACAAAGCTTCGAAAATAGTAAAAGGCAAATTTGTAATAAATAGAACTCAATTTGGAATAAAGTATAACTCTAAAAGTTTTTTTGGAGATTTAGGGGATAATGCTATAAAGAATAATTTTGATTTAGTTTTTGAGATAGTAATAAAATAAATTTTACAATTGAAATAGAGGCAAAAAATTTATTCTCATAAAAATGAAAAAGCTGTTTCAAATTATTGAAATAGCTTTTTTGAAATTATTGAAAAATTATTTAAATGTCCTCATATAATTCACAACAGCCCAAATATCATTTGCCGCTGGAATCTTCTTTTTGTAAGATGGCATGTCTTTGCGGCCTTCGGAGGTCTTATAAAAAATAGATCCATCTGTTTGCGCCTTAAAAGCAGCACTTGTAAAGTCGCCACACTCTGTATCTAATGTTGCAGCTTTGGTACCGTCGCCTTTACCTTTTGTGCCATGGCAGGATTTACAATGCTGGTTGTACAATGCTTTTCCTGTAGCTATGGATGCTGCATTGCTAGCTACTGGGTTAGCTTTGTTTTTACTGGCATCTGGTACTGGCCAAGGTTTTGGTTGGTGGCTATTTACAAATGATAATAACAGTATGAAAGAACAACTGAATAGAATTAATGATAGTTTTTTCATGTTTTTGATTGTTTATGTTTGAGTATAAAGTTACACGTTCTTGTATCTAATGGTTAGTTAAATTTATGCTTGATGGGGTTCTTCTTTTCTGAGTCGAAATAATTCGAAGACAATTACAATATAATGACCCCATACAACTAACATTAAAATAATAAAAGTAATAAGCATCCACATAGGTGGGTGCGTACTCCACAATGCTCGCTGTTGAGATTCCATTTTATCTGAAAGCGGAATACCCCATTTTTGTGTAACGGTAGCTTCTAAATTCCCGTAGGTTTCATTTTCATCTAGCTTTGCCAATAGAGTAATATTACCTTTTTCGTCGCCAGTGAGATTGCTTGGTATTTCTATAGAAGCTTCCCCATTTTCGTCTGTAGTTCCTTCCCCAATTTTTAGGGGATTAAACAATCTGTGCATAAATATTCCTAACACCGTCTCTGGTACTGGTTTTTCTGTTCCTGTACCTATATCAATTAATTTTACTTGTACCGTTATTAAGGAATCATCTTTTATGGGTGTAATTTCTAATCTTGCTCTTTTAATGGTCATTTCTCCTTCTGCAGCATCCATTTGTTTGTTGCCTGCAAATACTGCTTTAAAGTGTAATTTTCCTTCGTCATCCGTTTTTAAAGAATCGGCTTTAATGTTGAAATCTGCTTTGCCATTTTTATCGGTTATCCTAAACCCAAGTGCTGTTTCTGTTGTTCCGTTTATATGAAAAAAGCTAACTTTTAATAACGGAAGTTTAATGAAACTGCCCTTTATTTTAGATTTCAAAGCTGTTTTTAAATCAATGGTATTATCTCCTTTTTGCACAGTTATAAATTCAATGGACGGAGCTATTAAAGAGGTCCCTGTCTCTTCAGCAGGTTCTTCTTTTTTGGCACTATCTGTTTGAGCATAAGCAGTATTAGAAGTTAATAACAGCAACACAAAAGTTGGCACGAGGATTTTTTGTATTATCGCTTTATAATTTACTATTTTAAATACTTGTTTCATACATACAGTTTTATTGTTTTCAACCTCCTATTATTTGCTGATGAACATGTTTGTTGTGGCAAATGTTTTTAAGCTTGTACAAGTTTTGTTTCCATTTTTGGTTCGCCTACTGGTGCATTTCGGTTTTCTTTATCTTCAAATTCAGATACTGGTATTATTGGAATAAATTTTGAAAATAGTGTAAAAAATAAAAAGAAACTGGCAATCCCCGCAAATGTTAATGCCCATTCTACCCAAGTAGCTGAATATTTTACATATTCCATTCTGGTATCTTGCATAGGTAACAATGGAGTTTCAAGGGTAGGTACAATGATAAGGTACCGTTTTACCCAAAGCGCTATTACCATAAAAAATGATGCAAGGGCAATCCAATTTGGTTTTCTAGTTTTAGGAAAAGCAACGATGAATATGGGTAATATAATACCTGCAACGTTAGCAAATAAAAACCACCAGCCATATTTTGCAGGATTAAATAATTTTTCGATAACCTCGCTATTCCATCTTTCTGAGCTAAACCAATCTGTTAAATATTCGGAAAATGTAAAGTAACCGTATCCTGCACCCAGGGCCATCATAATGTATCCTAAATAAACAAAATGTTTGTCGGTAAGCAGGCTATCTAGTTTATACATTTTACGATACACCCACATAGCCATTATTAGTACACCGGTACCAGAGTAAATGGCTGCCAGTACAAAATAGGGCCCAAAAATGGTACTATGCCAGCCGGGTCTAAGGGTCATTCCAAAAATCCAAGAAAGCACGGAGTGAACAATGATTGCAAGTGGTACAATCATAATTGCCATTAAATTGGTGGAGATTTTTATATGTCTTTTTTGACTTGGCGTACCCCTGTACCCAATGGCTAATACCTTATACATTTTTTGTTTCCATTTTGGAATATGGAGCAGTGCATCTCGATATATAGCAAAATCTTTTATTAATGCGAGATAAAGAAAAATAACACTTCCTGTAAAATAAGTAGCAATGGCAAAAACATCCCAAGTAATAGGAGATTGTAATCTTGGATACAAAAAAAGATGATGCAACCTATCTAATCTGCCAACACACAGTAGAATATAAATGGGTCCAATAATGGTAGAAATAACTGTTATCATTTCGGCAATTCTAATAATAGGTTTACGCCACTCTACTTTTAAAATATGTAATATGCCAGATATAACGGCACCTGCATAACTAATGCCAATAAAGAAGATAAAATTGGCTATGTAAAGCCCCCATACTACATTGTCCCTCATGCCGGTTACGGTATGCCCTTCGGCAATTTGCAAATACAGAGCATAACCACCAACCAAAATCCATAATAGAAAAAAGAAAGTCCAACCCCAAGTTCTTTTACCAAATTTTTCAATTACGGGTCGTTGCAAATCGAAAATTTCTTGTTGATATTTATTGAGTTCCATAATAAAAATAATTAGTTGTTAATTTGTAATGAATGGTTCTTTTCTATTTGCTATTATTTTCCATTACATCTTTAAATCTATCTTTTAATTTATCTGAAAGATTTTCATAACCTCTTTCTACAGGAAATTGTCTGTCTTTTGGTGGTAAGTAATACACCCTTGGCTTTGTTCCAAGATCTTCCATAAATCTATATGCTGCTCTATCTTTTATTAATTGGCTAAAGCTTACTGTTTCATCTCCATTGGTTACGGTATCTTCATTTTCATCACCAAAATAAAATACACCATTAGGGCATGCTTCTACACATGGGGGTAGTAAACCTTCTCTGGTTCTATCTGGGCAGAAATCGCATTTTTCTACAGTGCCTACTTTTGCAGGTACGCCTGTTTCGGCATTGTATGCCAAGCTTTTTATATCAAATGGCATATCTGGCTCATCCCAATTAAATACCCTGGTAGAGTATGGGCAAGCGGCCATACAAAATTTACAACCAATGCACCTGTCATTGTCTATTAGTACCAATCCATCATCTCTTTTAAAAGTAGCATCTACCGGGCACACTTTTACACAAGGTGGATTGTCGCAATGAAAACACTGTTTGGGAAACCAATAGGGAGCAGCTTTGTCGCTGTCCTTCATTAATTTTACGGTAAGCCATTCTGTTTCTTCGGGCCTGTAATGGTGTTTTTGGCAAGCTGTTACACATTTACGAGCATTTTTGCACCGAGATAAATCCACTACCATTACAAATTTTTTTCCTGGTATGCCTATCCGTTGTTCGTGCTGAGATAAAACAGCCATGGTTTCATGATGGTTTAAATAAGTAGAATCAATTTCTACAATTTCACCATCGGGGGAGAGCAGTCTTATTTTTTCGGGGGCAGCAGCTTTTTTTGAGGAACATGAGCAAGCTAAACTGCCACAAGTGGCGGTAATAGCTGTTGCAATTGCGGCGGTTTTTAAAAATCCCCGCCTGCCGCTATCTTGTATTTCTTCTAGCTTATCCATACGTTAGTTTTGAAAGTTTCTGTTGTCATTTAGATGGGTTATTCATCCAGTCAAAAATTTCTTTATTACTCGATTTTTGTTTTTTAGTAGCAGCTTCTAAAACTGATTTTTCTATTTCTACTAATTTCCCATCGGCGGTAAGCATTTTTACCATTTCAGGTTTGGCTTCTTTCTTATTAATTGCTGTAAATAATGATAAAAACCAGCGACGTGATTTATCATTTGAATTATTATTGTCTCCCATTTTTATCATTTTTTTTTTGTAAAATCTACTTGCAATTTATCCAAACGATTTTTACTCATTCATGACCGTTATTACGAAAAAAAGTGATTTGAATCACAAAAGAGACAATCAAATGTCATAAAACTGTAAAATAGGCTTAAGTATTTTTGACTTTGAAACTCATATAAAGAGTTTTAATAGAAACAACTTTCAACCTGAAAATAATTTTTATGAAAAAAATATCATTAATAAAAGCAATTACCCTTTTTCTTCTTGTGATGTTTGTATCTGCTTCTTTAATGCAGTGTAAAAAAGAAGGAGACTTTATAAAAAAACTCGACAGATCGTTTAAGAATACTGCCGACTCCACCATTTATGCTTCATTTTATGAAAACAATACAATTACGCCTGCTGATGCAGTACCCGATGTAAATGACCAAATAAAATTTAGAGGGGTACAAACCATTTTGCATGAATATTGTGCCACTTCAAACTGTCATGGAGGACCAATAAAACCTAAGTTTGATACCTATCCAGAAATTATGAATTATGTGAGTGCAGGTAACCCAGAAAACAGTAAACTATGGGAGTATCTTACTACCAATGACTTTAATAAAGCCATGCCGCCAGTAAACTCTAACCATGAAATGGGAATTACCGATAAATCCATTATTTATAACTGGATAAAAAATGGTGCTAAAGAAAGACCAGACTATAATGATTTTAGGCCCGCTGCAATCGCATTAATCATTTCAGGTTGTGGCTCTGCTAATTGTCACAATCAAGCTACTGCTACAGGCGGATGGGCAAGAAAAGGATTAATTGCTGGCTTAACTTCTGCAGATACGTCTACATATATTTACCTCAATCCAATTACAGGATTGGCAACGGTGTATTGCCAGCTTTCTAATGAAACATTGCGCAACCAGGTTTGGACAGCATATAAGGATAGCGTGAAAAAGTTTTATACTGATACACTAGCAAATGCTAGTTTCAGGCCATGGAAAACATTGACAACACCACGTTCTGCACTAAGCACAAGAGGTCCGTTAAATAGTTACGACGATATTTTGATGGACATTATGTATCCAAAAAGTGCAAGGAGTAACACAAGTGTACAATATACAAATCCAATTACTTTAACAGCATATTATTCAAAAGGAAATTATTTGAATGTTACAAGCTCATTGATTTCAAGAATAGACTCTACAATTTTATTGGCTAATCCTTTTACGGGTGTTTATGCAACAACCCATCAAGGAGATATGGCTTATGGTGATGGAGGTCTTAAACCCAATGAAGTAGCCCTAATAAAAGCTTGGTATTTTGGCGATCCTAATATACCTACAATTTGGAAATATGGAACTGCCAATGCGGGTATTTTTAAATACAGAAAAACGGGAACTATCATTAAACAATAATTGATAAAATCATACTAAAATTTAAGCAACATGAAAAAGATAGTAATAACAATGGCCATGATGACATCAATGCTTGTTTATCTCTTGTCATCCTGTTATAAAAATAAAGAAGATATTCTTACAGAGCCTAAAACCTCTTTTAGGGGAGATGTAGTGCCAATAATGGTTGCTGGAGGTTGTGGTTGTCACAATAACGGTATAGCTACTAGGGCAGTTCAGTTTTCTCATGCAGATACCATTTTTTATGATGTAATTCTGGGAAGGGTGGGGTTATTTAATGCTTGGGTAAATGGAGGAATACATCCTGGAGCTGGATCAATAGATTTAACAAACAACCAAAAAGCCATCATTAAAAAATGGATAGATGAAGGTGCAAAAGATGATGGAGGTGGGTGTACGGTTACTGGTACAATAACCTATACCTCTAAAATTTTACCACTTTACACATCAACATGCAAAGGGTCTACTTGTCATGGTGGTATAGCCGCAAACATAGATTACAGTAAAATGGTTGCAAAAAAAGACGTATTAACTACCATGGTAAATAGTAGTGGCAACAGTGGCCACCCAGGTGGCACGTTGAGCTTAAGTAGTTGTACGGTTAATCTTTTCAAAGAATGGATTGCTCAAGGACAACCACAGTAATAAACCAGAGATTAAAAATTAAGATTACACGTTACTAAAAATTAAACATTATGAAAAAGATATTATCGCTTCTTATTTTTTGCTTTTGCTTTGTGACAATAACAACAGCACAGGATGTTACCGAAACAGAAAAAAAGGATGCCCCAAAACAAAAATTTACCAGGGCTACTTTTAACTCTACAAAAATAATTAATATGCAGAGCACAGAAATGACAAGCCCAGGTGCCTTGCAGTTTTTGATATCTCACCATTTTAGCAATATTTGGAACAAAGGAGAAGGAAAGCAAAACCTTGCTCAATTGTTTGGCCTCAATTCTGGTGTTGCCAATACTTATTTATCTTTTGATTATTCACCCATCAGTTATTTAAACCTAGGGGTTGCAGCGGCAGGTCGTTCTAGGTATGAAGCGTTTACAAAAATAAAATTATTGCGCCAGCAAACGGGTTCAAAAAACATCCCTGTTTCTGTAGCATTGTATTCTATGATAAATATGAATACCGCCAAAGATCCCGACAATGAATTTGCCGGTAATAAGATTGCATTTTTAAATCAGTTGTTAATTGCACGTAAGCTTACAGATAAGTTTTCGCTTGAATTAATTCCAACATGGATTCACTTTAATGTTGTGCCTTATGGAATTAACAATAGCAACGAAGTATTTTCTTTAGGCCTTGCAGGAAAATATAAGGTAAAAAGTACTTTAAACGTAACTTTTGAATATACTCGCCAATTGAATATGCATGAAAACCTGATTACCAAAAATGGTTCAATCCTTAATTATAATCCCGATCTTTTATCAGTAGGCATCGAAATAAATACAGGTGGCCACCAATTTCAGTTCTTTATAGGAAGTACCACAGATGCTTCTAATATTGATCAATTGGCAAGAAACAACAGTAGTATAAAAGATGGCAATTTTGCAATGGGATTTACCATTAATAGAAGTTTAAATATAAAAAAATAGTAAAGGGTATAAGGTAAAAAAAATAGAGCCAACTAATTGAGGTTGGCTCTATTTTTTGCGTTTGAATATTTGCCTATTATTAAAAAGGCCCATTAAAAGATAAAATAATTTAGTATTGCCTTTTTATTTGTACATAGCTCCATGCCATAAATGGTATCAATATAAAAATACTTGACCACCACCAACCAACCATAAGAAAATAAACAATGATTGCAATGAGCAGCAAGTAAAAAGGGTATAGCAAAAACAATAAACCTACTACCACAGAATCATAGTGATCTATTTTACCAAACTTTTTAAACGCAAATTTTTGTACAGGTAAGTACAAGGGCGCATGTAGTATGTAACCACCAAGTGCAGGAAGGAAAAGTAATACTTTTTTAATGGAGGAAACTTTTTTTTCAAAAGCTTGCTTGATTTTATTTTCATCGACTGGCTTTATTTGTATGACCAATTTTTCCAATTGAGATTTTAAAACAATATTAAATGTTTGAATTTTTGTACCAAACACATCTTCATTTTTAAAACCAATATTTTCTAGCGAAATAATTTCTCCAAAATTTAATTGTACGTTTTTCCCAACGTTGGTAAACGAGTGATAGTTTATGCCAGTGGGAATTATTTTTAATGGTATACCTTGTTCCCAAGCGGTAATAGCCAAACGAGCGGTACCTTTTTTAAGTGGACGAAGGTTCCATTCATTTATACATTTCCCTTCACTAAAAATAAGTACAATGCCATTCTTCTTAAATATTTTGATACAATCATCAAAGGTTTTATAGTTTTCTTCTAAGTTTTCTACTCCTTCGCTTACACGATACACAGGAAACATATTTAAAGCACGCAATATTTTTGCAACAAAATTATTCTTAAAAGCATCGCCTCTTGCAAGCGAATAAATAGGTTGTTTAAAAATGCTGCATAGTAAAATGGCATCTAAAAAAGAATTGGGATGATTAGCAGCAATCAATAATGGACCATCTGCATTTAAAATATCTTTTGAATTTATACGCAAATTCCTACACCATATGTGTAGTGCTAGTTTTGCAGGGAAATGAAGCAGTTTGTATAGCAAATTATAAAAGTATAAAAGTGAAACTGTAAATTACTATAAGTAATTAAAAACTTTAAAGTCCCTCCTGTGGAGGGATTTAGGGAGGCTGTATTTTCAATTCAACTGTGGATCTGTTGGAAAATGAATCATCATTTTATATTTTCCTCCCAGTTGAGTAAGGCAAGCGTTCCAGATATTGTCTGCATGGGTATCAAAAATTATCTCTTTAGATGATAAGGTTGTTATCCAACTATTTTCTTCCATTTCTGTTTTTAATTGATTTTCGCTCCAGCCACTATATCCTAAAAAGAATTTTATTTTATTAGTGTCCAACGTTCCATCTTTTATAAGTGTTTTCATTTTCTCAAAATCACCGCCCCAGTATACATTGTCTGCAATTTTTAATGCATCATCAAAATATTCGGGGTACTGGTGTATATAGTGTAAAGTATCCGTATGCACCGGCCCGCCCAAAAAAATGGCCAATCCCCAGTTTTCCATGTCTTCAATTATTTCATCCAATGTTGTATCTAATCTTTTGGTAAGGCTGAAACCAAAAGTGCCTTCCTCATTGCTGTGTTTACAAATAAGTACTACACTTCGCTTAAAAGACGGGTCTTTTAAGAATGGTTCTGCAATAAGTAATATGCCATTTGCTGGTTCTATCATATATTCTAAATTAATACATTTTATTTGAATTACAATGAAGGGAGCATTTAAAATTATCGCACTGAAATTAACCGCAGAGAAATGAGTTGAATGAGTCTGCGCAGAGAAACCCAGCGTAAACTCTTTGTTCTCCATTTCTCAGCGGTGATTTTTTCGTAAGGGTTGTCAACCTTTATTGGAAAGTTCAAAATGAATGTATCGTAGCAAGCTTGACAACCCTGTTTGCAAAGCGAAATGGCTTGTTTTAAGTGCTAGGTCCACTTTTTATAACAAACATTTATTTTGCAAAAATTGTAATAACCCTACATTTGTAAATCATTTGACATTGCTATAGTCGAAATTTTATTACATGAAGAAAACTTTCCCCATTATTACTATTCTTATTACCATTAGTTTGCTTGGGCTTATTTTTTTTCAAGTATTGTGGTTAAGCAGTGTAAAAAACTACCGTGAACAGCGATTAAAGGATAATGTTACACATGCAGTAGGTGCTGCAGGTTTTAGGTTAATGGAAGAAAATAAAGCGTTGGCCTTCCCCAAAAAAAATGACTTGCTTTTTACAGATAAATTACAATTCGATTTTAGAAGACATTCTGTGATGCAGCGATTTAATAAAGACGAAATAAGGAATATTGTAAAAGAATCATTAATCAACGAAGGCTTAAAAAATGTTCCCTTCGAGTTTGCTGTTACCGATAACAATATAGCAGGCGATCAAATAAGTACAGAAAATTTTGCCAAGTATTATGCAGATACCGTAAACAACGTGAGTCAAACTTTTTTCTTGCAGGCCGAAAGTGGTACCGATATGGAAAATCTCAGTCCCCAAGAGTTTTTGGTTGTAATTGTGCCTCACCAAAATGCTATCATATTAAAAGAGCTTACCTGGTTTATTGTAGGGGCAGTCATTTTTTCTTTAATAATTATAACCGCTTTTTTTCTAACCCTTCGCACTTTATTTGTTCAAAAAAAATTGGGAGAAATCAAATCCGATTTTATCAACAATATGACGCATGAATTTAAAACGCCGCTGGCTACCATTTCTTTAGCAGTAGATGCTTTAAAAAATGTAAAGGTTATAGGAGATAAAGAAAAGACTGATTATTTTACCGGCGTTATAAAGGAAGAAAACAAACGCATGAACAAGCAAGTAGAAACTATTTTGCAAGCTGCATTATTGGATAGGCAAGAAGTACAGTTAGATCTAAAAAAGCAACCAGCCCATGAGTTAATAAACAATGCAGTAAAAAATATAACCTTACCATTAAACGAAAAAGGCGGAGATTTAGTGATTCAGCTTGATGCATCCAATGATATGGTAATGGCAAATGAAGTTCATTTTACAAACTTTATAAACAATCTTTTAGACAATGCATTAAAATATTCCAAAGAAAAACCCCAAATCAAACTTTCCACATCCAACTTAAACAACCAGTTTCGTATCAAAATTGAAGACAATGGTATTGGTATGAATAAAGAAACCCTCTCTAGAATCTTCGAAAAATTTTACCGGGCTCATACTGGTAATGTACACAATGTAAAAGGTTTTGGGCTTGGTTTGAGCTACGTAAAAACCATGGTAGATGCACACAAAGGCTCTATTAAAGCCGAAAGTACCCTTGGAAAAGGAAGTACATTTATCATTCAGTTCCCATTGGCTAAATAACTACATTTTTTAGCTATTCACATTATATCCACAGCTATTCACATCTAAACTGCCATTTTTTGCCTAAAAATAGGCTCTAACCCACAACTGTATTGGTTTTCACCATTGTGGAAAAATAGATTTTGCCTAAAACGTGTTCAAGAGTGGGAAAAAGTGTTAATTTGTGTAGATTAATTACTAATTACAACTTATTTCCTCACAATGATCAGCTTTTTAGGCGAATATGAATCTACCATCGATACAAAGGGACGTTTCCTTTTGCCGGCAGCGTTTAAAAAACAGCTGCCTAAAGATGATGGAACAAATTTCGTTATAAATCGTGGATTTGAGAAATGCCTTACCCTTTATCCACAACAAAGCTGGAACCCCATTTTTACAAACATAAGTAAACTGAACGATTTTGATCCTAAAGTGAGGGCTTTTCGTCGTTATTTTCTAAATGGCGCATCGCCCGTAGAATTGGATGGTGCAGGTAGGTTATTGCTTCCCAAAAATTTATTGAGTTACGCTTCGCTTGATAAAGATATAGTACTGGTATCTGCTTTGAATAAAATAGAAATATGGGACAAGAAATTATACGAACAGTTCTTTGATACAATGACAGATAAGAGTTTTAGTGATTTGGCAAATGAGGTAATGAATAAGAATGGAGAGGGATTGTAGTTGAAAATGGTTGAATAGTTGATTGAGTAGTTTAAAAGAAATTGAATTTTCTTTTATGATTCAAAATTTGAAAAATGAGCGAAGTAAAAAATATAATGAAGGATGAATCAACTAATCACCAATCAACCAAAATGCCAATAAACCAATCGACCAATTACCACATACCCGTGTTGCTTAAAGAAGCAGTAGAGGCATTGAATATAAAAGAAGAGGGTGTTTATGTGGATTGCACATTTGGAGGAGGGGGACATAGTCGAGAAATTTTGAAATTGTTGGGCGAAAATGGGAAACTTATTGTATTTGACCAGGATGAAGAATCTAAAAAAAACTTACCTGTAGGAAAGGAAGGGGAACCAGATGAGCGAGTGATTTTTGTGCCACAAAACTTCCGTCACTTGCAACGTTTTTTGAGGTTATATAAGTATTTGCAAGTAGATGGTATACTAGCGGATCTTGGGGTATCTAGCCACCAGTTTGATACTGCAGAAAGGGGTTTCTCTACTAGGTTTGATGCACAACTAGATATGCGGATGGACAATAGGCAAACTGTAACTGCAGCTTCGGTACTCAATACATTTTCCGAATTGCAATTGCATAAAATGTTTGAAAAGTATGGAGAAGTTACCAATGCCAAAACACTTGCAAAAACGATTATTGATCAAAGAGTAATAAAACCATTTATAACCATCAATGCATTTAAACAATCCATTGCATCGGTAGTAAAAGGAAATCCGAATAAATATTTGGCGCAGGTTTTTCAAGCATTGCGCATAGAAGTAAATGAAGAAATGAAAGTGTTGGAAGAAATGTTACAACAAGCATTGAGTGTATTGAAAAAAGATGGAAGAATTGCTGTTATTACCTTTCATTCATTGGAAGATAGGATAGTAAAGAATTTTTTTAAAAATGGATCTATTGAGGAGCAAGAAGTGGATGATGTGTATGGTACTAAATTGGAAAACCCCTTTTTGATTATTACAAAAAAGCCAACTGTGCCATCGGCAAATGAACAGAAAATGAATAAAAGAAGTAGAAGCGCAAAATTAAGGGTAGCACAAAAAAAATAAATGATTGCAGAAAAAGTAAATAAGGAACCAAAAGTTGCCAAGGCAGAATGGAAACAGGTTTTTAACTACAATAGGATAGTTAAAAATATTCCTTTCTTCTTTTTTTTGGCACTACTTGCCATCATTTACATCTACAATGGTCACTATGCAGATAAATTGATTAGAAAGATTGCAACTACCGAAAAAAATATCAATGAGCTAGAGTACGAATACAAAACAGTAAAAAGCGATTTGATTTTTAGAAGCAAAGCAAGCGAATTGATAAAAGTGGTGGAGCCAATGGGATTGAAAGAATCAAAAGTGCCACCCATCGTGCTAAGTGATACAATGAAAGTATTAAAAGTAGATACGGTGAAAAGTAGATAAAGTAGATAATGTAAATAAAGAAGATAAAGTAAAAAGTAAAGTGTAGGATACACAAATGGATATAAAAAAAGACATATTATGGCGAGTTTATTTGTGCTTTCTATGCATGATAGTGCTTTGCGTATTTGTACTTGGTAGAGCAGTTTATATTCAGCAGGCGGAAGGTAAATATTGGAAAGGCATGAGCGATAGTTTGCACATAAGAACGCAACCAATAATAGCAGAAAGAGGTACCATATATAGTGAAGATGGAAATATGCTTAGCACTTCTGTACCAATATTTGATGTATATGTTGATTTAGGTGCAGATGGGCTGAGAGAAAAAAATGGTAAACGATTTTATGACAACATTGATTCTTTAAGTTATTCTTTGGCGAATTTATTTAAAGAGAAAAATACGGCAGAATACAAACAAGAATTGCAACAAGCTTTTAAGGATAAGGACAGGTATTATCTCTTAAAAAAGAAAATGACTTTTGATCAATATTTGTTGCTAAGAGATTTTCCGTTGGTAAGGCTTGGTCGCAACAAAAGTGGTTTTATAATAGATGCAAAAGATAAAAGAATAAATCCTTATGTTTTGCTAGCCAATAGAACGATTGGTCTTTCTCGTCAAAACTTATCTAAAAATGTTGGATTAGAATTAACCTATGATAGTTTGCTTAGGGGCAATAATGGGCAGCGTTTTATGCGTTATGTAGCAGGTGCATATATGCCTTTGGAAGGTTCTGAACTCGATCCGGTAAATGGAAAGGATATTGTAACAACGCTTGATACATACATACAAGATGTAGCAGAAAATGCCCTTATGAAAATGATGGTGAATAATAATTCTTTGCATGGAACTGCTATTGTAATGGAAACGGCTACGGGTAAAATAAAAGCGATAGCTAATTTAGGTAAACAAATAAATGGAACCTATATAGAAGATTTTAATTATGGTATTGGTAAAACTACTGAGCCTGGTTCTATTTTTAAACTCGCTACTTTAATGAGTTTGTTGGAAGATGGATATGTAGATACAAATACCGTGGTTAATTGTGAAGGGGGCGTAAAATCTTTTCATGGTTTGAGAATCAAAGATTCGCATTTGGGTACTTATGAAACTACGGTAAAAGAAGCTTTTGCAGCAAGTAGCAATGTAGCATTTGCAAAATTGGCTGATCAATATTATCAAAGCCAACCCCAAAAATTTTATGACCATCTGCATAAAATGAGGCTAGATACTTACACCGGTGTAGATATTGTTGCTTCATCTGGTTTCCCACTTATAAAAAAAGTTAAAAAATGGGGCGCTACTACCATTCCTTATATGGCGCATGGCTACGAAGAATTGGTAACACCATTGCATATGCTCACGCTTTATAATGCAGTAGCCAATAATGGCAAATTGATGAGACCCTATTTGGTAAACGAAATAAAGGACTTTGGCGTAACACTCAAAAATATTGAACCACAAGTTTTAGATCCTCAAATATGCAGCAAAGAAACACTTGCCAAGTTGAAAGAATGTTTGCTAGCTGTTGTGCAAGAAAAACATGGCACAGGTCATAAAATATTAATGGATAGTACATATTCAATTGCAGGTAAAACGGGTACGGCGGTTACAGCGTTGGATAATAAAGGATACAACAAAGGGGCTAAAATTTATCAAGCATCTTTTATCGGATATTTTCCGGCAGAGGCTCCCAAATTTACAATGGCAGTGGTTATACAAAACAGCAGAGAGTCGAAGTTGATATATGGGGCAGATGTTTCTGGAACCGTATTTAAAGAAATAAGCGATAAACTTTTTGCACGGTATTTAACCACCGCAAATTACAATACAGCAATGGTAAAAGATACCCTTTTGAATAATGCAGTGGGAATGAAAAACGACATGCAATCGATTTTTGGATTTTTACAAATTCCTTTTTTCGATTCGTCTAATGCAGGTGCTTGGAGAAATGTAACACTTACACAACACAGTGCTGCTATGAAAAGTTCTACCGCATCTTCTACTTACATTATGCCAGATGTTATAGGCATGGGTTTAAAAGACGCAGTATATCTATTAGAAAATAAAGGATTAAAAATAGGCCTGCAAGGCAAAGGGAAAGTAATAAATCAAAGTGTAGTGGCAGGTACAAATTTTACAAAAGGACAAAAAATAAACTTGTTTTTAAATTAAATGCTAAAAGACCTTTTATATAAAGTAAAATTATTAGCAGTACATGGTAGTACAGATGTAGAGATAAATGCTTTGCATATAGACTCTCGTACCGTATTGCCCAATAGCTGCTTTATAGCTATAAAAGGAGCTTCGGTAGATGGGCACGAATTTATAAATGTAGCAATAGAAAATGGTGCAATAGCAATTGTTGCTGAGCAAATGCCCAAACAATTGGAAGAAGGAATTGTTTATATACAAGTAGCAAACACAGCAATAGCAGCGGGTTTTATGGCACACAATTTTTATGGTGAGCCTACAAATGCAATGAAGCTTGTAGGCATTACAGGTACCAACGGAAAAACTACTGTAGCTACTATTTTATTTAAATTATTTGTAAAACTTGGTTATAAATGCGGGTTAGTAAGTACGGTAGAAAATAAAATTAATCTAGCAATTAGTCCATCTACCCATACTACGCCAGATGCAATAAGTTTAAATGCATTGTTGAGGAAAATGGATGATGAAGGTTGTGAGCACGTATTTATGGAATGCAGCAGCCATGCAATAGATCAACATCGGATAGCTGGATTAAATTTTACAGGAGCTTTGTTTACAAATATCACGCACGATCATTTAGATTATCACAAAACATTTGATGAATATATTAGGGTAAAAAAAGCTTGGTTTGACCAACTTCCATCTGCTGCCTTTGCTATATCAAATGCAGATGACAAACGGGGAGCAGTAATGTTGCAAAATACCGCTGCAAAAAAATACTATTATAGCCTTAGGACCATAGCAGATTTTAAAGGAAAGATTTTAGAAAATAGTTTGAGCGGCCTACACATGATGGTAAATGATGTAGAAGTTCATTTTAAATTGATTGGAGAATTTAATGCTTACAATTTATTGGCCGTGTACGGAACTGCTGTTTGCTTAGGGTTAGAAAAAGTAGATGTATTACTTGCACTGAGCGACCTAGATGGAGCAGAAGGACGTTTTGATTATGAAGTAAGCCAAAACGATAAAGTAATTGGAATTATAGATTATGCGCATACGCCAGATGCATTGTTGAATGTATTGGCAACGATAAAAAATTTACGAAAGGGCTATGAAAAAATTATAACTGTAGTGGGATGCGGAGGTAATAGAGATAAAGAGAAAAGACCCATCATGGCGGAAGTGGCTTGCGAATACAGCGATAGGGTTATACTTACCTCAGATAACCCACGCAATGAAAACCCCGAAGATATTTTGAGAGATATGGAGGCAGGAATAAATGTGGTTGCAAAAAGAAAATATATCACAATTACAGACAGAAGAGAAGCAATAAAAACGGCGGTAAGCTTAAGCAACAATGAAGATATTGTTTTAATAGCCGGAAAAGGACATGAGAAATACCAGGAGATAAATGGGGTAAAATACGAATTTGATGATAAGAAAGTGTTGAAGGAAATGTTTGAGCTGCTGGGAAAATAAAAAAAATAGGCAGATATGCAAATTTGCAGATATGCAAATGACGAGCCTTATTAGAAAGAAAGTTATTAGAAGATAGGGAACACAATTTTATACATTGGCACATTTGCATATTTGCAAATTGGCACATTTGAAGTATTATGTTATATCATTTATTTGATTGGATTACACAGCACTGGTCTAAGGCATCTTTTCCGGGAAGTGGGCTATTTCAGTTCATCAGTTTCCGTGTAATTATGGCACTCATACTCTCATTGATTATTACAACGGTTTATGGCAAAAAACTCATTTTGTTTTTGCAAAGAAAACAGTTGGGAGAAACAGTGCGTGATCTTGGATTGGCTGGCGAGCAACAAAAAAAAGGAACACCTACCATGGGTGGAATTATCATTTTGTTGGCTATTCTTATACCTACTTTGTTGTTGGCCAATTTAGATAAGGTATATATCCGCTTGATGATGTTGTGTACGGTTTGGCTTGGCGCTATTGGTTTTATTGATGATTATCTAAAAATAAAAAGCAAGCGTGATGCAAAAGCCAAAGGGGCTGATTACAAAAAAAGTGATAGCGATGGCTTAGCAGCAAAGTTTAAACTTTTTGGGCAAGTAGTTATTGGGATCATTATTGGAGTTACATTGGTATTTAGCCCAAGTGTTACTGTAAAAAGAGAAGTTACCAGTGCAAATGTAGAAGAGGTGTTACAAAAAGGGGAGAAGTTGTTGAAAATGGACACAGTTGTTATTGATGGCAAAAAACTCGTTTTTGCAAATGTAAAATCGCAAGGAACTACTATTCCTTTTAAGAAAAATCATGAGTTTAACTATGCCGATCTTTTGCCAAAAAGTTTAGAAGATTATGCCTATTTAATTTATATAGCTATTGTAATTTTTATTGTAACGGCTGTTTCCAATGCGGCAAATATTACAGATGGATTAGACGGGTTGGCTACAGGCATAAGTGCCATCATAGGTATTTGCTTGGGCATATTTGCATACGTAAGTGGCAATATAAAATTTGCGGAGTACCTCAATATTATGTACATACCAAACTTAGGAGAGCTTTCTATTTTTATTGCTGCGTTTGTAGGTGCGTGTATCGGATTTCTCTGGTACAACTCGTATCCAGCGCAAGTTTTTATGGGCGATACAGGTAGCCTTGCATTGGGGGGAATCATTGCGGCGCTTGCCATCATTGTAAGAAAAGAATTATTAATACCAATATTTTGTTTGGCATTCTTTGTAGAACTGTGTAGTGTGATGATACAAGTCACCTATTTTAAATACACCAAAAGAAAATATGGAGAAGGAAGAAGGGTTTTCTTAATGAGTCCATTGCATCACCATTACCAAAAGCTCGGGTACCACGAAAGTAAAATAGCCGTTCGCTTTTGGATATTGACTATCCTTTGTGTGGCCATTGCCATTGTTACATTAAAGCTGAGATAAAATTTAAAAAACTGAAGAAAAGTATAGTCATATTAGGAGCAGGAGAAAGCGGCATAGGTACAGCCATATTAGCCAAGCAGCAAGGTTACGATGTATTTGTGAGCGATGGTGGGGTTATAAAAGAAAATTATAAAGCAGATCTTTTACAAAATGAAATAGCGTTTGAAGAAGGGTTTCATACAGAAGAAAAAATACTGTTGGCAGACCTTGTAATGAAAAGCCCTGGAATACCGGAGAAAAATGAATTGGTAAAAAAGATTCGTACAAAGAATATTGAAATAATTAGTGAAATAGAATTTGCATACTGGTACAAAGGAGATAGTAAAATAATTGCGATAACGGGTAGTAATGGAAAGACAACTACTACTGCAATGGTTTATCATTTATGCAAATTGGTTAGTGATGACTGTGTAATGGTAGGAAATATTGGTTTTTCATTTGCCAGACAAGTTGCAGAGGACCCAAAAAAATTGTATGTGGTGGAAGTGAGTTCTTTTCAGTTAGATGATATTAAAAAGTTTAGATCAGATGTGGCAATATTGACAAACATCACCGAAGACCATTTAGATAGATACGAATACGAAATAAACAATTATATAAAAAGCAAATTTAGGATAGTAGAGAATCAAACAGAAGACGATGTATTCATTTTTAATTTGGACGACGAAGTAACCATAAATAATTTAAGTAAATATTCTATTAGATCAATTAAAGCACCAATCACTATGAGTAAAGAATTACCGGAAGGGGCATATCTAACCAATGCACAAATGCATATAAAATGGAAAGGTGAGGAAATGCAAATGAGCATATCAGATTTTGCAGTAAAAGGAAAACACAATCAATACAACAGCATGGCAGCAAGTATGGCGGGCACGGCAATTGGCATTCGCAAAGAGAAGATAAGAGAAGCCTTACAAACTTTCGAAAGCTTAGAGCATAGAATGGAACCCGTAATTACATTGCGTGGGGTAGAGTTTATTAATGACAGCAAAGCAACAAATATTAACAGTACTTGGTATGCACTAGAAAGTATGACCAAACCAGTAATCCTTATTTTGGGAGGAGTAGATAAAGGGAATGATTATAATATCCTAAAAGAATTGGTTACAGAAAAAGTAAAGGCAATAGTTTGTATGGGAACAGATAATATGAAAATTCACGAAGCATTTGGCGATATCGTTTCACTTATTGTAAACACCGAAAATGCAAAAGATGCGGTACAATCTGCCTTTCATTTTGCAGATAAAGGTGACGTTGTTTTGTTAAGCCCTGCTTGTGCAAGTTTCGATTTATTTACGAATTATGAAGACAGAGGGAATCAATTTAAGCAAGCGGTAAAAGATTTATAAAAGCCTCCCTAATTCCCTCTCCCGCAGAAGATGCGGGGCAGGCTGGAGGGACCTTAGTCAGTGCTTTTCGAAGAATAAATAATAAGTAAAAAGATTATAGTAATAAAAATAGATGCTAGACCCAAATAACATAAGAGATTTTTTTAAGCCAGATATAGCAAATATGGGCGGCAACTTAGTAAATAGAACTAAGGGAGATCGGGTTATCTGGGCAATTGTGGTAATACTTACGTTGGCTAGTTTGTTGTTGGTGTATAGTAGCACAGGTTCTTTGGCTTATAGAATGAGTAAGAGTACAGAAAGTTATCTATTCAAGCAATTTGCTTTTATCATACTTGGTTTAATGGTAATTTATTTTGCACATAGAATCAATTATACGATTTATTCGAGGGTTGCGTTGATATTGTTTTTAATTTCTGTACCATTATTGATATACACTTTATTGTTTGGAGTACAATTAAATGCGGGTAGCCGGTGGATAAAATTACCCGTTATCAACATGACGTTTCAAACATCTGATTTGGCAAAGCTTGCGCTCTTTATGTATTTGAGCAGGCAGCTTAGTAGAAAGCAACTCGTAATTAAAGATTTTAAAAAAGGATTTTTACCCATCGTTATTCCAGTTGCAATAATATGTTTGCTCATTGCCCCAGCAAATTTATCTACAGCAATATTGGTTGCAGGCACCAGTTTATTGTTGATGTTTATAGGCCGGGTAAGTACCAAGCATATTTTAGTTACTATAGGAGTTGCCATGATACCTGTTGTGTTTTTAATATCTATTGCGGTTTCTACTTACGATAAAGAAAAAGGCGAGTCTAAAAAACTTCCAACCATATTATCGGGAGGAAGAATACCAACATGGATAAGTAGAATTCAAACATTTGTGTACAGCAAAAAAGAAGATGGCAATGAAAAATTGTATCAGATAAACCAAGCGAAAATTGCCATTGCAAAAGGTGGATGGCTTGGCAAAGGGCCAGGTAATAGTGAGCAAAGAAATTTTTTGCCACACAGTTACAGCGATTTTATTTATGCAATAATTATTGAAGAGTATGGCATTTTTGGAGCTGCAATCATTTGCCTTATTTATTTAATGTTTTTGTATCGATGTATTCGAATTTATAAAAAATGTCCCTATGCATTTGGAGCATTTCTGGCACTGGCTCTCAGTTTTACCTTGGTTATACAAGCCATTGCAAATATGGGTGTAAATGTAAATTTATTTCCAAATACGGGTGTTACGTTGCCATTGGTAAGTATGGGTGGCAGTAGTTTTTTGTTTACTTGTTTGTCTATAGGCATCATATTAAGTGTAGCACGAAACGTAGAGCAGCAAGAGGGAAAATTGGCAGCACAAGCTTTAAAAGATATTAAAAAAGAAGAAGAAATTATAGGAGCATAATTGGAAAATAAAGTAAACATAGCTAATAAAGATTTACGCATCATCATTGCTGGTGGTGGCACAGGCGGCCATATATTTCCGGCAATAGCTATTGCGAATGCCATAAAAAAAGTATTACCCACTGCAGTATTTTTATTTATTGGCGCCAAGGGGAAAATGGAAATGGAAAAAGTGCCACAAGCAGGTTATGAAATTAAAGGGTTGGATATAGCAGGATTCAACAGAAGTTCTTTGATAAAAAATATTGGGTTGCCCTATAAGCTTGTAAAAAGTTTTTTTCAAGTATCCAGCATTTTCAAATCGTTTAAGCCATCTGCCGTTATTGGAGTTGGAGGCTATTCGAGTTTTCCGGTTTTAAGATTTGCACAAGGAAAAAGCATACCTACTTTTATACACGAAAGCAATTCTTTTGCTGGAAAAAGTAATATCCTATTGGGCAAAAAAGCCAGTAAAATTTTTACTGCTTCAGATAGTATGGATCAGTTTTTTCCAGCAGCAAAAACCTTGCTCACCGGTAATCCTGTAAGGCAAGCAATAAGCCATAGCCATGTTACCAGAGCAGAAGGTTTACAGTATTTCGGATTGAATGAAACAAAGAAAACCATTTTGGTTATTGGAGGAAGCCTTGGTGCAAGAACCATCAACGAAGCCATTGACCATAACCTGGATATTTTTGACAAAAATAATTTACAGTTGATTTGGCAAACGGGTAAGCCATATTTCGAAAAAGCAACTGCAAGCGTGGAAGGCCATGGTAATGTTGCGATGAATGATTTTATTACCAAAATGGAATATGCTTATGCAGCGGCAGATGTAATTATTAGCAGGAGTGGTGCAATGGCTGTTGCAGAAATTTGTTTGGTTCAAAAGCCGGTGATATTTGTGCCATACCCTTTTGCTGCAGAAGATCATCAAACAGCAAATGCAAAAGCCTTGGTAAATAAAAATGCGGCTATGATGGTAGCAGATTCGGATGCAGCAGAAAAGCTAATTCCAAGTTTATTGGAATTAATGGGAGACGAACAAAGGCAACTTGCCATGCAAAACAATATTGGCTTGCTAGCCATAAAAAATGCAGATGAAATAATTGCAAATGAAATTTTAAAAATGATTAACAAAGGGTGATAGACATACAAAAAATATCGAACATTTATTTTGCCGGCATAGGCGGTATAGGCATGAGTGCGCTTGCTCGATATTTTAATGAGAAGGGTGTAAAAGTGAGCGGGTATGATAAAACAGAAACAGAACTTACCAAAAAATTGAAGCAAGAAGGTATAGCCATTCATTTTGAAGATGACGTTGCATTGCTAGATAAAAATGCAGAAGTAGTTGTGTATACACCAGCCATTCCTGCAATGCACAGTGAGTTGACATATTATAGAGACAACAATTATGTGTTATTAAAGCGCAGCGATATTCTTGGATTGCTTACAAAAGATGGGTTTAATATTTGTATAGCTGGCACGCATGGTAAAACCACCACTAGTGCAATGGTAGCTCATATTTTAAAAGACAGTGGGTATGGTTGCAATGCTTTTTTGGGTGGAATAGCAGCAAACTACGATACGAATTTTTGGCCTGCTCCAATACATACAGATGGGAGCAAAAACAATGTTTCGGTTGTAGAGGCAGATGAATATGATAGAAGCTTTTTGAAGTTAAATCCGGATGTGGCGGTTATAACTTCCATGGATGCGGATCATTTAGATATCTATGGTACAGAGACAAACATGCAAGATGCATTCATAGAATTTTCTACAAAAATTAAAGCCAACGGTACACTTATTGTGAAAGATTCTTTAAAAAGGGTGAATGAGTTTGTAGCTGACAATAAAATGAGTTATAATGCTATAAATAAAGCAGCAGCAGTACATACTGAAAATCTAACCATAGAAAATGGTAGCTATGTTTTTGATGTTGTAATAAATGATTTGCGCATAGAGGATGTTGTTTTAAATATGGGCGGTATGCACAATATAGAAAATGCTACTGCAGCCATAACAGTTGCAACTATTTTGAAAATAGATGAAGCAAAAATAAAAAATGCCATCGTATCTTTTACAGGAGTGAAAAGGCGATTTGAATATATTGTAAAAACTGCGGATGTAGTGATGATAGATGACTATGCACATCATCCCGAAGAGCTAAGGGCGCTGATAACAGGAGCGAAAGAGTTGTTTCCTAGCAAAAAATGTACGGTAATTTTTCAGCCACATTTGTTTAGTAGAACAAAAGATTTGGCAGATGGATTTGCAGAAGTACTGGATTTAGCAGACGAAACAATTCTATTGCCTATTTATCCGGCAAGAGAATTGCCCATGCCAGGTGTAACAAGTGAATTGATAGTCTCTAAAATGAAAAAGAGTAGTGTAAGGATTTTGGAGAAAAATGAGTTGGTTGAATATATGGCAAGTTTAAAAGGCCATTCTTTAGAGGGAAGTAGAGAGGCGCTTATTATAACAGCTGGTGCAGGAGATATAGACACATTGATAGAACCATTAAAAAATATTTTAAAACATTAATGCCCATTACCTTAAAACATATTAAAAGGATTGTAGCAAGTGTACTTTGGGCGCTTGTAGCGGTGGGTTGTATAACACTGCTAGCTGCTGCGGTAAAAAACAAAGAAACGAAGTATTGCAATGGGGTTGATATTACTATTACAGGCGTAAACAATATTTTTTTTATAGATAAAAGCGATGTGTATGCGATTATTAAAAATTATGGAGGAGACAGCACAGAAAAAAAATCGCTTGCAGCAATAGATTTGAAGCTCATTGAAAAAGAATTGAAAAAAGATGTTTGGGTAAAGAATGCAGAGTTGTATTTTGACAACAACAATATTTTAAAAGTATTTGTTGAAGAAAGAGAACCTATCGCAAGAATTTTTACCATAGGGGGAAATTCCTTTTATATAGACAGTAGTTGTATGGTTTTGCCATTAAGCACCAAGTTTTCTGCACGCTTACCTATAATTACAAGTTATGTTTCAGATAATAAAGTAGCGTCAAAAGCGGATAGTGCCGTTTTGAATGACATAAAAAACATTAGTATAAAAATAGCCGCAGATACTTTTTTAATGGCCTTGATAGAGCAAATAGATATTTTACCAAACCGGACTTTTGAAATGACACCGAAAATAGGAAAACAGGTAATCATTTTTGGAGATGCTACAGACATAGATTTAAAATTGTCCAAGTTGAAAATGTTTTATAAAAATATAATGACATTATCTGGTTGGAATAAGTACAGCAAAATAAACCTACAATATAAAAACCAGGTAGTGGCGAGTATAAGAGGAGCAGAAGACATTGCATCGGACTCATTACGTACCTTGTTGCTCATCAAAGCTATTGCAGAAAATGCCGCTGCAGCATCTGCAGATTCATCACAGGTTTTTCTATCGGATGCTTCAAAAAATAATGCTGATAGTTCAATGATAAATCAATCGGTAGAAAGAGAAGATGAAGGCATTAATCCAACTTCTAGCGGACAAAAACCGTTAGTTGTTTTGCCCATTACATTGCTACCTTCATCAGATGCAAAACGGGAAAGTACAAAACCTGTTGCAGTAAAACCTACTGTGGTAAAGCAAGCGGTAAATAAACCAACAATGGTATTGTCGAAAAAAATAGTTGTTCCGGCAAAGCCACCAGCAAAAAAAACGGCAAAAAAACCTATTCCAAAAGAAACGAACGAATATTAAACAAGCAAACAGCAAACAATAAACACAAAACAACAAACACCAAACAACAAATTAAATAAACACACATAAATATCATTACCATGAATCAGGAACAACCAGTAATCGTAGGATTAGACATTGGCACCACAAAAATTGCAGCAATTGCCGGGCGCAAAAACGAATTTGGTAAGCTAGAAATATTAGGTTTTGGTAGGGCCAATAGCAACGGCGTGCAACATGGCATGGTATTAAATATCGATCAAACTATAAAAGCCATACAAACTGCGTTAGAAAATTGCTATGCGTCCAATCCCAATTTAGCAATAAGCGAAGTGTATGTTGGTATTGCTGGCCATCATATCAAAAGTCTGCAAACAAGGGGCGATATTGTTCGCATGCACAACGAAGAAGAAATTCGTCAGGACGAAATAGACCGGCTTATTGCAGACCAATATCGTACATACATCCCTGCAGGCGATCAAATTATTGATGTGATTCCACAAGAATTTACAGTAGATAATTTTCAGAATATACCAAACCCTATTGGATATTCTGGTGTAAAAGTTGGTGCTAATTTTCATATTATAACGGGCGATAAAAATGCTATCAGAAACATCAATCGCAGTGTAGAAAAATCTGGATTAAAAACGCAGGATTTGGTTTTGCAACCTCTTGCCTCGGCAGCAGCTGTAATGTGCGATCAAGATTTGGAAGCAGGTGTAGCCATTGTGGATATTGGAGGTGGGACTACAGACTTAGCTGTTTTTTACGAAGGTATTTTAAAACATACTGCCGTAATTCCTTTTGGTGGAGAGAACATTACCAATGATATTAAAACAGGCTTAGGGGTTCTGAAAACACAAGCGGAGCAAATGAAAATTCAATTTGGTAGTGCGCTTGCAGACGAAACAAAAACCAATGCATTTATTACCATTCCTGGTTTAAGAGGTATGGCACCAAAAGAAATTTCGGTGAAAAACCTTGCGAGCATCATACAAGCACGCATGAGCGAAATTATGGATTTCGTAACCTATCACTTAAAGCAAGTAGGTTTGGATAACAGAATGTTGAATGGTGGAATTATTCTTACTGGCGGCGGTTCTCAGTTAAAACATTTGCTACAACTCACTGAATATATTACAGGTCTTAATGCGAGAATCGGTTTTCCAAACGAGCATTTATCTGGGGGACACATAGATGAATTGTCTAAGCCAATGTATAGTACTTGTATTGGACTTATTTTAAAAGGGTACAACGATTATGAAAATAAGAACAAACAGTTCGATAAAAATTTTATAAAAGTTGCTGGAACAGGTATCATGCAAGAAACGGCAGTGGTAGAGGAAGAAGTAGCAGTACCAACCGAAGAAAAAGAAACAGAAATAGTAAAGCGTAAAAAAACCATTAAAGGTTTTATGGATAGCTTTAAAACAAATTTGATAGAAATGTTTAAAGAAGAAGAAGACGGAGAATTGTAATAATGAATAATGAATAATGAATAATTGATGTAACTATTGAAGTGTAGGACTAAAGACTAATATCTCAATACTCAATACTAACATCTCAATACTCAATACTAAAATAGAACAATATGATACATTTTGATTTGCCAAAAGACCAGTCCTCTATCATAAAAGTGATAGGCATTGGCGGTGGCGGAAGCAATGCTGTAAACCACATGTTTGCACAAAATATAGAAGGTGTAGACTTTATTATTTGCAATACAGATGCGCAAGCAATTGCACAAAGCAAAGTGCCCAATAAAATACAATTGGGCCCGCATCTTACGCAAGGCCTTGGCGCTGGTGCAAATCCATTAATTGGTAAACAAGCTACAGAAGAAAGCTTAGAAGAAATAAAACGGATATTGGAAGTGAATACCAAAATGGCTTTCATTACAGCAGGAATGGGCGGTGGTACAGGTACAGGCGGTGCACCAATTATTGCCGCTATTTGTAAAAGTCTTGGAATTCTTACAGTGGGTATTGTAACTACACCATTTGCGTACGAAGGCAAGAAAAGAGTAGCACAGGCAGAAGAAGGCATTATGCTTTTAAAAGGGCATGTAGATACCTTGCTGGTTATAAGCAACGATAAATTGCGGCACCAGTTTGGTAATCTAAAAATGAAAGAAGCTTTTAACAAAGCCGATGATATTTTAGCTACTGCTGCAAAATGTATAACCGATGTTATTAATAGTACAGGACAAATAAATGTCGATTTTGCCGATGTGTGTACCGTAATGAGCAATGGAGGAGTTGCTATTCTTGGAAGTGCAACAGCAGAAGGCGAGAACAGGGCACATGCAGCTATTGAACATGCACTTACATCACCATTGTTGAACGACAATGATATTCGTGGTGCAAAATGGATTTTAATTAATATCAATTCTGCCGAAGGCGAGCATGAGTTTACAATGGATGAGGTAGAAATAATACAGAATTATATTCTTACACAAGCTGGCGAAGAAACAGATGTTATACTTGGCCTTGGTTATGACAGCACCCTAGGCGCACAAATTGGTATAACACTTATTGCAACAGGGTTTGAGCACAAAGATCCTTTTCCTAGAAAGAATTTAGAAGAAACGATAGCGCCAAAAGATGAAAAAATTGTAATGCAATTGGATATGACTGTCGTAACAAATGCACATCCAATTGCTACACAACCTAGCTTGCAATTTGAAGATAAAAGGGTAGACATTAAAACAGAAGAACCTGTAGTAGTAGAAGTGGTTGAAGATCCATTTATGCCTACATTGGTAGTAGAAAACATAGTAGATTTACCAAGTAATATTACTGTGGATAAAACTTCTGAGGCTCCAATATTTTTTGAAATATCTTCGAGCCAAGATCAAGTTCCAGTAGTGCAATTTGATACCGATTTTATAGCGCCATTACCAAAACAACAGGTTGTAAAAGAAGAATTTACTCAGGAAAATAACACAACAAAAGAAGCTAGCAATACAAGCCACCTTTCGTCGGGGGGCTTTCTGGCAAAGCCAACGCAAATTTACGCTGCGGAACAACCAGAACAAAAATCCAAATCGCATGAGGAACCACTGCCACAGCAGAGCTCAGTACAGGACGACGAACCTGTATTTGAAATGCAGTTGGTAGTTAAAGAAACCCTAGAAACGGCGGAGGAAAAGCCTTTGGTTACCGAAACGACTCAGCCTTTTATAAGCAAACTTGTTGAGGAACCTGCGATGCAGGACGAAGCAGAAGAGCTTAGGCGCCGGGCATCAGATAGGATTGCTAAGTTGAGAAATCTTTCTTTCAACATCAATGCATCCGATCCGAACAATGAGTTTGAATCAGTACCAGCATACCTCCGTCGTAATATGGAAATACACAATCAAATTGCCGATGTAGAAACCTTCTACAGCAATTACACCGTCAAGTCCGACGACAACAATCAAGCAGAAATAAATACCATCAATAATTTTTTAGACGGGAAAAAACCCGACTAATACTTTTTTTACCTTGAAAAACCCTGAGCGATTTCAATGTGAGTTAGAAAACCCCTTTCAGCAATGAAAGGGGTTTGTGTTTATACCCTGACAGCGGCTTTCAGCCCTGTCAGCGGGTAAACAAAATGCATCAGCGGTTAAACAAAAAATTACTGTAATCTTTTATTTGAAATCCATAAATCTGAAAAAGTCTTTTAAAAAATTAGGAGCATCAGCAACAGTATAAAGCCAAACATCAGTTTCCGCCTATCCGCTACAATACTTTTTTTCTTCCGCCAAATGGCGAAAGCAAAAAAGCATTTCCGCTTCTATGCGGGCTAGGCTCAGCTGTAAAACTTTTTTCAACATTTATCTAAGCGAAAACCAAACAACAATTTGAAATTTATCATCATCAATTTCGCCTAAAATTCGAATCAATCAATAAGTAGAACATACTACCAACTTAGTAATAAGTATTCGCTAGATGCTACACAGTTAAAAGAAATAGTTAAAGAAATAAATTTATTTTTTCGGTTTAACGCTCAAAAGATTAACAGTAATTCCCTTGATAATAAAATATAAGAGAAAAAATAAAATAGTGTAAAAAATGATAAGAATAAAAATATTCGCAGCCATTGCTTTTGTTTGAAAAGCCTTTTTAATGTACAATAAATAATTTGACTGATTATTTATATTAGTTTTAATATAGTCAACAGCACTTATCGGGGTTTCTCTAATAATTCCATTTCTATCAATAACAAAGTAAGCAGGGTAATGATTTGAGTTAAGCTGCATTTCTATATACTTTCCTGCATATTCAAAACTATCTGGCGCTTGAATATTGCCATGTTTCCAATTAAGTAAATTGCTTGATAAAAATTCGAAAGGAGGTTTAGATTTATAAAATAATTTTTTCCATGGGATAGGAAAATCAATTGAAATACTTAATACCGAAATGTTTTTTTCATTACCCTTTAACAACGCTGTAAATTGCGACATTTCCTTAATACATTCTGGGCACTGATCAAACCACAAATCGATAATAGTAAGGTTTGTTGTTAAAGATGATAGATTTATTTTATTGCCTCCGGTATCTACTAAATACTCAAACGGAAACTTTTTCCCTACATTATTACTTACTGTTTTATTGGCTTTTTCAATCCTATTATTTTCTTCTTTATAAAAATAAATACTGCTTGTAAATAAAAATGGAAATAATAATATTAACCATAGGATAAGTATTGATTTAGGTATATTCATAAATACTTTACCGTTATTTGACAGCTAAAATTTGGATCAATGAATTGTAAATATAAGTTTTCTTTCATTATTTGGTCAATAGCAATATTGTGTCTGCCTCAGCGGGGTTTTTCACCTGCACACACTTTAAACTATACAAGGTACAATAGGTGAAACCCTGTTAGCCTACATGGTGCCCCAATGTTGAAAGGAACGATAAGTGTTTTTAGACCAAAACCTACAATAAAAATAAAGTACCCAAGCGAAGATATGAAGCATAGCTTAGTAGTTGAGCGTACCACATCAAAATATTAATTGATACTATTTTACATACTTATTTTTAGGATTTCTTTTATGATGATAAACAGAAATGATTGTTATCAAGTGAACATCTTCATCAATGACAAAAACAATTGTAAAAGGAAATTTCTTTGTGTTTAATTCTCTAAGATTTTTATAAATGTTACGCCATCTTTTTGGATGATTACATATTAACGCAAGTGTATCGTCAATAGCTTGAATGAAATCATTAGCTGCTTTTTCGATACCAGATAAATACCACAGCAAAGATTTTTCATACTCATGTTGTGCAGCTTCATGAAACTGATATTGGTAGCTCATCTTTTACTTACGATTAGCTTTTATTATTTTTTGTATGCGCTTTTTACTTTCTTGGGCTGTAATCATTTTTGCAGAACCATTTTTATAACCCTCATTACGGCTATCTAATTCAGCTTTAAATTCATCGGAATAATCTACAGCAGTTCCCTTTATACTATCTTGCATCATCGTATAAATTGCTTTCACTTTTTTATCTTCTGCTACTTCTAAGTAATTGTGTAGTTCTTGTCGTATGGCTGTTGTTTTCATTTTTTTTATTTTTACAAATTTACATTTTTTCTTTATTCAAAAGTTGAATGTATACTGTATATAAGAAAACTAATTTTAGTATTATAAGCTATTTGAGTATAGCGGAACAAACTACTAAGACACATTATCTGCGTCTCAAAACTACCATAGTGAACGCTGTGCTAAATGTGCTTTCTATTGTAATCATTTTCTGTCTCAGCGAGGGTTTCACCAGTAGAGACTTCAAGCATTGCAAACTACAATAGGTAAAACCAGCCCACAGGCAGGCCCGATGTAGAAAAGAACGATAAATCTTTTTAAACTAAAGCCTACAAATAGAAATAAATTGCTTTGATGCCGAACGTTTCTTTGGTCTTTATAATTTGGTCGGCTGGTCGAGACCATGCCTAAGCAACTTATGAGTGCATGCTGCGGGCATTTACGAGGATGTAAGCTTACCAACAAAGGCTAAAAAAAACAAAATTTAAGTTGGTGGAGTGCTAAACATTTCGAAGGTGAAAAGTATGATAATGGGTTTTGTATAAATGTATTTCTATGATATAGCATAATAATCTACAAGCAGAAAGTATATCATTTTATTTTTACAAAAAAGGCACAACTAAAAAAATATTTTGGTTAGAAAAATCTATCAATTCCTCGTCCTTCCTTTCTCTTCTTCATTACCAAAATCTCTTGCTTGCATTTGCATTTTTTTATTGCCAATGGTATATGTAAGGCTTGCACGAAAAAATCTGCTGCTGTTGTTTTGGCTATACACTTGGTTTATGCCATTTACTATGGAAGTATAATCTTTTAAGAACGCACTATTAAAAATATCATTTATAAGAATAGTTAGTTGTATTTTTTTTTCAATTAAATCTTGCCGTATGGCCATGTTTACGCCTGCCATATCACCCACTTTGTACAACCCTCTTTTGTATGGCGAGCTATAAAAACAATCTACTTGCAGCTTGGTATTTTTATGAAGAGCAAAACTATTGTTGCTAGAAAAATAAAGCTGTATAGCATTTGTGGGGTTGGCATTTATGGCGCTGGTAAAATTTGTTTTAGCTGCTAATAAATATAGCATGGTTTGGCTTTCCCAATGTTTGGTAATGGTTGCACTGTAGTTTTCGCCAATGCCATAATAATATTCTTTGTAATAATTTTCTCTGGTTACTTTTTGTGTATTGGTACTTGGGTTGGCGGTAAATATTACGCCGAAGCCTGCCGTAGTAATATTTAGAAATACATTGGTTCTCCATTTTTCTTTGTAGGAATGTGTGCATTCAATATTGTTGCTAAACGATGGTTGTAAAAACGGGTTGCCTTCGGAGTAGCTATTGCTATTGATGTACGACCTAAATGGATTTAATAATCCAAACCCAGGCCTATTTATTCTTTTACCATAGTTTACATTAATATTATTGCTATCATTTAGCTGGTACGATAAATAAAGACTTGGAAATAACTTTGTATACCTATTGTTGGTTTGTTGGCGCAGCGTAGCCGAGTAACCTGCGGTTTGTGTATGCTCTACCCTTAAACCGATTTGTACACTCATTTTTTTTGTAGCCGTTTTATTTGCATTTATGTAAACGGCTTGGTTGTTTTCTTTGTAGTCAAACGTATTGGATAGATTGGGGTCTAGCACCGCTATGCCTGTAATGGTATTGTAATATTGTACATTGCTTTTGCTTTGGGTACAACTTGCTTTAGCACCATAGGCTACATTAGCAAATTTTAATGGATGCTCTACATCTGTCTTTATGCTAATATTTTTTATTACTTGGCTTGAGATATTATTAGCGGCTTGCTCAATATTTACAAATGTATTATCTGGTAAAAAGTTTTTTGCCACAAAATTATTGTCTACCGCTGCATCAAAATTAAAGTAGTCTAGATCAATAGAAAATTTTCTATCCAACGAATCTAGTTTTGATAGTAAATGCATATTGAAGGTATTGCTGCCTGTAGGTTGGTTATTAATGCCATTGTTTAGTAGCAATGATTGTAGGCTGTTATTGGTATTGTTTATCTTAATATCGTTTACATATCCAAATCCATTGTTTGCTTTATCACCCAAATATTGAAAACCTATGCTTGTATTTTTGGTAATATCATAATCCAAGGAAACCCTTGCAGCAATATTATTTTCTTTAATGGTAGAGTTTGTGCTCAATTTCCACAAACCATTAGGATAATAAATATCTAATGTTTCTTTGCCCTGGCTATTGCCTAGTTTTCCATTTGCGCTAAGCGAAAAACGAATCTTATTTTTGTTGTAGAAAAAATTATTGCGCAGTGTGTAAAAATGATATTTATTTTGGTCGTACGAAAGGGTAGTACTATTTTTCCAAGTATTACGTGTACCTTTTTTTAAGTTTATATTAAGGAGCCCGCCAGCGCCATTGGCATCATACTTTGCAGATGGGTTACTCATTATTTCAATATTTTTTATATCGCTTGCAGCTATAGAAGTTAAGTAATTGTTGAGTTCCTCTCCCGCCAATTCCACCATGCGCCCGTCTATCATTACTTGTGTATTGCCCTTTCCCAATATGCTTATGGCATTGCTTTGTACAATTACCCCTGGAGCAGTGCGTAGTGCATGCAGCGCATCTCCGCCTGCAACGGCAATATTTTTTTCTACATGATATACTAGGCGATCTATTTTTTGTTCAATAATATTTTTATTGTTTTTTACGATTACTTCCCCAAGTGCTGTGGCGTTTCTTGTTAATAATATTTGTCCAAAATCTACATCTGTTTTTATGATACTATCTTTTTGCCATAGCATAAAACCAATGGCACTTATCTTTATTTTATACAAACCTGCTTGTACCTTTATGTCAAAGCTGCCATCATTTTTTGTAGTACCACCTGTTATGTATTTTCCTTCGGCGGAAGTAAATAATACATTTGCCCAAGGTATTGGCAGGTCAGCTTCGGTAACTTTTCCTTTTAAAATAAAAACCGTTTGCGATAGGCAAATGAGAGGTAGGAGTAAAAAAGTACTAAGGGATGCTTTTTTCATAATGGTAATCTTTATTTTTTGTAAATAATAAAGCAAATATGAAAAAGCTACCATGTCCAATAGTTCGATAAAAAAAAGTCGAACCAATTTTTACTAAAAAAATGGGTTCGACTTTATAAAATGGTAGTACGACTTTTATTAACTAGTTGATATAGTGTTGTATTTATATTCCGTTGGGGTTTGACCGCTGTATTTTTTAAAGGCAGTATTAAAAGACGATTTCGAGTTGAACCCTACCTCGTAAAAGATTTCTTGCACGGTATAATCTTTTTTTGTGGGGTCTTTTAGTATTGTCATGGCTTTTTTTATTCTGTAT
Organism: Ferruginibacter sp.; assembly: GCA_031380515.1. Classification (GTDB taxonomy): domain Bacteria; phylum Bacteroidota; class Bacteroidia; order Chitinophagales; family Chitinophagaceae; genus Ferruginibacter. The sequence goes on along the minus strand of JANNGD010000067.1, from coordinate 9,109 downwards.
TCGTTTACAAAGTCAAAAAAATGCTGCCCCATATGATGGTTTATTAGAATGGATACATCACGCATTGGCATATTTATTTTTGTTGCCAATTCTTGTATGCTGAGAGAAGCTTCAAGAAAAGGTTCTTTGTCTGCCATGTATTTTTTTAATTCACCAATTTTAGTACTAATACTTTGCTGCATCACATGGTCTTGTATCAACGCTACATATTTATTGTTTACTTCTATTGGTATAATATCTTTTACAAGTGGTAGGCTTGCATCTATGCCTCTAAAAAGCGATGGATTGTACAATGCTTTAAGCACAAACCAACACAAAACTGATAAGGCAACCGAACCCACTATTACATTTGCCCATATAAATGCATTTTTATATGGCGAGTATTGTAATAATTCTTTTATAATTACAAAGCTATGGGCTATTAAAAAAACGATTGTTATTTGAAACAGCCATTTGTAATTGGCTGTACTTGGGTTGGTGTAGTTTTCTAAATATAATTTTTTGTATTTATGTAGCAGCAAGAAAATAGCAACGATGTAAAATACAAACTGCAATTCTCCCAAAAAATGCATAACTATTCTTTCTGGCGTGGTAGATAATTGTTCAATTAAACCAAGTTTTTCTGTGCTATTGACGGCATAAAAACGGGGTATGAAAATAATGTTGATGACGGTAAAAGGAATACCGTGTAGTAAATGTTTTGGTCGTAATGTAAAATTGGTAAAACAAATGGATAATGCATATAAATAAAACAATGGCATTGTTAGTAGCGATAATGTCCAACGAAAAATTTCTATGTTTAGAAAATGAGCGGTGTATTTGTATATAAAAAAACCACTCAAATCTATTGCTATTAGTATAAAATGAAACGCCAATAATCGGTTGCCCAATTTATTATTTGTATGTACGGTAAATAAAAAAAACGCCAATAGGAGCGATACGAAAACAGCAAATGTTCCTATTGTATTTATCAAACTCAATTTATCCATATATTAATACCGTATTTTAGTTACTGCTAAGCAAACTTACAGTAAAGGATAATAATATAAAGTGTAAATTTAAAATGTACTCCCTTTTGCCCCATTTCAATAATAATTTGTATTTTACCTCTCTAAATTCCCTACTCATGTCAAAACGAATTATGCTTTCAATCATTTTTATTGTAGTCATTTTTACCGCTGCAATTTCACAAAGAGTTACTCCATGTGGTTACATCATACCACCACGCTCTTTAAAAAATTCATTCAAGTCTGTGTACGAAGCCAAGCAAGTGGTAAGCACCATGCTAGATGTAATACAATGGAAAGAAAATTTTAATTTAAAAGAGCAAAACGGCATACAAAATGCGTATGCTACCATCAGTGGTGGCCAGCGATGGATTGTGTATGACAATAATTTTTTGGAAGATATAGATGCGTATGCAAAAACCAAGTGGGCAAGTATAAGTATTATGGCGCACGAAATGGGGCATCATTATTACGACCACGTAGTAAGTGGCAGGGGCAGCAATGTTCCTTCAGAAATAGAAGCAGATGCTTTTTCTGGTTACATGATTCAAAAGCAAGGGGGCACGCTCGAACAAGCTTTGGCAGCTATGTCCGCTATTGGTAGCGAAAGGCAAACAGCCACACACCCTGCAAAAGCAGATAGGCTTACCGCCATTACCAGAGGCTGGAATGCTGCAAAGGCAAACACAACTGCTTCAGGCGCTAATACAGGTGCAAGCACGCCTCCACCTACGCCCGTGCCTTCGCCCCCGGGTAATACAGGTACGCCTATCAATACAGGTACTACACAAACCGGGCAGTCAGATCCGCAAACAGATCCTTCCTGGATTGCGCTTACGATACAAAGCAATCAAGATGAAACCGTACAACTAAGCGATGATGGAAGAACCTACCAGCCCGCTACTATAAAAGCCGGACAAGCCTTTGTATTAAAATTTGAAATATACCAATGGGGTTGGCTGAAACTGCCTTACTACAATGGTTTCCGTACTTTCAAATTATTGCATGGAAAAGATTATACAATTGTGTATAACCGGAGAAATAAAAATTGGACGGTAGCAGAAATACCCAATTGATAAAATGTCAATTTTTAAAATGCCGTCTTCATTTATGGGTTTCGCCGTGCTGTGTATTTGTGCAATAAATTTAAAAGCCTGCCTCATTTTTATGAGACAGGCTTTTTTGGGGGAGAGGAATAAAATTTCCTTACAAATTATTTTGTTAAAATCATTCGCTTGCTAATTACTTCTTGTCCACCAGCAATGATGCTGTAAATGTACATGCCTGCACTAAGTGTATTGCCACTTACTTGTACTTGTTGGTTTTTGCCAGCTTGTAAGTTAAATTGTAAAAGCATTTTACCATTCAAATCAAAAACGCCTAATACCGCCTTGGCTACATCAGTAGGTAAGCTATAAGTAATCGTTGTTCTTTCGCTAAATGGATTTGGTGAGTTCTGGCTTAAACTAAATGCTTTGTTTTCTATTTCAGCCGGAAGGTTTAAGCTGTTTTTTTCTGTAAGTACCAAAGTGTTGCTAACCGAAGTACCTGCTAGTTGTTTTTTCAATTCTTCTATTTGTACTTGCTGCGCTTGCATTTTAATTTCTTGTTCTTGTATACCTTTCAATAAAACAGGGATCAAACCAATATAGTTTAAACCTTTATATGCAACTGGCTTGCCGTCTTCATTTTTATCTGCACTGGTGCCAGGAGCAAAAGATTCTTGCACCAGCTCAGGAAAAACTTCCTCTACCTCTTGGCTTATTAAACCATGTTGTAATTTATTGCTTAAAGCCATGTTCTTGTTTTTTACGATATCGAACAAATAATTTTTTGGCTTCAAAAGCATGATTTTACTCATTATATTTTCCTCATCTTTTATAGCTGTTTTAAATTTACGATCACTTACAAATGACAAAGCACCTGTTATTTCTACATCTCCAATAAAGTAGCCAGCCCACTTGCCATTTGCTGGGCCACCTGTGTAGTTGCCCTCGGCAATCCCAAGAACACCATAGTGCGTACCTGTTGCGGGTGCTCCACTTATATCTCCTACTATAGAAGCATAACTGCCTAGTGGGCTTCCAAACTCATCATTCCCATCTGTACAACCATATATTCCTGCTCTTCTCACAAAGTTTAATACAGTGTTACTTGCAAAAGACGTAGGTCCGTCAAATAAACTCATATAGAAGGTGCTGTTATTTGTAGCCGCATAATCTTGCCTTCCCAAAACAATATTGGCTGACCTGGTATTGCTTTGCCATACATTTCTATTACTTGCAGGGTTAGCTGGGTCAGTAAATGCTCTGAACTTAAAGATAAGACCACCAGTACCGCCTGGCTGGTTGTTACCAAAATCCATGAAAGCATCGGTCCTGATACCATTATTAATCAATCCAGCAGTGTTAGTATATCCCAAAAACTGATGCCTATGACCGTAAATTCTAAAGCTTGGTGTACCTACTAAACCGGTGGCACTCCAACCGTCATTAAGACCAAAACTTCCCAAGTTTCCACTAAATTTATGGCCAACAAAATTACCTCCATCAGCGTAAGCAAAACCAGGTACTGTTGGGGTTGCAGGTCTCATTACAAAAAGCAAATTGGAAACGCCTCCGGTTGGAGATGCTGCCCACCTAAATTCCATATCGCCGGGTGTTACAGCGGGTAGCAAACCACTATTACCTATCCACTCAATAAAAGGATTGGATACAATACCTGTACTTGGAACCTTAAAGCCCGAAGTTAAGGCCCTACCATTTGTTTGGGTCCTAAATCCATTTAGGTAAGTTCCAGCAGCCGTTAAATTACCCATACTGTTCCATCTGGCGGTTGGGCCAAAATTACCCGTAATTCTAGGGTCGGCAGCAGGTAATACACCCGCAAAGGTGTTTTGGGTAATTAACCTTCCTCCTACTTGAAATTGGCTAATGTTAGCAGGTACTGTTTGTACAACAGCATTTAGCACAGCTCCATTAGAAGTTGTTTGTGCCATTGAACTAAACCCACCAAAAATTGTTGTAGCATAAGCTAGACATAAGATTTTTTTCATAATCTAATTTTTTTTAAGTGAAAAAATAGTTGAGCGATTATTAATTCAAATCAGATGATAGATCATTTCTTCACATTGGTGAAAATTTGCCTAATAAGCTTTTCCAAAATCTGCTATTGAGCGATGTTTTTTAATGTATATATGATTTGCATTAATATGTTATAGTAATGCTAAAATTATGCCGAAATATATTTAATAAAGTAGTAATACAATAATTTATATGTAGTAATTGAATAATTTACATGTAGTAATATTTCTACATACGAATAATTAGTAGAAGGTTGCTTCTCAATGTTTACTCATTAAATGTTAAAAACATTGGTATTTTTTTAGGCTTAATCCATAAGTGCATATGTTGGATAAAATACGGTTTGCTACTTTAAAGAATATCAATTTAACGCATTAGTTAATAAATATAATTGCTTTAAAAAAAAGCCTGCTCCAAAATAATGAAGCAGACTTTTTATGAGGGATTTATATTGTGTTATTGGTATATTTCTTATGTAAATCTTGTATTGTTATTTTGTTAATATCATTCGCTTACTAATTACTTCTTGCCCATCAGCAATGATACTATAAATATACATGCCTGCACCAAGCGTATTACCATTTACTTGTATTTGTTGGTTTTTACCTGCTTGCAAATTAAATTGCAAAAGCATTTTGCCATTCAAATCAAAAACGCCTAAAACAGCCTTGCTTACATCAGTAGGTAAACTATAAGTAATCGTTGTTCTATCACTAAATGGATTTGGTGAATTCTGGCTTAAGCTAAATGCTTTATTTTCTATTTCAGCAGGTAGATTTAAACTGTTTTTTTCTGTAAGCACCAATGTGTTGTTTGTAGATTTAACTTCAAGTTGTTTTTTTAAATCTTCAATTTGAACTTGTTGTTCTTGTATTGCTTTTATAAGCATGGGTATAAATCCAATATAATTTAGTCCTTTGTAGGCAACAGGTGAACCATCTTCACTTTTGTTTGTACTGGTGCTAGGTACATAGCTATCGGTAACCAACTCGGGGAAAATTTCTTCTACATCTTGACTTATCAAACCATGTTGTAATTTATTACTTAGCGCTATGTTTTTATTCTTTTCAATATCAAAAAGATAATTTTTTGGTTGAAGCTTCATTATTTTACTCAACATGTCTGTTTCGTTATTAATTTCAGTCTTTAATCTTCTATCGCTTAGTTGAGATAATGCACCAGTAATTTCTACATCGCCAATAAAATAACCTGCCCATTTGCCACCAGCTGCTCCTTGGTTTTGTGCATAATTGCCATTTGCAATGCCAAGTACGCCATAACTTGCACCTGCAGCACGAGATCCACTAATATCTCCTACAACAGCTGCATAATATTTTAGTTGTTCTCTAAATTCGTTTAATCCATCTGAACATGCGTAAATAGCCGCTCTGTCTATAAAATTAAGGGATGTAAAGCTTGCATTGGGAGCAAAACCATCAAATAGGCTTAAATAAAATGTGGAACTACTTACTGCATTGATATCTTGTCTGCCAAGCATCATTTGTGCAAATTTTCCTTCACTTTGCCAAACATTTCTGATGCTGTTAGGATCGTTAGGATCGCTAAATGACCTAAACTTGAATGAATTTGGGTCATTTATATTTCTATTGTGCCCAAAATCTAAAACTGTAGTGATTCCCCTAAAAAGATTGCTACTTATGAGTGCAAGATTTGCAGTGTATCCTTGATATTGATGCCTATTTCCATAAGTAGTAAAATTGGGAGTAACTATTTCTCCCGTTGCACTCCAATTGTCGCCTCCTAAAAAGCTACCAAAAGTACCGCTCCTTCTTTGGCCAATTAAATTAGATCCATCGGCATATGCAAAACCAGGAGCAAAGACCGTAGCTGGCCGCATGTTAAATAATAAATTGGAAACACCTCCAGTAGGCGCTGCTGCCCACCTAAATTCTAAATCGCCGGGAGCAACTGCAGGTGTTATACCGCTGTTGCCAATCCACTCAATAAATGAATTAGATACAACAGTACCACTCTTTTTATGTCCAGATGTAAGTGCTCTACCATTTGTTTGTGTTCTAAAGCCATTTAGCGTATCTACCAAACCTACTTTTAAATTACCCATGCTATTCCACCTGGCTGCAACACCAAAGTTTCCAGTAATCCTTAGATCTGTCAATGGCAATGTAGCGGCTCCTGGGGTTGAATTTTGAGTAAGCAGCCTTCCGGATACTTGAAATTGACTAACACCTGCTGGCGAAGTGTTTACAATGGGACTCACAACAGCCGACGCACTGTTTGTTTGTGCTTGTAAACTTGCAGCACCAAGAATTGATGTAGCAATTGATACAAATAAGAATTTTTTCATAATCTAATTTTTTTAAGTGAAAAATGATTAATGTCTTATTAATGCAAAACGATTTATATGTTAGTTATTCACTTTTGTGAAAGGTTGCTCAATAATGTATATATGAAATAAAATATTAAAGCAATTATTTTATAATGAATAAACTATTTTACATTAAGTTGTTACAATAACGTTAAATTTCGAATATGGGATTTAATATATGTGTAGTATGTCGAGAATGTTCATGTAGTTTTTAAACTACATGAACATTAGGCAAATGCAGATGAAATTGTTTTATGAATGCATAAATGGTTATTTCAGAAGATTATAGCACGGGAACGAAGGCATTTGAGTGGATTCTATTTTTCGTTACAAATTTCTTGGTATTGAAAAAAGGCAAATTGTCTTGAGGCTTTTTTATTATTTGATTTTCTCTAGCAAGTTTGATTTTACATTTCCCCACTCTTCTTTTAAAATACTCAACACAATGCTATTTCTCCTTATACCTGAATAGGTAGCTACATGGCTGCGCAATACGCCTTCTTCTACACAGCCGATGCTCTTCATAGCGGCTTTGCTTTTTTCATTGTTATTATCGGCCCTAAATTCTACTCTTTCCATGTCCAATGTTTCAAAGGCAAATTGTAATAACAAAAGTTTGCAGTTTTTATTCAACCCTGTTCCTTGAAAATCTTTGCCATACCAAGTATATCCAAGTTGCAATGACTTATTGAGCACTTGAATATCATAAAAGCGGGTGCTACCAGCGTATTGTTGGGTACGTTTATCAAAAACAATAAAAGGGTATTCTACAGCTTTTTCCCTTGCCTCTATTGCTGTAGTTATATAGTTTTTCAAGCCATCTATTCCACTTGCGGGCACCAAAGAAAATTTCCATAACTCAGGTTCGTTTACCGCAAAATGCAATAAATGATCATAATCTTTTGCTACCAGTGGTCGTAGCAGTACAATATCATTTTCCAATATATAGTCTTCTGTTGGCTCAAATTGACTCATTTTTTAAGATTTATTACACTGCTAATTTACCGTTCATTTTGTTTAAAAGCCGTGCAATACTTTCTGCTTATTTATAATTCTTTTCATTTTACATTTGCAATGGTTTTTTTGAGCCTGGTTTTGGCATCACAAAAACTTTCAATTAAATTTTTATTCGTGTCCAAACATGTCAACAAGGTTTCAGCCGCAGGAATTATCATTGCGCTGGGCATCATTTACGGAGATATAGGTACTTCTCCTTTGTACGTTTTTAGTGAGATAATCAACGGTAGAGCAATTGAAGAATTGCTTATCATTGGCGGTTTATCCTGTATTATTTGGACACTTACACTTCAAACAACAATAAAATATGTAATTCTTACCTTAAAGGCCGATAACAAAGGGGAAGGAGGAATATTTGCATTGTACACATTGGTGAGGAGGCAAAAGAAATGGTTGGTAGTTCCTGCAATGCTAGGTGGAGCTGCATTATTGGCCGATGGCATGATAACACCACCAATTTCTGTTACCTCCGCAGTTGAAGGGCTCAGCAATATTCCTGTATTTAAAGATATTACCACTGGCACCATAGTAATTATTGTGTTGTGTATTCTTACATTGTTGTTTTTTATGCAGCAATTTGGAACAAACTCTATAGGTAAAATGTTTGGCCCAATCATGATCATTTGGTTTGGTATGCTTGCCGTTTTAGGCATGTCACATATAGCAGATTACTGGCAAATTTTTAAAGCATTTAATCCCTATTGGGCTATAAAATTATTAACAGTTTATCCAAAAGGGTTTTGGTTATTGGGAGCCGTTTTTTTATGTACAACTGGTGCGGAAGCACTCTACAGCGATTTAGGTCATTGTGGTAGGGCAAACATCAGGTATAGCTGGATTGCAGTTAAAATTTGTTTAATCATTAATTATTTAGGTCAAGGTGCTTACTTGCTAAGTCATAATAATAAAATGATTTTTGCCACCAAAGAACTATTAGAAGCGCATGGGGGTGAATTTGCAAAAGCAAATCCATTGGCACAAGTAATGCAAAACCCATTTTATAGTTTAATGCCGCATTGGTTTTTAATAGCAGGCGTTATCATTGCAACACTTGCCGCTATTATTGCTAGCCAGGCTTTAATAAGTGGATCTTTTACTTTAATAAGTGAAGCTATTCGCCTAAATCTTTGGCCAAGGATGCAAATAAATTACCCTTCCGAGGCAAAAGGCCAATTGTATATTCCTGGCATCAATACGTTATTATTTATTGGCTGTTGTACCATCGTTCTATATTTTAAAACATCTGGTGCCATGGGTGCAGCTTACGGCTTGGCCATTACTTTGTGTATGCTTGCTACCACCATTTTGGTTTCCAATTTTATGGTATCCAGGCGTATTAACTCAATTTTAATTTATTTATTCTTAGCAGTTTTCCTTACCATCGAAATTGCATTTTTAATAGCCAATTTAGATAAATTTCCGCATGGTGGTTATGTGGCATTGATAGTAGGCGGATTGCTTTTTGTAGTAATGTATATATGGTATAGGGCAAGAAAAATTAAGAACCGTTATGTGGAATTTGTACGGGTAGATGAATATGTACCTAAGATAGAAGAACTAAGCAATGATACTTCCGTACCTAAATATGCTACTCATCTTGTATACCTCACCAGTGCAGATAATCCGAAAGAGATAGAACACAAAATTATTTACTG
>JANNGD010000035.1:0-10013 GCA_031380515.1 Ferruginibacter sp. | reverse complement strand
CAAAAAGCTAGCCATAATAGCCGTGTGCAATAAACTTTTAAAACAAGTATTTGCAGTGGTAAAATCTGGCGTATTGTACAGCGATAACTATTATAAAAATATTGGTTAAAATATTAGGTTTTTTACACAGTTCGTGTTGTGTGCCGTTTTGTGTCAATAGGCTACCTCAATTTGTTTGCGAATTTTCTCTTTTATGTCGGCATTAGCAAACGAATGATTTATAGCTTCAATATTACACTTTTTAAAATGTGCTTTGTCCCACTGAAATACTTTTTCCAAAAGTCTGTACTCGTCTCCAAGTGTAACATTTGAAATTGTCCTTGCGTCGGTGTTAATGCTCATAGAAACCCCTGCATTGTATATTTTGTCTGCTGTGTGGTCTTCTATTTTGTTGAAAACATTTGTTTGAACGTTGCTTGTAGGGCAAACTTCTAAATGAATGTTGTTTGCCTTTAGAAAAGTCAATAACGATGTATCTTCTGCACTACGAACTCCGTGTCCAATACGTGAAGGATGAAAGTTTTTCAGAGTTTCCCAAACGCTTGCTGCTCCTTTTGCTTCTCCTGCGTGAGCTGTACATTGTAAGTTGTTCGTATTGGCGAATTCAAAAGCCTTTATGTGATTTGTAATTGGGAAACCTGCTTCATCTGCTGCTATGTCAAACCCTACTACGTGAGTACCTTTGAATTCATTTACAAGCTGAACTGTTTCCATACTTTGGGGTTCTGAATAATGTCTCAAAGTGCAAAGGATAATTCCTGCCTCAACGCCATAAGTTTTAATTCCTTCTTCTGTTGCTGTATTTACTGTTTCAACAACTTCTTTTGGTGTCAAACCTTGCATTATATGTTGCAGTGGGGCAAAACGAATTTCTGCATACAATACATTGTCTGCTTTTAGTTGTTTAAATAAATCTAAGGTAACAAGTCGTAGCTGGTCTTTAGTTTGCATTAATACAAATCCTTTAATTGCTCTTTTAATATAGTCAGCAAGGTCTGTACATTTAGGCGGTGCAATAAATGATTCTCTATATTCTTCAAATGTTACGGAAGGGTTTAATTTTTTTACTACTTCATAACTTAAGGAGCAGTCTAAATGTAAATGAAGTTCAATTTTGGGTTGTTTATTGTAGTCCATTTTTGTTTTGCAGGCTGTCAAAGCCAATAGAATTGTTAGTGTTAATAATATTTTAAGTCCTGTCAAAATTGGAAGTTTGTGAATTAATGAGAGGTCGTTTAAAATGGCACACAACGTCTGTATTTGCGCAATATACGCTACTTATTTCTTGCAACATTTTTTTTAAATACTTTATTTTTATTGTTTTACGAAGAAAACTGCGGAAGTATTGCAGTAGCGGCAATACAACTTACTTTAATTCGAAATCGTCTAATCGGCTTATGATTTTAAGCGGACATTTACTATTAGTGTGAAGACAAGGCATGATTGTTTTTAAACAATAAATGTGTCAGACAGCTCCGAGTTCTTTGCTAATTCATGGATTACTACCAGCTGTCAGACAGAAATGAGTCTGTAATTATATTTTTTAACTCTTTGATAAATGTGTTATACAGCTGCGGGTCCTATGCTTATTAATAGATTACTAGAGCTGTCGGTCACCGTGGAGTCTTCCGAACTGGGGCGGAAGAACCTGTTGTGTTTAATAAAACCCGCCTTCTACTTTTGCAAACTGTTACTTAAAAATAGTGTGCATGTACTCGCTTTGGTAACTGTTGCCCGCAGGACTCCTTTGGAGAAAAATGAACTACTGCAGAAGGTCTCCCGACAAATTTATACGGAAAAGTGAGTGAGACCGGACTGCTGATGCCAGCTCCACCTATGCTCACAGCGCATCCTTTTTTTGTACTGATTTTTATACGGTATTAAAAGCACTTTGTCACCCAAGTTCTCTAAAGCGCCACAAATTGCTTCTTAGTTTCGGTTACAATTACCTAAATTCGTACCACAAAAATGTAAAAAGAATATGAAAAAATTAATCGTTTCGCTTGTGCTTATATCAAGCTTGCTACAAGCTCGTGCCGATGAGGGCATGTGGTTGCCTATGTTGCTAGGGCAACAGGTTTATAATGACATGGTAAAGCGTGGGCTAAAGCTTACCAAAGAGCAGTTGTTTTCTGTAAATAAATCATCGCTTAAAGATGCCATTTTGATTTTTGGAGGAGGTTGCACGGGAGAAATTGTGAGCGATAAAGGATTGATTTTTACAAACCACCATTGTGGCTACGATGCCATAGCTACAGCCAGTTCTGTACAAAACAACTACCTGCGGGATGGCTTCTATGCCTATAATATGGGCCAAGAAATACAAAGCAAACTTACGGTACAGTTTTTAGATAGGATTGTAGATGTAACCAAAGAAGTAGAAGAAGCAGTAAAAGGATTAAGCTGGGCCGACCGTACCAAAAAAATGCCAGAAGTCTATAAAGCCATTACAGATAAGGTGCTGGATAAAGACAATGCACTTGCAGGAAGAGTGTACAGTATGTTTAAGGGCAATCAATACCTGATGTATGTGTACAAGACCTACAGGGATGTACGCTTAGTAGGCGCTCCGCCAGAAAGCGTAGGTAAATTTGGAGGCGATACCGATAACTGGGAGTGGCCTCGCCACACAGGCGATTTTTCTATTTTTCGTGTATATGGAAACAAAGAAGGTAAGCCAGCAGATTTTAGTACAGACAATGTACCGCTTAAACCAAAACATTTTTTGCCAGTAAGCATAAAAGGAATTAAAGATGGCGACTATGCAATGATTTATGGATACCCAGGCGGTACCAACCGTTATGAAACAAGCTATGGTGTAAAATTAAAAAACGATATAGAAAACCCTTCATTGGTAGGATTGAGGGATATGCGCCTAAAATACATGCACGAGCAGATGATAAAAGACCCAGCCGTAAAACTTAAGCTTGCAAGTAATTATGCCGGCGTAGCAAACTATTGGAAATTTTTTGAAGGAGAAACAAAGCAGTTGATAAAGTTTAAAACATTTGATCAAAAGCAAACCTACGAAAATGGTTTTTCTTCTTGGGCTGCTGGCAAACCAGATTATCAAAATATAATGCAAGATTATGCGGCCAATTATAAAGCATGGACTCCATACTCAAAGCAGCGCCAATATTTAATAGAAGGCATTTTGGGTTCTCCGCTTGCAGCTTTTGCCTCACAATTGCAAACTATAGAAGTAGCGCTTACTAAGCAAGGCACAACCGCAGAAGATTTAAAGAAAGCTTTGGCGGGTGCAGTGGCTGGTAGAAAAGCATTTTTAGAAGCTGAAGACAAGGAAAGCGATGAAAAAATTATGGCCGCCGCAGCCATGATGTTTTACAACGATGTAGATAAAAGTCAACATCCTATTGGCTTTTACGAAAAAATGAAAGCTGGCTTTGGTGATTTAAAAGACGAAAACACCTTTAAGAAATGGGCAAAGGATTTATTTGAAAAAACGATGATTTTGGATGATGCAAAATGGGCGACTTTTTTGGCCAACCCAGATGCCAATGTGCTACAAGCCGATCCTGCTTTTGATTATGGAGCATCATTTGCAAAAAATTACACCCTTAAATATGCTCCATTGTTTACAACATTTATTACAAAAAACAATGAGCTTGGGCGTGCCTATTTAAAAGGTATTATGGAAAAAGATCCTGCGGCTGCTGCCAAAATGTACCCCGATGCAAATTCTAGTATGCGTGTAAGTTTTGGTAATGTAAAAAGCTATGCACCAAGAGATGCCGTAAAGTATGATTTTGTTACAACCAGTAAAGGATTGTTGGAAAAATACGTAGCAGGCGATTATGAATTTGACTTGCCTGCTAAGCAAATAGAATTATTAAAGAAAAGAGATTTTGGTCAATACATTGATAAAAATCGCAATGATTTGGTTGTTGGGTTTATTACTACCAACGATATTACGGGAGGTAATTCAGGCTCACCAGTAATTGATGGCAATGGTAATTTAATTGGATTGGCTTTTGATGGTAATTATGAAGCACTTAGCCATAAAATAGCGTTTGATAAAGACCTAAATCGTACAATTTGTGTAGATGTACGTTATGTGTTGTGGTGTGTAGATAAGTTGGGAGGAGCAAAAAATTTAATTGACGAACTGAAATTGGTTAAATAATTCCAATAAAATAATAAAAAGCCTCGCACATGCGGGGCTTTTTTGTATAACTAACTAAACAAATTAAAATAAAAGGACCCATATAGAAATAAAGGTCCGGTATAATTCCAATATCCATTGAAAAACCATTTATTAGACCATTTAATTAATAAAAAGGTTTTTATTATTATAATTTTTTTTTACATCATTCACAGATTTTAAAGCTATAAAAATATTTGCCATTATTTTTGGCATCTATTTTAGATTAAATATTTTTACTTTATGACAAATTTGCATTTTAAGAGAAATGTTTATATGATAAACGCTTTCTTTTAAATCTTGGCAACATTTTAGTAATACACAATAATAGATAATATTTGTTAACACTTTAATCTTTTTAACATGAGTAAGAAACTAGTAACAGGAGTAATAATAGGAGCAGCAGTAGGTGCAGCCTTAGGAATTTTATTTGCACCAGATAGTGGAAAGGAAACACGCAAAAAAATTGCAAAAAAAGGAACCGATTTGGGAGATACTGTTCGCAATAAGTTCAACGAATTGGGAGAAGTATTGCAGGAAAAATACGAGAGTATAAAGAAAGATGCTGCCAATATGATGGAAAAGGGAAAGGCGGAAAAGGAAGATGCCACGAAGAATTATTCTTAAAATCTATTATTAGCGTTATAAACCAACTGCAATGGAAAACGAAGAAACAAAAAATACACTCGAATCGCTTTTTGAAAGCACGAGTAGTTATGTGGAAACACGTGTGGAGCTTGCCAAATTGAAGGCTACAAAAAAGTCTTCGGAAGTAGTTTCTTCATTGGTATCCAAAATGATATTGGGCGGTATGCTGTTTTTAATCATAATGGTACTAAACATTGCAGTTGGTCTTTGGCTTGGAGAAATACTGGGCAAAACATACCATGGCTTTTTTGTATTGTCTTTGTTTTACTCTTTCATAGCAATCATTTTATATATTAGTAGAGATAAATGGTTGAAAAGCCCAGTGGCCAATGCTATTATCAAAAAAATAAATGAATAATTGTTATGCAAATAAATAATAGAGTTGATTTAGATAGTGCAATTGCCAGCTTGGAGAGCAGCAGATCGTTACAAGAAAAACAGTTGAGAATCCAGTTTAACGAAACCGTAGAATCTTTTAAACCAAAGAATCTAATAAAAGCTGCCTATAAAAGTGCCACCGAAAATGGAGGTGCAGGAAGTTTGTTGCTAAAAGCCGCAGGAGGAATTGGCGCAGGTTTACTAGGGGGCAATCTGTTAGCTGGCAAAGGGGGATCGTTGATAAGTAAACTTGCAGGCACCGCTATAAATGCTGGAGCTGTAGATACCGTTATTAATAATACAGATAAAATATCTGCTTGGGGAAAAGCAATCTATCGCAATTTATTTAAGAAGGACAAGTAATCTACACAATAATTTCAGCGTAGTAATTGTTTTCTAATCGTGGTTTCTTGCAATAGCGTTTTGGTATGCTTATGTAAAGTCTATTTCAATATCATATTTATTTAATAAACCTGCAATACCCGATAAAGAAAACTTGGCTTTTTTTACCCGATTTATTTCTGGGTCTATGGCATAATTGTAGGATGAGCGGAAGTCCGTTTTTTCAAGAATACTATTTCCAAATACCGCTTTTATAAAATCGCAATAATCAAATAGGCAATTGCTCAAATCAGTTTCTACAAAATCTACTTCATGTAATAAGCAGGATTTAAAAACAGTACCTTTCATTTTTGTCTGGTAAAAAGATGAATGTGTAAGATTGCAATTATCAAAACCAATCGAAAGCCCTATGGGCGCACAGTCATCAAAGTGAAGCCCCAACATTTTACAATCTGTAAATTTAACCTCTCTAAAAGCTGTTTCGGTGAGCTTGGCCATGCTTAAGTTGCAACCCGTAAATTCACATTCCAAAAATTTAAAATTACTAAGGTCAATGTTTGAAAAGTTGCAAGTCTTGAATAGGCAGTTTTCGTATTCGCCTCTTTGCAATTCGTTTTTTGTGAAATCAACCGTATCAAATGTTTTTTCTTCTATGTAAACTTCATTCATTTGCTGGTAAAATTTTGTAAATTATATTTTGGCAGAAAGTATGTTTCAAATTTAATTCAATATAGCCATGTTTCATTTTTCTGCTTTACGCTAAAAATTTTATTACAAAACCAAAAGGCAGGCAGCGCTTTTTAGCAAGATGGAAAATCAAGTGGCTGTTTTTTTTAAGGCAGCCGCATATATTTTTTTAATGCTGTTTTTTTCTTCTCTATCACAAATGGATTCAATAGCAGGAACTAACTCTTTGTTTAAGTTGGTTTTTTGCCTAATAATTTCTCCCAATGCAAAAGCGGTACTCCACCTTACCACTGTGCTGGTTGATTCTGTATTTATAAGCAAGTTTTTTATGGCTTCATCTAATTTATTTGAATAAAGATGCGCTATATTACCAATTACTCTTGCAGATTCCCATTTTATTCTTGGGGCGTTTTCTGTAAGGGTTTTAGAAACATATTTAACACATGCCAAAGTAGCAACAGTAGGTTTTATTTTTGTAGCAAACTCAATAGCTTCTATGCAAGTTGCTTTTTCCGAGTCTTTAGATAAAGCAGCAGCCTGCATTAGTTCATCCATGCTGATTTTATTTTCGAGTAGCAATTTGCTGATGGTTTCGGTTTTAGCTTTGGCTTTAATTTGTTTATTTAGTAAGATTGTGTTTATATCCATTTGCTCATGAGTTAATTGATTAAACAGCTGCTGTTTTTCCAAATGTAAAGAATAACAACTATTGTTCCTATGTGTTTAGTTTTTACCACAACTTGTCCCGCAACTGCGTGGATAGAATTATAGCCACATAGGTTCACATAGGTTTTTTTCTATTGTGTATCTATGTTATACTTATCACCTACCCCAACAACCCATAAAATGCCTCCTCCTCCATTTCCCTCACTTTACCGGGTTCTAGATTGTCCAAATAAATATTGCTAATATTTAACCGTATAAGCCGCAGGCATCGGTGCCGTACAGCCAATACCATTTTGCGCACTTGCCTAAATTTTCCCTCGGTAAGGGTTATGAGCAACCAAGTGTGTGGGAATATTTCTCTAAAATCAGTTGCGTATTTATAAAAGGTGGTTGGGTCTTCTACTATTTGTATGGCATGAGGTTTTGCTAAATATTCTTCGCCGGTGGTTATGGGTATATGTATGCCCTCTTGCAATTGCAAAAAAGTTTCTTTAGTCATTTTGTGTTGCACCATTACCAAATAAGTGCGGGTATGCGGTTTGCTGGCAAGAAATAGTTTTCTGGTTACGGTTTTGTCGGTTGTAAGTATGAGCAGTCCTTCTGATGTGCTATCCAGTCTGCCTATAGCGTGTGTGCCTTCGGGAAAATCAAAATCCATATCACCCAGCAAAGCTACTTGGTGGCTACTCACAAACTGCGAAACCATATTGGTTGGTTTGTTTATGATGAAGTAGCGGTTTTTTGCAGTTTCTGTCATGACACTCTTTGCTTAAGAAAGAAACGAAATAAAACAATTTTTGTGAGATCGGTTTTTATATTTTGTGAGACCGATTTCATGAAATGCATCGGGTTCTACAAAATGCTAATGAAACCTACCATGAAAACTTTAAAAACAATGCAACAATTAATATACCACAAGAACACTAAGATACACAAAGAGAAAGCCAATGATGTTTTCTGCTCTTTGTGGCAGGTGTAACTTTCAATTGAAACCTGTACCTATTTTAGTTGGAAGAGCTTAAAAGTAATTTTATCCCCAGGGCGCTGCTTATGAGGGTGTCACCCTACCATATTTTATGAAATTGAACTTTTAGTATCCTTGAATCTTGTATCTACATTTACATACTCCTTAGAACATAAAAAAGCCCGAACTTAATCGGGCCAATCTCAATACTCAATACTATATACTCAATACTTTTAAACGTCTATCTTAGCATACTTCGCATGGCTTTCTATGAATTCTCTGCGTGGTGGTACTTCGTCGCCCATAAGCATTGTAAATACGCTATCGGCATTTGCAAGACTATCAATGGTAACTTGCTTTAGCGTACGTGTGGCTGGGTTCATGGTAGTTTCCCATAATTGGTCTGCATTCATCTCTCCCAAACCTTTGTAACGTTGTATATTCACACTATCGTCTTTTCCACCACCTATTCTCACCGTCGATGCTTTACGTTCTTCATCGTTCCAAGCATATTCTTGTTCTTTTCCTTTTTTTACGAGGTACAATGGTGGTTGTGCTATGTACACATAACCTTGCTCTACCAGCTCTTTCATATAACGGAAAATGAATGTCATTATCAATGTAGCAATGTGGCTACCATCCACATCGGCATCCGTCATAATTATTAATTTATGATAACGAATTTTAGAAATATCCAATGCTTTGGCATCTTCTGCTGTACCAATCTTTACACCCAATGCGGTAAACATATTGCGTATCTCCTCATTGTCGTATATCTTATGTTCCATGGCTTTTTCTACATTCAGTATTTTACCCCTGAGTGGTAGTATGGCTTGAAAACTCCTGTCTCTACCTTGCTTTGCAGTTCCTCCTGCCGAATCTCCTTCCACCAGAAACAAATCACACCTTCCTGGATCTTTATCGGAGCAATCTGCTAGTTTACCCGGCAAACCACCACCCACCAAAACTGTTTTACGTTGCACCAATTCTCTTGCACGCTTTGCAGCAGCTCGGGCTTGTGCAGCCAGTATTACTTTTTGTATGATTGTTTTTGCATCCTTCGGGTTTTCTTCTAAGTAATTTTCCAACACTCGGCTAAGGGTTGTATCCACAATTCCCATTACTTCATTGTTGCCTAGTTTTCCTTTTGTCTGTCCTTCAAATTGTGGCTCGGGTACTTTCACAGAAATAATAGCAGAAATACCTTCTCTAAAATCATCCCCTTCTATGGCAACTTTTGCTTTTTCAAACATGCCATTTTTTTCGCCATACGATTTAAATACACGGGTAATGCTTCTACGGAAACCCGCTACGTGTGTACCACCTTCTATTGTATTAATATTGTTTACATAGCTAAACAAATGCTCGGAGTAGCCTGCATTGTAGGTCATGGCTACTTCTACCACCACATTGTTTTTTTCGTCGTATCCATCGCAATAAATTACAATAGGTATCAATGGGCTACGACCAGCTTTTTTATCGAGGTATTCTACAAATTCTACGATACCACCTTCGCTGTAAAAAGTTTTGGTCCATATTTTTCCATCGTCGTCCAGTTCCCTCAAATCATTTAATACGATGGTTATTTTACGATTCAAAAAAGCCAATTCACGAATACGACTTTCTAAAATTTCTCTTTTATAAATGGTTGTAAGGAAAATACTTTCATCAGGCCAAAAATGTACCAGTGTTCCTGTATGCTCACTGGTACCTATTTCTCTAACAGGATATTGCGGTACACCAATGCAATATTCTTGTTCAAACTTTTTTCCTTCTCTATTTACAGTAGCAATCAATTTGGTACTAAGTGCATTTACGCAACTTACACCCACACCATGTAAACCGCCAGATACTTTGTAGGTATCCTTATCAAATTTACCACCGGCATGAAGCACGGTCATTACAATTTCTAAGGCCGATTTGTTTTCTTTTGTATTGATACCGGTAGGGATACCACGTCCATCATCTTGCACCGAAATAGAATTGTCTTCGTGTATGGTTACTGTAATGTTTTTACAATGGCCCGCAAGTGCCTCATCAATGGAGTTATCTATCACCTCGTAAACCAAGTGATGAAGGCCTTTTTCGCCTGTGTCGCCTATGTACATGGATGGGCGCAAGCGAACCGCCTCTAAACCTTCTAAAACCGTTATATTATCTGCACCG
>JANNGD010000205.1:0-2446 GCA_031380515.1 Ferruginibacter sp. | reverse complement strand
GAAACAAAAGACCTTGTAAGATTTCACTATGGAGATAAGGAAGATATGTTTGATGGGGTAAGCTATAATAAAGGTGGCAGAATTTTGAACATGCTTAGAAACTATGTTGGCGATGATGCGTTTTTTAAATCGTTGAACAATTATCTTACTACCAATAAATTTAAAGCAGGCGAGGCAGGTCAATTGCGCCTTGCATTTGAAGAAACTACCGGTATGGATATGAATTGGTTTTGGAACCAATGGTATTATGGAAGCGGCCACCCAAAACTTAAAATAGATTATTTGTATGATGATGCTGCAGGTAAAGCCAGTGTAATTATAGAGCAAACACAAAAAACAGGCAAAGTTTTTAAAATACCAATGGCAGTGGATGTATACACTGGTAATGACAGAAAAAGATACAAAGTAACGGTAGAAAATAAAATTGATACCCTTTATTTTTCTTACACAACAAAGCCAGATCTTATAAATGTAGATGCAGACAAATTATTGCTTGCAGAAAAAATAGACAATAAAACAGAAGAAAACTTTATAGCTCAATTTAAAAATGCAAGAAATTACATGGATAGAAAAGAAGCCCTAGATTTCTTTGCAAAAAAAGCTAGTCCAGAACTTGCAAAAGGACTAAACGATAAGTTTGGTGGATTAAAAATACTAACAATGCAAAAGCTAGGCACTTCGCCGTACAAAGCAGATAAAGTAGTGCTAGAGCAAATACAAGACCTTACAAAAAGCTTCAATAAAAAAGTAAAAGCTGCTGCTATTAGCTACTTGGTAAAAAATGGTGACGCAAAATACCTTTCTATTTACCAATCTGCCGTAAGCGATTCATCTTATCGTGTGGCTGGTGCTGCTTTAAAAGGCTTGGTAGCATTGGATCCTACTGCAGCATATACGCTGGCAAAAAAATACAGCAGCGATGCCAAAGGCGCATTGGGTGCAACCGTAAACGATATACTTATATCAAAAGGTACAGAAGAAGATTTCGATTTCATAGCTAAAATGTATGATGATGCACCAGCATCACAAGAAAAGATAACAATTACTAATAAATTTGCAGATTACTTGGCAAAGTTAAATGACCTAACAAAAATTAAAACAGGAATTGATTATATTGTTAAGTTTAGAAACCTTATACCGGAGCAATTTAGAAATTTTGTAGATCCTAGTTTCAAAACTGCCCTAGGAAAAATAAGCAAAGCAAAAGGAACAGAAATAGAAGAATATATCAAATCTGTTTTCAAATAATAATTTTTATAACAAATTAAAAAAAATGGCTTTCATTACTGAAGGCCATTTTTTTTGATTTGATTTTTTTTACAAAAAATAAATGTAGTTACTTACCATTTTCTCAATTCATTTTTATAAAATAAATATTCGGGTGTACTTATCTTTTTTTCTCCTGTTACTTTATACCAAGGGGATATATCTCCATTCGTAAGATTTAGTAAAACGTGAATATCTTGTGCAGGCATATAACTTTGAGCCAATAAATATATTTTTTCGCCTTGTGCGTTTATTGCTACATCCATCACCATTACTGCATGACCTGGAAAACCACCTCTGATAATCACATTACCCGCTTCTATATCATTAAATTCATTTACCGTTTTCAATTGATTGGCTAAAGAAGCAGAACCACACATACCAAAAACCCGCTCTAAATACTTTGCAAAGTTTTCTCTATTATAGGGAGGATGAAATTTGTACTGTGTATTTGCATTATCAATAAAAATTATTTCATCAAATCTTTTTTGCGAAAACAAATACTCTGCTCGCATGCGCATCACCGCATCTGCGCATTGTTGCAAATCTTTTTTACCTACAGAAATATCTAAAACCGCAAACTGGGCTGCTTGATTGCGTTTGGGGGAACCATCATATGTATAAACCGTATTGTTTTTTTTTAAAGGAACATTTTCCAACCAAGCAGCAAAGCTGTTTTCATCATTCAATATTCTTTCAAAACCATTTGGCAATGGGATGCTTTTTATGAGCTTGTACTCATTTTCTGTGGAAGTATTTATAGGTATTTTATTTTGTTTCGGTTTCTCCTTTTCATTTGTATTAGCACTATTGTTACAAGCAAATGATACCATTAACAAATAAAGAAATAGCAATTTTAAGCGCATAAGCAAAATTTTCTGCTTTGATGCAACCTAAATTAATATCGATAAAAACTAATGTTAAATAAAACCCAATGTACTTTTAAAATTATTGAAATAAAATATTGCTTTACCCGCTTCGGTAAAAGCTGAAAAATGGTATACCACCCACAGGCTGCGGTGGACCTGCCTGCCGGCATGCAGCTACCCTGTACACATATCTTTAGCAATGTTAATTCCTTCTATAATCGCATTAAACCTATCGAGTCCTTTTTTCAAACATATAACCCCTGGCGGACCTTGAGAGTCGTATCCTTTCCATCCTCCCAATCGTCCTATTA
>JANNGD010000182.1:0-6549 GCA_031380515.1 Ferruginibacter sp. | reverse complement strand
GGCTATATCTTCGACAGTACATACTTTAAAAGTTGTTTAGTCGGGTATGTGCTCTCATTCTTTTCACTTTTTTTTCAAATCTATTGGTATATTTTAGTAGTATCAAAGATCTATTTATATTTGCTTTTGCAAACATAGGAGACGGTCTGGTTAAATAAACCCGCTTTCGACAGGCTCAAGCTGACATTCTAATAGTTTGAAAGTAAACGTTTTGCAATATGTGTCATTAGCAACTTGTCGAAACCGAATTTATATACCGTTTTTATAACACCGACTTCAACAAGCTCAGTCTGACAACCCTTAACTTAACGACATTGCCCGCCGAGACAATAAACCTTTAATTTTTAATACAGCGTACATAACAACCTTCCCCAAAAAACGCCAAGTAGTACCCTAACGAGCCGGAACCCAGCCCAAATTTAATAACAGGCCTTATTTCATTTGAAGACAGACTAGCGGTCCAGAATTCTACAACATGATAAGCATTCCAGAACCTGCCCTCGGAATTCCTGCTTCCCCCCGGCATTGCTGAAAACCCACTGCTATTGGTGTTTCCGGTCTCAGTTATCCACAAATTTGTCGTTTTCATTTTTTTTGCTGCTTCAACTTTTCCTCCAAGAAAATTCACCAAAACTTCCACTTCGCCCTTAGAGGGTACGTGCCAGCCTTTTGGAGCCAGGCCTCTTGGGTCGTTAACGGCATACCAGTTATACAGTTTTCCAAATTGGGGCTTGTCATCATAATTGCACCATGTAGGTTGACCATTTTTAGCAGCCTTATCCCATTCTTCGGCAGTTTTAGCTTCGGCAATAAGATCACCATTTCTAAAACGTTCGGTGTTAAGATTTTCTGTTGTCCATATCTGTTGGCCAATTGCACCTTTTTCAGTGCGGACTGCATCTGTTATTTTCTCTGCCATTTCAAAAACAAAAGTGGGCATTTCATCATCATCTACTGCTGTCATGTATAACTTATACCCCATAAAGTCCTTCAGTTCATATTTATTTATCTCTTCTCCCGATGGCTTTTGAATAAAAAGCGTTGTTTTTGTAATGCTCCATTTCCATATTTCTGATGCTGATTCTTTGCCGGAAGGCAAATAAGAATACATAGTGCCATTGGATTTAAATACCATTTTTAGCCCCTGTATTTCTTTTGGTACTGTAAACATCTTTCCATCCTGTTCAAGCCTTCTTAAAAACCATTTATTGCTACACAGCTTTTCTTTTGTTTCCTCAATACTGAGGCTTTGGGCACTTATATCATTTTGGCAATTTATAATGATGCTAAATACGAATAACAGAAATAATTTTTTCATATTGGTTTAAATTAAGGTAAAGTTTTATCCCTCTTACCAGAGCTTATTATTTACAAATGATGGATTTATTGTAATTGGTTTTAATGTAAAATAAGGATTAACACTTCAATTGCTGCAAATATTTTCTACAGCGAAAGCCCATACAACAGTCCATCCTTACCCGAAATCACCCAGATATTTTCTTCATCCAGCAAAACACTGTTCGGTTGCCATGCGGTAAGGTCTGTTATCCTAACCAGTTTTTTTGTTTTATGATTGTATTGCTGCAGGTGATTGCTATACAGTAACCATACATTATCATCGTCTGCTTTCAGCAATTTTGTAGTGTAGTTATCAGTAAGGTCTTCTGCTAAGGAAGAAACATCTACCTGTTGTTTTATTTTTAGCTTTTTAGAAAGTATGCTGAGCTTATCATCATTTAAAACAAAGGTAAATTTACTGGTCGTTATCATCTGCGGCAGGTCTATAAAATCATTACCAAAAATATCTCTCGACAGTTTTCCATTTATTTCCTTCCCATCATGCGAAAGGGCAGTAAATATTTTTACGCAGGGAATATCCTGTACAAAAATATCTGCATTTACTGTACAGGTGGTATCCAATAAAACACCATTATAACCCAGTCTTACCCAATTGTTGGCTTCTGCATTCGCCCATATTTCATTTTCAAAATAATAAGGCCGCCGGGATAGTCCATGTGCAATAAAGCGGCTCCAGGCAACCGTATCTTTTTTAAGGTCGTATGCAAGTATGCAGCCATAATTATATATGGCGGTACCATAAAGTATCCCGTTTTTTATTAAGGGTTTCGTAGCCAGTGGGCCAAACGGCAGGGCTTTTATTAATTTTCCATCTGCCAGGCTGAACTGTGCTGACTGATGCTCTTCCTTTTTGGATATAGCTGCATAAACAATACTATCCTGCACAAATACAGGTACAGTAGATTTATAATTGGTTTCAACAGACCATTTAAGCGACCCGTCTTTTTTTGTTGTAGGCATACAGGTAATAATCATTGGCATTAAAGATCACCAGCCCGTCATGAATAGTTATCGACGAATAAAAATTACTCATCTGCTCTTGGGTAAAAACCTGTTGGGAGCGGAAGAATTCTTTTTGTGCAAAACCTGCGGTTGTAAAGAATAACAAAAAGCTCAATGCAAAAAAATAATTTTTCAGTTGTGTTTTCATCAGTGCGTTTTTTAAATTGTTTCAAGCGCCAAAAAAATAGCGGCCAATTTTAACCGACCATTCCATATAAAACTATTGCAAGGCCTCCTTTTTTCAATTCCCATAAATCTTATCAACCCATCACTGATTATAGCCTTGCAACAAATACCTGCATACAAATCTTTCCGCCGCCAAGAACAGCGCTTCCAACTTTTGGCATAGCTGAGTTTTATTTTAATATTTTTCTTTCGTCCACCAGCTTATGTTCATTTGGTTTAAATTTGCTGGTCTCAATTTTGTTCCAATCTTTAAAAACGACCTTGTCAGCCTGGCCTACATATTCTATTAAGTAATCGTATTCAGCAAATGTCCGTTGTTTTCTGCTGGTCATTGTAAAGTCGGACTTTCCATTTAGTTTGTACCTCACCGGTTTATTAAGCTTAATCTCTGCTATTTTATGATCATCCCGTTCAGGCACACCGATAGCGAGCGGATTTTCGGAATAGTTCAGGTATAAGTTGAAGCTGTGAGGTAGTTTTTTTTCAATTCTGAAAATCTCAAAAGTCAAAGATCTTGAAAGCCTGTAATAGCATATTGCCTGATCCTTAACCAACAAAACATGATTTTTTTTGATGTCCTTAAACCACCTAGGCCGATGCGATGCATCCCGTGATATGGTGAAAGGAAAGGGATCAAAACCATGGATATCCTGGATAATGACGGTGTGTGCACTTTGAAGGTCAGGTTCTTGCTTCCCCATATCGGGCAAATACAAAGTGCGGTTCTCTAAGTAACCGGTCCTGGACATTAAACTGTCTTCGCTTTGATTAAGAACCCGCAGTTTGTCTGTCTCATACTCATCTTTTTTGAACCTTTCTTCTAATTTAAATATTTGAATTACATCAATCATTTCTTGCTTGAGTTTTTACGTTAGGGTGACTTTAGATATCTGGAATTAAAACTAACTTATTTCTAAAGTTAATACCTACCTCCTACGCCTTGGTTCATTTCTCACGAATATTCCCCGGCAAACACTGCTTGCGAATGGTTCGTTAGACACAAACCAAGGCACGTAATGGAAGAATAAAAATTACTCATTTGATCTCGGGTAAAAACCTGTTGGGAGCGGAAGAATTCTTTTTGTGCAAATGCTGATGTTGTAATCAACAAGAGGAAAATGCTTATAAGAAAAGGTTTTACGGGTAAGGATTTCATAATTTGCTTTTAGTTAAAGAATCAGCTATTCAAATTATGCTAAAAATTGAGAGTACCATTTTTTAGTGCAATAAAAATCTAAAAACATTTGTTAAAGATTATTAGATAAAAAGTGGAAGTCTCAAAACCAAAATGAAGGCTTTGAGAATCGCTTAAACGAAAACACTCTCTATCGCCTTACCGAATAAAAAGAGGCTGTCTTCGACTTTTGAGACAGCCTCTTTTGTCATAAAAGATTCTTTTACTTCGTTATCCCTTCCAACGCAAACAAAAAAGCATACTCCCTTGCTCGATCTTTTAAAACTTTAAATCTTCCGCTTGCGCCACCATGACCAGCTTCCATATCAGTATGCAGTAGTAATTTATTTTTATCTGTTTTCATTTCACGCAGTTTGGCAACCCACTTGGCCGGTTCAAAATATTGCACTTGGCTATCGTGCAGCCCCGTTGTTACCAGCATATTGGGGTAAGCCTGTTTGGTTACATTATCATAAGGTGAGTACGATTTCATATACATATAATTTTCCTTATTGGCTGGGTTGCCCCACTCATCATATTCATTTGTTGTAAGCGGAATAGATGGGTCGCTCATGGTAGTTAAAACATCTACAAAAGGCACGCCAGCAATAACACCATGCCAAAGGTCAGGCCGCATGTTAACAACAGCGCCCATCAGCAAACCACCGGCACTGCCGCCACTGGTATACAAATGTTCTTTGCTGGTATATTTTCCGGCAAGCAAAAATTCGGCGCAGTCAATAAAATCGGTGAAGGTATTTATCTTCTTATTCATCTTGCCATCTTCGTACCAATATCTACCCATCTCTTGTCCACCACGAATATGTGCTATGGCAAAGGCAAAACCACGATCAAGCAAACTTAGTCGCACACTGCTGAAAGTTGCCTCACTGCTGGCACCGTAAGATCCATAGCCGTACAACATTAAAGCTGCATTACCATCTTTCTTAAATCCTTTTTTATAAACAATGCTGATGGGGATTATTGTTCCATCCTTTGCTGTTGCCATTACTCTTTCGGTTTCATAATCTGCCGGCTTAAAACTTCCTACCACTTCCTGCTGTTTCATCAGCTTTTTTTCATTGGTAACCATATTGTAATCATACACCGAGTTGGGTGTTGTTAATGAGGTATAATTATACCGCATCACATCCGTATTATAATCGGGGATGTTGCTGATACCTGCAGCATAAGCAGCTTCATCAAATGATAGATAATAAGAACTATTGTCCTTTGTATTTAAAATATGTATTTGTGTTAATCCATTTTTTCTTTCTGAAATGGCCAGAAAGTTTTTAAACAAATCGAAACCCTGTACCAGTATTTTATCATTGTGTGGTATCAGGTCTGTCCAGACCGATGAATCTGTTTTGGCTTCGGCACTGGTCATTATTTTGAAATTTTTTGCGTTGAGGTTGGTGCGTATATAAAATTTATCATTGGCATGATCAACATTGTACAACACTTCCTTCATACGTGGCTGAAAAACAGTAAATGTTCCTTCGGGCTTACCGGCATCAATCCACCTTACTTCCGATGACAATGTTGCCTGTGATGTAATAAGAATAAATTTATCCGACTTTGTTTTTCCCACACCAATATAATTGCTCGGGTCTTTTTCTTCATACACTGATTTATCTGTTGCAGGATCTGTTCCCAGTTTATGCCTTTTTATTTTTTCAGACAAAAGTGTTACCGGGTTTTTAGCCGTATAGAATAAAGTAAGATTGTCATTGGCCCAAACGGGACCTCCTTCAGTATTTGGAATTTTATCTTTGTAAATTTCTCCAGTCTCCAGGTTTTTTATGTAGATGTCATACTGCCTCCTGCTCAACATATCAATACCATAAGCCAGCATCTTATTATCCATGCTTACATCAAAACCAGTTGCCGAAAAATAATTATGCCCTTCGGCCATTGCATTTACATCAAGTAATACTTCCTCTGCAGCTTGCAGGGTACCTTTTTTTCTGCAATACACAAAATAATCTTTGCCCTCCACCACACGGCTGTAATAAAAATATCCATTCTTAAATGTGGGCACACTTTCATCCTTCTCTTTTATTCTCGCCTTCATTTCGGTGTACAGATTTTCCTGCAACGTTTTAGTACCACTCATCATCGTGTCATAATAGGCATTTTCCGCTTTCAGGTAATCAACCACTTTGGTACTATCTGGCCCCTTTTTAAAATAATCATTCATCCAGTAATAATTATCAATACGGGTATCGCCATGGGCAACTAATTCTTTTGCATTCTTCTCTGCAACTGGAGCTGCAATACTATCGGCCCATTTGTATGCCATTGTTGTAGTGTTGGTTTGATTTGTACATGAAAGTAATAAACACAAAGCTATTAAAAGTAGCCATTGACATTTTTGCATAAGTTAATATTTGTACTAATATAAAGCATTATTTTAATAACTTTTTAATTTCATACTGGTGCAATGATGTAAACTATCCAATTATTTAAAACCCATGCTGTCTCAGCGGGGTTTTCAGCAACAAAACCTTCAAAAAATAAAAACTACCATTGTGAAACTCCGATGCAGAAAGAACCAGCAATATTTACAGGCCAAATCTTGAATACAAAATTAAGCACGCTATTTATATTTTAATTCAAGAACAAAAGCGAAAGGTTTTCGTGAAATTTTAAACTTATTCGTTCGTCGGGCTTGCCTGACGGCTGCTACCCTGTACACATATCTTTGGCAATGTTAATTCCTTCTATAATCGCATTAAACCTATCGAGTCCTTTTTTCAAACATATAACCCCTGGCGGACCTTGAGAGTCGTATCCTTTCCATCCTCCCAATCGTCCTATTACCC
>JANNGD010000181.1:0-17954 GCA_031380515.1 Ferruginibacter sp. | reverse complement strand
GCAGGTTGGCAAATAGTTGAGAACATATAATCGTTGCCCCATACGTTGCCAAACCGAATGCTGTTCGAATACCCTTCGTCGTGCGTCTGCGTTAGATTAGAATAACTTATATGTCCGAATTAAAAGAATATCACTGTGCATAGGGCAAGGTTGGCTCAGGAAAGGTTAGCCTTTGTGCATTTGGTTTGTGTGCCTGCCGGTGTGCCAGACTTGATACGTTGCATTTTTATGGCGTTCGTGTATTAAACCAGTCAAGGTCTGAGATGTTGTTTATTTCGGTTGCTGCTGTGTTACACAGTGTATCATACCGCCATTGGCATATAAGTTTCTTACATCAATGCCAACTACCGTTCTTGTTGGATATAGTTCTTGAATGAGTGCATTGGCTACTGCATCATTTGGGTCGCTGTAATTTGGTACTAAAACAACTGTGTTAGCGATATAATAGTTTACATAGGAGCCCTGGTAACCTAATTTTTTGCCGTATGCGGTAGTTACATTATGTTGTGTTAGGGGCAGCTTAACAAAACTATATTTTTCATTGTTTTTATTGTTAGCTGCATAAAGTTTATCAATATCATCTTGTGGTACCTTCCACTCCAATAGTTCATTTTTACTCATTGTTACAATGGTATTTTCGTTTCCAAATCTTGCAAAGCCGTCAATATGCATATCTGTTATTTCTAACCCTGCTTTACCAGCAAGCCAAATGAAATGAGTAACTCCTAAGTACTTAGTAAATATTTCTTCTGCTTCTTCTTCTGTCATTTTAGGATTACGGTTTTTATTTAAAATGGCGCTTCTGGTAGCTATTAAAGTTCCATTGCCATCAATTTCTACTGCGCCACCTTCATTTATCATTACATCGTTCAAATCAACATACTTTTTATTTTGGTCACGGGCAATTTTTTCCGGTATTTGATCGCAATTTTCAAATTTAGCTTTATCACCCCAGCCGTTAAAACCCCAATCTTCAATTACTACATTACCTTCTTTATCCCTTACATAAATAGGTCCGTTATCCCTTGCCCAAAAATCATCGGTTTTATAAATTTTAAAATCGATATTACTCAAAGAAATTATTTCCTCATTTAGCATATCTATCACCCTTTCTTTTTCCACTTCATCATAAACTATGATATGTACTTTTTCACTTTTTATCAATTCTTCTGTCATTGCAATCCAGGTGTCATCTAACCTATCCCTGAAAGTTTTGCCATATTGATATTGGTGTGGCCATTGTAACCAAGTGCCTTCGTGTGGCTCACTTTCTTCTGGCATTGTGTATAATTTATCGCTTGTTTTTTTGCTTTCTGTTTTTTCTGGTGTAGTGATTGTGGTTTCTTTGGGGGTATTACAAGCTACATAATAAGTAGCAGCGGCCAATAAAACTAATTTTAGTTGCATGTTTACTGATTTAAAATCGTTTGAATTATGGAAACAATGATACCTAAAAACGCTAAGCTAAGTCCGAATATAAAAAGACGTAGCGTTTTTTGATAATATTGACCTACTTTATCCTTGGAGTAATTGTTGTTTAAAATTCGGAACAATGCCACAATTTGCAACACTACACTAGTCAACAATCCAATTCCAATCACAATATCAGACCAGTCAGTTGTAGTTACAGGCTGCGTGGCCCAGTTGGCACTAAAGCCTAAGACAAAGCCTAAAATAATCCCTATTGCGGTAACCAAGGAGCTTCGGTAATTTTGAATATTATCGTCCATAAAAATTAGTTAATTGTGTGGTAAATGTATTGAATTTTTGTTATAGCGGTTGTTGTTGCGTAACACAATGTACCATGCCGCCATTTTCGTATAAATTTCTAACATCGATACCTACTACAGTTTTTGTGGGATACAGTGCTTGAATTTTTGCATTTGCTACGGCATCATTCGGATCGTTATAATTGGGCACTAATATTTTTGTATTAGCAATATAGTAATTAATATAGCTGCCTTTTATGTCTAAATTAGTGCCATTGGTGGTTACCACATTATTTTGTGTTAAAGGGATTTTTACAAAATTATAAGCTATACCATTTTTATCTACAGCTGCAAACAAAGTATTAATATCTGCTTCTGGTACATCATAGGTTATTAGATCATTGTTAGGCATAGTAACAATTGTATTACCATTGGCAAATTTTGCAAAGCCATCAATATGCATATCGGTAGTTTCTAGGCCTGCAACACCGTTTAGCCATATAAATTTTGTAGCACCTAAGTATTTTGTAAAAAATATTTCTGCTTGTGCTTTTGTCACACCAGCATTTCTATTATTATTTAAAATAGAACTTTTGGTTGCCAGCAACGTGCCATTGCCATCCATCTCTATGCTGCCACCTTCAACAGTTAAGACGTTGTTTAGATCTACAAGAGTTTTGCCTTGGTCGGCTGAAATTTTTGCTGGCACTGTATTGCATTTTGCAGAACCAAATTTGTTTCCCCAACCATTAAATCCCCAATCTTCTATTACCAAATTTCCACTTTTGTCTTTTGCGTAAATGGGCCCATTGTCACGTACCCACACATCGTTGGTTTGGTAAATTTTAAAATCAATGTTGGTCAATGAAACAAATGCTGCATTTAACAAATTTATTATTCTGGTTTGTTCGGCAACATTGTATGCAATGATGTGTACGTTTTCGCTTTGCACCAACGCCTTGGTCATAGCCACCCATGTAGCATCCAAACTATTGCGATACGCCACGCCATATTCGTATTGGTGAGGCCATTGCAGCCATGTGCCTTCATGTGGTGCCGCTTCGTCGGGCATGGTATATAATATTTCTGTAGGTGATGGGTTGCTTGCAGAATCGCTTTTTTCTTTTTTAATACAAGAAACAAATAATGAGGAAAGTGCCATTGTAATTGTTAATAATTTTTTCATGATTGATGGTTTGATATGTTTATCAGCAAAACTATTATTAAAGTATAAGGGTAATTTGTCCAAAATGGACAACTATTTTTTTCTTATCGGTATTAAAATTTCAGTAACAAATTTTTTTTCATCTTTTTCATTAGAGCCGCTTATGGTATAATATTCTATTATTGGGGAACTGTCAAATTCTAAAGATGAATTAAATAGCCAATCGTAATAAATTTTTCTGTAAGTATTTTCAATTGAATTGTAATTGCCATTGTGAATAAATTTTGCATAACGTCCACCAAAAATATTTTTAAAATAAAGGCCCTCTAATACAATTTCTTTGTCTATACAGGCCTCATACCTGCATTTTGACTTATCGGTAATTAAAGGCTCGTCAACTATAACTCCATAATAATTTATGTTGCTATCGCTACTAATTTCCGCATCAATTTTATCCCATAGGATATTTATATCGTCATTGTTGTAGTTGTTTGTTTGAATAGCCTTAAAAAATACTTTTTTTTGGTTAAGGTAAATTATTTCGCAATCAATTTCTTTGTGCTTACTATTTGAATCTTTGAAAAATGTGTTGAATAACCCTATCTTTTCTTTTCTGGCATTGCTTGGCGAAATGTTAAACTGTTTTTTGAATGATTTTGAAAATGAATGGATGCTTTCAAAACCTACTTCAATGGCTATATCGGTAATTTGATTATTGGTATAGATAATTTTTTTATATGCATTTTCCAATTTTAGCCTTTTTTGAAATGCTCCAATAGGCTCTCTGAAAACAGATTTAAAGATTCTATGCAAATTCCGGTAAGAGCTATTGGAAATTGCTTCCAAATCAACTCTTGAAATATTCTTATCATAGTTGTCCTCGATGAATCTAATAATATGTTGAATTTTTGATAAATGCACTGCAAAGTAATTGTCGAACAAATGTATAGAAAGTAATGGAAAACTGTTGAATGGAAAGACTGGTTGTTGTTGCGCCGAGCGGGGTTTTCGCAAACGTAAATCTTTTGTAGAAAAGAAATTTTGCTGCGAAACCTTGATGTAAGGAACCTGAATTTTGAGGAAACCAAAATCTCTCCTCGGTATGGTGACTAACTGCTGCTGCATTGCTACACTGGCGCATATGTTCAGTATGTCTAGTGTGCCGAAGGGTTTTTGCATTGCATAAAGTTTATTATAATTTGGAGACCAGTAAGCCAACACATAAAACCATCGCATCATTTCTGCACTAGGATGGTTATCTCTGTGTTATTTGATGAAGTTAAGCTCTTGGCAAAGGCCGATAATGGCAAAAATGGTTGGCACAGGTTTTGGTAAAACCAACAAAGGTTAAACTACGACCGAGGCTATACCTAATCTTCATAAAACTTTACACCGTTAATACCCACTGGGCATATTTTCTTTTTTTTAGTAAAGTAGTATAAGTTAAATGTCTTGTACCTAGAATCATTAGAATATATTTTACTTCTTGTTAAGTAACTATCATATTCTGCATCTAGCATTGTGAATTTTTCGTTCGTTATATCTTTGTCAAATTCATAAAGGCCAACTTTGTTTTTATGCTTTAGTAAAAGTATGTTACCATTTATTTTATCTGCTTTAATATCGCTGTAAACAATATTCGTCAATAACTTTACTTCTGGTAAACTGTATAAACCCCATTTGCCTTTTTTGCTAACAAGCGCTACATTTTTATTATAGTAACCCTCATAAAAAGAGAAAAGTTTTATATTTTCAAACTCTATCGGAGAACTAATATTTCCATTTTTATTTTTCATTAGCAATCCTTACATATTTTTGTCCTTAACGATCGTAATGGCTCTAATATCACTTTGATAGAAATTGTTAACAGTCTTAAAAACTTTTTTCTCATCGTAGTTGGAACCAGTAACTGATACAATTTCTGCATCACTTGTACTGCTTGATACTTTAGAAATTATTAATTCATTTTCACCTTGAGTTTGTTCAAGAAGATCATCCAGGGTTTTTCCTAATAAAGCTTTCGTTTCAAATGCTTCGGAAATAAGATACAGCTGTTCATGTAAAACTCCGTAGTACTTAAATTCCTTATATTCGTCTTTGAGACGATATTTATTTTTGTATGGTATATATTTAATACTATCATATAAAGGTTTTACCATCCATTTTTTTTCCATCATATTGTAAATTCCGTGTTTACCCTCAATAGCGAAAATATTGTATCCTCCATAAATTTCATCGTAAGCTGAAATATCACTGAGATAAACTTTTTTTTCCCCGTCAACCAATGTCCAATTATTATCATTTTCTTTTTTTGTAAGGAAGCACAACAAGTTACCTTTAGCAAACAAACGATATTTAACGATTTCTTTGTAGTCTATAGGTAGAATAATATTGCCATCCATATCTGTGTATCCCTTCTTATCCATTCTTGATACATAAAACTCATTATACATACTATGAACAGGATTACGCATAATAAAATCATGCACTACTGGAATTACTTCCCTACCTGAATCGTTGATGACACCAATTTTATTTTTCTTAAAAACAAGCCATCTGTTGTTTACATTTTCTGGGGATACAGAGTCGTATTTTGGCATAATAATAATCTTACCAGTTGTATCAGCATATCCCCAAAGATTGCCTTTACGATAAGGGATGTTGAAATTTTGGCCTTGCAGGTTTGTAGAAAAAAGTAGTGTTAAGCAAAAGATAATTTTGTTAAACGGATCCACGATATTGGTATGATTATTAAATTTCAAATATACAAGAAATTGCTTCATTTGTTAGGAAAATAGCTTTTTTATTCTTAATTCTACTTGCTGCCCCAACTATCCATGGCTTTAAGCAAAGCGTCTCTTCGCATTTAAAATAAAAAGATACTTTTCCTGATACACACTTCAAATAAAAACCACTCCCCAAAAAACACATACACTTCGAAGCATTGTTGAGCAAAGAACTACTGCCCAAGGGCGCAGGGATGGGAAGTAGTACCCCACAGGTGGGAGGAACGACCACCAAGGCGTACTACGGACAGCCCGTTACCAATGCGCCATAATGGTATTTGATCAGCGCCCCAAACTGTCTTCATGCCGTGCCGGCAACGGAAAAGTTTTTGGAATGATATTTTCATCACAAGCTAGTTATTAACCGCTAGGCTTCTTGCTTTTGTTGAATAGCAACAATGGTAAAAAACATTGTAAAAATAAAGGCTGCTCCGGAGAAGCAGCCTTTATGGAATGAAATTAAAATTATATTAGTTTTTAATTATTTTAAATTGCTGCCTATTTCCATCGGGCATTATTGTTTCCAGCATGTAAATACCCTTGCTAAATTTACTAAGATCAATTGTAATTTTCCCATTTACAACAACGCCTTGTTTTGTAAAAATCAACCGACCATTTACATCTGTAAGTTTTAAGTCAATGGGTTTAGCAGAAGATAAGCCGTAAGTAGCTACAGTTATAATCCCATTTGTAGGATTTGGATATACATCTGTTACCAATTGCCCCGTTGCAGAAAACCTCAATGGAACAATATTGCTAAAACTAATTGCACCTGTGGTAGAAACCATCTTAAGCCTATAGTAAAGCTTATTTGCAATTGATGCCGCATTTGTATGTACAATAGTATAATTCTTTTCGCTTGTTCCACTAATCGCATTGCGTTGTCCTACTGTTTTAAAACTACGTCCATCTACACTATACTGTACTTCATAATAGGCATGATTTATTTCGCTGCTACTCTTCCATTCTATTAATCCATCATTTTTTTGTGCAACGGCAGTAAATGAGATAAGCGTTACCGGCAGTATCGATGTATTGGTTTGTACAAAAAAACCACTAAAGCCTACTGCATCAAAACTTACTTCCCATCTTGCTGCACTTGCATTGAAAATAATATCAGCATCTACGGGATCTATTCCCACTGGCGAGCTTGTATAGCTTGATGGTAAACCGGTACCATTGCTAGTCACACCAGGATACTTAATTACTTTTAAGTTGGAAATTCCAGCAGCATCAGAAGGGCCTGTAGGTAAATCTGTGGCACTTGCTGGATCGCTGTTAAAATTATCAAACTCTGCTTGGGTAAAATAAAGTGTAACCCTGCCTGTTGCTGTAGCCGGGGCTGTAGCAGGCGTTATTTCATAATGACGCTGTACAAAAGGTATTCCACTTTGTGATGGAACAGTAGGCTCTATCCATACCTTGGTATTAACGGTACCAGTTACAGGGCTTGCACCGTTTTGATTTAGTTTTGCAATAAGACCGCCACAATCGCCATAGGTTGTTGTTATTCCCTGTGTAGTTGTAATGCTAGTGTTTACCGTTGCCAGTGCATTGGGCACCAAACTAAATTCATATACCGAAATTGTTCTGCTTATTTCGGCACTTACAATGATTAATGCCTTGCCTGTAGGGCTTTGTTCTGCTGGTACAAAAATTATTCCTTCTACTTGTAGGTCAGTAGGATTATCTATGTATTGTTTAAATACGGGAGTAGCAGGATTGCTTATATCGTACACTAAAATATCTCCAGTGCGCTCGCTTCCTATAAAAGCACACAGCACACCATTTACCAAGCCGGTGGTTACACCTTCTGGCTCTGGCCCTTTGTTGTCGCTACGGGTATCTAATGATGCCGTTGTTCCATCGGAATTAAAACTCGCTGGATTTTGTGCAGCAGTTATTTGCTCCAATTGGTCACCACTATCAAATATTTGTGAGAACGAACTATTCCAAATAGTGAAAGAACGAGCGCCTAATGCATGAATCTGATCAAAATCACCATCAGCATCTGTATCTCCGGTAGCATTGCTTAATTGCAATCTGCCAAGGTTGGCATTTAATTTAAGCGTAGCAGCATTCGGGAATACAGTTGGATCTAACACATAGCCTGCAGCTCCAACCCTTATTTCTTCTGAATAACCAGTATACGCTCTAGAATCGCCTTCGTTAGCCGTGATAAAATAGGTTGTGCCTGCTACCGTAAAACTTGATATGGCATCTGGCTGGTACATTCCATAAACTGGCCAGTTTTGTATATTTATTAATTTTGTTCCACCTGGGCCATCTTGGTCGCTAGCATCCATACCGTTACCAGCTGTATTATGATTTTTTAACCCCAATGGTAAAATTTGTGTAATGGTTGCAGTTGCAATATTTAATTCTGCTACTGCATTGTTTTCTTGTAATGTTATATAAGCTTTTGTAGCATCTTCTGAGAAGGCAATATATTCTGGCTCCATATCCTGTGCTACTGTAGCACCTGGCCCGTAAATGCGGACACCAGCAGTTTTTAAGGCAGCCATTTGCCCATTAAAACCGGTAAACCCTGCAGTTTGAACAGTTGCAGAACCAACCCCACTAGAAATATCTATTATTGAAACAGATCCTTCTGGGTCAAAAGAATTACCCTGACCATAACTATTTGGTTCGCCCTCGTTGGCTGTTAAAATCTTGGTTCCATCTGGTGAGAATATGATCATATCTGGTAGGTAACCCACTGTTACTTGACTTAAATAAGTTGCAGAAGAAGCATTGTAAAAAGCCACCACACCAGGTTGTTGTGCATTACTTACAGCATCTACAATGGCATAACCTACAGCTACAATTCCGTTTTTAACGGCCACGCTGTTTGGCAAAATGTTATTGCCAGCAGATGTAAAGCCAAACGGCATATTGGTTGCTGTATTCAATGTACCTGTATTGCTTAGAGAATAGTATTCCATTGCTGGTCCAGCTACAGTAAACAACCGATTAGTTGTGGGGTCAAAAGCAGAAATTTCGGCACCGTTTGTACTGGTGGCTGTCGACTTGCGGATTAACGGTTGGCAACTGTAATCGGTAATACTGATATTTTGAGTAACAGGCGTACCCAAAGTAATACCGGCTGATGGAGCGCTGATGGTTAGTACTGCAGTTTCAAGGCCTTCTGTCTCAGCATCGTTTCTTACCCTAAAAGTTACTGTACCCGTAGTTTGCCCATTAAGTATTGTGATGGTAGATCCAGACAATGTATAATCGGCAGTTGTAATGCCCGTTCCGCTAATACCTAATGCAACAGTTTGATTACTGCTAACAGGAGAGGAGGCAGTTGCTGTCACTGTAATAGACGTAGCATTTTCTTCTGTACCTGTGTTGGAAGATACGGATATGTTGACTGTTGGTAATGCTATATCATTATCGGTGATTAAAATATTTTGTGTTGTAGGAGAGCCAAGGGTAATACCTGCAGAAGGATTACTAATGGTAAGTACGGCCGTTTCATCGCCTTCTGCCAATGCATCGTCTGTAACGGTAAATGTTACCGTACCTGTAGTAGCACCGTTTGCAATATTTATAGTTGTGCCAGTTAAGGTATAATCACCACTTGTTATGTTGGTTCCGGTAACGGCTATATCTACCGATTGTGCACCAACAACAGCGGCAGATGCAGTAGCGGTAACGGTTATAGCAGTTGTACCTGCTTCGGTACCTGTGTTGCTGCTCACAGAAAGAGAAACGGAGGGGTTACCAACAGGCGCAATTGGTGCAAAAGCTACTCCTTTAATAATAGTTCCCGTAGCTGATGTGTACAAAGTTATATTGTTAGCAGTAGTAATGTTAATGGTAGTATTATAACCCGCAGCATCTGTTATTTTTAGTAAGTTGTTTGCAGTAAGCGCCCCTTGACCTGTAGATACAAAAAGATCTGCGCCAGCAGCGTTCTTTTTTGCTGCTATTCCAAAGCCACCAAAGCTAGTAGTGTACGAGCCATTAGAAACCCATGTACCAGTTACCAAAGAATATTTTGCAATGCTGCCCGCTGTATTACTAGTGGCAGATAATGTATATAAAAGATCATACGAAGCGCCATTACTACCAGAAGATACTAAATAATAATCTTGAATACTTGCATTGTTTGTAAGGCCTGGTAATCCTGTAATGGTGCCTCCTGTTGCTGCAGAAAGTTTGTTTACTTGTATAACAGTAGCTGTAGCACTTGCTGAAGATACATATGCAGTGCCACCAAAAGATTTTATAGCTCTTATGTTTGCAGTAGGACTAGCGGATATGGTTCCATTGGAATAAACACCTCCTTGATCGCCGATAAACCAAGTGGAATTGTTAATAGTTGTAGCACTTCTGGTTTGGTTGCCCGATGCACCAGTGTAAGTAGTTGCAAGGTTAAACGTTCCTCCTGCATTATAAGTGCCTACTCCACGTGCGGTAATGGTATTTATGTTGGTAGCACCTGAAGTAATAGTGTTACCTCCTGTAAATGCAAGTAGGCTTCCATCATCGCTGTTTGTTAGGTACAACGTAGATGTAGCACTACCAGAAAACCTTAGCGAATTTGGTAGCGTTGTTCCATCAATATTGCGGGTAGTAACAGGTGATTGCCCTGCTGTAGTAGGATTTAATTCCACTACGCTTGCAGTTGTATTTGAAGCGCTTGCAGCAGCCACAATTACAGCAATATTACCACTAGTAAATGATTGTGATTTTACTGCAGTAAATAAAAAGAACAAACTACAAACAAAAAGAGATTTTTTAAAAGAAAAGTATATTTTTTTCATGTGTGCTTATGATTTATGTAATGATTTAAAACTGATTAAAGGGTTACAGTTGTGCAAAATTATTTGCACATCGTGGCTTATATTGCGATTAATATTTTGGTAATACAGATTTAACAATTTAGATACATTGAAGAATGGGCAAAGCTTATTTGAAGAATAAAGCCGAGGGTTTGTTTATGCTGTTTCGGAAAAATTTTATTAATTGCAGTAGGTTTTTTTGAGAGGTTTTCTAGAAAAAAAATTTACCACATTTTTGTTGCGCTAGATAATTTACAAGCACCACTATGCGTAGAGTTAAACAAAAGAGCTTTGTTTATTTAAGATAAAAATGAGCGTGTTCGTTTCGGTTCTTTTATTTAGCAAACGATAATTAAAATATATTTTTCCTGAAATTTATTTAAACAAATAATCTCCAAATCCTTAAAAATACGATTGCAGTGGCAATTACACTTAGTAAAATAGCAATGAGTTTTTTATTATTGCTCACTGGTTTATTTATTGAAAAAATAACAAGTAAGAATGCAACTATTCCTACAATAGCAACATAATACTGATATCCGAATGTGAATATTTCTTGTAAACCAAATAGTGCCTGCGTTTTTCCACTTGCATTATAATATTTATTCGCAATTTTACCATTTATAATTAAAGTAGCTATAATAGAAATTATACTAAGACAAATGGAAATTTCTAAAAGTTTATAGACCTTTTTTGGTTGAATCATTTATAAAATTATGAGAAGTTAGTTTTTCCATTCTTGATATTTCAAACTTATGACAAACTTTCGATAGTATTTTTTTTCACTCGTTAAGGGGTCGCTCGAGTTGTTATGAGGTGACCAATACAGGAGATAAGACTTCGAATCATTTCTGTTCTATTGTGTGCAAATTTACTTCATTAAGAGAGTTTTAAAATAAAGGGTATGACTTAAGCAAGTTGTAAAATATATTGTCATTTTCTATAAATAATTCAAGATGATGTAAGCCATCATTCATTGTTAATTTTTTGATAGTTCCGAACGAAAAGGTTTTTTCATCATTTAAAGGATTTCTTCTTTTATCGTTTATAATTTTTTTACAATTAAAGCTAAAGGATTTTAATACTAATGAATGTGAGGAATCAAATTTTTCTTTTGCTGTTGAATAATTATCGGTTTAGTTACTTTTTTTGCGATGTAAAACTGTATAACCATCTTTTTCTCTTGTGATAGTTATAGTATCATTGGAAGAATTAAAACAACCATAGGTTTGATAATTAATAGATAATTTTTGTCCAGTAAACAGCGCCGACGAAGGAAAATAGATATCAGCATAATCTTCTTTATCTTTTGTATTCTTTGTTGTATCTGAGGTTAATTTGCTTTCATCTATTATTGAGCCATCGATTAATGTATCACTTTTGTTTTTGCATGAATAAAAATGGCATAAAATATAGATGGATAAATAATAGAGTGATTTATTCATTTACAGTAATTGAGTTATTTTTTCGCATTCTTTATATTTCAAATTTACCAAAATCTTTCCATAGTATTTTGTTCTGCAAGTGAAGGGCTGACGTTGTTGTTAAGCAGCAAAGCCAAACAGCGCTGCGGTACCAATAACCCTTGCGGATTGCATTATTTCTATTTTTTTTTGTACCCTACAATACTTCTTTGTACACTTGGCTACTTGCCAGCCCAGTATACCAACAAGGGTGGCAACAAAGGCAACTGTATGATGCAGAGATTATGGAGGGACAACTCTTTACTATGCCAACAAGAGCAAAATGTAATTTTTTATGAAAATATCATTGGCTGTTAAATGATGGTTTAATTATTTTTCTAATTCCTTTTGAAGATTTTTTTGAAACAGAAAAATGGCTAATGGAAGGCATACCACTAGACTGAATAATTTTTAGCCTTATTTTTTCTGCTGTAATCTCGCTTGGAAGTTGTATTATTTTACATGCACCAATTAAATCACCTGTGTAAAATGTGTCCCATTTTTCATTTAAAAATGATTGCAGTTCATATTCCTTTATTTTGAAATTACGAATTTTAGAAAAGTTATCGCCCAAATCTTTCATCGTTGGGTTCTCAAATAATACAATACGATCGAACGTAATTTTTTTATCAAATTCCATTTCTAGATCTGCAACAGAATCGTTGGCTGTCCAATAGGTTTCTAGGCTAAAATCATTTGCTTTATCGGCATTAAAATCCTTTGATTCGCTGCTAGCAGTTATTTTTTGGTTGAAGCTTAAATTAATAGGGCCTGATGGCAATTTGTTTTTTCCACCCCTGATGCCTAATCTATCGGCAAGTTCAAAAATCCTGTTTTTCTCATGGGTTCTAATTTTCCCAGAAGTATCTGGAGGTACATTTATAATCATCGTATTGTTATTAGCTGTGGCCCAATAAAAAAGTTCTTCTAACTCGTCTACGGGCCTTGCTGCTAGTATCTTTTTCTTTTGAAACCAATTCCATCTATCCGATAAGCATATCGTATGTTCAAAAGAGAGATAATAAAGTTGATCATTGTATCTATAATATTTCGGATCATCCCATCTGGCAAAATCAGGGTCTTTGATTCTAAAGTCTATTGGGAAATAGCGAATAGGATCTCCGTATTGGTAGTTTTTAGGATCAATACGAATGCTTTTTGTGCCGGCTTTTACATACCCAATAGAATGATTTACGGTGATCAAGCAATTGGGTTGTTTTTCTTTTACAGCATCATATATTTCTTGCAAATGCCATGCACTTTCTGTCTTGTCCCAGCCACCATCAAACCAAAGTTCATAAATTGAACCATAATTAGACATTAGCTCTGCTAGCTGATTTTTCATAAAATCTTTATAGGCCAATTCATTCTTGTAAGATGGTTCATGCCTATCCCATAAAGAGTAATAAAGCCCCAATTTTACGCCATATTTTTTACATGCTTTGGCTACACGCTCTACTACATCTGTTTTTACAGGAGATGATGCCACATCATAATTGGTATATTTGCTATCCCAAAGACAGAATCCATCATGGTGTTTGGTAACTAAAATAACGTATCTAAAACCTGCTTCTTTGGCAACTTTTATCCACTGGTCACAATCTAAATCTGTAGGGTTGTAAGACGATACTTGTAAATTTCCTTTCGACCATTCGGTTTCATTAAAAGTATTTATTCCAAAATGGATAAACATTCCATAACCTCTTTCTATTTGGTCTAATTGTGATGAAGATAATTTGTTGGTTATATTTTGTGAAAAAACACTAAGGCTAAAAAGCAATTTTACCAACGTTAGTTTAAATTTCATTACAATAATTTTATTAAATTTAAGTGTAAAATAGAACTATAAAAATTGTAAATTTATTTCATTAACTATTTTCTTGTAAAAATGCTCCTAGATTCAACTCTCCTTGAACCGTTCGCTTTGGTAAGGTTACATAAATATTTATTTGAATAAGATATTTTTCTTCTTCGCCTTAGTGAGTATCCCCACGCACTTTACGCTTCAATCGATTGCATAATAAAAGCCCAATAAAGTCTCTCTGATCTACCTTCGCCTTGGTACGTGTCCACCCGCACCTTACACTTCAATCTATTGCACAAGAAAAGCCCAACAAAGTTGCTCTGCTCAACACCATGCCTCGTCGACTCAAGGGATGCTGCGTTGGGGGCTCAAGAATATACGAGGTAATCAACGTAAGTGAAGTGCGGTAGGAAATCACGTCACGGCGACTCACGGGCAGTTGCGATGAGCGCTCACGAATGTACGAGGTGACCAATACAGGGGTGGTAAATTTCATTAATACTTGGTATATTGTCTTGCGTGTGTATCTGTAGCACAACTATTGAACATTGCTTCATTCATTATTTTTTAAATCTTAAAAGATAGATGAAAATCAAGGTAAAGAATACAAAAAATATCCAATCATTTATTCCATACATAGAGTAAAACATCCCGGCCATTAAATCCTTTTCATAAACATCTTTAATATTGTTATTTATCAACCAAGTTGTCCAAACATAACCATAAATAAATTTTTCAATAGCAAAGATTCCAACAAGCCATTTTACATAATGAAATTTGTTTGCTATTGAAATATAGGCTAACCCCCAAATTACGATCATTAATAAACCAAAATTAGACATTACTACTGGGTCGAATTCAGGGATAGTTGGATTAGTAAAAAATCTTGAGAAAATTAAAGCAGACATATTCATTAATCCAGCAATAATAAATCCTTTTGCAATTGTTGAATCTTTTATTGTCATAATTAAGATGTTTTTATTGGTTATTTTTTTTTATTAAAACAATTTGTAAGTTTTCGATGGTCCCGAAATGGAAATACAATTGTTCAATCTAACACAAATATTTAAGAAAATTACAATTCTTAATTTTATTTTAAAAGTCCTTGGAATTGTTGCTACTATACCTTCTCTCGCTGGTATTCAACCCACAAACCGTGAGAGCAGAGCATGGTTAGCGTCCAGCCGCCATAGCAAAAGAAAAGAACATGAATAAAATTGAAAATATTTTGCAAATAGGTTTTTGCTGGTCGACCTCGGCGGCTCACGGCTGGCTACAATGGTCGCTCACGAAAGTTGGAGCTGACCAATGAAGGTAAAGAACAGTAGAAAAAAAATCCTCACTGGGACATTTTTTTAGTATTTCAGTTCAAAATCTTTTTTGTAAATTTATCCATGTTTAAGTCGTTCTATTTATTATTAATGGCAATGGCCTGCTCACATAGCTGGGCTCATGCTCAGGGCAATGAAACAGATTCCCTTATCCGCCTGCTCAACAAATCAGCGGAAGACAGCAGCAAGGTAAACCTGTACTGGAAAACGGGCGTGTCGATCGTTTTCCAGGAACCATTTAAAGCATTGCCTTATTTTAAAAAAGGCATTACTCTGGCAAATAAATTGGGTTTTACAAGCGGGCTGGAAAAATGTAACAATGGCACTTCACTTGCATTTACCTTAAATGCAAGATATGATTCAGCACTTGTGTACATTAACAGGGCTATTTTTTTTGCAGTAAAAGCAGGCAATATAAAACGGCTTTCATTGGCTTATTTAAACAGGGCTGATGTATTTACCAATCTACAAAATTACCCTGCTGCTTTAAAAGATTGTGATACCGCCATTGTTTATGCTACGCAGATAAAAAATAATGATGGGTTGGGTCGTATTTATAGTATCATGAATGATATCTATGATAATCTTAAACAGTACGACAAGGCCTTAGCAGCGTTGGATAAATCAGAATATCATTTCAGTTTTACGAAAAACAGGCAAATGATTGCGATGAACTATTCTGAACGGGGAGACATACTGCTCAAACTAAATCAACCCAGCACAGCTATTAACTGGTATAAAAAAGCAATTGCAATTGCCGATAGTATTGAAGACATTAATAACCTCGCTGCTTATTATAG
Organism: Ferruginibacter sp.; assembly: GCA_031380515.1. Lineage (GTDB taxonomy): Bacteria > Bacteroidota > Bacteroidia > Chitinophagales > Chitinophagaceae > Ferruginibacter. Next base: position 2,103 of record JANNGD010000181.1, on the reverse strand, counting down.
TTCCATAGGAGAAGCTTTTGCAAAACAGAAAAATTATAAAGAGGCAGAAACTGCATTCATTACCAGCCTAAACTATGCCCAACAAACTGAAAATACCGGTCAGCAGGCGGTATGCTTTACGAACCTTAGCACAATGGAACTGGAACAAAACCGTTTTCAAAAAAGTATTGACTATGGGCTTAAGGCATACGAATTGATAAAACCAGAAACAGATTTACTGAGAGAACAGCTTATCACCTTTACACTGGCGACGGCCTATTTTAAAAATGGCAACAACACAAAAGGGTTGGAATTCCTGGAACTGAGTACTGCTTTAAAAGATAGCCTGGTAAAGCAACAGTTTTCAGTAGAAACCGCAAAACAACAAGCCTCTTTTGATGTGAAAGAAAAGGAAAGGGAAATTACAGTACTCAATAAAGACAAGGAATTGCAGCGGCAAAAATTACAGAAGCAACGGCTGCTCATCATTAGTGCAGCCTTTATTGTCCTGCTTTCTTTAGCAGCAATCTGGCTGCTGCTCAATCGCAATAAACTAAAACAGCGGATGAGAGAGCTTGAAATAAGAAATCAAATAGCTGCCGACCTGCACGATGAAGTAGGAAGTTCTCTCAGCAGCATTAATATGCTTAGCCAAATGGCAGCCAAACAGCGCAATGAATCCTTGCAGAAGGATATATTGGAAAGAATGAGCACCAATGCAAAAGAAACGATGGAAAAAATGAGTGACCTGGTGTGGACCATTAAACCGGAAGAAGCAGAAGGTAGCAACCTGAAACAACGTATGGAACGATTTGGTTATGAAATTTGTGGCGCCAAAAATATTGCCCTTACACTGCAATTAAATAAGCTGGAAACAAAGGACCTGACGATGGAACAGCGGAAAAATATGTACCTCATTTTTAAAGAGGCTCTTAACAATGCCGTAAAGTATTCTGGTACAGAAAAAATTGCTGTGTCTGCAGCTAATGGCAATAATATACTTACGATGATTGTAAAAGATGAAGGAAAAGGGTTTGATAAGGGTACTGTCATAAAAGGGAATGGCTTGGATAACATTTTAACAAGGGCAGCAAATGTTGGCGGTAAACTCACTATAGATTCTGCTGTGGGCTATGGAACTACTATAAAGCTAACGATGCCCCTTACTTTATAATATTCACCCCTTTTCGCTATTGCAGAATGTTTTAAATTTTTAAACCTTTGTAAAAATTAAGCTTTTGATACGGGTAGCCATTTTTGAGGATAATAAACACCTGCGGGAAACATTTGAACTCCTGCTGAACCACACCGATGGTTTTGTTTGTACAGGGGCATGGCCCGATTGCCGCAACATTGTTGCCCAACTCGAAGTTTACCCTTGCGACATAGTGTTAATGGATATTGAAATGCCCGGCATGAATGGCATAGAAGCAACAAAACTGGTGAAGGAACATTTTCCGAAGATAGATATCCTAATACAAACTATTTTTTTTGAAGACGAACATATTTTTAATGCTATCTGTGCAGGAGCCTCGGGATACATTTTAAAATCAACCACACCAGATGGCTATATCGAGGCCATCAAAGATGTGCAGGCCGGCGGCTCACCTATGACACCCGGTATTGCCCGAAGAGTGATCGAGTTATTTAAACATAATTTACAACCTGCTGCACCTGCAAAAGAATACAACCTAACTACACAGGAGAAAAAAGTATTGCAATTGCTGGTACAGGGCAAAAGTTATAAAATGATAGCGGCAGAATTATTTGTAGCTATCGACACTGTAAAATCTCATGTGAGCAGCGTGTATGCCAAGCTGCATGTACACTCAGGTACAGAGGCTGTTTCGCTGGCCATTAAGGATAAGTTGGTGTAAAAAAGCCAGCTTCTTGGTACAATAAGATTTCATATTCTGCCCGTTCACTGCCAAAAAAGCAATCAAGAATTCACCCCTATTCGCTATTGTCCTGCCTTTACTATTGTGTGAATTTTGAGTTGAATAAAAAATCAACTTGATATGAAAAAAATTTTCTTTTTATTACTGATTAATACGGCTTATCAAATAACGATGGCACAAAACGTAGGCATCGGCACAACCGCACCAAATGTGTATGCGTTGCTCT
>JANNGD010000168.1:0-6895 GCA_031380515.1 Ferruginibacter sp. | reverse complement strand
TTCGTTTCTTAACTTAATGACATTGCTCGGCGGGGTTTTCACAGGTACAAACAATGTGTTGTAAAATAGCTACTTGTGAAATCCTGCCTACCGTTACGCAAGCTCGACGCATAAAAGAACTTCAAATTAGCATATTCTCATCCTACAAATTTATAATGGTTTGAAAAAATTGTTTTAGCTAGCTAAGTTCCTTAAAAAAATACTATGCTGGCGATAGAAAAAATAAAATTTACTTATAATTTATACGCTACGTTGTGTAGTAGTTTTACGGTTAGTAATTTAATTAACCCACAATAGACTCTTGGGTTTTTCAGATTTCATACAATATTTTCCTCCAAAACTTCCTTTTTTAGCCCTTGAAATGTTAAAGTTTTTAACATTTCAAGGGCCTTTTAAGTATAAACCCACATAAATTGGTAAAATTACTACAGAAATATTTGGAGATTTAAAAAAAGAATATATATTTGCAGACTGTAGTAAAGTTTCTATAACGATTAGAAATTTTTTGCAATCAACATTTTTTATTACCGACGCCAAGCTTTAAACTTAAGCCGTGTCCTTTTAAAGAAACTAAAATCACAATAATGACAAAGTCAATTAAAGCCCTAGCAATTACTATAACCTTAGTAATTATTATCCTTGCAAATTCTTTTGGCGTAAAGGCGCAAAATCCTGTAAACACGGAAATGAATTTTACAAGTGTACCTACTTTACTTAGCGGTACTCCTTTATCTGTAGGGGCAAAGTATAAATTTATAGATGTGTACCCAGGTACAAGGGCTGAGATAACTATTGTGAGTGCTACTGGTGGCGCTACAGTTGTAATATTAGACGATAACAACTTAACCAAGCCTGAAGCTTTTTCTCCAAAAATAAGTGTACCGGCAAACAGCAATGGATTGGTAGAATTTAAAATTGAATTTTTTGTAGGCAACGGTAATTCTGGTAGCCGCAGAAATATTGATACGGTAAGGGTTACTGCTATGGATATTGATGGCAACGCCGAACTACATGAAGTAGACGCTCTTAACTTGGGTGCAGGTAGTGTAGTTTCTTATTTCACTAATACCTTGGAAATAGCAGTAACACAAAGCGGTAATGAATACAAAGCAACAAATATTGGTGGAAACGAATATACAGAAGTAGACACTGCTGCTAAGCAGGTGATGTTTACCTTAATGAATACCAACATTAACCAATTTACATACAAAGCAGGAGCTAATAATTTAGCTACATCACCTGTTAACAGACAAAAAGGCACTTATTACAAAGGGTTTAATTACCTTAGTACTTTGCCAGTAAAGTATGTAGCTTTTACTGCTCTAGCTACAGAGAAATCTGTATTGCTAAATTGGATTACAGAACAAGAATTAAACAACAGTCATTTTGATGTAGAGCGTTCTTTTGATGGAAAAACATTTACAAACATAGGAATCGTATTAGATGGTTTTGAAAACGGCAATAAAATGAATTATGCTTTTAAAGACAATGCAACTTCTCTACAGGAAAATTCAATTGTGTATTATCGTTTGAAGCAAGTAGATATCAATGGTGCCTTTACTTACAGCAATATATTAGCAGTACGTTTTAAAAATAGTAACGATGTAACAATGCAAGTTTCACCAAATCCATTTGTAGAATCTGTAACTGCTCGCTTTAATAGCAGCGAAAAAGGAGTTGCAGCAATGCATATTATAAATTTATCTGGGCAAACAGTAGTCAATAAAAATATTGCTGTCAATAAAGGATTCAATAATCTTCAAATAAGCGGACTTTCCATATTACCTGGTGGTACTTATATGGCTACGTTGGTTATGAATGGTAAAATGATAGCCACACAAAAAATAGTAAAATAATTCTAGCTATATCAATCAATAAGCTGCCAATTATAAAATATTGGCAGCTTTTTTTATGAAGCTCATGATTGTATTATTTCCTATTTTGCTCATCCATTTTTATTAGCATTACCTGTGCTATTCCCAATGCTCTTTTTTTTGCAAGCATTACTTTTTCGCCTACAAATAATTCATCTAAAGTTTCGTTGAATAAATGTAACCAAGCATCAAAATGTATTTTTTGTAAAGGAAAAATTTTATTCATTTCGAAATGGACGCCCATTGCATTGTTTTTATAAACAGGATTGTCTAACAATATCGCTTCCCAAAAATCTGAAATGAGCGGAATATGATGTTCCCAATTTATTGGAAATATTTCTGTAAAAATATGCCCAATAGTAGGATCAATAATTACTTTTTTGTAAAATGCTTTTATAAATATTTCTATATCTGTTCTTGTTTCAATTTCTTTTCTAGTATCCATATTTCTGTTGCCACCGGGCTTTTAAAAACTTTCTTATTTCTTCTTCTCTTGCATTTTGTTGTGGGTTGTAAAAAACGGTGCCAGATAATTTTGAAGGTAAAAATTCTTGCGCTGCAAAATTATTTTCAAAGCTATGTGCATATTTATAATCCTTGCCATAATTCATATCCTTCATCAATTTTGTAGGTGCATTGCGCAGGTGCAGTGGTACAGGCAAGTCTCCATTTATTTTTACTGCTGCTAGTGCCTCGTTTATGGCCATATAAGAGGCATTGCTTTTTACAGAAGTTGCTAGGTACACCGCACATTGAGAAAGAATAATTCTACTCTCCGGATAGCCAATCATATTTACAGCTTGAAAAGTGTTGGTGGCTAGTAACAATGCATTGGGATTGGCATTGCCTATATCTTCGCTTGCAAAAATAACCATACGACGACCTATAAACTTTACATCTTCGCCTGCTTCTATCATACGTGCAAGCCAATACACTGCAGCATTGGGGTCGCTGCCACGCATACTTTTAATAAATGCCGAAATGATATCGTAGTGTTGTTCGCCTTTTTTATCATAAAGGGCAATCCGCTGTTGCGCTATTTCCATTACAATATCATCCGTAACGACTGTGTTATCTTCTACAACATCTGATACCAGTTCAATGAGGTTCAATAGTTTTCTAGCATCGCCTCCAGAAATATTGATGAGTGCTTCCGTTTCTTTAAAACTGATTTTTTTTTGTTTTAAATTTTCATCGGTTTCAATGGCATGATGAAGCAATTGAATCAAATCATTTTCATCCAATGCTTTTAGCACATAAACTTGACAACGACTAAGCAATGCACTGTTTACTTCAAACGATGGATTCTCCGTTGTAGCACCAATAAGTGTGATAGTACCTTTTTCTACAGCTCCCAATAAGGCATCCTGCTGGCCTTTATTGAAACGGTGTATTTCATCTATAAAAAGAATGGCTCCTTGCTTTGTTTTGGCTTCTTCTATTACATCTCTAATGTCTTTTACGCCAGATGAAATTGCGCTTAATGTATAAAATGGCTGTTGTAAAGTATGTGCAATAATATTTGCTATGGTAGTTTTTCCTACGCCTGGTGGACCCCACAAAATCATAGAGGGTACCTTGCCATGTTCAATAGAAGTTCGTAAAATACTTCCATTTCCGGTAAGATGTTTTTGACCAATAAGATCATCAAGCGTATGTGGCCTAAGTCTTTCTGCGAGTGGAGGAAGTTGCATAAGCAAAGGTATGACTATGCGAACTTTTATTTCATCATTAAATCTTTTATATATTTTACCGGGGCGCTTCCATAGCTTAAAAACCTTTCATGAAAAGATTTTAAATTAAACGATTTCCCTTGTTTTTTCTTCAATGCTTCTCTCAATTCATATATCTCTGTGTATCCGGTAAAGTAAGAACACAATTGTACTTGCGATACGGAAACTCTTTTCCATTTCCCCTCGGCTTCGGCTTTTTGTTGGAAGGCTTCGTTTATTAAAAAACGTAACGTATTCTCTTTACTTGCGTTGTTTACATGTACGTCGTAATCTAAAATGGTATTACAAGTGCTGCGCAAATTCCATTTATAATACATCAACATCATTTCTTCTTCACTGTTCCCATCTATTTTCCCGTAACCATTTTCTAGCATCATCAATTCTGTATACACGGCCCAGCCTTCTATCATTGCACCATTACCAAAAATAGTTTTTATGATACTCGGCGATTTGTTTGCATAAACCAACTGGGCGTAGTGGCCTGGAATAGCTTCATGTATATTCAGTATTTGTAAAATATAGTGATTGTATTCTCGCAAATAACTTTCTGCACGATCTTTGTCCCATCCACTCAAACTTCCTACATTATAGTAAGTATTTCCGTTTTTATCGTAAGGACCAGGCGAAGAAATAGAGGCGCCCGCTACACCTGCCATGTATGCTGGCTCCTTACGCACTACCAGTGGCTTTGATGGGTCTAAATACAACAAATTCTTTTCTCTGATAAAATTTGCCAAAGTAGGTATTTGTAATTCAATGGCTGTTTGAAAAGAGTCGGCAGAAACATGTTTCAAAGAAAGTACATCTATCAATTGTTTGATGGCTACTAATTTATTTTCAGGCATTGCTTTTTCTTGAAAATATTTTGACCATAATTTTTTGGTAATGGCATACATTTTGGTATGCAAGTCTTTTTTATGTGAGAGGGCCTTTTCATAAATTTGAGCGGCGGTAAAACTAGACTCTATATCGTACTCAAACTTCTTTGCATATAATGCTGCACCAATTCTAAAACTGCGAGGCGTTTCGTTTTTTAATTGATTCAAAAAATTTACATAATCTTTTATTATGCCAATTGTTTTTTGGGATCTATCTATGATGCGTTCTTTATCTATTTCTGTTAAATTTGATTTTGCCAATGCCTCCTGTAAGTCTTCTTTGAAAGTAGATAAACCGCCTTCATTTTGCATGATGGCTAATTGGGTATGTTCTAGGGTGGGATTTTTAATGTTTTGTTTTGCTGCTGCATAATAGGCTTTTACATTTTTCATTTTCAAATAAAAATGTCGAAGTCTTGTATCTATCGAATCGTAATTGTTTGCCAGCATTTCGGCAAAAGCACCGCATACATTGTAATTGGCAGGGTTCCATTCATACGACTTAAAGGTATTCGTATACCATTGGGTGGAAAGCAACTGCGCTTCTATCATTTTATAATCAATCTTATTGTTGTCTGATAATAAGTTGGATTTTATTTTTTTTAATGAATCTAAATATTGTTGGCAAAACAATAATCCACTCACTCTGCTAGCCTCATTTGGCACCACCAGTAAACTATCATAATTATGAAAGCCTTGGCTGCTTGCCCATTCTGGATTTTGTTTCCATAATGCTAATACAAATCGCTCTTTAAAACCATCGAAAGACTCGTTTGTATTTTTTTGTGCTATGGCATTATTCGTAAAAATGATTACCCAAAAAAGAAAGATTAATTTTTTCATTTTTAATTTGTACGTTTTATAAAGTCGAATCAAATATAATTAACTTAAGGTTTGTAAGCGAATAAAAAAAGAGGAACCTATTTGAGTTCCTCTTTTTTTAGTGCGTCTATAATTCCTATTGTTTTACAAATTCTACTCGCCTGTTATTTGCCTTCCCAAGCGAAGTTGTATTTTTGTCAAGTGGTTGGCTTTCTCCTTTACCATCCGTTTCCATTCTAGAAACGTCTATAGAAAACTCTTTCGATAAAGCAGCTTTTACGGATTCGGCTCTTTTTTTGGACAAAGCCATATTGCTAGCATCATCACCATCTGCATCTGTGTGGCCAATAATTTTTATTTTTACTTCATCATTTTCAGACAGTACGGTTGCAATATCTTTTAATACCCCGTAGCTTTCTGGTTTTATCTTATCGCTGTTCACATCAAATAAAATACCATGTGTTACAAACTTACCTTCTGTTATGAGTTTGTTTCGGGTATCTGGCGCCCCAATAGCAAGGCGAATGTTACCAATATAATAGCTGTCATTTGTGTTTGTTGCTCCATCATTTCTAAAATACAAAGAATTTAATTTCATTCCATCTGAACATCCTTTTGGAAGATCCCATATTTTTTTATCGTCCATATAAACCCTTACCCTCGACTTTTGTCGCCAAATAGAAATGTGTACCATTGTTTTTTCTGGTATACTAAATTTATTTTGATCGGCATCATTCTTTAAATATTCTTGCCCATTTTTAGTAGAATAAAATGAAGTCATGCCTTGTGTGCCGCCTGCACCTTCGGGATGAAAACCAATTTCGAAACCACCACCATTTTCTACACGTCCTTCACCAAAGCGTGCAAATTTTCTAAAATCTGTACCAATTTTGGAGGCAGTTGTAAAACCTGTAATGATAAAGCCGCTGTAAAAACTAAATGCTTCGGTAGATAACAAATCAAATTCTAGTGTAAAATTATCAGGTAAATCCTTTATCCATTCAGGGTAAAAAACCACTTCCTTTTGGGTCATCAAAAATTTACCTGACGTATTACTCAGTGTTACAATTTCACCACTGCCATTTGTATTCCATTTATCTGGAAAGTCACCTACAGCATCTTGACTAAAATCTTCAGATGCAACCATTTTTTCGCCAGGCACAAAATCGAACTTGCTGTAACTTTTTAATGAGCCATCTGTTTTGCCTTTAGAAGTACCTGCATTTTCAATATTCCCTTCACCGCCAGTAATGTTACCTTCATTGCTTTTTTTATTTTTAGTTCCTGCAGGATTTTCTGCAGCATCATCTATCGTTTTGTCTATTTTTTTATCTATTTTTTGATTAGCCTTATCCTTGGCTTTTTGTTTTACCCTATCCAAAATGTTAAACTGAGCTTCGCTTTTAGCAATACAAAATAACATTGCCATTGTGCATATTAAATTTTTCATTGTAGCTTTTTTTATGTTAATAAAAGTAAAAAATATAATCCGTATCAGCAATACCATATTTGGGTTATACATTTTATCAATATGGCTGTTGGACATAATCTGAAGTTGAAGTTTAAGTGCAATGTTTACAGTTGTTTA
>JANNGD010000153.1:0-4300 GCA_031380515.1 Ferruginibacter sp. | reverse complement strand
GATGAAAAGATACCTGTGGGGCAATTTTACCATATAAATGTAGACAATGAAATACCCTATAATGTAATGGGCGGCATGCAAGATAACGGAAGCTGGCGTGGCCCTGCATACACATGGACAGATGCAGGATTGAAAAATTATTACTGGGAAAGCCTTTGGGGTGGCGATGGTTTTGATGTAATGCCAGACCCCGATGATGCTAGTTGGATTTATGCAATGAGCCAGGGTGGGCATGTAGGGAGGTACAATATTATTACTGGCGAAAACTGGCAAATTCGTCCACCGAGTGTAGTGAATACGGTAAACAAAGACAGAATAAGATTTAACTGGAATGCAGCCATAGCCCAAGATGCGTTTGATAAAAATACGATTTATTATGGCAGTCAATTTGTACATAAAAGCACCAATAAAGGTGCCAGTTGGACAACCATTAGCCCCGACCTCACAACAAATGATAGTGTAAAAATAGATCAAAGAAAAAACGGTGGTATAAGCATTGATATTACTGGAGCCGAAAATCATTGTACCATTTTGGCAATAGAACCAAGCAAACTAAACAAAGATATTTTGTGGGTTACTACAGATGATGGGCAGGTACAACTTACAAAAGATGCTGGTAAAACTTGGGTAAACCTTACCGATAAAATAACGGGACTTGCAAAAGGATGCTGGTTGCCGCAAGTGCGTGCAAGCAGGTACAATGCAGGTGAGGCGTATGTTGTAGCCAACGATTACCGAAGAGGGAATTTTGCAGCCATGGTTTTTAGAACAACAGATTATGGTAATACTTGGATAAATATTTTACAAAATAAAAATACCAAGGGATATGCTTTGTGTGTAATTCAAGATCCTACAGAACCGAACTTAATTTTTGTAGGTACAGAGCAAGGCTTGTGGGTTAGTTTTGACAATGCCGCCAGTTTTCAACAATTTAAAAATGGTTATCCTAGCGTGAGTACCTACGACCTTGCCATACAGGAGCGTGAAGCAGATTTATGTATTGCTACATTTGGTAGAGCCATGTATGTTTTAGATGATATTCGCCCATTGAGGAAGTTAGCTGCACAAAAAGGATTGCTAAGCAAAAAGCTAATAGCATTTGAAAACAACGATGCATACCAAGTTACCTACAAAAACCAACCAGGCTATGAGTGGAGTACTTGGGGTGTATGGAATGCAGATAATAAACAAAGAGGTGCAGCTATAAATTTTTATGCTGAGCTCTTTGCAAAATCAAAAGACAGTGCCGTTAAGAAGTTAGCTGATTCTACTGCTACCGTAAAAAAAGAAATAAAACTAGATACGGCTGTTGTAAAAATATACAACGCACAAAATGAAATTGTAAGAACATTGGAATGGGCTGCAGATACTGGCTACAACAAAAAATATTGGAGGATGGATGAGAAAGGATTTAGATACCCGGGCTCTGCAAAACCAAAGCCAGGAGCAGCAGAACCAAGTGGTGATGCCGTTTTGCCGGGTAAATATAAAATCGTTTTTAGTTTTAACAAACAACTAGACTCTAGCTATATCACCATAAAACCCGATCCAAGAAAACCTGATAACAGCGAAATAAAAAAAGCACAAAAAGTACTAACAACGAAGCTTAAAACTACAGCTGATAAACTTACACAGGGCATGGACCAGCTAGCCGATGCAGAAGATATTGCTAAAAAGTTTGAAGCACAACTAAAAGAGGTAGAAGTGCCCATGGCAGATAGCATTCGCAAGCAAAGTAAAAAAATACAGGAGGAAATAAAAGCTATAACAGATTTTGTAAAAGGCAAAAAAATAGAGCGCCAAGGTTATGGCCAAATACCACAGGAAACTGTTTTAACTGCATTTGAAGAAGCGATAGATAACATTACTAGTAAAAATACTTTTCCAACTAACCAAGAAGAATTATTGGTAAAGAAAGCAGAAATAAAAATTGGGGAAGCCATTACCAAAATAAATACTTTCTTTAGTGGTAAATGGAAAGCTTACCAAACTTTGGTGGAGGGAAATAAAGTGAATTTGTTTAAGGAGTTTAAGCAGTTGTAGGAAATTCCCCGCCTTGGAGGGGTGGCTGTCGAAGGCAGACGGGGTGGGTTTCCCCACCACAACTGCCGAAGGCAGAAGGAATGGGTTTCTTATAAACTGTATCAGAAGTGAAGTGTACCGAGTATAAATTAGTATTTTCAAATGAATTAATCTCTACCAATAAATTAGTTACATTTATTCCTTAAAAAAAACTTACTGTAGAATTATAAGAAATAAATTTTGTGCAAAACGAAAAACCCATATTTATTGATAACATAGAAATAAAACAATACCCAAATTTAATACTCTCCGCAAATCCTAATTTAAAAACAAGGGCAAAAGAACTTAGGCAAGCAAGAAATTTACCAGAAGTACTTTTTGGGATTCAGGTAACCAAAGGAGGTTTTCATAAAATAGATTTTGATAGACAAAAAGTAATAGGAAACTATATTGTAGATTTTTATGTAAAAAAATTGAGGCTAATTATTGAAATAGATGGCTCAAGCCATATTGGTAAAGAAGTTTATGATGCAGAAAGTGAGCGGTTTTTAATATCTCTTGGTTTAAGAATGTATAGAATTTCTGTTTTTGATATTATGCAGAACATGAACTTTGTTATTGAAAGATTAGAGAATTTTATTGTGAAGAATTATGGGGTGAGGTAAGATGTTAATATGCTACTCGCCTTCGGCGAGTAACCAAAAAACCTAGTCCGTCTGCCTTTGGCAGCCACGCTAAAACACGCTTCGTCTGCCTGCGGCAGTCACTCAAGAACCCACTCCGTCTGCCTGCGGCATCCGCACAAGAACTCACCCCGTCTGCCTGCGGCAGCTGCACTAATACCCACCCCGTCTGCTTTCGGCAGCCACCCCTCCAAGGAGGGGAATTAATGCGCATAATCCATTTCAAAATCCCCTTTAATTCTCTCTATAGACGGATTAAAATATCCGAATTTTAAGTCAGGAAATTCTTCTCTTATCAATTCCATAAATTGTTTTACACCCATACATTCACCAGTATCTGTAACACCAATTTTACCCAAATACCAATCGGGGTCAATATTAAAATTGCGCCACTGTATCATTTTAAGGCCTGTTTCTTTTATAAGCTTTCTTAGTGCTTCGTATTCTGCAACACTATCTGTCATACCAGGAAAAACAAAATAATTTATGCTCGTCCATGCACCCATTTCATTGGCCACTTTTAAGCTTTCTATAATATCGGAAAATACATAATTATTTGGTCGATAATAGGGCGTATATATTTCTTCCCTAGCAGAATTGGTACTCACCCGTATGCTTGTAAGACCCGCTTCGCACAAGGCTTTTACGGCATGCGGCATGCTTCCATTCGTGTTTATATTGATACTACCCTTCTGTGTATGTTTTCTTATTTCAATAATAGATTCTCTTATCGTTTCCCACATTAGCAAAGGCTCGCCTTCGCAACCTTGGCCATAACTTATTATGGGAAAGGGTGCTGTTTCTAAATGTGGTACAGTAAACTCCACAATCTCTTCGGCAGTAGGTTTAAATGTTAGCCTATCTTGTGTACTGATAATGGTTTCTTCTACTGGTTGAAACGAAATACAACCAATGCAATTTGCATTGCACGCTGGTGATATGGGCACCGGACATTCCCATCTGCCAAGTGCTAAGTTTCTTGCAGCAGGGCATGTGTACGTCATGCAGCAATTTTCCATCAGATGTTTTACCAATCTGTTGTTGGGATACGCTTTTAATAATTGATTGGTGCCAACTTCAATTTCATCATCGTGGTATCCTTCACTTTCTTGCCTAATGTCTTTTTCAATTCTTACTGCTGGTACATACATTTTTTCATCTTGCCAGCCAGCCGCTGTATAACAAAAAAGTGGCAGTGTAGGTGCATCGGGCATGGTTTCGTATGCCGCAATGTACAAGCCCGTATGAGCCGGTGGTATAAATGCTGCCACAGCCCATCCTTTTTCGCAAATGCGCATCTCCCCTGTTTCTACATCTATGCCCAAACCTCTTCTCCCGGGCAATTCATATAATTGTCCCCCTTCTGGTAAAAGTATCCATTCATCTAGCGGTACAGGCAATGCATCCCAGCCACTACGGCCTGTTACATACAAAGTTTCGTCTTCGTATATACCGCCATTGCCATCGGAATACATTAAAAAAGGAGATTGTGTGAGTTGTTCCATTTTGCAAAAATACGGTGATTTTTGCTGTCTCGGCGGGGTTTTCACAAGTATAGACATTGAACTATAAAAGAACTAGCCGTGAAACCCCGA
>JANNGD010000146.1:0-13470 GCA_031380515.1 Ferruginibacter sp. | reverse complement strand
CCTGCCCATACCAGCCATCATATGGTAAAGGATGTGGCAATGAAAAAACCAATCTCCTTCTGCATTTGCATTAAATTCTAAAGTGTCTGTTTCCATAGGCATAATGTCCACGATATTTTTAAGTGGTGCATAATCGCCTTGTCCGTTTAGCAATCTAAAATCGTGACCGTGTAAATGCATGGGGTGGCGCATCATGCTACCATTGTATAAGACGATTCTTACATTTTCGCCTTTGTGAATTAATATTTTATCTGCCTCGCTTACTACTTTATTATCTAAACTCCATACATAACGATTCATATTTCCGCTCAATTCAAAACGTAGTTCCTTAGGCTCCCGACCCCCCAAAGGAGGAACAGGAAGGTTCGTTTTTGTTGGAGATTTTAGCATGGCATAATTTAACGTAACAATATCTGACAGCTTATTGCTATTATACTCATCGTCCATTTTTACCTCACCCATTGCCATCTGGTCTTTGCCATTTGCCAACTGCTTTTTGCCATTTGCCAACTGCTCTTTGCCAACTACCAACTGTTCCCCCGTTATCTCCGGATACATCACCACATTCATATCCATTTGGTTCAAGCTCATTTGCATATTCATGTCATCCAAGTCACCATTCATCTTCATCATTCCGTTCATCATCTTCATGCCTTCAAAATATTTTAGTTTTGGTAATGGCGCTACCAATTGTTTTATACCACTGCCTACATACAGCGAAGTAGATTTTGTTCTATCTTCTGATGTGGCCAATAATTCATACGAGGTTTTATCATTTGGAATAGTGACTACTATATCGTATGTTTCTGAAACGGCAATAATCAATCTATCTACTTCTACAGGTTCTACATCGTTGCCATCATTGGCTACCACGGTTATTTTACCACCTGCATATGTAAGCCAAAAATAGGTAGATGCTCCAGCATTGGAAATGCGTAAACGAACTTTATCTCCGGCTTTAAAAACCTCACCCTCCGCCCTCTCCAAAGGAGAGGGGAATTGTTGTTCATTCTTTCCATTCATTAAAAATTTTTCATAATACACATCACTCACATCCATTGCATTCATTCGCTTCCATTCGTTTTTTACTTTGGTTTTAAAATGCCCTTGCCTTATTGCCTCCGTATAACTTTGTGTGGTACCTTTTTGTATAGCAAACCAATCGGTAGCGTTGTGCAACATTCGGTGAACATTTTCAGGTTTCCTATCTGTCCATTCGCTTAATATTATTGGTATAGTAGGCAAATCATCAATACCTGACCTCATCCCCGACCCCTCTCCAAAGGTGAGAGGAGAAGAACCTTCGCCTTTTTTCAACATTATAAAACTACCATACATACCTATTTGCTCTTGCAGGCCGCTGTGGCTATGGTACCAATGTGTGCCGTGTTGTATAATGGCAAACCTGTATAAATGAGTTGTATGCGGCTTTATTGGCATTTGTGTGAGGTTGGGTACACCATCATACCTATTAGGCAGTAACAAGCCATGCCAATGTAAAGAAGTGCTTTCGTTCAATTCGTTGTGTACAACAATCTCCGCTGTATCACCTTCTGTAAAAGTAAGTGTAGGCATGGGTATTTGTCCGTTTACGGCAATGGCTCTTTTATTTTTGCCACTAAAATTTACGATTGTATCTCTAATGTATAAATCGTAGTGAACCGTTTTGGGGGCTGCAATAGTTACAAGTGGTTTAGTTGATGTAGCCATATCCCTATTGCCCAAGTTGTTTCCAGCTTCAGAAAACGCAGGCTCTTTTGTAGAGGAGCCTTTCACTGGCAATTCCATTGCATCATATTTTTTATCTGTTATTTTTTTTACAGATACCGTTTTGTCTTTTACCAATTTCATACCACACTTTGGGCAGTTGCCTGGTTTATTGGCATGTATTTCGGGGTGCATCGGACAAGTATAAGTTACAAGCATTGGCTTGATCTCTTTTTTATCGATATCCATTCCTTTCATCTCCTCGCCCTTTGTAGAGACATGTTGTGCTTGTACAAAGGAATGAAGGGCAAGAATGAACACTATTAGTCCTATTTTCTTCATCATTAAATCCTTTTAATTTCTATTAAAACTGGTATAATTTAAATAAATTTATTTGATTCATTTTAAAATAAAGAAATTACCTCCAATGAAATAAATTAGAAAAACATGGATGGTAATTTCTTTTAAAGATTAATACTATTAGGAATGGACTTTATGATTCCTCCTATTTATACCTTTTATACTACGCTTTTTTCTCTAATGCCATACCGCACTTAGAACATTTACCCGGTTTAGCACTGGTAACTTCTGGGTGCATTGGGCAGGCATACATGGCTGTCATTTTTTTCATTTTATCGGTGCACATTTTACCACTCATCTCCATACAATCGCCGTCTTTCATCATCATTTTTTTACCATTTTTCATGATACATTCTCCATTTTTCATACATTTTGTACCATTTTTCATTACCATGTTTTTTTTCATTGGCATGGTTTTGCCATCTTTCATTACCATCATTTTACCATCTTTCATCATACAACAATCTTTCATTGTGGTAGATTTCTTTTCGGTTTGTGCAGATGCATTAAACGATACAAATAGTAAAATCAATGCAAAAACAGCAGCCATTTTTACAAATACAAATTTTTGAATTCTCATGATAATTTTTTTAAATTTCGTCAGTAATGCTGTTGCCCAGTCTTCAGTTTCGCTGTTGCCCGTATTTATTATTTTTTTACTTTTAAAAAACTTGCATTTATTGCTACCACTACTGTGCTTACTGTCATTAACACGGCACCTGCAGCTGGACTCAATAAAATACCTTGCTTATACAAAACACCTGCTGCCAAAGGCAATGCAATTACATTGTAGCCCGTAGCCCAAATTAAATTCTGAACCATTTTTCGGTAAGTAGCTTTGCCAAATAAAATTAAACTGACAATATCTTTTGGGTTACTGTTTACCAAAACTATGCCTGCAGTTTCTGCTGCTATGTCGCTACCACTCCCAACCGCTATACCAACATCTGCAATGGCCAATGCAGGGGCATCGTTTACTCCATCGCCTGTCATGGCTACAAACTCACCTTTGGCTTGTAGTTCTTTTATTTTCTCCAATTTTTGATGTGGTAATACTTCAGCAATAAAGCTTTCCATACCCAACGTATCGCTTACAATTTTTGCTACTTTGCTGTTATCACCCGTAAGCAAAATCGATTTAATATTGTTTTCTTTTAAGGTCTTTATGGCACTAGCAGATTCAGGACGTATCTCATCGGATAAAGCAATGTATCCCGCTAGTTCATTATTTACAATTACAAATACAACTGTTTCTGTATCGTTGGCTGTAAAGCCTTCGGGAATTATTACATTGTTTTCTTTTAAATATCCAGGATTAACCACCAAAATTTTCTTACCATCTACCATTGCTTCTACCCCTTTGCCTGTAATGGCATTAAAATTTTCTGCAGCAGGTATGGTGATTGATAACTCTTTTGCCTTTTGTAAAATACCTGTTGCTATGGGGTGTTCTGATTTTTGTTCTAAGGCAGATGCCAAACGAATAATTTCATTTTCTGGGCCAGCCCCTGCGCTTTCCTTAGAAGAGGTGGAAAGTGCAACAATTTTTGATACTTCAAATTTCCCTACCGTCAATGTACCAGTTTTGTCAAAAACAATGGTGGTTATTTTCCTTGCATTTTCAAAGGCTGTTCTGTTCTTAATGAGCAACCCATTTTTTGCTGATAGTGCGGTAGATTTTGCAACCACCAACGGAACTGCCAAACCCAACGCATGTGGGCAACAAATAACAATTACAGTAACCATTCGCTCCATAGCAAAAGCCAACGATTGTCCTGTGAAATACCAATATAAAAATGTGGCAATACCGGTAACAAGTGCTATAAAGGTTAGCCATCTTGCTGCTTGGTTGGCCAATAACTGTGTCTGCGATTTTGATTTTTGTGCATCGTCTACCAACTTAATAACCTGTGATAAATACGAATCTTTTGCTGCATGGCTTACCGTAACTTTTATAGAACCATTACCATTAATAGCCCCTGCAATTACCTTATCAGCCTTTACTTTTTGTACAGGCTTACTTTCGCCTGTAAGCATACTTTCGTTAAGATAACTTTCACCTTCCAATATAATTCCATCTGCCGGCACTTTTTCGCCGGGCTTTACTAAAATAATATCGTTTTCTTTTAACGTGTCTGTTTTTACATCCTGCACCAAGTTGGGCATTACTAAATGTGCATCTGCAGGCATAAGCTGCACCAACAGTTCCAATTCTTTTGATGCACCTGCAACAGATTTCATTTCTATCCAATGCCCCAAAAGCATAATGAGAATCAAGGTTGCTAGTTCCCAAAAAAAGTCCATGCCCTGTAAACCAAATACAATTGCTACACTGTAGATGTATGCAACTGTAATGGCGAAGCCAATTAAAAACATCATACCCGGGTTCTTCGCTTTTACTTCGTCCACTAAGCCTTTTAAAAATGGCCACCCTCCATAAAAAAATACAATGGTTGACAAACCAAAGAGAATATATTGTGAACCTGCAAACGCCCAATCTACGCCTAAGAATTTTTGAATCATCATTGATAAGAGCATGATGGGAACAGTAAGAAAAAGCACAATATAAAATCGCTTTTTAAAATCGGCAATCATAGTGTTGTGGTTGTGTCCTTCGTGTCCCATAGCTGGGTTGCTACTATGTTGATGTTGCGAATGATCAACTTTATTATCTGCTTTTACCAATACCAACGTCATTCCGCATTTTGGGCAATTACCCGGCTTATCCTGCATTACTTCAGGGTGCATGGGGCAAGTATATTCTTGTTGAATAATTGGGTGTTCCATCATTTATATTTTATACCTAACGTGGTGTTCCATATCTATAAATAAAAAATAGCCAATTATCTTTTCCACATCATATTCGATTGTAAAATATATTGTGATGAAAAATCATTGTTATTTGTAATAGGATGCCTATAACCGATTCCAAGCAGGAAATTTTTATTAACCCTTACTTTTATCCCACCAAGAAGATTAAAAATGGCACTTGATTCTTTTACTGTTTTCCCTGATAATTCCACAACTAAAAAAACTTTTTTGGTAAGTTCATAAACTACAGCAGCACTACCATCAACCAAATCTTCTCTTGGTTCATAATGAAATGCTTGGTTAAAAACAAAATGAGATTTTACAATAGCTGTAGAAAACCCTATAACTGTATTAACACGTCTTACATCCTTCTCTGTAGGAATTTCAAACTCTATGATTGAAGAAATTCCACTCATACCATCTTTGCTTTTAAGTATTGCAAATTGAAACATTATTTCAAATGTGGGATTACTGTGAAATGTCCCTTCTGCTTCAAGCAATATGCCAACCGTTTTTGTAATGCCCGTCATATACTGAACATTAAATTCTGTGTTTGATTTTCCATCTATTCGGGTGGGCAAAATGGATGCCCTCAATCCAGTTGTACCAATACTCAAAGGCATTCCCATATGTGTTAGAAAAGGCATTGGAAACATTTTATGTTCTGGCATATCCGCCATTTCCTTTTTTGCAACTAATGATGTGTCCATTTTCATTCCTGCTGTATGTTGGCTACAAGCTGAAAAGATATTAACAATGATGAGAACGAGTAAAATAAAGACTCTTTTTATACCATTGTTAAAAGAATGTATAAATATTTTCACTTTGCTTTTTTTAACTACAAAAGAATTTTCGTAACATACTGCAAGCTAGCTTTTATGTTATCGCAAATTTTATACAAGAATTAAAAAGGCTTACATAATTCACACATTTTACTTTCTTAATGAGTTGCGGCTAACTATAATTTTCCATTCGCCTTTTATTTTTTTTACTGTAGATGGCAACTCCTTTACTTTTACTTCTGTACTATCTCATGCAATAACGATTTCATAAGAATAAGTTTCAATAGTAATAGCATTATTACTTTCTAACTGTATTTCTACATTATAATCACCATATGAAAATTATTAAATCATTTTTAAATCATGTGCAAGATGATACGCTGCAAAATTTATTTTTTCTTCACCAACAATTCCCAACCTGTAATACGATTTTTTAAATTATTTACCGTGTTCGTCATTTTCTTTTTTTCGCCTAAAACAATTGCTTTTTTTGCAGCTTCTATTGCTGCAGGATAATCTTTTAAATCTGCAAATATTTTTTGCTTTAAATTAGGAAAAGAAAAATTTTCTGCGTCTAAAGCCTCCGCTTCGTTAAGCCAAATTACGGCTTGCTTTAAATCTCTTTTTGTACTATAATAATAAGAAGCAGATTGAAACAATAATGCAGCATCTTTTGATTTTTGCTCAATTATATTTTTTTGAATCAGGCTCATTATTTTATCATCTGCCCTACTTTTTAAAGGAATTTTTACCAGTGTATTTTCCCATATTATTTTTAAAAAACCTTCTCCTCTATCATTTATATCATTGAGTTCTATAGTAAATGTTTCATAAAAGTTTTTAATTTTTTCTACTGGCACTGTAAAACGAACAACATCTTTTTTTGCATCATAACCTGCGCTGCCGTGCAAAGTAGTATCTGTATTTACAATAACAGTCCAACTATTTACGCTTGGTATGGTAAAAAGGGAGTATTTGCCTGCTGGCAATACTTTATCTCCAAAAACAATTTCTTCATAGCATTTAAGTGAAGTGGCATTGCTAGCACCTGTTCTCCACAAACTATCCATTGGCACAAGTTCTCCAAATATTTTTCTACCCCTGGCTAGTGGCCTGGCATACGATACATTTATTATAGTACTACCTATTTCTTGCTCAAAACTTGCCTCTGGACTTGGAGATGTAGTTTTAATAATTATACTTTCTTGTGAAAAGCATATTAAACTAAGCAATATGCTAAAAGACACTAAAATTGTTTTTTTCATTTTTCTTTTTTTTAAGTTTATTCTTCCTTATTTACTTGTATGGTATTTACCCAATTAATAATTATTTCTTTTTGTACTGCTGTCAGCTTTGCATCTGTATGAATGATTGTATAAGAAGGCAAAGGCATTTCGCCTGCTTTAATTTGTTTAACAATTCTATCCAATTTATTTTCTTGCTTTCTTGTACTGTAGTTTGCCCATTCATCAAAGTTTACATTTTCTTTAGCTTCCTTTATATGCATTTCTACTAACAATCTAGCAGGCTGAACAAAATCGTACCATTTATAATTGGTATTTTTGCTATGGCAATCGTAGCAAGATGTTTGCAAAATATTTTGTACATCAACTGGCACTTTATAAACCGTATTAAAACCTACAGTAGAAACCTGCCCCTTGTTACTATTACGGGCAGGTTGATAAAATTGTATCAAAATGAAAATTAAAAACCCTATAAAAAATATTCTTTTAAATACTTTTTTCATTTAAAACTCTTTTTTTACAGAACCACAAGTAAGCATTTGGGTGCCGAAGTAAGGGTTTTTTATTTCTTTTGTTTCGCTAATCCAAATAGCTCCTTTGCCATCGTCATACATTGGGCAAAAATCTTGGTATAGTTTTGTAGAAGAACCAAATGCTTTTATTAAATCATTCACATCTTTACTTAATAATGCAAAATGCTCTCTTTGATGGTCTAACTTTCCTCCATTGTCCCCAATATGTTCTGCATGTTCTTTTGCATTATCTGCCATATCCATATAACTTTTCATTTGTTCATTAGATAAGCTTTTCATATCTAATTTACCAAATGCAACAATCATTGCTTTACCTGCATTTGCGGCTGCTTTACTATCATCTTTGGTAAGCGCATTTTTTAGTGCAATATAATTGCTTACTATTGTTGCAATAGAAAATTTTGCAACTGGCGAATTTTCCGTGGTTGCAGGTGTTACTGAAGTAGGAGCTAACTGTTCGGTTGTTGCATTTTTTGCAGCAGTATCACTTAGAGTTGCTTTTACCGGCACTGTCAACTTCATTCCGCACTTACTACATTTTTCATCTTTTTTTCCTATAATTTCAGGATCCATGCTACAAGCATACAATTGGTTAGGATCATCGGTTATAGTGGTTGTTTCTGCATTTTTATTTTCACCGCTATTACAAGCTGTAAATAAAACTGCCATAGCCAAAATAAAAACACTTAATAATTTTTTCATTTTAATTTTTTTATTGTTAATTAAATGCATTGTTATCGGCAACATTTTTTTACAAACAATTTTTTAAAAACCATTTTCAATATTGAAATTAATTTTTTCATTTGGTTACATTAAAAAAAGTGTATTCAAATTTTACCATAAAACCATTTGGGGCAGTCCGTGTCATGGTGCTGTACAATTGCTTACGGTATGCCAAGTCTATTCTGGCTTGGCTTCTTATTATAAATTGCAAGGAGGGTACTATGTCCAAGTTAGATTTTCCATTGGCATTTAATCGTTGTCCCAAAAACTCACACATTAAGTTTATATTGGTTTGATTTAAGCTTGTATATTTCTTAGGATACATTAACTTACCAATAGATAATGTGTAGTTGGTTGCATTGTTGCTTTGCGTAGTAGGAAATTTATAATCGGGCATATTGTTTAAAGCTTTTTCAAAACTAAGCGATGAACTTACGGCAACCTTATTTACCAATTTGGTTGCCACAAATCCTCCTTCATAACCTGTATTATGCCCCATAGTTTCTATTTCATCTTGGTGTATATCTGCCCTGTTTTTACTGTACCTGCCATACAAGGCCATTCTAAAATGTTTGTGCATTTCATCGCTGCTGTAAAAACGGTATTTTGCATAAATACTACCGCCCTCTGTTTTTAAACCGCCTGTTGTTCTATTGCTATGAAAACTTTGTAAGTGTACCATCCATTTTGCACTAATGCCCCACATTATTTCGGGCATAATATGATAGTTTAATGTACCATCTTTTTCATACATAAAACTGTTCATAGCCCTTACTCCTATTGCCCCCGCAGGCATATTGCTTGCAGGTTCCGTCATTACAAAAAGCTCTTGGGCTTTGCTTTGTATAGATGTTGCCAATAACAAAAAGACAATTATTTTCTTCATCATTTACATTGCTTTAAGGTGAAAATCTTGTTCATTGTCATTATTGTAACTCGTATATTTTATAAATATTTTAGATAATTTTTTATACTCTTTCGTGGTTACATATCCTTTGTCTAACAGCTTTACTTTTGTCAAACCATTTAATGTCTGCGCCTTTGTATCTATAAAAATATATTTATCTATTTGTTTATTGTCTTCTACTGTCTGGTTATTAAAATGCATAAACAATACCATTGAGCCTACAAAAAAGCCTGCTTTTTCTACTTTATCTTTAAAAGTTTTAGGTGTAAGCTGGTTGTCTTTTTTTAGGGTTATCAGAAATAAATTTTTATTTAAATCGATATCTACTTTTTCTACTTCGGCCAAGGTTTTTAATTGCTTATTTATAGCATTGCTACACATAGAGCAAGTAAGGCCTGTAGCCATTATTTCTACTTTAGCAATTTGTGCATTTGAAATGAATGTTGAAACCAACATTGCTGTAACCAATATTATTTTGTTCATTTTATAAAAGTTTAAAAGCATAGCCATTGTTTACATAGCTATGCAAGGTTAGGTTTATTTAATTGTTTCTACTGTTTTGCCACAAGTCAACATCATATTGCCGTAGTAAGGATTTTTCACTGCATTTTCTTTACTCAACCAATCTGCACCCTTGCCATCATTTGCCATTGGGCAATGTTGTACATACACAGGCTCCCCTGCTTTGGTTACTTTTACAAATGCTATCATATTGTTAGATAAATCACTAAAAGCATCTCTTTGTACTACTACATCTTTATTTGTACTAATGGTAGTTGCAGCCGCTTTTAATGCTTTTTCCACTTTCATAAATGCCATGTGGTCGTCCATTTTCATTTTGCCCATATCTATATTATTTAATGAGGCAAGCAATGCTGTGGCTTTTTGAGCAGTTGTTGCTGCATCTGTTTTTACCAAAGCATCCTTTACTGCAAAATAGTTATCAATTATTGATTGCTGTTGGTCTACTGTTTGTACCAATTTTTCTTCAACGGGCTTAGTTTCAGCTGCCCCATGATTGTGTCCTGTATGGTCTTCTTTGGGCGTTGCTGTAGTTACTACATTTGTAGGTTTTGACTTTCTATCGTATTTGCAACAACCAGGCAATTTTGCATATACTGCATCGGGTGCCAAAAAGTTATCGCTGTCATAACCAACCAATGCAATTTTTTTAAGAATGGCATCTGTTGTTGTTTTTTTGGTATCGTATGTTACAGTTGCCATGTTTGTTTCTTCGTTCCATACTATTTTAGATACATTTTTAGTAGTTCCTGCTTTTTCTATTTTTGTTTTACACATTCCGCAGTTGCCATATACTTTTATGGTTTCCGTTTTACTGTTTTTTATTTGTGCAAAGCTTGTACTGGTGGTTAGTAATGCAATAGCTATTACTGATAATATTTTTTTCATTTTTTGTAATTTAAGATTTGTAATAAAAATTAGATGTGCATAAACGCACCAATAGCCGATGCACTTTTACGTGTCGGCGACAAACGAAATATCAATAAATCAAATTAAGAAAGTACAATACAAAACTTGTAAGTTTTGATTGTGTATATTGGGCGGTGGGTGGTAATTGTTATAATTATACTTTGTATTTACCGGTATTTGAAAAATACAATAAGCTGTAGGAGTAAGTAAAACTGGGGTAGTTATAAAGTTAACCACATCAACTATACTTCCTTTTTGTTGGTCGGTTTTTAGTTTAAAATGCTTGTGTTCATCTTTGCAACAACCTTTTTTTACCTTGCCTTTCATTCCGCATTTATCACACTTATCTTCTTTGGCTTCGGTGAGGCTCCAATCTACAAACTTACCCATACAGTAGTGCAAATGCACCGTAGCACCTATGGACGAAAACCCATAAATGACTAGTAAGAATATGATTACGATTTTTTTCAAGATGTAAAGATAATTTATTATTTGAATTATAATGTTAAAAATTCATTATTTGAGTACTGACAACCTACAAAAATGCAACGGTTTTGTGGCCATAACAGAAAACCAAAACAAACTAAAAACACAAACCCTGCTTACTGCAAAGTATCTTGTTAAACCAATCAAACCATTGATGCTTTAAAAAATAGGGTAAGGGCATCGGAATAGGGTCGTTTATTGTGTATGTATTTTTTGGGGCTGTGGGCTGTTTACAATAATGAGCATTAGATCGGGCTATTCGCTACAACCTGCCTGTCGGCAAAGGCAGGTCTTTTTTTCTCCCGCCTACTGGCGGGTCTCAAAAAAGTATTTTCGCTTCTATCCCGCAGCCGCCTATCATAATATCTTTAATCAACAATACTCCAAGTTTCCTATTATTTTCGCCACTTTACTTATAGGATGCTAATAAGTTTTCTACAAAAAATTAGCAAAAACTGTCATTGTACTTCTTTTCAAATTTTAAGGGCTGTATAAGAGTAGTAAAAATAAATGAAAACGCATTGCTCTTCATAATCCTTAGTGTTGACTTCGCCCTACCGGGATGTATATAAAAAATCAATGAGCTGCTGTTAGTGTGTGTGCACATACTTGGAAAAAAGCGCTTTATTTAACTATTTCTGATGTTGATAGTATTAAATATTGAGGCCTAGTACATCAAGTCCAAATAAAGCAAAATGCCGAATACTACAATTGTGTAAAATATCTATTACAAAATGTAAAGTTCATTTGTCTTTTTGTAAAATATACAATACTTTTACAAAAACATAAAACATGCCACATAAATTATTATTACCAAACAAGTACAAAAGGATAGGATGGATAATTTTCATCCCTTCATTTATTTTAGGCCTATGTATAATAATTTTTGGTTTTGAATCAAGTTGGCTTAATGCAAAAGTGTTTTCCATATTTCCAAGTCAAATTTTTGGAGATAAGAAATTTTTTAGTACGATTCCTGTAAATCTAACGAATACAATTGTTGGAACTATGTTTATTATTGGTTGCCTATTAGTCGGGTTTACTAAAGAAAAAAACGAAGATGAGTATATTGCTGGCATCAGGTTATCTTCTTTATTGTGGGCAGTTTTTGTAAACTATCTGTTACTACTTCTTGCATTCATTTTAATTTATGATACTGCATTTTTGAATGTAATGATTTATAATATGTTTACGGTGCTGCTCATTTTCATTTTAAGGTTTAATTATATTTTATACAAGAATGCTAAATCAGTGTCCAATGAAAAATAACATTAAAGTGGAAAGGGCAATCAATGGACTTACACAGGAAGAATTAGCAAATAAAGTATCTGTAAGCAGGCAAACGATAAATGCAATGGAAGCAAATAAATATGTTCCCTCAACAGTTCTTGCGCTTAAAATTGCAAAAGTTTTCAATAAGTTTGTGGAAGATGTTTTTTTTCTAGAGGAAGACGATTAAAAGCGTAGGGTAAAGTTTTCACATGCATCCTAGCTATTTTTGTGGAAGAACACGGCTTGAAATACGAAAGGATAGAAAGAAAATTCCTTAGGAACGGCTACGCCTTCACTGTGAACAAAGTTGGGCCCCAGCATGGTATTTAACGAAGCTCTTTGTATTCACTAAAATCTTCTGCACTCCATGTATCAGGCGACGCATGGCTCCCCTCCATAAAATCAATTTTCACATATTTTATCTTATCCACCGATGTTAGGTTAATAACTACTGCTGCAATATATAATGAAGCGCCGCTCGAACCAATTCTCTCTACAAGGTATTGACTGTCTACAATTTTTGTGAATAAAGTGTCGCCACTCATCTTTACTTTATCGAGCTTAATATTTGGATATATTTCATTAAGCCCTTTTATTAATGTATCCACAACCAAATATTCTTTTTTAAAATTAGGATTTCTCTTTTTTGATTTATTTTCAAAATCAACCAACCACACATATAACGATGTTTCAGCTTCCATAGGGCTGTCAAAAATTTCAGTATTTATCAATGTGTCTTGTTTAAGTTCTTGTACAGCTCTGTCTATATCATCTGACTTAGTCTCAGTGGGGGTGTTATTACATGATAAAAATAAAATAGATAAAATGATAATGAATATTCGCATAAAAAATGAAGTAGCCTCAAATATATACAGAACATAATTACGCTCCAAAACATTAACATTATTCGTTCTAGAACTTTTATAAATTAGTTTATTGTAAAAGCAGTGAATTAAAAATGGTAAAACTTAGGCAGATTAAAATATTAATGCCGTTCACTTCAATATAAAATTAAGCACATTATTATATTTTATTTCAAGAACAAAAGCAAAGGGTTTCGCAAAATTTTAAACGGCTCAGTTTTATTTAATGGGGACTAAAGTTATCTTTGGTTAAAATTTAAATCGATTGGATACAACATTACTATCTCATTTTTTACCTAAAGGATTGCTAGAACATTTTACCATTACTTCTATAAATGATTTAGAAGACAC
>JANNGD010000117.1:0-2347 GCA_031380515.1 Ferruginibacter sp. | reverse complement strand
AGCACTCTGAAGGGGAGGGCACAGTTCCTAATACTATGAACTACACTTTGAAATCCAAACTACTAGATCATATATACGCTTCAAAGTATTATTAACAAAAAGTCCCCCTTGCTGGGGATTTAGGGGGCTTCTACTTAAACGCATTTATCCCCGTTACATCCATCCCTGTTATCAATAAATGGATATCGTGCGTGCCTTCGTAAGTAATCACACTTTCCAAATTCATCATATGGCGCATTACGGGGTATTCGCCGGTAATACCCATTCCGCCCAGCATCTGGCGGGCATCTCTGCATATATTCGTTGCCACTTCGCAAGCATTTCTTTTGGCCATACTTACTTGTTGTGGGGTTACTTTTCCTTCGTTCATTAATACACCCAAACGCCAATTTAGTAATTGAGCTTTCGTAATTTCAGTTACCATTTCTGCCAGTTTTTTTTGTTGTAATTGAAAACCAGCAATGGGTTTTCCAAATTGAATTCTTTCTTTACTATATTCCAAAGCAATATGGTAACAATCCATTGCTGCACCAATGGCGCCCCAAGCAATTCCATAACGAGCTTTGGTTAAGCAACCCAATGGGCCTTTTAATCCCTTTACATTTGGTAAAATATTTTCTTTGGGTACTTTTACATTGTCAAAAACAAGTTCGCCTGTTGCACTTGCACGTAGGCTCCATTTGCCATGCGTAGTAGGTGTGGTAAAACCTTCCATACCCCGCTCTACAATAATTCCTCTTATTTCTCCTGCATCATCTTTTGCCCACACAACCGCTACTTGAGAAAACGGTGCGTTGCTAATCCACATTTTTGCACCGTTTAATGTTACGGTATCATCGCCATTGTCTTTAAAATTGGTTAGCATTCCTGCAGGGTCGCTACCATGGTTGGGCTCGGTTAATCCAAAGCAACCTAGCCACTCTCCACTCGCCAGTTTTGGTAAATATTTATTGCGTTGCGCTTCATTGCCATATTGGTAAATTGGAAACATTACCAAGCTGCCTTGCACACTTGCTGTAGATCGTACACCACTATCTCCACGTTCCAATTCTTGCATCATCAATCCATAAGAAATATAATCGAGTCCACCACCGCCATATTGTTCCGGTACGGTTGGGCCAAAGCAACCAAGATCGCCCAATTGTTTTACAATTTGTTGTGGAAATTCGGCACGCTGTGCGTAATCTTCAATGATCGGAGATATTTCTTTTTTTACATAACTGCGCACACTTTCACGAATAAGCTTATGCTCTTCTGTAAGTAATTCATCTACATTAAAATAATCGGGAGATTGGAAATTGTCTGTTCTTGCTGCCATTGGTTTAGTATTGGGTATTTAGTATTTAGATTGGTACTCAATATTTGTACTGTTTTTATCTTAAATCTTATGTCTCAAATCTTATGTCTTAAATCTTATATCTTTTTTAGCCCAACAAAGAAGCAGCTATGGGCATCTTCAGTGGCACTAATTATTTGTTGTTTTTTTCTTTTCGGGGAAAAGAAAAAAGAAACCACATTTCAACTACACATCATTTTTCTCCAAAGGAGTCCTGCGGGCAACTTTTATAGAAGCGAAAAAGCATAGCAAACGATTGACTTTCAAGAACGCAAAGATAGTATGATTGGGATTGAAAATTGCACTTAAAATTGTCTTAATTTGACTGTTTCGTTTAATAAATTAAAGTTAGATTTGATACATTAGAATAAGGGGAAATAATTTGACTACAAACATTTATATGAAATGAGCCATAACAAAGGTTGATACCAACCGAAATGTTCATAGGCGAATAACATGTGGCTAAAAAAAATAAAAATGAACACATGAAATTAATATCAAAGATTCGCCTACTCATCATTTTCTTCATGATAGCACTCATTCTAAGTGGCGTAACTGCTTTTCCGGTAGAAACAGAATTGCGGTGGCTGTTAAATCATCCTTCAATCGTTCCATCTTTTGCTGAAAAATGGCTGCAAGATGTTTATAATGCATTGTTGGAAACCAATTCAAAATTTCCGATGCTTGCGTATGGGTTCGACTGGCTGGCATTTGCTCATATTGTTATTGCCATGGCTTTCTTAGGGCCCTTACAAGACCCCATAAAGAATAAATGGATTATCGATTGGGCTATACTTTCCTGTGTGGCAGTTTTTCCTTTGGCTTTTATTGCAGGCCCAATTCGCCATATCCCGATGTTTCATATTTTAATAGATTGCAGTTTTGGGTTTATAGGAATTATACCTTTGCTAGTTTGTAGGAAATGGATTAGTAGACTAGAGCAAAATAAAAAATTGAATTAAACGTTTTAGCATTCTAATGGTCTAAATGAAAAAAAGTATGAGATATTTC
>JANNGD010000079.1:0-19903 GCA_031380515.1 Ferruginibacter sp. | reverse complement strand
GTGTTGGATTATTATTTTAACAACGAATGGAGAAAAACTTTGTATGGCTCTACTGCAAGACGACACTACACTTGGGATGATACAGAAAACGGAGGCTTTAGTTTATTTGGTGATATTTGGAAGTCTTATGGCGCAACCATTACAGGATTGGATAAAGCCCCAACAGCTGCAAACTTAAAAGACGCCAACGTTTACATCATGGTAGATCCCGATGGTATAAAGGATAACAAGAACCCAAATTATATGAATGAAAAAGCAGCAACGGAAATAGCCAATTGGGTAAAAGCAGGTGGTGTACTCATCATCATGACAAATGATAGCAACAATTGTGAATTGAAAAAATTTGCAACGCTTACAAACAAATTTGGAATAATATTTACCGATAAGAGTAGAAACATGGTGAAGGGTTCGGAGTTTGAAACGGGCGCTATATATAACAAATCGGCAAATGCTATTTTTAGTAAAACAAAAAAAATGTATTTAAAAGAAATAAGTATAATAGAGGCGCAAGCTCCAGCAAAAGCATTGATAAGACAAGACGGGGATGTAATTATGGCTACTGCAAAATTTGGAAAGGGAACAGTGTTTGCAGTGGGTGACCCCTGGATTTACAATGAATATTTAGATGGAAGAAAAATACCTGCTGCATATGAAAATTTTGGCGCAGCAAATCAATTGGTACAATGGGCTTTAAAACAATCAAAAAAATAGCATTGAAATATTTAAAAAACATAGCAGTATTTTCTTTTTTCATTTTTGCTTCTCTACAAATTTTTGCGCAGTTAGAAGTTGTAGTATCGCAAGTTGGTAAAGGAAATTTTAAAGATATACAAGCTGCCATAAACAGTTTGCCTATTGTTTCA
Organism: Ferruginibacter sp.; assembly: GCA_031380515.1. Lineage (GTDB taxonomy): Bacteria > Bacteroidota > Bacteroidia > Chitinophagales > Chitinophagaceae > Ferruginibacter. Next base: position 19,040 of record JANNGD010000079.1, on the reverse strand, counting down.
GAAAAGTTGCAACGGGTTATTTTAATTAAGCCGGGAATCTACAAGGAAAAGATTTTTATAGATAAAGATTTTATTACACTTAAAGGAGAAAACCCAAAAACCACTGTTATTACTATTTCATTGGCAAGAGACGATTGGCGCTGCTATAATAAAGATGATTATGGAACTGCGGCCATAAATTTGAAAGGCAGCGATATAACACTAGAAAATTTATCATTTGCCAATACGTATGGAAAAGACAATAAAAGCGAAAAGGAAATTGCATGCAAAACGGAAACAGAAAATGTAAAAAAAATAAGGCCCGATGGACACCAGATGGCTTTGCGTTCTTTTAAAAGTACCCGATTGATTGCAAAGAATTGCATCTTCACAGCATACGGTGGAGATACGGTGAGCCCCTGGAATACGAATGACGGCATGTTTTATTTTAAGGATTGTGTAATGGAAGGCGGGGTAGATTTTTATTGCCCACGAGGCTGGGCATTGGCAGAAAACTGTACGTTTATTTGCCACAACAACAATGCAGCCATTTGGCACGACGGGAGTAGTTTTAAAAGTTCTAAAACAGTTTTATTCAATTGTAAGTTTGTTGGAGATGATAATTTTAAATTAGGGCGTTTTCATAAAGAGGCACAATTTTATTTATTGAATTGCAGTTTTCCCAAAAATATGGCAGATGCCGATATTTATTTGGTACAGCCTAAAGACCCAAAAGACTCATTGAAATGGGGCAGGAGAGTGTATTACTATAATTGTAAAAAGGCTGGCGGCGATTTTGCTTGGCATAAAAATAATTTGCCTGCAGACTTTGGCATAAATGAATTTAATATCCCTTGGGTGTTTGATTATAAATGGAATCCAACAAATGAAAAAATAGTTGCCAATACGGAAGAACAAAATATTTCCAATAGAGTTTTCTCTGATACCATTGCAGAGAATATGCTTCTTTACCAGCGCAGCAATGGTGGCTGGCCAAAGCATTTTAAAACAATGAATGTAGATTATAAACATACATTAACCAGCCAAGAATTAAAAGAATTGCAAGCAGATTTTGCAAGCAGCATAGATGCTACCATAGACAATAATGCAACTACCAAAGAAATAAAATACCTAATAAATGCATTTAAAAAAACAAATGATAAAAGGTTTTTGGCTGCAGCGGAAAAGGGGATAGATTATTTGTTAAAAGCCCAATATGCTGACAATGGTGGTTGGCCACAGTATTATCCGGATTTTAGTAGCTATAGAAGTGAAATAACATACAACGACAATGCAATGATAAACGTATTGAATGTGTTGAGAGATGTAACAGAAGGCAAAAACGATATGGATCTGATTAATCCAAATTATAGGATTAAAAGTGAGGAAGCTGTAAAGCGTGGAATTGCTTGTATACTAAAAACCCAAATAAAGCAAAAGGAAATTTTAACAGGATGGTGTGCACAATACGATGCGAAAACGCTATTACCGGCCAAAGCCAGAGCGTATGAATTGCCTTCGCTAAGTGGGCAAGAATCAGTTGGTATCATTCGTTTTTTAATGCGAATTGAAAACCCTAGTATAGAAATTAAAAATGCTATAAAAGCAGGTGTAACTTGGCTAAACAAAGTGAAAATTGTAGGGTACGACGTACAAGATATAGATGCTCCATTAACCCCAAAGGGAAAGGACAGGTTGGTAATACCTTCACCCAATAATGTAATGTGGGCAAGGTTTATGGATTTGGAAACAAATGAACCATTTTTTTGTGGACGTGATGGTGTGAAGAAAAAAATACTAGCAGAGATTGAATATGAGCGGAGAATTGGTTATGCTTGGTATAATAAAACACCTGCAAAATTAATAGAAGATGATTACCCACAATGGCTAGCAAAGAATAAATAATATATGAAAGGTTAAAAAAAATGCGCATGGTATTATCAAAAAAGAATTTAACAGGCATAAATCCATTAATGGTAGAAACAGTTTCCAATACGGTTTTTGAATTACCAGAAAAGGTACTACAGTTTGGTACAGGTGTATTATTGCGAGGCTTACCAGATTATTTTATTGATAAAGCCAATAAACAAGGAATTTTTAATGGAAGAATAGTAGTAGTAAAATCAACCAGTGGGGGAGACTTGGCCGCTTTTGAAAAACAAGATGGTTTGTACAGCTTGTGTATCCGTGGTATTGAAAACAGTAAACCAGTTTCCCAAAATATTATTTGTGCTGCCATTAGCAGGGTGTTATCTGCAAAAGAGCAATGGGCTGAAATATTAAGTTGCGCTGAAAATCCCGATATGCAAGTGGTTATTTCTAATACAACAGAAGTAGGTATTGTATTAATCAATGACAATATGCATGCCTCACCGCCTAAATCGTTTCCAGGAAAATTGCTTGCTTTTTTATACAAACGGTATAAGTTTTTTAATGGAGATATGCAAAAGGGAATGGTGATTGTACCTGCCGAATTGATATCTGAAAACGGCGATAAATTATTGTCCATCATGTTAGAGTTGGCACACCAAAACGGATTGGAAATTCCTTTTATAGATTGGCTGGAAAATGCCAATCAGTTTTGCAATTCTTTGGTGGATAGGATTGTGCCGGGTAAGCCAGATGAAAATACGAAAGCAGTTTTACAAGAACAGTTAGGTTATCAAGATGATTTATTAATAATGAGTGAAGCGTATAGTCTATGGGCTATTCAAGGCAATGATACTATAAAAAAAGTATTGTCATTTGCCACCGCAGATAATGGAATAGTTATAACAGAAGATATACATTTATTTAAAGAATTGAAACTTCGACTTTTAAATGGAACCCATTCATTAAGTTGTGCAGTTGCTTTCTTATCGGGCATTACAACAGTTACCGAAGGAATGGATAATGCACTCATATCAACATATGTAAAGGAACTGATGCAGCAGGAGATTGCAGAAGCTATCCCTTACGAAGTACCATTGAAAGAAGCTTTGGCTTTTTCGGAAAATGTTTTGGATAGATTTCGCAATAAATATATCGAACATCTATGGATAAATATTTCATTGAATTATACAGCAAAATTGGAGATGCGCATAGTGCCCGTATTGTTTCGATTTGTAGCGCAATTTGGTAAAGTACCAGATAAAATTGCACTTGGATTTGCCGCTTTTATTGTTTTTATGAAAGCAACAAAACAAGTAAATAGAAAATATTATGGCCAAGTACAAGGAGTAGACTATTTAATTGATGATCCCCATGCAGCTTATTATTTTGAACAATGGAGTAGTTTTGAAGCAAGCGAAGTAGTTAAAAACATTTTAAGAAATGAAGAATTTTGGAAATCAGATCTAACTGCAATACCCGGTTTTTTAGAAAATGTTACAGAAAAGGTAAACGAGATAAAGCTAAATGGAATGTTGGCAACACTTCAAAGTATGCGCTTCACGATTGCATAAAACAGATGGGTGATGGGGGTAGTAAATTATTAATTATGAAACAAAAAATTTTAAAAGTTCATCCATCGGACAATGTACTGGTGGCATTGGAAAATTTGAACAAAGGCGAATTGATTGAATATGCCGGAGAGCAATTTATTTTACAGGATAGTGTAGAAGCAAAGCATAAATTTTTTACTACCGATTTATATAAAGGCGATAGTGTAATCATGTATGGTGTTTTGGTAGGCAAAGCCCAATATAACATAGCTAAAGGAAGTTGGATGAACACAGATAATATTAAACATGCAGCCGAACCTTATATCTATAGACAAGTGGATTTTAAATGGAAAGCGCCAGATGTTTCAAAATTTGAAGGTAAAACGTTTAAAGGCTATCATAGAAGCAACGGAGAAGTAGGTACTGCAAATTACTGGCTATTTATACCCACTGTTTTTTGTGAAAATAGAAATTTAGATGTTATAAAAGAAGCATTGCACAATGAGTTAGGCTATGCTGTTTCCGATAAATATAAGCACTACACAAAAAACTTAATTGAAGCTTATAAAGAGGGTAAAGCGCTTCCTTCATTTGAGCCTTTAACTCCTTCCCCTTCGGGGAAGGCGGGGATGGGGCTGCTTTTTAAAAATGTAGATGGCATAAAATTTTTAAACCACCAAGGTGGATGTGGTGGTACAAGGCAGGATGCAGGAATTTTGGGAAAGTTATTGGCGTCTTATGCAAACCACCCCAATGTAGCAGGTGTAACGGTTTTAAGTTTGGGTTGCCAAAATTTGCAGGTGCAGGATTTTAAAGATGATTTGCAAAAATTGAATCCAAATTTTGATAAGCCATTGTACATTTTTGAGCAGCAGCAATCGCAAAGCGAAGAGCAATTGATTGCCGATGCCATCAAAAAAACGTTTGAAGGTTTAATAGAAATCAATAAAATGGAAAGAGCACCTGCACCACTTTCCAAACTATGCATTGGCGTAAAATGCGGTGGCAGCGATGGTTTTAGCGGTATCAGTGCAAACCCTGCAGTGGGTTATTGTAGTGATTTGCTAGTGGGTTTGGGTGGAAAAATATTACTAGCAGAGTTTCCGGAATTGTGTGGAGCAGAACAAAACATCATAGATAGAACCATTGATGAAGCCGTTGCAAAAAAATTCATTCATTTAATGAGTACTTATAGCGAGCAAGCAGAAAGGGTAGGTAGTGGTTTTCACATGAACCCATCGCCGGGCAATATAAAAGATGGATTAATAACCGACGCCATAAAAAGCAATGGTGCAGCATTAAAGGGCGGCACTTCGCCCGTGGTAGATGTGTTGGATTATACAGAACCAGTTACAAAGCCAGGCCTAAGTTTGGTATGTACTCCTGGCAATGATGTAGAAGCCACTACCGGTAAAGCTGCTAGCGGCGCCACACTTATTTTATTTACAACAGGCCTTGGTACACCTACAGGAAACCCCATATGCCCTACTATAAAAGTGAGTACCAATAGCAATCTTACCAAACGCATGAATGATATCATTGACATTGATTGCGGGCCAGTAGTAGACGGAGAAAAAACAATTGCACAAATGGGAGAAGAGATTCTTGAATATTGTATAAAAGCGGCAAGTGGCGACATAATACCCAAAGCAGTACTATTAAATCAAGATGATTTTATTCCTTGGAAAAGGGGCGTAAGCTTATAACAACGAAAAGTATTAATCTATTTTAAATACCATTTGATGAAAACATTTTTAGACGAACATTTTTTGCTAAAGAATAAAACTGCGCAAACATTGTATCATGAGTTTGCAAAGGACATGCCCATTATTGATTACCATAATCATTTACCAGCAGACCAAATTGCAAATAATATAAACTTTGCAAACCTCACCCAAGTATGGCTTTATGGCGACCATTACAAATGGAGGGCCATGCGCACCAATGGTATCAATGAAAAATACTGCACAGGCAATGCTACCGATTTTGAAAAATTTGAGCAATGGGCGGCTACCGTGCCATATACTTTGCGCAATCCTTTATATCATTGGACACATTTAGAATTGCAGCGCTATTTTAACATTCATACCATACTCAATGCTGATACTGCAAAAGATATTTACGAGCAAGCCACCGCTTTGCTACAAACACCCGAGTATGGTGTGCGTGGTTTGTTGGCCAAAATGAATGTAAAAACACTTTGCACTACCGACGATCCGATTGATGATTTGGCTCATCATCAAAGTATCTTAAACGAAAAAATAGATTTAAAAGTATTGCCGGCATTTAGGCCAGATAAAGCCATGAATGTAGATGTAGCAGCATCCTTTAACGAATATGTAAATAAAGTAGAAGCAGCATCCAACATAGCTGTAAATAATTATGCAGATTATTTAAAAGCATTAAAAGCTCGCCACGATTTTTTTGCCAGCATGGGAGCAAGTGTATCAGACCATGGGTTGGAGCAAGTGTATGCAGAAGATTATACCGAAATTGAAATCAATCATATTTTTGACAAAATAAGGGCTGGCAATGAATTGACTTATTCTGAAAACCTAAAAATAAAATCGGCGTTGCTTATTGAATTTGCAATATGGGATTGTGAAAAAGGCTGGGTACAACAATATCATTTGGGCGCATTAAGAAACAACAATGCAAGGATGCTAAGCCAGCTTGGGCCAGATACCGGTTGGGATAGCATTGGTGATTTTTCGCAAGCAAAAGCTTTGGCTAGATTTTTAAATAAATTGGATACCAACAACCAATTGGCCAAAACAATCATATACAACCTTAACCCAGCAGACAATGAGTTGATGGCAACCATGATTGGAAATTATAATGATGGCAGCAGCGCTGGTAAAATACAGTACGGCAGCAGCTGGTGGTTCTTAGACCAAAAAGATGGCATGACAAAACAAATAAATGCACTAAGCAATATGGGTTTACTTAGTAAGTTTGTAGGTATGCTTACCGATAGCAGGAGTTTCCTATCATTTCCTCGTCACGAATATTTTCGCCGCTTGTTGTGCACTTTATTGGGAGAAGAGATAGAAAATGGAGAGTTGCCAAACGATATTGCATGGACCGGCAAAATTGTGCAGGATATTTGTTTTAACAATGCAAAAAGATATTTTGGCTTTTAGTGTAGCGTAAAATCTATCTCGGACTTGATTGCCTCCCAACAAAGTAGGCCTGTTAGAAGACCCTTGCACAAAAGAGTTAAAATACATATTATTTTTTCATGTCACCTAATTGCTACAGAATCAAAATTGCTTTTGTTTTCCTTTTCAAAATTATTAGAATGTAAAAAATACTATTTTTTAAAAATGCTTACACTTAATTTACACTTACCGGAATTAGCCTCGGTATAGTGGATGGCTTTCAAGTATTTAATTTTTGCAAAGTAATATTTTAAATTGTAGTAAGGTTTCTCGCCTTAAAAAGATGAATACCAATAGGATATTATTATTCACAAGGCTGATACCGATAAAACAAGCTAAAATTTTTGCTACAACCTTTTATTATAATTATTGATAGTGGGGATATTTAGACAATGGTATTTTAATGTATAATTTTAAAGCAATAAGTAATCTTTTTCTACGTTATGTAGTATATCTTCTAAAATAACCAATGTTAAAGCTATTCCATCGTATAAGGTTAAATGGAACCAAACACCTGCAAAATAATGTATCTATTAGGCAGGTTGTTTATCTTAATATGATATGGTTGTTCTCTTACTTAACCATATTGATTAATACTATAGGAGCGGTTTTTATCTTTAAAGGGCATTACACTTTCTTTTTATTTTCTACCATAGTTGTTCAGTTATATTTATGGGGTATTTATTTACTCATTTATTTTAATAAAAGTATTATAGCTCGAAGACTGTTTTTAGTCGGTATATACTTTACCATTGCGTGGTATGATTATTTTTATGGAAAATATTCCTACACTAGTTTGTTTTATTTTGCCTTTCTACCCTCTGCTTTTAATATTTTTTCATTAAAAAAAAACAGGGTGGCTGTTATTACTTTTATACTCATGCCTTTGATGTTTGTTTTAATAGCAGAGTTTTATGGTTACAAGGCTCTTACTAGGTTTATTTGGAGCCAAACGATTGTAGATCAAATGAGGTCGTTAAATATCATCATCAGTTTCCTACTTTTTGCATTGTATGCAGCTTATATGATTTTAAATTCTGGTTATAAGCAAAACAAACTTATTACCCAAAGCATTGTCCTACAAACCACACTGGATAACGCTGTTGGGGCTATTTGGAGTATAGATGCCAATTACAATATCCTAACTGTTAATAAACTATTTTCTGAATTTTTAAAAAAGGAATTTGGTATAGATAACCTAAAAGTTGATCAAAATTTAAAGAATTTAATGAAAGATAATAAAGTGCCAAATTATATACAAAGACATTATATAAGAGTGCTAAGTGGAGAATCTTTGTTTGAAAACTTTACATTTAAGGATTGTGATTATGAGTTAAAAGCCACACCTATATTTGAGGAGAAAAGCAATAAAATAATAGGAGCAACTTTTACTTGCAGAGATGTTACTAGTAGGCTGGCTGCAGAAAAATTATTGATTGAGGCAAAGAAAAAAGCAGAAGAGGCGTCATTTGCAAAAGAGCGTTTTTTGAGCAATATGAGCCATGAGTTGAGAACGCCATTAAATGGAATAGTAGGTGTAACAAATATCATGTTGGATGAGGAGTATTTGCCTATGCAAGAAAGGAATTTTGAAACATTGAAAAATCTTTCGGAACACACGCTAGGTGTAGTAAATAACATTTTGGATTTATCTAAGATTGATGCCGATAAAGCGGCATTGGTCAATGCTAGATTTAACTTAATATTATTTATAAAAAAATTGCAGTCTATTTTCGAGAATACTGCCAAACTAAAAAAGATAGATTTCGGGATAGAGGTAATGGGTAATGCGGATATATTTTTGAAAGGAGATGAGATAAAACTAAGCCAAGTATTGATTAACCTTATTGGTAACTCTATCAAATTTACCGACAAAGGTTTTACGAAGTTAATTATAGCAATAGAAAAAAACTTAGAAGACGAAGCGTATTGTAACCTACGTTTTTCTGTAACTGATAGCGGAATAGGGATTCACAAAAGGCATCAAGAGAAAATATTTGAAAGCTTTGTGCAAGCGGATGCAAACACTACCAGAAAATTTGGAGGCTCTGGTTTGGGAATAACCATATCTGAAAAGATATTACAGTTGATGAAATCTAAATTAAATGTAGAAAGTGAGCTGGGAAAGGGTTCTAACTTTTGGTTTGATGTGCAACTTGAAAAATCTTCCTATATATCTAAAAACAAAATGGAAATTAAAGATTCTGGAAATTATTCTTTACCAAAAACTTCCATTCTTTTAGCAGAGGATAACAAGATAAACCAAATGGTGGCAAAACGTTTTTTAGAAAGATGGAATGCAAAAGTAACCTTGGCAAATAATGGTAAAGAAGCCTATCAGCAAGCTATGCATAATGAGTATGATATTATTCTTATGGACTTGGATATGCCTATAATGGATGGTTATCAGTCTACATATTTAATAAAGGAAACACTTCCAAACATTCCTATCATAGCACTTACAGCTGCTTCTTTTGAAGACATGAATGAGTATTTACTAAAAAAAGGATTTGTCGATGTTTTGCAAAAGCCTTTTGTGCCCGATGATTTGTATAAAAAAATAAGTTCGATACTCGACTTGGTCTAAAAGGGTTTAGTTCATTTGGAAAAAGAGTCCTTTGTAGAAAAATTTTATCCTTCAAATTCTCCTGCTCCTTGCCTTGTTACTATCCAATCATCGGTTGTACAATCTACAACCGTAGACGGAACCATCCCTCCAATACCCCCATCTATAACAAAATCTACTTTATCTTTAAAAATTTCAAATATGATATCCGGGTCTGTATAATCTTCCACATTATCTCCAGGCAAAGAAGCACTTAGTATTGGGTGGCCTACTGCATCGCAGAGCGCCCTGCATATGGTATTATCTGGTACCCGCAACCCTATAGTAGATTTTTTACTTTGCAATATTTTAGGCACTTGCTTGCTAGCAGGTAATATAAAAGTAAAAGCACCAGGCAAATGGTTTTTGAGCATTCTGTACAAAGGGGTATCTATGCTTTTTGTATAATCGCTCAAATGACTAAGGTCTTTGCATATAAAAGATAGTTGCGCCTTTTGTGGATCTATATTTTTAATACGGCATATTTTTTCAACTGCTTTTGGCTGAGATATGTCACATCCAATGCCGTAAATAGTATCTGTAGGATATATGATAACTCCACCATCTAATAGGCAGGCCGCTAATTGCTTTAAAAGCCTTGGTTGTGGGTTATCTGGATGTATGTGTAAAAGCATATGGTATATTTATTGGTTAGAACGGGCTGAAATGAATTTGCTTGTTATGAATATTATCCATTTTCCGTAATTAATTCTCTATTTTTGCACCGTTTTTAATTCACAAAACTACAACTTTAAACGCATGTCTTTAATTACGCTTGGTACAATGGCATTTGATGCTATTGAAACTCCCTTTGGAAAAGTAGATAAAATAATTGGTGGATCCGCTACTTATGTAGCTTATGCTGCGGCAAATTTTATTAAACCTATACAACAAATTTCTATTGTTGGGTATGATTTTCCACAAGAGGAAATGGACGAACTTACTAAAAGAGGCGTAGCGTTAGATGGTGTAGAGATTGTGAAAGATAAAAAATCTTTTTTTTGGAGTGGCAAGTATCATATAGACATGAATACACGTGATACACTTGTAACTGATTTAAATGTGTTAGAAGATTTCAATCCTATCGTTCCAGATTCTTATCAAGGAGCCGAGTTTTTAATGCTGGGAAACCTGATGCCAAAATTACAATTGAGTGTTATAAACCAATTGAAAAAGCGTCCAAAACTTATTGTAATGGATACCATGAATTTTTGGATGGATATAGCATTGGATGATTTAAAAGAAGTGTTAAAACAAGTAGATGTATTGCTGGTAAACGATGGAGAAGCTAGGCAACTTAGTGGCGAAATATCATTGGTAAAAGCGGCAAAAAAAATAATGGAAATGGGGCCGGGTTTCTTAATCATAAAAAAAGGAGAACATGGTGCTTTGTTGTTTCACGAAAACCACGTGTTTTTTGCACCAGCATTGCCACTCGAAGAAGTGTTTGACCCTACCGGAGCCGGCGATACATTTGCAGGTGGGTTTATTGGGCATCTTGCAAAAACAAAAGATATTAGTTTCGAAAATATGAAAACGGCCATAATTGTAGGAAGTGCAATGGCAAGTTTTTGCGTAGAAAAATTTGGACCAGATCGTTTAAAAGAAATCACCAAAGCTGATATTGATACCCGTATTGGAGAATTTGTACAATTGGTAAATTTTGATATTGATTTGGTATAATTTATTGGGTAGATGGACATCATTGTATTGATATTTTTGGCAATTAAAATTGGAAAACTTGCTACCTCAAAAGGTTTGCAAGCAGGCAAATGGAAACTCTATCTGGTACTTGCTTGGATAGCAGGAGAGTTTGTAGGCGCTTTTATTGGTGTTGCCATTTTTGGAGCAGACAACCAAGTAAGCTGGATATTAATAGCCATTGGATGTGCGCTTACTTCTTACTTCATACTTTATAATTATTTGATGAAATTACCCGACGTACTAGATGACAATGAAATAAATAATATAGGAAATTAAAAAACCGGGGTTCTCTACCCCGGTTTTTTATTGGGGTAGACTGTATGGATAAGAACAGCGCAGAAATTTACTGCACAGATTTTAGGCGCAGGCATCAGCAATATCAGTAGAAATTTACCACTATCCTCTCTGGTTAATTTCCACTTAACATTCGAGCAAAATAAGTGCGCATGCACATTTTTACTTGCTATATTTTATATGCAATGAAGCAGTTATGATTTTTGGCTGTCAATTATTATTTTTTATTAGAATATACTTTATATTTATAGAGGTAATAAAGCAACCAATAGAAACTTTGTTTCGATTGCTTATAGAACCATTTAATTATTTATCGTAAAAAAGTAAAAACTTTATTTTGCCAAGCGGGCATCAATTGACAAATATTATTGATGGGTGTGTAAAAACAACAAGGGAAAGTCAAAAAGAATTGTATACAATCTATTTTGGTTTTTCTATGGCTATTTGTATGCGCTATTGTCAAAGCAAAGATGATGCTATAGAAATTGTAAACGATGGGTTCTTAAAAGTTTTTAATACCATCAAACATTTTACCCCAAAATTTGAAAGTGTTGAGGCTTCTTTAATGAGTTGGATAAAAAAAATTATGGTTTATACAGCTATAGATCATTACAGGAAATATAATAAGTTCAACTCCAATGTAGAAATAGATCATATCCACAACGATTTAAACGATTCCAGTGAAACATCTATTGATAAAATGGCTTTCAAAGAAATTATTGAATTGGTACAAAGATTATCGCCTACCTATCGAACAGTATTCAACTTATATGTTCTAGATGGTTGTAAACACGAAGATATAGCCAAAGAATTAAACATTTCTGTAGGTACGTCAAAATCCAATCTTGCAAAAGCAAGAGCAAATATTAAGAATATGATAAAGGCAACTAATAAAAAATTGTATGAGCAGCGAACAGCCATTTGAACATATTGAACATATTGAACATAAAATAAAGGAGGCTTCTGAAAATATTTCTATTGCTTTTGATGAAACTGCATGGAAAAAAATGGAAGCCTTGCTGGTTAAGAATGACAGAAGAAGACCTTTTTTTTGGCTATGGTTGCTTGTTCCCATTATTTTGTTTGGAGGATGGTATTTTATTGGGCAAAACAAACAGCTGAAATCAGGAAACCCATTGGCTTCAAAAACAATTATTAGAACACCCGATAAAACAACTTCATTATCTAAAATAGCGCAACCTTCTCAGACCATACCACAGGTTAGCATAAGCAATAAAAGTTTGCAGCAAAATAATATAATCTCCAATGTAAACGATATTTCAGCCAAAAAAAGCAATCCCGTTTTTGCTAAAAGTAACGGTACGGATTTCTTTAAAAAGGCCAAAGAACTTCCTTCAGCAAATAATCCTTTAGAAGACAAAATTGCTTCCCAGACCAAGCCAATAAGCGATAATGCCAAAACGAATATTTCCATTAGCAGCCCCTCTTCAGAAATGGATGAAACCGTTAATAAAGCAACAGAGGCTACTAACGTAACAAATGACAATAAAAAATTAGATCAACAGACCAACATAGCAGACAATAAAACGCCTACAAAAGCAGATACTATCTTACCAAAAGAAAATAAAAATGTTGCAAAAAAAAGCAACAAGATATTACCACGGTTTTATTTGTTAGCCAGTGTTGGGGCAGATATTGGTTCGGTTAAATTATTATCATTTAAAAATAGCACGCTTGCCCCAAGGTATGGCCTAGGCTTGGGATATGAGTTCAATAAAAAAATGGCAGTGCAAACAGGGCTTTACATAAGCAATAAAAAATACATGGCAGGCCCCCAAGATTACAATGTAAAGCAGGGGTCCTATCTGAGCCAAGTAGAAATCATCAGTGTAGACGCAAATTGTTTGGTCTACGAAATTCCAATCGTTTTCAGGTATAACTTTATTCAACGCCCTACCACATCTTATTACTCATCAGTAGGCATCTCCTCTTACGTTATGAAAAAAGAAGATTACAATTATAAATTTAAAGCATATTACACAACTTTAGAATACCCGTACGCTTACACTGGAAATAAACATTTGTTTTCTAACATGCAATTTTCTTTAGGGGCAGAAAAGAAAATCAGCAAAAAGGTTGCCATTCAAATTGAACCCTCTGTGAGTATTCCATTATCTGGTGTTGGCGAAGGTGAAGTAAGGTTGTTTTCAACTTCATTACAGTTGGGGTTAAAGTACCATCCATTCAAATAGGCGCTTGCTTTATGGGATAGGCACTTTGTTGACAATCCTTTCTATCATTATTCTTACTATTTTTAATAATCTTGCATGTTCCTACAATAACATAGCATTATTATATAAAAAATTTATATCTTGAGACAACCTTTATAAGTTAATTTTCGTTAACAAAAAAAACTACATTATGACAAACAAATCTTTACTCAATTTCGGTATGTTTTTTATGTTATTTGCAACGATTTATTTTACTGCCTGTAAAAAAAGTACCGTTGCAGATCCTCCAGTAGCCACTTGCGCCAGTAAAACAATTGTAATAACGGCTACAACTACCGCAACTGCCAGTCCAACAGCTGCCAACGGTTCTATTACAGCGTCTGCTTCGGGGAGTACTGGTTTTACATTCAGTAAAGATGGAACAACTTTTCAAGCTTCCGGAACTTTTAGCAATTTAGCTGCTGGCAATTATACGATAACTGCAAAAGACGATGCAGGTTGTTTAAGTTCAAAAGCATTTGTGGTTACCGCTACATCTTGTCCTACAATAACAGTAACAGGAACTACAACCGCCACTTCATCCCCTACCGCCAACAACGGAGTCATCAATGCAACTGCGACTGGTAGTACGGGTTTTACATATAGCAAAGACGGTACACTCTTTCAAGCCACTGGAGCCTTTACAGGATTGAATGTTGGTAGTTATACCATTACTGCTAAAGATGTAAACGGATGTTTAGGCACTGCTGCATTTACCATTTCATTAGCTACTTGTCCTACCATTACTGTTACAGGTACATCTACACCAGCATCTGGTCCTACAACAGCAAATGGAGCAATAAATGCATCTGCAAGCGGCGGAGCAATACCTTATACTTATAGCAAAGATGGTTTCACTACTTCTCAAGGTACAGGTGTTTTCAGTTTGCTTGCGCAAGGTGCTTATACCATTACAGCAAAAGATGCCAATGGCTGCCTTGGCTCTGTTATAATAAATGTAGCCAATAGTTGCCCAACTATTACATTAACACCAACTATTACTGGAGCAGACAAATGTTTAAATCCAACTACTTCAGGTGCTGTATCGGTTTCTGCCATTGGTAGCACAGGTTTAATGTATAATATTAACGGTGGAACCTTTCAAACTGGCACTCTTTTCGGGTCTTTAGCTCCTGGTACATATACAATGGGCGTGCGGGATCTGAACGGTTGTACTACCACAACCTCTGCTACTGTAGCTGTTGCACCAGCAGGACCAAACTTTACAGCAGTAAAGGCAGTATTGGCAGCTAATTGTGCCACTCCGGGTTGCCATGTGGGTGCTACACCACAAAGCGGAATAAATTTTACGGATGATTGTACCATCGTTTCTCAACGATTAAGAATAAAAGCCAGGGCAGTAGATGCCAGTCCATCTGTAATGCCCCCTGCAGGTGCCATATCCAATGCAGATAAGCAAAAAATAACAGATTGGATAAATGCAGGTGGAGGGCATAGAAATTAATAAACTTTTATGTCGCCAATAAAAAAATATTTAGCAATAGGAATAGTAACATTAGCAGCTATTGCAGCAATATATGCATACAAAGAGTTTAATAGAAAAACTGCGGATCTTGCTACAGTAGCTGCACAAGAAACAGTTACTGTAGCCAATTTGATAGCAGCTTATGAAGCCGATGAAGCCAAGGCCAATATACAGTACTTGGGTAAAACAGTATTGGTAAATGGAAATATTGTTGAGATAAATAACCAACAAGATACTTTGATGAATGTACTTTTGGGCAATGCAGGTGATATGCATAATGTAAGTTGCCTATTGGATAAAAAGCAATTTGAAAAAATAAAAGAATACAGTGTGGGAAAACCAATTGCTATAAAAGGAGTATGTACTGGTTTCTTAGCAGATGTGGAACTAAATCGCTGCGTAATTGTAAATGATAAATAAATGGTTTTTATGAAGAGATTGAGTATGGGTTTATTAATGGTATTGGTTTGTAATGCAAGCTTTGCGCAAACAAAGCTTTTTACCAAAACTGGTAGCATTTCTTTTTTTTCTAAGACCAACGTAGAGAATATAACCGCAAAAAACAATAAAGTATTGAGTATTTGGGAGCCTGCATCTGGCAAAATAGAGTTTTCTGTTTTAATGAAAGGGTTCGAATTTGAAAAAGCATTGATGCAAGAACATTTTAATGAAAATTATGTAGAGAGCGATAAATACCCAAAAGCAACCTTTAAGGGCACGGTTGAAAACAGCAACATCATTTCATTAACCACCAATAAAACCAATACCGTAAATGTGAGCGGTGCATTAACAATGCACGGTGTTACAAATCAAATAAATATTCCTGCAACCATTACTGTCAGCAATGCTTTGGTATCCGCATCTGCAAGTTTTGAAGTTTTATTAGCAGATTATAAAATTAAAATACCTTCACTTGTAGCAGATAATATTAATAAAAAAATAAAAATAACAGTTAATATTCCGCTTTATAAAAGCCTTTAACAATTCGTATATTTGAATCTATGAAAAAAAATTTACTGCTTATTTTATTTGCTGTTTGTATTTATACAGCACGTGCACAAGATGGATCTTTGTTAAGTGGGTTGGAAGATAGCACCGTTACAGAAAAAGTGACAGGCGCATTTAAATCTACCCGAGTAATAAACGCACATTCCACAGAAATGCTAGCCAAAGGAAACCTAGATTTTAGAATATTACATAGATTTGGTTTTGTAAGCGATGGTGCCAAAACATTTTTTGGACTTGATGCTGCTACCATGCGCTTGGCTTTTGATTATGGTATTAGCAATAACTTAATGATTGGTATAGGACGTAGCACTTTTAGAAAAGAGATAGATTTCTTTGCTAAAGCAAGAATCTTACAACAGGCTACGGGTGCAAAACCAATGCCTTTCTCCTTATTGGCAGCCGGCGGTTATACCATTTATACGGGTGAAAACAATTCATTGACAAAACCAACACTTACCGATAGGTCTGCATATTATATTCAAACAATTATTGGTAGAAAATTTAATTCGAAATTTTCTTTGCAACTAAGTCCCATATTTGTGCATACCAATACACCCTTTAATTTAACCGATGACCAAAGTATTTTTGCCTTAGGTGGAGGTATGCGATATAAAGTGAGT
The DNA here is from genome assembly GCA_031380515.1 of Ferruginibacter sp. Classification (GTDB taxonomy): domain Bacteria; phylum Bacteroidota; class Bacteroidia; order Chitinophagales; family Chitinophagaceae; genus Ferruginibacter. The sequence goes on along the minus strand of JANNGD010000079.1, from coordinate 2,530 downwards.
AAACGTGTAGCACTTACATTAGACTATCACCATCCTTTTGGGCAACTGGCAGATAACAGTACAGACCCATTATCATTAGGAGTAGACATAGAAACAGGCGGACATGTATTTCAAGTACATTTTTCCAATGCTACTGGCATGAATGAAAGGGCATATATTACACAAACAACCGGCAACTTTTTTAAAGGAGATATGCGTTTAGGGTTCAACTTATCTAGAATGTTTAAAATAGGTAAGAGAAAATAAATATAGTTTTTTAAATTTTAAAAGCAACAGCTCTAACGAAGGCCGCTTTTGCTAGTATGGTATTTGTAAACTTGCTATCCCGCAGGCAAGTTGTTCAATGAAAATTGAATGTAGCAATTACCATATTAGCTTTTTTGTTTTTTTCATAGTCTGACGGTAGCGCTTTGTGTTGTTGTGAAATTTCAAATTCTTCCGCCCGGAAACGCTCCTGATTGAAAAACTGATAATGAAGATAACAATCCTTACAATTTTGTAGGGACCAAATTGAAAATCGTCTGCCCGAACCAAAGCCATATAGTACAATGCTCATTGTTATTCCGTCCGCCCCAATATTGCAAAACCCAACGGATGCCCTATTTCTCTGTATCGGGTTTTGTAAGATGAGGTGTTAAATATATAGATTTTGTATTGCAAATGTATATACACATCTTGTTAATTGTTGTAACTTATTGTATGTTTGCAAAGCATTGGTAAACAGTTACTATCTTGTAACTATTGTTAATTCATGATTTAGTGTTTGTTAAATAAAAAAACTCTATAAATTAAATGTCAGCAGCTAAATTTTTACATTACGACTTAAAATTGGTTGAGCCATCTTTTGGGTCTTCACTAACTGATTTAGTAATCGAGTTAGATTAGTTGCGTAAAAAATCTCTCGGAGGTTCTACACACCCTAAAGTGTTTTTTCAATTGAAACATATTTTTCACACGCTGGAGAGTATTGGGTCTGCAAGAATTGAAGGTAATAACACAACTATTGCTGAATATTTTGAAACAAAGTTAGCTCAAACTGAAAATGTTCCATCTGGCATAAAGGAAATACAGAATATTGAAAAAGCGATGGAGTTTATTGAAGAGCATGTTAAAGATTATCCAATCAATAGGGCATTTGTAAGTCAAATGCATAAAATGATTGTTGATGGGTTAGAGCCTCCACCAAACGGGAAAGGAGACCATACTCCTGGTGATTATAGAAAAATAAATTTGAAAATACATAAATCAGCACATCAACCTCCTGAGTGGTTAAGAGTAGAGGAATATATGTCAGCGTTACTTGATTTTGTTGGTCGAGACGATAGTCCAAAATACGATTTGCTTAAAGCAGCAATTGCTCACCATCGCTTTGTTTGGATTCACCCGTTTGGAAATGGAAATGGCAGGACAGTTCGTTTGTTCACTTATGCTATGCTTGTAAAAACTGGTTTTAATGTTAATGTTGGTAGAATAATAAATCCAACAGCAGTTTTCTGTAGTAACAGAAATGATTATTACAACAATTTGTCTCTTGCAGATACAGGAACTGATAATGGTATTTTGGCTTGGTCAGAGTATGTATTAAAAGGTTTGAAAGAAGAAATTGAAAAGATTGACAAATTAACTGATTATGAAATTTTGCGAAAAGAAATATTACTACCTACAATCAATCATTCGTTAGAAAGAAAATATATTACAGTTGTGGAAGCAAAAATTTTAAAAAGAGTTATAGACAAACAAGTCGTGCAAGCTTCTGATGTAAAAGAATTTTTTGTCGGCAAAGTTGATGCAGAAGTGTCAAGGCAAATAAGAAAACTAATTGATAAAAAAATGCTTACCCCTGAAAAGGAGGGAGCAAGAAAATATGTAATTCGGTTTGATAACAGTTATCTTTTAAGGGGAGTTATAAAATCTCTTGGCGAAAAAGGATTTCTACCCGTCCGTGACGAAGTGTGATAAGAGTACTGTCGCCGAGAGGCTCTCCTACAACGATAGGGATTTACGATGTTGTGGAATTTGAAAATCTTCCGCCCGGAACCGCTACCGATTGAAAAACTGATGATGAAGTTAACAATCCCTACAATTTTGTAGGGACCAAACAGAATTCGGTCAAGCCGGATATTAGCTGATAGTAGTATGATGAAGTTTAATCGTCTGTCCCACTTTTGCCAAACGCTTTGTTAGCAGAAGGTATTTACTTGCTGAATTTTAGGATATTGAAATTTCCATCATTCTTGTTTTTTATGGGCAAAGTTGTCGAATCCGCAGATAAAAGCGTGAAATTATTAACTGTCAGTAATTTAATTATATAGGCTCACATTAATCTATTGGGGATTAAGCAAAAAGTTTATATAATCTAAAAAGGAAAAACACTGTATCAGTTACGCCCCTTTGATTAGCTCTAAAGAGTTTAATTTTAGAGTTAAAAGACTCTGCATTAGCATTTGTATGCCTGTTTATAAAAAAGTTAAGGATGTTTTCTAGATTATGTTTTACAGTATTTGCTACCGTATAAAATTCTTTTACCTCT
>JANNGD010000063.1:0-4779 GCA_031380515.1 Ferruginibacter sp. | reverse complement strand
AAATCACAAAACAAATCCCTGCATTACTATTGGCCTTGGTTTTTCTTGTATTTGGGGCTAATTTCTTTTTAAAATTTATTCCAATGCCAGCTATGAGTGGGGATGAACTTAGTTTTATGACTTTGTTTGGTGGCTCTGGGTATATGACCTTTATTAAAGTGTTAGAAATTGCCTTTGCTGTATTATTAATTTTCCCTAAAACAAGAGCCTTGGGTTTATTACTCATGTTACCTATCGTTGTAAATATTGTTTGCTTCGAAGTGTTTATTGCTAAGCAACCTGGGCTTGGATTAGCATTGTTATTGGTAAATATTCTGGGTATTTTTTTTAATAAAGAGAAGTATAAATCAATCGTAGAATAATTTCACACATAAAAAGGAACTTGGTGCAACTATTTTGTGTACCAAGTTCCTTTTCCATTTCCATGCTTAGCAAGCTGATTCATTTTTACTAATTTTTCCAAATGCTTTTTTATTGTAGGGCGGCTATCATCTACCAATAAAATATTTATTTCACCAATTGTAATTTTCCCTCTTGATGTAACCAAGCCAATAATTTTTTGCGAAAGTGCGGGCATTTTAGCAAGCAATAAATGTTCTTGTTTTATTTTTAGAAATAGCTTTTCTTTTTGCAATTGCAATGCTTTTAAAAAATAAGTTACCCACGGTTGCCAATCAGGATTTTTATTTTTCAGCGTTGCTTGTGTTTGTCTTAATGATAAATAATATCCTTTTTTTTGTTGTTCAATTACAGCTTCCAACGAGCTGTAAGGCACATATTCATAACCTGCTTGCATTAATAAATAAGTCGTAATTATTCTTGACAATCTTCCATTGCCATCTTGAAAAGGATGGATGGCTAAAAAGCTAACATTGAAAATAGAAATTATTAAAAGTGGATGTAGCTTTTTTTCTTCTATTGCCTGCCGTGCCCATTCAATTAATTTTTTCATTTTTATAGGTGTTTCAAATGGCGTTGCTGTTTCAAAAACAATACCCAATTGTTTTCCATCTATATCAAAAGCCACCACATGATTAGGAGATGTTTTATAATTTCCCCTGTGCCAATTATCTTTTTCACTGTATTGCAACAGTAAACTATGTAGTTGCTTTATATAATTTTCTGTAAGCTGTATATCTTTATAATGTTCAAAAATTATATTCATGGCCGCAGCATAGCCGCCCACTTCTTGCTCATCTCTTGTTTCAAATTTTTGTATTTGTAAGTTTCCCAACAAAATCTCTACTGCTTCGTTAGATAATTTACTGCCTTCTATCCGTGTGCTCGAGCCTATACTTTCTATTGTAGCTACTTTTTTCAACTGCGTAAGTTGTTCAGGTGCAACTTTGCCCAAAGCTTGCCATGTACCTTTAAACTCATCTATAGATGCAATCAACAATAATATCTCATTTGTAATTTCTAATGATTCGATATTCATTTAACCATAAATTTATCCAAAAGTATCCATAAAATTGTAAATAGCCATATTATTAACCATAAATATCCGTAAAAAAATTTATATATTTGCGACAACCAACTTTTTAATTATTGAAAGTAAACGTATGCCTCCGCAATACTCATCTTTTATCCGTAGATTTTATAGACTTTAGAAAGTATAAATAAATCATTTTTAATCAATAAGTAACAATTTCAACATATAAAAGAAAATTTTTTTTGTAAATTTGGACGAAACTGAGTTCCGTTGGCAATTTGCAAAAGCAATTCAATATTTCAACAATATTCAACAACATTCAACAAAATAAAAAACATGAGTTACATCGCATCCATCCATGCCCGCCAAATTTTAGACAGTAGAGGAAATCCAACAATAGAAGTAGACGTGCTTACAGAAAACGAAAGACTAGGTCGTGCAGCAGTACCAAGTGGCGCAAGTACAGGCATACATGAGGCGGCTGAATTACGTGATAATAAAAAGAATTACTACGGTGGTAAATCGGTTTTAAAAGCAGTAGCCAATGTAAATACCATATTATCGGAAAATTTATTGGGTTGGGATGTGGCAGACCAAACAGGTATAGATGCCATGATGATAGCTATTGATGGCACAAAAAACAAAAGCAAGCTTGGTGCAAATGCCATACTAGCCGTAAGCTTAGCTGTGGCAAAAGCAGCTGCATTAGAAGCCAACCTTCCATTATATAGGTACATAGGTGGTACAAATGCAAAAGTATTGCCTATACCAATGATGAATATTTTAAACGGAGGCGCACATGCCGATAATAAAATAGATTTTCAAGAATTTATGGTTATGCCTGTAGGAGCAAAATCTTTTAGTGAAGGCTTGCAATGGGGTGTAGAAATTTTTCATGCATTAAAAACGGTATTAAAGAAAAAAGGGTTTAGCACAAATGTGGGCGATGAAGGTGGTTTTGCACCAAACATTCAAAGCAATGAAGAAGCTATAGAAACTGTATTGACAGCCATACAAGCAGCTGGGTATAAAACAGGCAGCCAAATAGGTATTGCTATGGATGCTGCCAATAGTGAGCTTTGGAATGCAAAAGAAAAAAAATATATTTTTCATAAGAGTGATGGAAAGAAAATGACAAGTGAGCAATTGGTAAAATATTGGGAAAGTTGGGTAAAACAATATCCAATTATTTCTATAGAAGATGGTATGGCAGAAGATGATTGGAAAGGTTGGAAAATGCTTACAGATGCAGTAGGCAAAAAGTGCCAGATAGTAGGCGACGATTTATTTGTAACCAATGTTGATAGATTAGAAAGAGGGATAAACGAAGAAATAGCCAACGCATTGCTTGTAAAAGTGAACCAAATAGGCACACTTACAGAAACCATCAATGCGGTTTCTATGGCACAAAATGCGGGTTACAATACTATTATGAGTCATAGAAGTGGCGAAACGGAAGATAGTACTATTGCAGATTTAGCTGTAGCACTCAATTGTGGACAAATAAAAACGGGTTCTGCTAGCCGTAGCGATCGTATGGCAAAATACAACCAACTCATCCGTATAGAAGAAATATTGGCTGATAGTGGCGTTTATCCGGCAGGAAAAGTTAAATTTGGTAAATAATTATTGAAATTATTCTAATATGAACATCCAAACATTAAAACCAGTCATTGGCTACTTAAAGAACAAGTATATAATTACATCGGTGGCTTTTATTGTTTGGATGTTGTTTTTTGACCCAAAAGATATAGGTACTATTGTTGGCAGATCGAATAAGCTAAAAGATTTAAAAACAAGTGAAAGGCATTTAACAAAAGAAATTAAGGAAACGAAGAAAGAATTGAGCCTATTGAAAACAGATGCTGGGTCTATTGAAAAGTATGCAAGAGAGAACTTTTATATGAAAAAAGACAATGAAGACCTCTTTATTACATATAAAAAATAAAAAAATTGCATAATGACCACAATAAAATAATGCAACAACACGTTTCTATTACAGTATGGTTTTTTTAACGATTTAAACGATTTTATGGTGAATATTACACAGGACGATCTTCTTCAGTACTTATATAAAGAATGTTCGCCTGAGAAAAATAATATCATACAACAACAGCTCGAATCAGACCTAGATTTGCAAGAAAGATTCCAAATATTGGAATCTGCAAAAAACCGTTTGAACACAATTAAATTAATATCCCCGGACAATAGATCGGTGGATAATATTTTTAATTATTCTAAACAAGGATTAGAAGTGTTTTCATAGCATGATTGCCAAATGATAAAATAAGTTGCTCGAATCGAATGATTCGAGCTTTTTTTTACCTACAATATCCGTCCTGATAAATAAAATTTGTAGGCTTACATTTGTACATATTAAATTCAAATGAAAATAGCAGAGCGGTATAAATTCTTAATACAGTATTTTTTAGAACATTCTCCAGAAGCAGAAACGGAACTTATTTACGACGATCCTTTCCAATTATTAGTAGCAGTAATACTTTCTGCCCAATGCACAGATAAAAGAGTAAATTTAACTACTCCTTTTATTTTTGAGCAATATCCAGATGCAGCATCTATGAGTAATGCAAGCATTGAAGAAATTTTTGCACTCATAAAAAGCATCTCTTATCCCAACAATAAAGCAAAACACCTAGCAGGTATGAGTAAATTACTCATGGAGAAATATGATGGCATTGTACCTATGACGGTAGATGAATTGGTGGAGCTACCCGGTGTAGGAAGAAAAACAGCCAATGTAATCACATCGGTAATAGACGAGCAACCCAATATGGCAGTAGATACACATGTTTTTAGGGTAAGCGCTCGTTTAGGTCTTACAATAGGTGCCAAAACACCCAATGCCGCAGAAAAACAACTCATAAAACATATCCCCAAAGAATACGTGCACAAAGCGCACCACTGGCTTATTTTACATGGCCGTTATACTTGTATAGCACGGAAACCAAAATGCGAAAACTGCGGTTTACAAAAAATCTGTAAATATTATAAAAAAAATGAATTGTCCATACTAAAAAAACAGGTATAAAAATAATTTTATGGCGCTCATCCAACTATAAAAAAAGCATTTGTTCGGTCTTCCCGCCCATGGCGGGACTGTACCGTATGTATTTGCAGCTGTATGCGCCACAGGCGCACAGCTACAAATACATACATCGCTCTGCCAGCCTACCGGCAAGCAGGTCCACCGCCGCTCTTCAACAGCAAATCATTTATCAACTTTTATCAAAGCGGAGATTATGCAATAAAAAGAGGCACAGAACCCGCCTTAAAAATAGTTTAAATCCATCATACCGTTAACCAAAAACAATCAACTTTTATTACGT
>JANNGD010000032.1:0-6115 GCA_031380515.1 Ferruginibacter sp. | reverse complement strand
ATGGATCTTTTTTCGCAAGGCTTTAAAGCTTTTTTTCAATAATCCATTTGGCGGTGTCAAGCTCCATGGCCAGGTTGGCGTACATGCGTTTTAATCGAGCATTTTCATCTTCCAGCTCTTTTATTCTTTTTAATTCGCTGGATTCTAAACCTCCATAGAGTTGACGCCATTTGTACAAACAGGCTATGCTTACACCATGGTCTCGAGTAATTTCTTCAACCGTTTTGCAGTAAACAAATACATAAAAAATCCCCGCAATTTGTGTCGGGCTAAATTGACTCTTTTTCATCTTAAACGTTTTTTAAAGTTACAAAAATTGTCTACTTTTAAAACGTACTATTTTTGGGGGAGCCTACAAGCAGACCAACTTCAATGGGAGCAAATTCTTCAAGGAAAAGTAAAAAGCAAAATAAAAAGACAGATTTTAGAAAAGAGCCAACAATTGACTGACAATTCAACAATCAATAATTATGGTCATGGGCTTGAAATTGGCATTTACAAAGGACTACCTTATAAATTTCACGAAGGTGCAACTGGTGCTTGGAAAGCCACAGCTATAAGGTTTCCAAGTAAAAATATTTCTATTGTTACACTTACAAATACAGGCAAATCAACACCAAATACACAGACACGACAAATGGCTGATGTGGTTTTTAATCTAAAAAATAATGCAAGTTATTTATTTACAAAACCAGCCAAAGTAGGCAGTTTTGTAAGCGAAGAAGATATGGTTGGAACATACCTAACTGACAACAATTTTACTTTTCAATTTGAAAAACGAGATAGCATTTTATATTTAAAACGTATTGGACGCAACGATGTGCAATTAGTACGTGAGGCTGACAATATTTTACATCAAACTTTTGACCCAGACTTTAAGCAGGAATTCAAAAAAAATGAAAAAGGCGAAATGACTGTAACTGCCTATTACACTTCTCACTCACCATACAGCTTGACAAAGGCTATTAGTAATTGGACAAGCTATAATTATCAGGCACTTAACGGAAAGTTTATAAATTCAGAAACTAACGTAACAATAGACATTAAATATGCTGGCGACAAGTATTACGATGTTAAGGCTGTAGGTAGTCAAGACAGCACCAAAGGAATTTTAATTTCACCAACGAAATTATTAGTGGACAATTATGTGTTTGACTTTGAAAATAAAGTTGGGACACCGAAAATATTTTTACTTAGTGCAGACAGAATCGAACGAGTAAAATTTGTACGAGTGGACTAAAACTTTGAAGTGCAAACAAGAAGTAAGGCACTTAACAAAAGTTTTACTGAAAGGCTGGCGGAAGTAGTAACAATCAGCAGTTGCATGCTATTAGCTAATATCAAGCTTGACCGAATTCGATTTGGCTTTTGGTTTCATTGTAAGTGGGTGCTGGTAGGTGCTGCCACTCAGCACTACAGGAAAGGTTGTTATTAATAAATTTTAATATTTTTTTAAAAGATAGTTTCGGGTGGTGGGGACAGCAACTGATAAAAAAAACTTACTTTTGCGCTCAAAAAAAGCCTTATGCAAGAAGTATATATATTATCGGCAGTTCGTACACCCATTGGTAGTTTTGGCGGTTCTTTAAAAGATTTGTCCGCTACACAATTGGGGGCTGTGGCAATTAAAGGAGCTTTAGAAAAAAGTGGAGTAGCCGCAGAAATGGTGAACGATGTGTTGATGGGCAGCGTTATACAAGCGAATCTTGGTCAAGCCCCTGCAAGGCAAGCCGCAAAATTTGCAGGATTACCAAATGAGGTAAATTGTACTACCATCAATAAAGTATGTGCAAGTGGAATGAAATCCATAGCCCTTGCAGCCCAAAGCATCATGCTGGGGGATGCTGATATTGTGATAGCGGGTGGTATGGAAAGCATGAGCAATGTGCCTTTTTACACAGAAAACATGCGTTGGGGAAATAAATATGGTAATGTAACCATGATAGATGGCTTGGCCAAAGATGGTCTTACAGACGTGTACGATGGGAAGGCAATGGGAAATGCTGCCGAACTTTGTGCTACAACCTGCGGTATTAGTAGAGAAGAGCAAGACGCATTTGCCATAGAAAGTTACAGGCGTTCGCAAGCAGCAGTAAACGAAGGTAGGTTCGACAATGAAATTATACCTGTTTCAATACCACAACGAAAAGGAGATGCTATTCTTTTTTCTAAAGATGAGGAGCCTTTTAATGTTAAGTTTGATAAAATTGCAAGCTTAAAGGGTGCATTTGTAAAAGATGGTACGGTAACCGCAGCTAATGCAAGTACGATGAATGATGGTGCAGCTGCGTTGGTTTTAATTAGCAAACAAAAAATGGAGGAACTTGGTCTAAAGCCTATTGGAAGAATTGTAAGTTTTGCAGATGCAGAGCAAGCACCAGAATGGTTTACCACAACTCCAGCAATAGCCGTTCCAAAAGCAATAGCCAAAGCAGGATTAACCGCTGCTGATATTTCTTACTATGAATTAAACGAAGCTTTTGCAGTAGTAGGCATAGAAAACACAAAGCGCATGAGCCTTGATGCCGCCAATGTAAATGTAAACGGAGGTGCAGTTTCTATCGGTCATCCTTTGGGAGCTAGTGGTGCAAGAATTATTGTTACTTTATTAAATGTATTGAAACAGAACAATGCAAAATACGGCGCTGCTGGTATTTGTAACGGTGGAGGAGGAGCGAGTGCAATGGTAATAGAGAATATCGAGTAATGTGCAAATATGCAAATGTGCAAATGAATAAATCGAACATTCAAAAAATACTGAAAGATATTAATGTTGAGGATTTTTTGTAAAGATGGTATGGGTATACAAACATTTTATGAATTTTACCAATCGTTGTTTGAAATCATGCTTTAAAATGAATGCATATTTTAAAGTGGTAAAAGGACTAATAAATTATGTTACCTAATTAATAAAAACGAGCCATTTTTGTTAATGGTTTCACCAAGATCACAAGTGGCAGTTAATGTGTAAACATACCCACCTGTTGGTTGTGGTATACCGCTGAAATTACCATCCCATCCTGCACTTCGTAGGTTGGGTTGCATATTCTTTTTTTCATAAACCAATTCGCCATATCTATTGTAAATCCTAAAGCTGTTTATTGTTTTTATGCCTCTGGTTTGAGGATAGTAATAATTGTTCACATTCCTATTACTTGGACTGAATGCACTAGCCATATGCAAATTCGCATAAGCACATTCTACTGAAATCTTTATATTATCTGAACCCACACAACCAAAATTGTTTTTGGTTTTTATGGTAAAACTACGGGAAGAATCTGCCATGCCTATTGGATTTGGGCAATTGGTACAACTTAAATTGCCTGCTGGTATCCATTCATAATTAGATACAGAGCTACCATACAATGGAGATAGGGTGAATGGACTATTATAAGCCAATATTCTATCGGGGCCCGCATTTACAGTAGGAGATGGATAAGCAATTACTTTTACATTGGTACTGCTACTATAGCATCCCAAACTATCTGTAAGCAATGCCGTGTAAGTAATGGTATCTTTTATTACAGTGGCAATCGTTTGATAGGAGTTATTGCTTGTAATTCCCTCTAAGGGTGACCAAATTACTTTTTTATTTGGAGGATTTACGCCTATTCTTATGGTGTCATTTTTACAACCAAATACGGTGTTTGCAGTTGGATTAGCAGTAAAAGGCGTAAATACTGTAATGGTAGTACTGTCTCTTAAAGTGCACCCAGCCGCATTACTAGCAATAGCATAAATTTTGGTTACATTGTCTACCGGCGTGGCAATGGTAGTATCGCAGGTAGTACAGCTTACAAGATTGGCAGGACTCCAAACCAAGGTATCTGTATGATAAGCAGTTAGGGTAACTGTCTTTCCAAAACAAATATTATCGTTTCGGGGAAATATTCTTAAAAAGGGGGATTCTCTTACCAGTACTTGGCTTATTGAAGTGTCCGTACAACCTTTGATATCTTTTGCAAATAGTTTAATGGTATAGGTACCTTCTGTAGTAAATTGAAAGGGAGTAGGCTGGAATTGGTTGTCTTGTAAACCATCGATACCAAAGGTCCAAAACCAATTTTTGATCGTATCAATAGCTGCAAAAGGATAGGAATTGTTGGTTATTACAAAATTATTATTTGTGCAACCCAGTGTAGATGCATTATAAGATAATACTGGTCCTCTTACCGAAATGGGATGGTTTACTTTTACGGTATCTTTACAATACTGAGGGCCGTTGTTTAGAATTACATAGTTGTTATTAAAATTTCCAAACAAAGTAGCATTCAGATTTGAACTTGATATAGAAGAATCAAAATTGAACCCAATTACTGACCAAAAGCTATTTAACGATGGATTTAAATAGTTGTTTAAAATAGTAAATGTAGTTGCTGCATTTCTGCATAAAAAAGTATCGGGATTTATTAGGCTTGGTGTAGCAGTATAAATTGCGAATTGAATGGTGTCTTTGCAGGCAGTTATATTATCTGCTACTATTAATTGCGTATTAAAAGCACCATTTGGAGGAAAAGTGTGTACAGCATTTAGACTATTTACTGGTGGACTACTATCACCAAACGTCCACTGAGAGGAAGAAATATTTCCTTGCGATTGATTTGTAAAAGCAAATGTTTTTTTGTTTGTGCAAGTGTTGGCGTATATGTATTTAGCTATTACACCAATAAAACTAATGGTGAATGTTATAGGGTTACCTGGGCAATCGTTAAAAAGTGGCGTTACCTTTACTGTTTTTACACCCAACAAATCATATTTATATGAGGTGATGGTATCAGTAGTTATTTGCGAAGTTCCGTCACCAAATTCCCATTTATAGCTATTTGCCAAAGGTGCATAAGCATAGAATTCTGCACTTTCGTTGCCACAATACGTCAGTTTTTTTGGATATGCTACAAGATTTACTGGTGGTATACCTAGTTTTATTAATGGAAATGAAAATGTATCGGCACAGTCGTTAGAAGTGTTTATTAAAACCTTTGGCAAATAAAAACCCGAGTCAAGGTAAGTATGCGAAGTATTGCTGGATAGGGTAATTTGCGGGGTAGAGTTGTCGCCAAATGTCCAAGTGTAATTGGTTACGGTAACATTGGTAGGCAAACTGGCAGCTACAGAAAATAATATGTTACGTGGGGCGCACCCCGAAGTGGGATTAGCAGACCCAGTTAAGTTTAATCTATTTACATCTATTTGATAAGTTGCAGAATCTATACAGCCAGAAGCAGCAGTAACTTTTACTTTGGCCATAAAAACACCATAAGTGGCATAAAAATGAGTAATTGTATCGCTATTGGTAGTTATAGATGCAGTCCCATCTCCGAAGCTATAAAGGTAAGAAGCATTTGGCGCTGAAGAGACGGTGCTAAATTTTACATTGCCTGGTTTACAGAGATTATTTATATTGGCAGAAAGACTTACAGTCAAGGATGGCGCAACAACAATTGTTTGGGTAGTTTCTATTGCTACATTTTGAAAAACCGCTACCAGTTTTACTGTATAGCTACCTGTTGTAAAGCTAATGCTAGGTATAGCACTGTTGCTGGTTTGGCCATTGCCAAAGTACCAAGTAAATCCAATTGGGTTGCCTGTATAAACGGGTGTGAAATTTATTGTTGCAGGGCTACAAAGCCCACCGCCATTGGCATTAGTGTATGTAAAAGCAATGGTTTGACCTTTACTTTTTTGGTAAAATAACAATAAGCAGATTATTAATAAAAATTTGTGCATATCTGTTTGTTAGTATAAGAACGAAATTCAGACAGTTTTGTATTTAATCAAATATATTAATTTGCTTATAATGAAATGAGCATTAAGGTGTGAAATGTATTATTTTAAGCGTGAATCGACTTGTGCGTATTTAAAAATGTAGCAAGGTTGTCAACCTTGAATGAAAATTATACAATAAACTAGCATAAAGGTTGACAACCCTATTGGCAAACTGCGAAATTTTAAATGAACCATGGAATTGATTAGTTGAGAATGCTTACAATTACAATTTTAAAATTAACCTCATCACATTTTACAAAATTGTTTATTGATTTGCTCGTTTAACTCCGATACAATATATTTGCTCAAATTATAATAGAACTAAGTCTAAATAATAATTACTCTTTAC
>JANNGD010000239.1:0-21364 GCA_031380515.1 Ferruginibacter sp. | reverse complement strand
ATTGTAAAAGTATTTTGCCACATCCAATTTGCCATCATCGAAACTAAAAGCGCTCATCAAATCTCTTACCTGCGCTGTAGAAAAATAACTTGTACTTGCGGCCTGCTTTGCGATGCTAATTTTTCTATCGTCAAAAGCTTCTTTTTGTACATATTGCTTTAACATGCTAAAATCGTATGCTGATATTTGACGGTAGTTACCCGGATAATTTGAAGGAAAATTATTTGGATATGATTGCCCTTGATCATCGCTATTGTATCTTTTATATTTATTCTTTTTTCTGCCATAGCCGTGACCCCGGCCATTGCCATTGTTATTGCCATTGTTATTAAACGCCCTCTCTGTAATGCTTACTTGGCTATTGTTGTCTACCGTAATAAGCGTTTCTACACCGGGTTTGAAAAACAACACCGAATTGTAAATTTGTACGGGTTTTTGTCTGCCGAAAATACTTACTCGCATTTCATTTATAACAATGGTATGGTTACCTGCCTGCAACGAACCAATATTAACCGTATTGGCGTTACCATTGTTGTCGTTGCTTTGGTATTCTCGGTTGTTATCAATGTTTACCGTAAAACGATTTTGAGCATAGGAACTTACTACTAAAGTGCTATTTTGGTTATTGCCGCCATTGTTGTAAATGCCTCTGTTTCTTTTGCTGTATTGCTCCTCTTGGTTTTGTCTATCGTCGTCCTCTCTATCCTCTTCTCTTGCTCTTTGGGCAAATGAAGTAGTGAAAATGGTAGACAGTAACAATAATGTAATAATCTTTTGCATAGTATAAATTTTAATCGTGAAGAAGGACAGTTTTTCTATTGACTGCTTTGCGTTGTATATCCAAACGATGTGCCATGTGCCAAAGAAATGGGTAAAGGAATGTTAAAGAAAAAGGTATGATTGGTATTATGCATTTTCATTAACTTTTTCATCCTATAATTGTAATACAAATTATTAAAATATTGTAATACACTACTCAATAACAAATTGTACCTTGTAATTAAAATAACCTCATTATGTTTTTAAAGAAAATCTTACTGGTAATTTTTATCGGTTTATCAATACAAACAATGGCACAAACACCCAATTATGCAAAAGAGTGGAAAAAGATAGAAGGCTTAGAAAGCAAAGGCTTAACAAAAGATGCTTTGAAGCAGGTGCTAATTCTTTTTACCGACGCCATACAAAACAACAATGAAGCACAGCAAATAAAAGCTGCCATGTACCAAATGAAATATAGGAACATGGTGGAAGAGGATAACCAGCAAAAAAATATTTTTTATGTAGATACGCTTATTGCCAAAACAAAAGCGCCTGCAAAAAATATCTTACTGAGTATGCAAGCACAATTGTTTCATGCATACAAAGAAGAACACCGTTATCAATTATACAACCGTACCGCTCTTACCGAAGAAAAAAGCGATGATATAACCACTTGGAGCATTACAAAATTAAATGATAAAATTTCGTCGCTATACAAAGCATCTTTAAAAAACGAGGCGCTATTAAAAACTAGTAAGCTTGATGGATTAGATGCCATTATTCAAAAGGGGAAAAATACTCGTAACCTTCGCCCAACATTATACGATTTTTTAGGCCATAGGGCATTGGATTATTTTATGGATACAGAAAATGATGTAACCAACCCCTCGTACAAATTCATTATAAATGATGAGGCCGCATTTGCACCTGTAGAAAAATTTGCTGCTTATAATTTTAAATCGAAAGATACAGCATCTTTATACTTACAGGCAATAAAAATAATGCAGGGGTTATTGGCATTTCATGCAAACGATGCACAGGCCGATGCCTTACTAGATGCTGACTTAAAAAGACTGGCATTTGTAAATGAACATGGCATATTTTCCAATAAAGAAAAATTATACGAAAATGCATTGCTTAATATTGAAACAAAATACAGCAGTAGCCCAGCAAGTGCACAAGCTATGGATTTGCAGGCACAGATACTGATGGAGAATGGGGGCAATTACAACCCATTAAACAACACAGCAAACCAATTTGACATTGTAAAAGCAAAACAAATTTGCGAAGCGGCCTATGCAAAATTCCCTAAAAGTGAAGGAGGCATAAATTGTAAAAATGTATTGAGCCAAATAGAAAAGCCAAGCTTGCATTTTATAACCGAAAAAGTGAATTTGCAAAACCAAGCTTTTAGGGCATTGGTACAATTTAAAAATGTGAAAAACATTTATTGCCGTGTTATAAAAATGACCAGGGAGGAAATAAAAAAAATAGAGAACAATATAAATTATGAAACCGTATGGCCAACTATTATTGGGTTGAAACCAACCAAAGCTTGGACTGTACAAATGCCCGACCAAAAAGATTATCAACAGCACAGTACCGAAATAAAAATAGATGCATTGCCACAGGGCTCCTATTATTTGTTGATGAGTTTGAAGGAAGATTTTTCGATGAGTAATAATATCATTGGGCGCATTACCACCTATGTAAGCAACCTAAGTTATATATCCAATAACAAAAACGAGTTGTATGTAATGGATAGAGACAATGGCAAACCAATAGAAAATGCCACGGTGCAAATTTGGACGAATTCCTACAATAACAATACAAGAAGAAATGATGAAATAAAGGGCGCAAAATATACAACTGATAAAACCGGTTTTGTAAAAATAGCCAAGCCAGCTAACTATGAGAACAGCATGATACAAGTAAAATATGCTAATGATGAATTGTTTACAGATGATGGCTATAACAATTATTATTACGATGATTACAATCGAAACAAAAATGAAATTAAAAGAACTTTTTTATTTACCGACCGAAGCATTTACCGCCCAGGGCAAACGATTTTCTTTAAAGGAATAATGACTGAAACCGATGGCAGTGGCAGGAATAGCAAAGTGCTGGCAGATAAAAAAACAACGGTAACTTTAAAAGACAACAACGGCCAAAAAGCAGGCAGCGTAACACTAACAACCAATAGCTATGGATCGTACAATGGTAGCTTTAAAATACCAGAAGGGCTGCTAAATGGAAATTTTTACATACAAGATTCCGTAACCAACTCCACTCAAAATATAAGTGTAGAAGAATACAAGCGCCCAAAGTTTAGTGCCGAAATAAAAAAACCAGAAGGTAGTTATAGACTAAACGATAGCATAAAAGTTACGGGTACTGCCAAAGCATATGCAGGTAATAATGTAGATGGAGCAAAGGTTTCGTATAGGGTTGTACGGGTAGTGCGCTACCCCGATTGGTGGTGGTATTACAGAGGTAGTTATAATAGGCGAAGCGAAGAAATGGAAATAACCAATGGCAATACGATTACAGATGTCAAGGGCGAATTTAATATTACTTTTAAAGCCATACCTGATGAAACAGTAGATAAGAAAAGCCAACCAACATTTGATTATAGTGTAACCGCAGATATAACAGATATAAATGGCGAAACAAGAAGCGCCAGTACCAATGTTTCCGTATCGTACCAAGCATTGAAGCTGGATATTATTGCCGATGAAAAATTAGATGCAGATAGTTTAAAAAATATTGGCATAAGCACTACCAACACAAATGGTTTGTTTGAAAAAGCAACTGTACGAGTGGAAATTTACAAATTGCAAGAGCCAAACAGAATGTTTCGGAGTAAATATTGGGCGCAGGCAGATTTATTTACAATGACCAAGGAAGCATACTACCAAAGCTTCCCGTATGATGTATATGCAGACGAAGACCAAATGAGCAAATGGGAATTGGGAGAGAAGGCGGTTGATAAAACGGACACAACGAGCAAAGACACAAGATTTAAGATGCAAGACACAAGATTTAAGACACAAGACAAAAGATTAAATGCAGGTTGGTATAAGATTGTAGCAACGACTAAGGATAAGTACGGTGAGGAAGTGAAAGCGGAGAAATATATTCAGTTGGCAGTGGGCAGTGGGCAGGTGGCAAAAGAGCCTATAAATATTGAAGTGAAAAATAAACAAGCAGAACCTGGCGAAAAAATATCGTATAACATAACTACAGGTTTTGAAAAAATATGGCTTATACAAAATGTAGTAAGAACGAATGAAAATTATAGCATTACATACCCGGCGGTAAGTGCAGGAGAAATATTTACCAATACAATTGATGTATCTGAAACAGACCGTGGTGGCATACAAATGAATTATGCTTTTGTGCAGCACAATCGTTTTTACAATGGGGCAGAAAGATTTAATGTACCATGGAGCAACAAAGATTTGAATATATCTTACGAAACATTTAGAGACAAACTAGAACCCGGCAGCCAAGAAAAATGGAAGATAAAAATTACCGGCGACAAAGCAGAAAAAGTAGCCGCCGAAACTCTGATAAGCATGTACGATGCATCGCTGGATCAATTTAAACCACATAGTTGGAATGCATTGAATTTGTGGCCAAGCTTGAATAGTAATTTTAATTGGACGGGAAATACCTTTAATGATGTGGCATCAGAAGACAATACAATGTTTAAAAATGACTACATAAATGGATTGGAAAAACAATATGATTATTTGTTGAATAATGGGTGGAGTGAGATTTCGTATAGAGATAGGATGTATGAAAGAGGTGGGATAGTAGCTATGTCTGCGCCGATGGCTGGTTCAATAAAAATGAAGGAATCTAACGAAGTTGAAGTTCCAATGTATGATTCGCTTGGTTCAGACGTTGCCCCAAAACATATGAAACTTCCAAAACCAACGTTCGATGATGCTGATGCTGATGGAATAGTAGATCAACTTGATAAGGATCCAAATTCAAAAGGTACCAAAGTAGAATCAAAACCTCAACCCGAAATAAAAATCCGCAAAAACTTTAATGAAACGGCATTCTTCTTTCCTACGCTACTTACAGATGCTGACGGTAATATAGAATTTTCGTTTACCATGCCCGAAGCGCTTACACAATGGAAGATGATGACGCTGGCGCATACAAAAGAATTGGCGAGTGCAGTATCTACCAAAACTACGGTTACACAAAAGCAATTGATGGTGCAACCCAATGCGCCACGCTTTTTGAGAGAGGGCGATAGGATGGAGTTTTCTGCTAAAATTGTGAATCTTACGGCCACAGAAATAACGGGTACATCGCAATTGGAATTGATAGATGCTGCTACCAACAAACCAGTAGATGGTTGGTTTAAAAATGTTTTTCCAAATCAATATTTTACGATACCAGCAGGGCAGAGTGTGGCAGTAAAATTTCCGATGGAAGTACCCAGCAATTTTAACAGCGCCATGCTTTATCGTATAAAAGCAATTACCAAAGATAATTTGTACTCGGATGGTGAAGAAGCCGCTTTACCTGTGCTAACAAACAGAATGTTGGTTACAGAAACAATGCCGCTGAATATGAGAAACACCTCAATAAAGAACTTTCGTTTTGAAAAATTACTTGCATCTATCCCCCCTGTGGGGGGTGGGGGGGCCACCTTGAGCACTCATGCACTTACGGTGGAATATACGAGCAACCCTGCATGGTATGCGGTGCAAGCACTACCCTATTTGATGGAGTATCCGTATGAATGTGCAGAACAAAGTTTTAATAGGTATTATGCCAATACCTTGGCTTCCTTCATCAGCAATGCATCTCCAAAAATTAAAGAAGTTTTTGATCGTTGGAAGATTACTGATACGGCAGCGTTGATGAGCAACTTGCAAAAAAATGAAGAATTAAAATCGGTACTATTGCAAGAAACACCTTGGGTAATGGCTGCACAAAACGAAGCACAACAAAAAAAGAATATTGCTTTGTTGTTTGATATGGTGCGACTAGCTGCAGAAAAAAACAAAACACTGGCCATATTAAAAGATATGCAAACCGGTAATGGTGGTTTTGCATGGTTTAAAGGTGGCAGAGATGATAGGTACATGACACAATACATAACAACCGGTATTGGGCATTTGAGAAAACTAACCGCGGTAAAAGGCGATGATTATGCAGCCTTAAAGCCTATTGTGGACAAGGCTTTACCTTATTTGGACGCAAGAATAAAAGAAGACTATGATGATTTGATTAAGTACAAAGTAAAATTATCGGCCAATAATTTATCGTACACGGCTATTCAATATTTGTACATGCGCAGCTTTTTTACAGAAACACCCATTGCAGCAGCATCAAAAAAAGCAGTAGATTATTATACAGGGCAAGTGGCAAAATATTGGTTGAGCCAGAGCAAATATATGCAGGCTATGATTGCGCTAGCATTACACAGAAAAGCTGACACAAAAACGGCCAAAGCCATCATTGAATCGCTCAAACAAAATAGTATTAGCAGTGAAGAGTTTGGTATGTATTGGAAAGATTTTAGCAGAGGTGGTTATTATTGGTACCAATCGCCGATAGAAAGCCATGCGATGATGGTCGAAGCTTTTACAGACATAGATGCGAACAAAAACAGCATTGATGATTTAAAGACCTGGTTGCTCAAACAAAAGCAAACACAAAATTGGGGTACTACCAAAGCAACTGCAGAAGCATGTTACGCATTATTATTAAATGGTAGCGATTGGTTGAGTGAAGAGAAAACAGTAGTCATCAAATTAGGTAATACTATTATTCGAAGTAACGAATTGTCTGACACTCAAAGCCCCCCTGTGGGGGGTGGGGGGGCTGAAGCAGGTACTGGCTATTTCAAAAAGAGAATAGAGGGAGAAAAAGTAAATGCACAAATGGGTAACATAAATGTTGAAGTAAAGAGTTCCAAAATCCCCCCTGTGGGGGGTGGGGGGGCTTCTTGGGGCGCTGCCTATTGGCAATACTTTGAAGACTTAGATAAAATAACTTCGGCAGAAACGCCGCTTAAATTGGTGAAGAAATTATTTATAGAAAGAAACTCAGACAAGGGCCTGGTACTGCAAGCCATAAAAGATGGAGATGCGGTAAAAGTAGGCGATAAAATAAAAGTACGTATAGAATTGCGCAGCGATAGGGATATGGAATATGTGCACATGAAAGATATGCGTGCCGCTTGTATGGAACCAGTGAATGTTATTAGCCAATACAAATACCAAGGCGGGTTGGGTTATTTTGAAAGTACCAAAGATGCCAGCACCAATTTCTTTTTTGGATGGTTACCAAAAGGTACTTACGTTTTTGAATACCCCATGTTTGTAACGCACAATGGGAATTATAGCAATGGCATTACAAGTATACAATGCATGTATGCGCCAGAGTTTACAAGCCATAGCGAGGGGGTGAGGGTAAGTGTGGAGTAGGAAGGATTTACCTCAGAGAAATAAGTAAAATGAGTTTACACAGCGATTGTATTATCAAAGTGTAAACTCATTTTTTATGATAAGATGAAATGATTTTTTGAATAAAATTTTATTCATTTTTGCTAGAGCCTCCCAATTTTATAATAGAAAGTTCAGCAAGACTCCACAAGTGTTCGGAAGACTAGAAATTACCATATTAAAATAATAAGATAAGCCTGTAAGGCTGGTATTAATATAGAATTAAACCAATGTTATAATGCCGAAATCCCGAAGGGATGACATTATTACTAATATCACCCCTTCGGGGTTTATTAAAAACGCTTTGTGTTTACTATATTAATTGCATCCCTTCGGGATTGAAAATTTTAATAATAAAACTTCCGGACACTCGTGAGGGAGCCTCAAAACAACTTCTTCATAATTATTACTGAGCTAACTTATATAATACATCACCCTTTCTCTACAGATTTTTACTCAATAAAATTTTTTAGCAACAATAATTTTTTTTACAGCCTTACTTAATTTTCGATTCTCCTTGCTCATCCAACTTATCTAAATAATAACGTTTGTACATGCAAATTTTACTTTCATCAATAATATTTACCATGTTTTTGAAACTGGAGAATTTGCTTGGCTTAATGATGAGTATGGCGTCTTTGCCATTTGCTTCTACAATTTTCTTTTTGTTTACCATTAAGCTGCGCAAGCCTGCTGAACTGTAATCAGTAGTTTTGTAAATAGCGTTCTTGTCGGAGCCTTCGTAGTAATACAATTTGTTGTTGGCGGCTGGTATTACAGTAATGACGGTACTTTCAGGTATTTCATTCTCATCTATTATTCCATCTTCTTTTGGTGAAACCATACCCATAGCAGTAGTAGTAGCCATGGTAGTGGTAAATACAAAAAAGGTGATGAGTAAAAAGCCCAAATCTACCATGGGGGTAAGATCTACTCGGGTACTTTTTCTCGTGCAGCGTTTGCCGCCTTTGCTTTTGTTGGAGGTAGTTATTTCTGACATGGTGGATAGTTTTTAGTTGTTAGATGTTAGTTGATAGATGTTTGTGGTTTGTGGTTTGTTGTTTGTTGTTTGTTGTTATTTGTTTGTTGTTATTTGTTTGTTGATATTTGTTAGTAAGATGATAATTGAATGAAATTCCACAAAGCCCCCCTCGTATCATTTCCCCAAAGGGAGAGGGAATACTCGAAGATATTAGCGAAAGCCCCTCTCCTATCCTCTCCCCAGGGGGAGAGGGAATACTCGAAGATTGTA
This sequence comes from Ferruginibacter sp., assembly GCA_031380515.1. Lineage (GTDB taxonomy): Bacteria > Bacteroidota > Bacteroidia > Chitinophagales > Chitinophagaceae > Ferruginibacter. The sequence goes on along the minus strand of JANNGD010000239.1, from coordinate 12,871 downwards.
GCGAAGATTATAGCAAAGATTTTTATGAAGACTTTAGCAAAAAGATTTAAAGATCTGAATAAAAAGAACATTGTCCGCTTGGATAAGTGTTGAAAAATGAACTACTGCTGCGCCTAGCGCCGATAGATAGTAGTAGCCCTTGCACAAATAGCGTTTGAAGTATAAATAACTTGCGTGCAAGGCTACTACAGATAGCGGCATACAAATGCTTATTAAAGATTTGTTGCTCCTGCTCCTGACAAAAACGGCTTACCGCTCATCATACATACTTTACCGCTTGTGAAATGTCTAATCCCTTTCATCGCTATTGCATTAGAGATTATTTAACAACTTTATACCTTTACTCCATCAAATAAAACGAGCTACAAGCTCTACTAACATGAACGCTTTTATAGCATCCAAACTATTTACTTTTCGCCAAAGAGTAAAGCCGCCTTCCAAATAATATTGCGACTGTTTTGGCAGTTTTATGCCAAGTAGTAATCATCAAATTTTTATAGAAATAAAAGTTGTGTACCCAACATATTTTGTAGGTAGCCAACTTATACTTTCTGTAACCACAAGTATTTTTTCTAAAACCAAAAACAACATAACAATGAACTATCAGGAATTTTTTTCAAACTATTGGTGGATATTTCTACTAATAACATCGCTTGTTTTTTACAAATTTATTTTAAGGGTTTTCTTTGGAATGGTGATAGTGCCAGAAGATAAACTCGGATTGGTAAATAAAAAGTTTGTACTTTTTGGTGCAAACAAATCGCTACCCGATGGGAGAATTATTGCTACAAAAGGTGAAGCAGGGTTTCAAGCAAAAACCTTGGCACCTGGATTGTATTGGGGCATGTGGCCTTGGCAATATGGTGTAGCCATGCAATCATTTGCTGTAATACCAGAAGGAAAGATTGGGCTGATACTTGCAAACGATGGCGCTGAAATACCTACCGGTGCTATACTTGGCCGCAAAATTGACAGTGATAACTTTCAGGATGCACAAAAGTTTTTGGACAATGGTGGACAAAAAGGTAGACAAACAGCCTATATCACCGCAGGTACGTACCGTATAAATAATTATGCATTTACCATTACCATAACTGATATGATCATCATACACGAAAACATGGTAGGCATTGTTACATCGTTGGACGGGCTTCCTATTGAGAGCGGACAAATAGCAGGTAAGTATATTGATGGGCACAACAATTTCCAAGACTTTGATACTTTTTTGAAACACGAAGGTAACAGGGGTTTGCAACCAACCATTGTTTTGGCAGGTAGTTACAACATAAATCCATGGGCTATACAAATAGAAGAAGTACCCATGACGGATGTACCCATTGGATATGTAGGCGTAGTAATTTCTTATATTGGTGAAGATGGTAAAGACCTTACGGGCGAAGGGTTTAAGCACGGTAATATAGTGAGTAAAGGGCAACGTGGTGTGTGGATGGAACCTTATGGACCGGGTAAATATCCGTTTAACAAATACATAATGAAGGTAGAATTGGTACCTACAACAAACCTAGTTTTGAACTGGGCAAATACCAGAAGTGAGAGCCATCAATTGGATAAAAACTTGAGTACGATTACGGTTCGTAGCCAAGATGGTTTCCCTTTTAATTTAGATGTATCGCAGATAATACACATACCAGCCAACGAAGCACCAAAGGTGATTGCACGATTTGGCAGCATGAATAACTTGGTGAGTCAAGTGCTAGAACCCACTATTGGCAACTATTTTAGAAACTCTGCACAAGACAGTGATGTGATAGCGTTCTTAAGTACACGTAAAGAAAGACAACAAGCCGCTAAAGATAATATGCGTGAAGTGTTGGACGAATACAACGTAAATGCAGTGGATACTTTGATAGGCGATATTGTGCCACCTGAAAGTTTGATGAAAACTTTGACCGATAGAAAGATTGCACAAGAGGAAGAAAAAACCTACAGCACACAACGCATGGCGCAAGAAAAACGCCAAGGTATGGAAAAGGAAACCGCTATTGCAGATATGCAAAAAGAAATTGTGAAAGCGCAACAAAGTGTAGAGATTGCACAACGCACTGCAGATGCAACAATTAAAAAAGCGGAGGGTGATGCTACAAGTTTAAAACTGCAAGTGGACGCCGAAGCTACGGCTACAAAAATGCGTGCTAATGCAGAAGCAGAAGCTACCAAAGCAAGGGCTGGTGCACAAGCAGAATCTACCAAACTTAATGCAAGTGCCGATGCTGAAAGAATAAGTAAAACTGGTTTAGCAGAAGCAGAAAAAATAATGGCGATAGGTAAGAGTACTGCAGAAGCTTATGAGCTGCAAGTAAAAGCGATGGGTGGCGATAATTTTACCAAATACAAAATAACCGAAGAAATAGGAAAAGGCCAGATAAAAGTGATACCGGATATTTTGATTGGAGCCGGTGGAAACGGAACCGATGGTGGTATTAACGGATTGCTTGGCATGAAATTGATGGAGATGATGGAGGTGAAGAAAGGTAGTGAGGGGTGAGGAATGAGGAGTTAGGAATGAGGAGTTAGGAGTTAGGAATGAGGAGTTAGGAATGAGGAGTGATGAGTATTGAGTAGTGAGTAGTGAGTAGTTAGTATTGAGACTAGAAATCCATTGTGTAAGACTTATTTTAAAACCCGATTTACAAATAAGGTAACGATAGTGTATTTTTACATTATCGTTACACTTTTAAAAAATAAAAATGAAAACAAAACGGATATCAATTATTATAACTTTGCTAGCTTGCATAAGCATTTTTTATTCCTGTAAAGAAAAAGAGAACGAAGACCTTACTCCTAGTGTAAACAAAAACGGATCGGTAGAAACATCGGTAACAGTAGAACATTTGGATAATATAAATGATGTACTCGTAACCAAGCATGCTGTATGGTTTAAGGGAAGCCAGGTAAAAAGTTTTGAATACAGGGATACCGTGCCTGCTCTTGGAGAAGAAAATACCATTGCAGAAAATAGTAGCGGAGATAAAAAAGAAGTGCTGGTGAAAAAAGATTATGAAATATTTATTACGGTGAAATAAAGGCCCCCTCTATCTCCCCCACAGGGGGAGCAAATCTGGGAGATTAAGTAGTAGCAAAAAATAAACAAATGAAAAAGAGTAAAACAATACAGTTGATATTAATTACGGCTGCGCTGGCTAGCTGTCAAGAAAAAAAGAAAGAGCCTGAATGGGGAAGCGGCAATAAAACTTACGTGCGTGGCGACAGTACCGCACCTTACACCCGTACACACCATGGCAGCGGTTTATTGGGTGTGGCGCTTTGGTATTATGCTTTTAGGCCTTATGGAAATTATAACAATGGCATGTATAGCAGAGCTGGTTACTACTCTGGCGCAATAAACAGCCGATCTAATATAGGCAGCAATGGGTATAAAGGGAGTGTAACAAGGGGTGGATTTGGCAGAGGAGGTTATAGTGTAAGTAGTTAATAAAAGGCAGTTGTTTTTTGTTTGGTGTTTTTTGTTTGGTGTTTGTAGACTTTGAAGGATATAATACTATTAAGGTTTTAAATACATCAACACGGCTTGACACAAATCCTTTTAATTGTTCCAATTTTACATTTAAATTTTTAAATTTATTAGATGCAACGCATAAAAATAGAACCAAGAAACAACTGGCAAAAAGCCGTGGAGCAACTTGGATTTGGTTTTCACACAACTGATGTAGCATATTGGGATGAGTCTGCCTACTATAGTTTTGAAAAGCAAGAAATAGAAAATATAGAAAAAGCAACAGCTACACTTTGGGATATGTGCCTTGTAGCTGTACAACATGTAATAGACAATAAATTATACAGTAAATTTAAAATTCCCGCAAACTATATTTCTTACATAGAAAAAACATGGAACGATGAGCACCCTTCTATTTATGGGCGTTTTGATTTGTGTTATAAAAATGGCAAAATAAAAATGCTGGAGTTTAATGCAGATACTCCCACTAGCTTATACGAAGCGGGTATTGTACAATGGTTTTGGTTGCAAGATTTTGCCAAAGAAAAAGACCAGTTAAACAGCATTCACGAAAAATTGATAGCTTATTGGAAATATTTAAAAGTATACCTCAACCCTGGCAAATTGCATTTTACTTGTCTTAAAGAAACGCTGGAAGACCTTACCAATACAGAGTACATGCGTGATTGTGCCATACAAGCGGGGCTAGATACAAAACTGGTTTTTATAGACGATATTGGTTGGGATGCAGATAGCAACTTGTTTGTAGATATGGAAGATGAAACCATCAGTAATATTTTTAAATTATATCCATGGGAGTGGTTGGCATCGGAACAATTTGGCGATAATATTTTAACCGATGGCAACAAAACATTTTGGATAGAGCCCAGTTGGAAAATGATTTTATCTAACAAAGCAATACTGCCCATACTTTGGGAACTATACCCAAACCACGAATATTTGTTGGCCGCCTATTTTGAAGAAAATGATTTGAAAGATTATGTAAAAAAACCAATCTTATCAAGAGAGGGCGCTAATATAGAAATGGTAAAGCATTATGGCATTGTAGAAAAAACCGATGGCGAATATGGCGAAGAAGGATTTGTGTACCAGCAACTTTTTGAGCTACCCGATTTTGACGATAACTATCCAGTAATAGGCAGTTGGATAATAGGGCAAGCGCCAGCAGGAATGGGCATACGGGAAGCTAAGAGTTTGATAACGGATAATAAAAGTAGGTTTGTACCGCATTTGATAGAAGGGTAAAATCATAAAAAAAAGAGTTGCCATGGTATTTGGCAACTCTTTTTTTTAATGAAACAAGCTCAAATTAATTTTCCACAATAGCAACCTTTTTCATTTCGTTTCTTCCAAAAAAAGTAGGGTAATACATAAGTTCCACTTTAGTAGGATTTAGGTTGTAAGTTCCGTTGTACCTAGGTTCTAGTTCTATTTCAAAAACATGTTTACCTTTTGGCAATGTTTCTGCAAACATGGCTACTTTATCTTTGAAAAATTCTCTATAAACCCCGCCAGCATAATTGCTTTTATTTACAAACAAACAACCAGCAGGTATGGGAACTTGAAGCATAACAAATTCCGCATCCTTTAAAACTTCGATGGTCACTATCATTTTTATTCTTTCGCCTGCTTTTACACTTGCCATGGTTTGCCCATTTTTTTGAAAGGCGGTGCTGGCAATAAAATTGTTTACAACGGGTTCTGGAGCTTTATTAAAAACTTTTTGGTAGGCAGTAAAATATACCAATCCCCCACCCGACTTAGTGATATTTAATTTATTGATAGTCGTATTTTTTGTGGCATACTTAAATGGAAAAGTAGAAATAATAAAAGTAGAATCCCCCGTAATGTTAATCATTGCGGGCTTGGTAAATTCTTTTTGAGTTTGCAATATTTCAGGTAAAATGGTATTTAAAATAGTTGCAGACTCTACTGTATTTACCCAATACCCTCCTCTCCTTTTCTCCAGAAAATACTGAATAATATTGGGCAACAGATTTTTGTATTCAGTTTCATTTTTTAAAACATTAAAAGCAATAACTGTTGTGGCAATATCATTACCGTACCATCTATAATTTTCAATACCCCAATGTAAACCTCCCAGCATTGTATTCGTTTTTCTATCAATCAGTTTTTTCAACTCATCTTTGTATTCCATTTTTTGCTGCTGCTTTATTTTTACACATTGCCATTGTTCATGCTGGATAATAGAATCAAAATCTATTTTATTTATCCATTTTGTATAATCCATTTGATGATTTCCTTCGCTTAAAGTAACCAAGGAAACTAAAAGCTGTGATTTATTTAAAAGAGGTAATTGGTTTTGTAGATATAAAAATCCGTTTCTGATATTGCTTTCTACCAATGGATTTTCCCTATACAACAACAGTGCATTCAGTATATAGTTTGTGATATAAAAATTTGCCTTACCACCCTCCCACCAAGGCCAACCACCATCGAACAATTGTGCTTTTTGCACTTTTTGTAACAACATATCAAAAACTTTTTGATCTTCGAATGGTGATTTCAAATGCTCCATTATCTTTTTTTCCATTGCAAGCCCGGTAAGTTTAGAAGTTGTTTGCTCCATACATGCATAAGGGTAGCTTTTGAGGTGCTTTATCTCATCTAGCAACAGATCCAAGGTATTGTTTTGTGCATAGATATTTATTTCTGTTTTTCCATTTATGGCAGAGAAAGAAACGGTCGTATCGTTTTGTAAAACCCAAAAATTACCAACGGCTTCTTCTGTACCTTTTTTAAATACAGGAATGATGCGATCTTCCCCATCTTTAAAACCAGTAGTGGTTTGTAAAGCAAATTTTGCTTTTATAGAATCTGTTGTATTTGTTGTAACCAATAATTTTTCTATGTTGGCATCGTTGCCCATTAAATCTTTTTGTACTGAGGAGGAAATAATTCCATTCAAAGAAAATTCCGTTTTTACATTGTATTTATCAGCAGTATAATTCAGACTTTTACCTATAAAATAACTGCTATCGCCTTCTACTAAAAATGTAGGTAAATTTAATTGTGCAACTATGGGTTTGTATGCTTGGGTAATAAAAGACGTTTTGCCTATTCTCCTTTTCTTATCCATGGCAATCACAAACGTTTTCCAACCAGTAACATTGTCTGGATAAGTAACTTCAAAAGCTGCATTGCCTTTTTTGTCTGTAAAAAAATTTGGCTGCCATATAGCATAATCCCTAAATTCTTTTCTTTCTGTTTTGTTCTTTGTAGTAACTACAATTGCTCCGTTTACGCCATCGGGTCCATAAATAGCAGTAGCTGCAGATGAAGATAGAATGGTTACATCAGCAATATCATTGGGATTAATGTCGGAAAATTTACCGAGTCTTGATATTATACCATCTACAACTAAGAGTGGTTGATTGCTACCGGTGAGGGATCGAATGCCTCTTAAAGTAATACTAACGCTACCGCCAGGAACACCCCCATTATTTGATTGAATAAGAACACCAGAGGCTTTACCCTGCAATACTTGTACAATCTTTGCAGAACGCAAGTCTTTACTGGAAATTGTAACAGTTGCAGACCCCAAGGAGCTTTTTGACCTTACCTTTCCCATAGCAGTAGTAACTACAATTTCATTTAAATAAGACACCGATAAATCTAGCTTTACTTCTAAGCGAAAATTTTGATTATTGCTAAGGTTAACTTTTACAAACTTGGTTTGGTAACCAACTGAAGCAAATTCCAATATATATTGCTGGGATTTTAATCCTTCCAAAATAAAATATCCATTTCCATCAGAACTCACTCCATAATCATAACCGTTTAACTTTATAGAACAATATGGAATAGGATTAATCGATTTACTATCAAGGATAACTCCTGTGACTCTGCCAGTTCCATTCTCTACAAATTTTAATTCCTTTTTAATTTCATTAGGTTTAATTGTTTCATCTGGCATTTTTGACTCTTTTGGCTTCAAACTTTCTTCTGCTTGAGCCAATAAAATACCTACCATTTCATTGTCTGCTACAAACTTTAAAGCGTCCGTTTTTACACAGCTTGTGCCATCTGGTTTTACGATGATATTATCAAACGTTGCTGTAGTAAAATTATTTGTTACAAGTAAAAGTGTATAATTGCCAGGTAGTAAGTTATTTATTTTTCCATACTGGTTATTGGTAACAAGCGCAATTTTATTGCTATCGTTGTTAAATAAAATAATATAATTTATAATGGAATCTTTGGTATCAGAATATTGGATTCTACCCACCCCTCGTTGATTGCTTGCATATGCATTATGTGTGTAATTGGTATTGTACAATAAAAACCTTCTTTTTTCCGGTAATGGATAGCTAATTGTTGGAGGCTCCACAATGGTATCGCCAAGCTTTAATGCAGTAAATGGAAAATTTAATAGCAAATTGGAAGTATCTTTTTTTACAAACAAAGGTTTCTTTTCTAGCCTGAGTATTTTCGGAGATAAATTATATTGGTATCCAGGTTCGAAAGTAAAATTGATATCGAAATAACCTGGGCTAAAAAAAGATATTCCCTCTCTAGCAAAAGGTCCTGCAATATGTTCTCTATTCCCACTTAGGCGAACTAATTTACTACCCTGCCATAGATATGCATTGTTGTTATTGTAATTATTTTGCATTTGCCACATACTGCTTTCTAATAAATTCATTTCATTGAGTGTCCAGTATTTTTTTGTAGGAGTAATGGTACTGTGGGGAGGCAAATTATCCATATCAAAACTGATATCATGCTTATAATTTGGCTGAATGTAAAAACTATCTATTTCTATGTATTTATCTTTTGTTCTAATGCCAATTTGTACGATACCTGGAAACACATCAAAAGCATATTTCATTTTATCGGTAACAGCATTGTAGTAAACCAAATTTCTATTAAGGTATAGTAAATAAATTTCTTGTGGCACTCCTTTTTCTACCAAATTTATAGAAACCTGCGGCACAAAACTACTGATACGTGTGGGAGCATCATAAATACCTTTTGCAGGAAACAATAGTTTATAATAAGTCATCGTATCGAGCGAGAACTTGCTCAACCAATGCTTGTTTTTACCAAGCAAATACGCTTTGCTAATTACAGGTATCTTTGTTTCTGAAAAACTCTTATTTTCCAGAAAACCCTTACTCTTATATTTTATAAGCAATGGAGGATTGCTAACTTTTATATCCTTTTTATATTGGTTGTTGTAACTAACAGCAGTAAGATTCACTTTGTTTGCCGGGTTTCCTTTATAATCTGTAATATTAATTTTTAGAGAATCTTTTTGACCTGGAAAAACAATATCCTTAGCAGTAACTTGAATATTCAAATTTTTAAAATAAAGACCAATATTTTCTTCGTCTATTATTTCTTTACCAGCCCAAAAATATTGCCAGCGAACTTTGTACAGTTGTCTGTTATCTTTTAATAGCTTTTGCCATTTTATTTCTGTTAAATTACTTTTGCCAGAAGCAATATTGTTTGTACCAGAAAAAACAGAATAGTAAACTGGAATTTTATATGGATTGTTTAGTACAATGCCCAATGTATCGCCATTGTTAATACCACTCAATTGTACCTGATAAGTACCCTTTATGTAAAAATCATTGTTTTGTACATCATCATCATTCATTAAAAATGAGTACGCTTCAATTGTAGGATCTATTTTTGCAATAAATGGAAAACCAATATTGATGGCATTTTCGTCATCTATTTCCAATTGGCCTACTGCATTTTTTTCCACTCCATTTTCAATAAAAACGGCTTTAATAGAATCTAGTTCTTGGCTTACCAAAATCTCTTTTGAAAAATATTTGTAGGCTACTTGTGTACTTTCCACATGCAATTCGTTGTTTGCATTAGTAAAACTAAGTGTAGCATTAATTTCTAAAAATGCATTCGGCAACATGTTTGCAGGTATTACAAATTTGGTATCCTCGGTGGTATTAAGCTTTAATTCTTTATAATAAATTGTATCAATAACAAAAACGGTATCCCTGTAAAAAGATTTAATTGAATTGGTCGTAAGTAAAAGTGCGGCTTTGCCATCCAATAAATTTAAGCCATTTGCATCTTTTGCATTTGCAAAAAAACGGATAGAATCATTTCTATAATACATTTCCTTATCGGCTTTAAAACTATAAGAGCCTATTTCGTCTAAAACATATTCTTCAATTTTAAACGTATTGGAAATGATTTGCTTATCGGATTTCGTTTTTAGCAATAAAGTATAGCGAGTATCCAATGGCAAAGTATCTGACAATACAATTTCATCTACAAAGGCACCTGAGGTTATAGGCTGTAAGGTTTTAATGAATTGTAGGAAGCTTTTACCCTTGCTGTAATAACTAATAAAAACATCCACTTTTTTATTGTACTGTTTCCATTTTTTATCTATTACGTAGGCTTTAAATTTTAATGTATCTAATGGCTTGTATTTTGGCTGATTGAAAATAATGTATCCACTTGCGCCACTATTGTACCTCCTTTTTTGCTTTGCAAATAACTTTTTTATATTAAATGGAATCCAGTTTACAATTTTATATATTTTAGTCAGTTTGAAATTTTGCTTTTTTTGATTAGAGATATCAGGTGTATATCTGTCGCTTAAAGAAAGCAATTTGTACAATGTATCTGATGAAGCGTATATCTTCACTTTGGCGTTATCAAGCTTCCGTTCTTTCACCCAAAAAGTATTGGATTCTTTATTAAAAATGGCTTCCTTTCCATTAACAAAAACTGTTGCATTTTCTATAAATAAACCAGCCTTATTCCTTACATCTATTTGTAATCTATCCTTATTGTTGATAGTAAGCATTATCAAATTAGAATTATTAACCAATACTGCCTTTACTTTATTATCTACAACTGATAAAAGAATAAAATTTCCTATACCAAGTTTGGTTTCATCCACAGAATCTGCCGGAAAAATTATGGTGGGTGTAATATCTTGGAACCGAATAACGGGAATGGAATCCCATTGCATAAAATCCTCAGAATCGGCAGCAGACACTTTGTAGGCGTGGGTTTGCCAGCTACTGGTGCGTATTTGTTGAAGGTTTTGTTGTGCGCTACAAAAAAATGGAACAAGCAATAATAATAAGCGTAATACTTTTCTCATAAGCAGTAGGGTATAAAATAGTAGAGTTCAATTTTTGGGAAAAGGCTGCATTGGTGTAATTTAAAATTGTCGCAAGGGTTGTCAACCTTAATTGCTAATTTCAATATAAATGTAGTGCATAGAGGTTGACAACCCTGTTTGTAAACTGCTATACTTTTAGTACAACCATACATAACATTCACGATAGAAAAAATTACCTATCTTTAGGAAATTAGGTTGAACAAATCATTTATACAACCAATATTTCAGTTATGAAATTTCGATTTTTTATTTTGCTCTTTATTTCAGTTTTACTTTTTTCCTGTACCAAAAATCCAAAGAGTAACCTCCACCAGTTCTTTAACGAAACAAATTTACAAGAACAACTTTTTGAAATAAATATTACAAGAGATACAACCCTACTGACAGCAAGTGGCTGCATTTTAAAAATTGCGGCAGGTAGTTTACAAAGCGATAACAAAAATGTAAAACTTGAAATAAAAGAAGCCATCAATCTAAAGGATATTTTAATGGCTGGCCTTACTACAAAAAGTGGCAATAAACCATTAAGCAGTGCCGGCATGATATACCTGAATGTAGCAAAAGGTTATAAAGCAACTATCATTAAACCTATTGAAGTGCTTGTGCCGTCGAAAACCTACAATCCTGCTATGCAAGTGTACAAAGGAGAAAAGCAAGATAATGCAAACATTGATTGGCAAAATCCCATAGCGCTGGCAGCAGATGAAACCAGTAAAAAAATTAGTGTAGGAGAGCAAATTTTTAAAGCCAATTGTAGCAATTGCCATAAGGTAGATAAAGATTTTACGGGCCCATCATTGCTTGGTATTACCTACCGCCGACCAAAAAAATGGTTGTATGATTTTATGAAAAGTCCAGCAGAGATGATTGGCAAAGGAGATTGCTACAGCAGAGAATTATTTGAACAATGGAAGCCAACTGTAATGACTGCATTTCCAAATTTAGAAACAGGTGGAGTACTGGATAGTATTTTTGCCTATATAAAAGCGGAGACAGATAAAAGAGGAATGGGAAATATAAAATATGAGAAAACTTGCTGTGATAGTTGTGATCAATATCAAAGAGAACTTAGCAAATTACAAGATGAGCAAGATAAACTTAAAGATGAACAAGAAGAATATTTTAATCTTGATAGGACAATTCAAATAAATAAAAATCTGGCAATCACAGATTCTACAAAATACAGTGATATTGATAAAATTACGTCCACATTTTATACCATTGAGGTAAACACATTTGGCTGGTTTAATATTGATGTATTATACGAAAATGAAGCTTTAAGTAAGCAAAGCATTTTATTTGCTAAAATACAAGGCGAGGATAAAACCGATTACATTGTAAGTCTTGTTATTCCTAATCGCAAGATATTTATGGAAGGCTATATCGCAGACAATGGAAAAGAATATGTTTTCAAAGAATCAGATGGCGAAATAATTTTACCACAAAATGAGCAATGTTTTATAGTAGCTTATGCACAAAAAGATGAGAAAATATTTTTTGGTAAAACTCCTTTTACTGCAGGATTAAAGCAAACGATTGTAATAAATACAAAAGAAACCACAAAGGATTTAATGCTGAAAGAATTTTCAAGAATAGGCCTCGAAACCGAAGTGGAAGATGTAAAGAATGTAAAAGAAATAAAAAACACAGAGATAAAAATAGATAGTTTAAAGAAACTTTTGCCGAAGAATTGTGATTGTGATTTTTTTAAAAAAGCACAAACTGAACCAGTTGTAGGAGATGCAGTATTTTACAATTCTCTTAAAAAGGGAGAAAAACAAGATTATACAGATACAATATTTTAAATTGTTTCAATTTTATAAAATATAATTACAAACTTCTCCCCTCCTCCGCCGATAAAAGTTGAAAAATGATTCACCCGCTGACGAGCTCCCGACCAGGATGTATGGGACACGTGCGATGAAATCACAGACAGGGTTGTCAACCTGTGCGCAGTATATTTATTTTAAAATTAGTAATCAAGGTTGACAACCCTTGCGACAACCCTTGCGAAAATCTCCTCCGCCGATAAAAGCTGAAAAATGATTCACCCGCTGACGGGCTCCCGACATGGATGTACGGGACACGTGCTGTGGACTTGCCTGCCGGCAGCTACCCTGTACACACAAGTTATTTAGTTTTAAAATAGGATATTTGAAAAAAAATGGAAGTTAATATATCGCCATTAAGTTTTATGGCAAATTTTAAAGGTATGACTGGAGACAAACGTTTAGATGCCC
>JANNGD010000194.1:0-9722 GCA_031380515.1 Ferruginibacter sp. | reverse complement strand
AGAAAAGTTACACAGTGAAATGAACTGGGAACATAAAAAAAAAGATGGCACTATCATTAAAGTAAATATTTTATATAACGAAATAACTTATGAAGGTAAAACGGCTGTTTTAGCTATGGCAAATGACATTACTGCACGGTTAGAAGCAGAAGAAAGCCTTCAAAAATCTCACAGCGCATTTAGAGAACTCGCATCACATTTAGAAACCATAAGGGAGAGTGAAAGGACCCGTATTGCAAGAGAGATACATGACGAACTTGGGCAACAGCTCACTGGTTTGAAAATGGATATTTCATGGATAAATAAAAAAGTAAAATCCGAGGATGAGGCCGTGCAGAATAAAATGAAGGATATCATTCAGCTAATAGACAATACAGTTATAACGGTGAGGCGCATTGCAACACAACTAAGACCGGATATATTGGACGATCTAGGCCTTATTTCTGCAATGGATTGGCAAAGTGAAGATTTTCAAAAAAGGCATGAGATAAAATCTACCTTTTCTTCTAATGTAAGTCATGTAACACTTACTACAGATATATCCACAAATGTTTTTAGAATATTTCAAGAAAGCCTTACCAATATATCCAGACACGCCAAAGCAACAGAAGTTATTACTACCTTGAAGATAGAAAATGATGTATTAACTTTGACTATTAAAGACAATGGAATAGGTATAAATGAAAGTGACAACATAAACAAAAAAACACTTGGAATTCTTGGAATGAAAGAAAGGGCATTATTAATAAAAGGGAAGTATGATATTTATAAAAATATCGACGGAGGAACTTCCGTTATTATTTCTGTACCTTTAACTAATACATCTATCGTTTAACAAAAGCATTTATGATAAGAATACTAGTAGCAGATGATCATGTTGTAGTGAGGAGAGGGCTAAAGATGATTTTATTAGAAGGTTTCCCAGGCGCCACTATTGAAGATGTAGGCGATGCAGAAGATTTAGTAAAACAAGTAATTAAATTCGATTGGGATGTAGTCATTAGTGATTTAAACATGCCAGGCAGAAGCGGTTTGGATGCATTGGTACAAATAAAACAAATAAAACCTAACCTACCGGTTCTTATTTTAAGCATACATCCAGAAGATCAATATGCTATAAGGGTACTCAAAGCGGGAGCTTCTGGTTACTTAAGTAAAGACATGGCACCCGACGAATTGGTAAATGCGGTGCAAAAAGTGATGCTTGGCAAAAAATATATTTCTGCTGCCGTTGCCGAAAAACTTACAGCATCATTCGATGAAGATCAAAATAAACTGTTGCACGAAAACTTATCTGACAGGGAATTTGATGTACTAAAAATGCTTGCAAAAGGCAAATCTGTTTCAGAAATCGCAGATTTACTATTTTTAAGCGTAACTACAGTAAGTACATACAGGGCACGTATTATTTCTAAAATGAACCTTAAAAACAATGCGGAAATTACCTTGTATGCGATAGAGCATAAACTCATTTAGTAAAAACCATTCGTAATTTTACTAAATAAACCAGAGATTTTTACTACATTGGCATAGGTTTCATATCTTTAAGTTCGCCAAAAAATATTATTTTCTGAACCACGCTAACAAAATAAAAGTACTTCTTGTTGATGATGCTGTATTAATAACCAAGCGTTTAACAGAAACAATTAGTGAAATAGATGAAGTGTCCGACATTTTTGTAGCGCATGATTATGGTAGCGCAATACAAAACATCGAAAGCGAAAATCCTGATATGATTCTGTTAGATATACATTTACCAGACAAAAGTGGATTAGAATTGCTAGAATTGGTTAGAAAAGAATTTGAGCATATTAAAGTATTGATGGTAACAAACAAGGCATCTCAATATTACAGAGACCTGTGTTTACAAATTGGTTGCCATCATTTTATAGATAAGTCTAAAGAATTTGAGACAATTCCTGCTATTATAAAATCTTACTGTTAATTTTATAGATATATTCGATCTATTGCAGGTCTAAATTTTTCCATTATTACTTTTCTTTTTAGTTTAAGTGTAGGCGTAAGCTCTCCACTTTCTATAGTCCATTCGTCTGGCAATAATTCAAATTTCTTTATTTGCTCTACATGGTTAAAGAATTTATTGAAAGATTCAATTAACTCTTTGTATAACCCCCTTACTTTTGGGTTATGCACAGCATCTTCATTGGTTGTAAAAGGTATGTCTTGTGAGCGCATCCACTCTTTTAAATTTGGTAAAGACGGAACAATCAATGCACCCACAAATTTTTCTTCTGCGCCAATGATCATTATCTGTTCCACAAAGGGAGATTCCTTCATTTTATTTTCTATTGGCTGTGGTGCCACATATTTTCCGCCACTTGTTTTAAAAAGTTCTTTTTTACGGTCTGTAATTTTTAAATACTTACCGTCTTCAAATACACCAATATCGCCGGTATGTAACCAACCATCAACTACTGTTTCGGCAGTGAGCCCTGGCTGCTTATAATACCCTTGCATAACGCTTGGCCCCTTCACACAAATTTCACCATCCTCCAGCAATTTTACCTCTTGCCCATCTAATACAACTCCTACGGTTCCAAACTTTGTTCCTCCTTTTTTCCTACAATTAATACTTATTATTGGGCTATTCTCTGTTGGTCCATATCCTTCATAAATTGGAATATTTGCAGCATTAAAAATTCTAATTAACCTTACCTGGCAAGCTGCCCCGCCCGTTATTATACAATCAATATTACCACCCAGCGCCTCTCTCCATTTAGAAAAAATGAGTTTATTTGCCAATGCCAACTGTATGTTATAGCTAACACCACCACTTTTTAAATTGTCATATTTATTGGCAAGATCAACTGCCCAGTAAAATAATGTCTTCTTTACACCAGTAAGTTCGGCGCCTTTGGCCATTATTTTTTCATATACTTTTTCCAACAACCTAGGCACTGTACAAAAGATGGTTGGTTTTACCTCTTTTAAGTTTTCGCCAATCAATTCCATACTTTCTGCAAAATAAATAGAAAATCCACTGCTCATAAAAATGTAAGATGCAATGCGCTCGTAAATATGATTGAGCGGTAAAAAACTCAACGACCTTCCATTTACATCTACTGTAAAGGGAAAACTGTTCTTGCCATTTATTACATTGCTTACTAAATTTTTATGACTCAACATTACCCCTTTGGGGAAACCTGTTGTACCAGATGTGTAAATTATGGTTGCGCAATGGTTGGTATCGATATTGGTTTTTACTAATTCCAAATTTTTCAAATCTTCATCTGTCACTCCCTCCAAAATGGTTTTCCAAAATCTAGTCCCTTCCTTTTCATCAAAATTAATAAGCCCTTTTAATGAGGGCACTTTGCTAGTAATATCTATTACTTTTTGAAGGATTTCTTCTCCGCCTGCAAAAGCAAGTTTTATTTCTGCATCGTTAAAAATATATTCCAATTCGTTTACGTTGGTTGTGGGATAAATGGGGCATAATATGGCACCTATTTGTTGGCAAGCCAAATCTAATATGAGCCACTCAGGTCTATTTCTAGATATAAGTGCTACTTTATCTTGCTTTTCCACCGTCATATCATTGCCACTAATGCCCATTTTTAATAAACCTGCGCTTAGTTTATTTACTAGGCTTACAACTTCCTGGGTGCTTAGAGGCTGCCATTTATCATCAATTTTGGCAGCAAACATATCAGTTTTAGGGAACTGTGCAAGCTGGTAATATAAAAAATCGAATACTCTGGTCTGTTCGTTCATGGGTTTAATTTAATCGTTGGGTATAGATACCACCTGTATAAATGCGGGTTTAATTTATTGTAATATCTAGTTTCGTTTAGCAAATCTAAGGTATAAAAAAAAAGCCATCCTTTATCAGATGGCTTCAAAAAATAACTGCTTTAATTTTTTAAACGCTGGTTTTCCCTTTTTCTTTTAGCAAACCATTCCATACCTTTTTTCCTTGTAATTTTCTTACCAAATACATGAGCCCTACAAAAATGAAAAAGAATGGACCCACAAATCCAAGAATACCAATCCATCTGCCGCCATAAAATTGCTCCATGGGCCTTTTCAATCTTTCTGCAATAATGTACATACTTGGTACCATTATTAGGGTAAGGAAAAATGCAAATATTAATCCAAAAATAATTGTCCAACTTAGTGGCCCCCAAAAAACCACACTATCGCCCCCAAAGAAAATATGCGGATTAAGCTCTTGAAAGAATTTAACAAAATTGATATTAAAACCTACAGCCAATGGCAACAAGCCTAACATAGTTGCCAATGCAGTAAGCATAACGGGAATGATACGGATCTTACCCCCTTGGATAGCCGCCTCCCGCATGCGCATGCCACGCCCACGAAGCTCATCTGTAAATTCAATTAATAAGATTCCATTTTTTATTACGATTCCCGCAAGGCCAATAATACCTACACCAAACATTATACTTGCTATTGTCATTCCTGTTATTGCATAGCCTAACAATACACCAATTACAGAAAAGAATATTTCTGTGAGGACAATAAATGGTTTACTAGTTCCATTAAATTGTAACACCAATATTAAAAAGATTAGAGCCAAAGCGCCAAGCATTGCCATTACTAAAAATGCAGAAGTTTCTGCTTCTTGCTCTCCTTGCCCTGATTGCTTAATGGAGACTGATGCTGGTGTTTTTGATATTCTTTTAAAATCTTCAATCTTTGTTGCCAGCTCTGCATTAATGCCATTTACCATAGATTGTTCTAATACATTTGCCTGTAACTGTATCGTACGTTTTACATTTTTACGGGCAATAGCACCAGAGGTATTGGTAAAATCAAAAGAGGCAACAGCACTTATTGGTATAGATTTTATACCCATCGTATTCATATCCATAAATGTGATACGAAGGTTCATTAAATCGGTTACGTTGTTTCGCAACAAATCATTTGTTCTTAATTGAATTTTGTATTCGTCTTCGCCTATTTTTAATTTGCTTATCTCTTTTCCAAAAACAGCAGTACGAAGCTCCATGCCTATTTGCCCTGTGCTCAACCCCTGTGCCATTGCCTTTTCTCTATCAATATTCACTGTTATTTCAGGACTATTCAAATCCACATCTGTATGCAAATTTTCTATTCCTTTTATCGGATTGTTGTCTAAATAATTAGAAAGATTGGTAGCCACTTTTGCTATTTCATCATATTCGTCTCCTACTATTTCTATATTTACTGGTGGGTCTGTTGGTGGTCCACCTTCTTCTTGATTTACCTGTATACTGGCACCAGGTATACCTACCATCATCGCTCTTATTGAATCTAAAAATGGTTTTGTTTTTTTACCGTCTCTTTTTTCATATTCCACAAAAGATATTTGTATGCGCCCAAGATTTGGCTGTACACTTCTATTTATATCATCAGGCGTACTTGCACTATTTGCAATATTGGTAATTACACTTTCTACTATCCCTTCTTTTTTACCTGGTAATTCACTTGCCAATACTTTTTGCACACGCCCTTCTAACACACGTGTAATACTATCTGTTTTGTATATTGATGTACCTACAGGCATTTTTAAATACACATAAATAAAATTAGGATCCCCACTTGGAAAAAAAGTAGCTTGTGTTCTTCCACTCTTAATACTTAAACCAAGCAAAGAAAAAGAAATTATAAATAATCCAAATAACGACGCAAATATCCATGCTGGTCTCCAGCCTTTCAATACCCATCTCAATAATTTTTCGTACTTACCCATCATTGATGGTAAAATCCTATCCTGAAATGCATGTATTATTCTCCTAAAAAGGTACCTATTCAATACCGCCAATATTGCCATAAATAATAGAAAGTTTCCGTACCCATGCAATGATTTTTTTCTGGCTACTACTTCGTTGAACAATCTGGTTCCCTCCATATAAGCATTGCTACCACCAACAATGAAAGCCACTAAATTAAAAATTACACCCATAATGATAGCAGCCCAAAACCACCACTTTTTAAATATGCCTGATTTTTTTTCTTCAAATTCTTTGCCTTCTGGTTTCATAAAAGAAACAGCAAAAACAGGGTTGAATATAAAAGCCACAACAAGCGATGCTGCAAGTGTAAGTATGAGCATGGTGGGTAAGTAAATCATAAACTTACCAATAATACCTTTCCAAAAAAGTAAAGGGAAGAATGGAGCAAGCGTGGTGGCGGTACCAGCTAGTACCGGAATAAAAATTTCTCCCGCTGCTTCTTTGGCACTTCGTACAATATTTACCTTTCCGTTATTATAGATCCTATGTGTGTTTTCTATTACCACAATAGCGTCGTCCACAATAATACCTAGCCCAAAAAGGAGTGCAAATAATACGATGAAATTTAGCGTGATGGGCGTACCAATGATAAAATTGCCCAATGGCAAAAACATGAAAGCTACAAAAATACTTAATGGCACACTCAATGCTACAAAAAAGGCATTGGTTACTCCCATAAAAAACATTAGTACCATTAATACCAACACAAAACCAATGATGATGGTATTTACCAAATCATTAAAGGAGGTGGCGGTGGTTTTACTTTGATCGCCTGTTATTACAACATTCAAATTTTTGGGAAGCTCTTCATCTTCCTTCATTTTTGCTACAATGTCTTTTACTTTGCCTGCAGCGCTTATAAGATTTTCGCCAGAGCGTTTTACAATATTTAGCGTAACTACATTTTTCCCATCTAAGCGTGCATAGCTTTCTTTTTGTTTGATGGTATCTTTTAGCTCTGCAATATCCCTTAAATAAACGGAAGCTCCTCTCGAACTGCTGCGTACAATAATATTTTGCAAAGCCAATGCTGTTGTGAATTGCCCTTTTATTTTAAGCGTACGTTTCATGTCGCCTACTTCTATAAGGCCGCCTGTTATATCGTTGTTTTCCCTTTTTACAGCATTTTCTATATCTGTAAAAGAAATACTGGCCGCTTGCATTTTATAGGGATCGGCATTTATTTGTATCTCCCTTTCTGGAGCACCTACAATCTCTGCTCTTGTAAGTTCTGTTAATTGTTCAAACCTATCTTGGAGTTTTTTTGCATACTCTTTTAATTTTACGCCATCATAATCGCCACTTACGTTTACAAACATGATGGGCATTTCGCTAAATGCAAACTCTTGTGCATTCGGTTGCGAGGTGAGGTCGTTGGGCAAATCTGTTTTTGCTTTATCAATAGCATCTTTTACTTTAAGTTTGGCTATATCTGTTTTTACATCGCTATCAAACTCTACAATAATAAGGCTATAATCTGTTTGAGATGTGCTGGTAATTTTTTTCACCTTAGCGCCACTAATGCCTTTTAGTTGTTTTTCTATTGGTCTTGTTACCAGGTTTTCTATATCTTTTGGAGAATTTCCTACATAAATAGTAGTAACACTTACCGTAGGCATTACAATATCTGGAAACTGCTCTTTGGGCAATGTATTAAATTGATACATTCCTATAAAAGTAATAATGGCCGCAGTGATATAAATGACCGTTTTATTATCTACCGCCCAAGAAGTGGGTTTAAACTGCTTAAATTTTTTTGAAATGCCTTCAATGAAATGATGCATAAATATTTTTTATTTTCTTAAATAATTATAACGATGTAGCAATAGATTGGTTCTCATACAAATTTTGGTATCCCTCCGTTATCAATTGCTCTCCTGCGGCTAAACCTGTTTTTACTTCTATATTGTTACCATAAAATTCGCCTACTTGTATGCTTTTTTTTCTGGCAATGGCTTTGCCATTACTCAATTTTTCTAGCACATAAACATATTTACCCGCTTCGTCTGTTTGCACAATATTTACTGGTATTACTACAACGTTTGTTGAGCTATAATCCAATATGCGCACTTTTGCAGATTGGTTGGGTTTTAAACTTGCATCGTACGGTATTTTTATATCGGCAGTAAAACCACGGTTGGCATCTACTGATTGTCCAATGAGTGATACCGTAGCATTAAACGTTTTGTTTACATCTGGCACAGATACTTCTGCAGGCGTGCCCGTGCGTACCCTTGACAAATAATTTTCTGGAATACTTGTTACCACTTTTAAGGAAGAGGTATTTACAATTTTAATTTGATAAACCAACCCATTCGGCCCCTGCGTAACTCCTGAAAATGTTTCCCCAATTCTAATATTAACTTGGTCTGCAACGCCAGAAACGTCACTGTACACATTGGCAGTGTTCATTTGCTCCATTGCTATTTTTACACCTTCATTAGCAGAAGCTATTTGATTTTCTAAGCCTTGTACATTATTTTTCGCTGTAATCAATTGTACTTCTGTCCCTATACCTTGTTGCCACAAATTATTGGTTCGAGTATATATGTTTTTTGCAAAAGCAAGTTGTGTTTTTAAAACCTCCACTCCTTGTCGTTGTGCAACTACCTGTTGGCTCATGATTGCATTATCTAGTTTTAAAACCAATTGCCCTTTTTTTACAAACTGCCCTTCTTTTATATAAATTGCTTTTACTTGCCCTGCCATACCACGCGGCGATATATAAGAAATATTATCTGCATCAACCTTGCCTTGCAGGTCTATATAATGTGTAAAATTTTGGATGGTAACTGGTATAGTTGCTACCAGTTTTATTTTAGCAGCTTCGCCACCACCACTAGCATTTACTTCTTCTTGCAGCTTTTTTATTTCTTCTGCCTTTTTAGCATTCTCTGCTTTTAGTTTTTCTATGGCAGCTTTTTTATCATTCAAGTTCGCCGTTGCATCTTTTTTTGAACTACAAGATGCCAGTACAAGAACGAATGCAGCGCAAAAAAGGAAGGTTGTTATTCTTTTCATTGGTATATGTTTATGCTTATGTTTTTTGTTTTAGAAATAATTCTGTAAAATCTGTTGTAACATTTTTATATAATTTTACAATCTTCCTACAGCTTTTAGGTAATCTATTTTTGCTATTACAGCATCGTACAATGCGCTATAGTAATTGGTTTGTGCCACTTTCAATTCTGTTTGTGCATTGTATATTTCTTGGTTGCTTCCCAAGCCTGCTTCGTATTTTTTCTTTGTAGTGTTGTATACCTTTTCCGCCAATACCAAGTTTCGCTTTTGGTTATCTGTGGTAAGTAAAGCCGTTTTCATTTTTA
The DNA here is from genome assembly GCA_031380515.1 of Ferruginibacter sp. Lineage (GTDB taxonomy): Bacteria > Bacteroidota > Bacteroidia > Chitinophagales > Chitinophagaceae > Ferruginibacter. Next base: position 640 of record JANNGD010000194.1, on the reverse strand, counting down.
TCCTAGAGGCACTTACATCATAATCAATGGATTCTTTGGTTTGCTCAATGGTGTTTTTCGTTTTTTGTACTTCGTATTTTGCTTTTTGAATTTTGGCATTACGAGCATTGCCATCAAAAATAGGAACTGATACTTTTAAGCCTATAAGCGTTGTTGTAAACCAATCACCATTGCCAAAAAAATCGAAAGAAGTACGTTGTGCATTTTTTTGATAAGAGGCATAAGCAGCAACGGTAGGTAATTTGCTTAGTTTGTATCTGCGTACATTGTATCCGTTCAATTCATTTGCTATTGTCAACAATTGAATTTCTTTCCGATTATTGTAATCATAGCTTTCGTCTAAAACATTGTCCTTTAAAGATTCTTCACTCACTGTGTCGGTAAGTATCAATGTTTCTTTTTGTGGCATGTTCATTAAAAACTTTAAACCTGCAATACCAGACTCCAATTGATTGTCTATTTTAAATTTCTCTGTTTTCAAATTATTCAATTGCACTTCTACTTTATCTACATCTAGTTTTTCTGCAAAACCTTGCTTGTATATTTCTTTGGTATCCTTAAACAATTTTTCAAATCTTTCTATATTTGCATCTATACTTTCTGCCTGCTTTTTTCCTACTACAAGCTGATAATAGATTTT